>JBJXGX010000242.1:0-28135 GCA_046160305.1 Burkholderiales bacterium
GCTCGAAGCGAAACGTCCGGTCGATCACAGGCTTGACCTTATGCTGCGCGAAGGCACGCATCATCGCGGCGAAGCCGTCGCGATGGCCGACGGTGATGCCTTGCAGTCGTACCTGACGGGTGACCACCAGACCGAGCGGTGCCGACATCGTGCCCCCCGAGAGCACGCCGATCATCGAAATCGTGCCGCCCGGCCGCACGCACCGCAATGATTGGGGCAAGGTCGTCTCGCCGCCCAACTCGAGAATATGATCGAATCCTGCGCCGCCGGTGATATCGCGCGACGCTTTGGCCCATTCGGGGGTGCTGCGATAGTTGATGGCCGCGTCCGCGCCCAGCTGCTTGGCGCGCACGATCTTCGCGTCGCTCGATGAAATGATCGTCACATGCGCGCCCTGCAGCTTGGCGATCTGCAAAGCGAAAAGCGCCACACCACCGGTCCCCTGGACCAGCACCCGGCTGCCGGGTGCGATCCGGTCATAGGTGGACAGCGCGCTCCAGGCGGTGAGCGCGGCACAGGGCAGGGTCGCGGCTTCTTCGTTGCTGAGATAGTCCGGAACACTTACCACACCGTCTTCGGCCAGGCACATGAGCTCGGTCATCGTGCCGTCGATCGGGCCGCCCAGGGTCGAAGTCATGCGTTCGAGGCTGGGTTCGCCTGCCGTCCATTTCTGCATGAAGCAGGGGCAGACACGCTCCCCGACCTTGAACCGTGTCACACCGGCACCGAGTTCGACGATCTCGCCCACGCCATCGGAGAGCGGAATGAGAGGCAGCGTCCCGGTGAACGAGCCGTAGCCGCGCTTGGGGACCACGAGATCACGATAATTGACGGATGAGGCCTTCATCGCGATCAGGATTTGTCCGGGGCCTGGTTTGGGCGCCGGCCGGGAGGCGATCTGCAGATGGTCGAACCCCCACTCGTCCTGGATTTGAAAGACGCGCATTGGTATGCATTCCTTGCTGAATCGGAAGGTCGCCATTGTCGCCGGAATCGCGGGTTCCGGAACCAGGGCGGCCGCGCGTACCCGATACGCCAGGTAGCGGGCGGCCGTGATAGAAATGTGATGATTGCGTGAGAAGGCCCCACAGATGCGAAACTAGACTTGCCTTGGCGAGTATCCGGCCCGCAGCGGATTGCGCTTCCGCGGGAAAGGTTGTCAAACTCAGCGTCGATCGGAGGCAACGGATGCAACGTCGCGTTCTACTGGTGGAGGACCACGTTGAAATATCCGATCTCGTGCGTCTGCATCTGCGCGATCTCGATTGCAGCGTGACCGTGGCGGCCGATGGATTGGCGGGTGTCGCCGAGGCCGAATCGAAGCGCTACGATCTGGTGATCCTCGACATCATGCTGCCCGGCATGGACGGCCTCGAGATCCTGCGACGCCTGCGCGCGAAGTCGATGGTGACGCCGGTGTTGATGCTCACCTCGAAGAGCACCGAGCTTGACCGCGTTCTTGGGCTCGAGATGGGCGCAGACGACTATCTCACCAAACCGTTCAGCGTGATGGAGTTGACCGCCCGCGTCAAAGCGCTCTTTCGGCGCGTGGAAGCGATGGCCTCGCACGGCGAAGAGGCGACCAAGCCGCTTGACTTCGGGCGCCTTCGCATCGATCCGGAACGCCGCGCCGTATCGCTCGATAAAGGGACCATTGAACTCACCGCGAAGGAGTTCGATCTCCTGCATTATTTTGCGCGCAATCCCGGGCGGGTATTTACACGCAGCCAATTGCTCGATCACGTCTGGGGCTATACGCACAGCGGATACGAGCATACGGTGAATTCACATATCAACCGGCTGCGGGCCAAGATCGAGCGTGACCCGGCGAATCCGGAGTACGTCCTGACCGTATGGGGTGTGGGCTACAAGTTCACCGAGGGCAATGGCTAGACGAGCGAATCGATCGCCGCGCTTCCCGTTGACCTGCTACGGATCACACCGTGTTTCGCACACTCTATAGCAAGCTCGCCGCGACCCTGCTCGTGCTCTTCGTGCTGCTTGGGACGATGCTGTTCCTCTTGCTCCGGTCGATGGTCGAGGCGCAGGACGAAGCGGTCAATCAGGAGTTGCATCTGGATCTGGCCGCGCGTCTGGTCCCCGCGTATTTTCGCGAGCCGGACGATGCCGACCGCCCGGCGAAGCTGAAGCAGCTGTTCACCCAGGTCATGCACCACAATCCGAGCGTCGAGGCCTACCACATCGATGCGGAGGGCACCATCCGCGATCATGCCGCGCCGGTCGATCGGGTCAAGATGAAGAAAATCGACACCCGCCCGATTCTTCGCATGCTGGCGGGGAACGTGCAGTTGCCGTTGCGCGGCGACGATCCCAGGCATCCGGGTCGGCGCAAGGTGTTCTCGGTGGCGCCTATCGAGGCGCAAGGGAAAGTCGCCGGGTATCTGTATCTTGTGCTCGCCGGCGAGGACCGCACCTCGATCGCTTCGCAGCAACGCGGCAGCAGCGCGCTTCGCACGACCGCCGGGGTGATGGGCGCCGGGCTCCTGGTCGCGCTATTCGCGGGCTTTGTCATCTTCAACCTGCTTACCGAGCGCTTGCATCAGCTTGCGCGCGCCATGGATGCATTCAGGCGAGCGGGTTTTTCCGAGCGGGCGAGCTATATCCCGCGCCGGCCCGATAAAGAGGGCGACGAGATCGATCGTCTTGGCGCCACATACAACGAGATGGCCGAGCGGATCATCCAACAGTTGAGCGAGCTGCGGAGCGCTGATGCCAAGCGGCGCGATCTCATCGCGAACATCTCGCATGATCTGCGCACGCCCCTTGCGTCGCTCCGCGGCTATCTCGATACGCTCATTCTCAAGCGGGATAGCCTCACCGACGACGAGCGCAGAAACTATCTCGAGACGGCGGCGCGCCAGAGCGAGCGGCTCGGCAAGCTGGTGGGCGATCTGTTCGATCTTGCGAAATTCGATGCGCATGATGTCGCGCTGCGATCCGAGCCGTTCTCCCTTGCTGAGTTGGCGCACGATGTCGCGCAAGGCAGCGACTTGACGGCGCGCGAAAACGGCGTCGCACTTGGGGTCGATGCGCTGCCGGGACTTGCGTTCGTGTCCGGTGATATCGGATTGCTCGAGCGGGTGATGCAGAACCTCATCGATAACGCGATTCGTCATACGCCGCGCGGCGGATCGGTGACGATCCGGATAACCGACGATGCGGGCGTCCAGCGGATCGAGGTCTGTGATACCGGTCGAGGCATTCCGCCGGAGGCGCTCGATCGAATCTTCGATCGGTTCTACACGCTCGACAAGAGTCGCAGTGCAAGCGTGGGCAGCGGTGGAACCGGGCTTGGCCTTGCGATCGCGAAACGCATCGTCGAATTGCATGGTTCAAGTCTGTCGGTGGAGAGCACGGTCGGCATGGGCGCCCGATTCTGGTTCGATATCCCTGTTGCGCCGCGCCGGGAAGGTCTATGAACGTTGGTTTGGTGATAACGCTCATCGTGTCGGTGGCGGGCCTTGCGTTGGCCGCGCTACTGCCCGAGCACACGGTACTGGTGCTTGCGTGGTTCCTCGCCTTGCTCGTCCTGTCCTGGGTCGTGCTCGATCGCTGGGCGCATCGCCCGCTCAAGCGGATGACCCGCTACGCGCAGGCGCTCGCCCAGCGCGAGGCGCCGGAACAGTTGCCGCAGGCCTCGGGCGACTGGTCTGTCATCGCGCAGTCCGTGTCCGCCGTCGCGGAAACCCGCGAGAAAGTCGAGCGCGCCGTTGTCGCCGAACGCGCCGCCCGGCAGGATGTCGAGGAACGCCTCAAAGAAATCGAGGAGCGGTACACGATCGCGGTGCGCGGTGCGAGCGACGGCCTTTGGGACTTGACTGTTCGATCCGGAGCGATGCACCTCGCGCCGCGCTGGAAGGCGATGCTCGGCTTTCGCGACCAGGAAGTGCCGGATTCGCTCGAAGGATGGAAGAGCCGATTGCATCCGGCCGATCGCGAGGCGGTCGTCGCGGCGCTATCGGCGCACATCGACAACGCGACCGAGAAATTCGAGAGCGAACATCGGATGGTTCATCGCGACGGAACGATCCGCTGGGTCCTCTCCCGTGGCGTGGCGTTGCGGCACGGCGACGATTCTTCACATCGTGTCGTCGGCATGGACACCGACATCACGCCGTTCAAACGGCTCGAGGCCGTTATGATGCATGTGGCGGAAGGCACCTCCGGCAGCACCGGGGAGGCGTTTTTCCGCTCGCTCGTGCAGCACTTCGCGATGTCATTGAATGTGCGGGTCGCGTTCGTCACCGAGTGCATGGACGATCCCGCAACCCGGGTGCGTGCGCTTGCCTGCTGGAAGGACGGAAGCTTCGTGAGCGGGCTCGAGTACGATCTGGACGGAACGCCTTGCAAGGAAGTGTTCGCGAAAGGGTTGACGGTCCTGCATCCGCGCGATGTGGAGGCGCGATTTCCGATCGAACGAGGCAAGGACTTCGAGAGCTATCTTGGCGTGCCGATCGTCGATGTGGCTGGGCGGGTCATCGGCCATCTTGCGTTCTTCGACAACAAGGAGATGGATGTCGGTCTGCTTCCCCGATCGATCTATCGGATCTTCGCGGCACGTGCCGCGGCCGAGATGATGCGCGCGCGAACCGAACGGGCCGTGCTGGAACTTGCCAATCGCCTGTACGGGGTCCGCGGCGATGCGTGCTTGCAAATGCTGGTCGAAGAGTTCGCGCGACAACTCGGCGTTCGCGAAGCATTCGTCTGCGAATGCATCGACGAGCCGGCCACCCGGGTCCGGATGCTTGCGCACTGGAACAAGGGTCAGCATACCTATAAGGTCGAGTTCGATCTGTCGGGCACGGCCTGCGAGCATGTGATCCATGATGGCCGGATGCTGTTTATCGCCGAGGGTGTCGGCGAGCGCTGGCCACGCGAGGCGACGCTCGATCGCGATAGCTACCTTGGGGTGCCGTGTTTCGATGCCGAAGGCAAGATCATCGGCCATATCGCATGCATGAACGGCGGGCCGATGCGACCGGAGCTGCCGGATCAAGCGATTCTCAAACTCTTCTCGGAGCGGGCCGCACTGGAGTTGGAGCGGTGTCGGTTGCTTGCGCGCATGGCCGCATAACCGGCCCGGCCTATCGGGCATCCTCGCCTGTTCCGTGAATTCAATCACCGCGAAAATGTGCGGCACGCCGCATTTCGCCTTGCTAATCAAGCGGGAAAAAGAGAGTCTTCGCCGGGCTACACGATAGTGTAACAATTGGAGATCTCCCCCCGATGAGCAACCATGCGATTCAGACCCTGGCGGTCAATACCATCCGCACGCTGTCGATGGACGCGGTTCAGCAGGCGAATTCCGGCCACCCAGGCACCGCGATGGCGCTTGCGCCGGTTGTCTACACGCTCTGGAACGAATTCCTGCGGTTCGATCCGTCCGACCCGATCTGGCCGAATCGGGACCGGTTCGTTCTCTCGATCGGGCACGCGTCAATGCTGCTCTATTCGATGCTGCACTTGACCGGTGTGCAGGCGGTCAATCCGAAATACGAGACGCTCGGCAAGCCATCGGTCACCCTCGATGACATCAAGCGCTTTCGCCAGCTCGATTCACGCTGCGCGGGCCATCCTGAATATCGCTGGACCTCCGGTGTCGAGACCACCACCGGACCGCTCGGCCAGGGCGTCGCGACCAGCGTCGGCATGGCGATGTCCGCCAAGTGGATGGGCGAGCATTTCAATCGCCGCGAGTACACGATGTTCGATTACGACGTGTACGCGCTTTGCGGCGACGGCTGCATGATGGAAGGCGTGGCATCCGAGGCGGCTTCGATCGCGGGACATCTCAAGTTGGGCAACCTCTGCTGGATCTACGACAACAACAAGATCACGATCGAGGGCCATACCGAGTGGGCGTTCAGCGAGGACGTCGCGACGCGCTTCATCGGCTACGGATGGAATGTGACGCGGGTCGGTGATGCGAACGACCTCCACATGCTGCGCCGGGCGTTCGAGACCTTCAAGCGCACGTCCGATCGGCCG
The DNA here is from genome assembly GCA_046160305.1 of Burkholderiales bacterium. Classification (GTDB taxonomy): domain Bacteria; phylum Pseudomonadota; class Gammaproteobacteria; order Burkholderiales; family SG8-39; genus SHXR01. Next base: position 6,010 of record JBJXGX010000242.1, read on the forward strand.
ACCCTCATCATCGTCGACAGTCATATCGCGTGGGGATCGCCCAACAAGCAGGATACGCATGCGGCGCACGGCGAGCCGCTCGGTGAAGACGAGATCCAATTGACCAAGCGCATCTATGGCTGGCCGGAAAATGCCAAGTTCCTTGTCCCCGACGAAGTGCTGAAGCATTTCGAAGCGGGTATCGGCGCGCGCGGCGCCAAGGCTCGCAATGCCTGGATGCAGAGTTTTGATCGCTATGGGAAATCGCATCCGGGCGAAGCGGACCATATGCTGCGCATGCAACGGCGGCAACTGCCAAGCGGTTGGGACAAGCGCCTGACCCCGTTCGCACCGGACGCGAAGGGTGTTGCCGGACGTGATGCGTCGGGCAAAGTCCTCAATGCACTCGGTGCGGGCATGCCTTGGCTGATCGGCGGGTCGGCGGATCTCGCGCCCTCGACCAAGACGCGGCTTACGTTCGACGGTGCGGGCGATTTCACCGCACATTCCTATGGCGGGCGCAATATCCACTTTGGCGTTCGTGAACATGCCATGGCATCGATCATGAACGGAATGTCGCTCTCGAAGCTGCGTCCGTACGGCTCGGGATTCCTGATTTTCAGCGACTACGCGCGCCCGGCCATTCGGCTTGCGGCACTCATGGAGATTCCGGTTGTCCATATTTTCACGCATGACTCGATCGGCGTTGGCGAAGACGGACCCACGCATCAGCCGGTCGAGCAACTCGCTGCATTGCGCGCAGTTCCCGGCCTGATCACGCTTCGCCCTGCCGATGCCAATGAGGTGCTCGAAGCATGGAAGGTGGTGATGAACCTCACGCATCAGCCGGTCGCGCTGATCCTCGCACGGCAGGCGTTGCCGACCCTCGATCGCACGAAGTACGAGGCGGCATCCGGGCTGGCGCGTGGCGCGTATGTCCTGGCGGATGCACCGAACGGCAAGCCCGACGTGTTGCTTCTTGCAAGCGGCAGCGAAGTCTCGCTTTGCATCGAAGCCTACGAACGCATGACGGCGGCCGGCCATCATGTGCGGGTCGTGAGCATGCCCTCATGGGAACTCTTCGGCGCGCAATCGAAGAGTTATCGCGACGCCGTGCTGCCGCCATCGGTGACTGCGCGCGTGTCGGTCGAGCAGGCGTCGACGTTCGGCTGGGAACGGTTCACCGGCCTTACCGGCGAGTGTATCGGGATGCGCTCGTTCGGCGCCTCGGCACCGCTCAAGGAATTGCAGAAGAAATTCGGCTTCACGGTCGAGGGCGTCATCGCCGCGGCCCATCGTCAACTGGCGAGCGCGGTCGTTGCCGCGGCGGCTTGAGAGCGGGAGGTTGCAGATGGCTAATTCTGTCGAATCGAAGGATCGTTCGGTGATCACTAATCCTCTGCAAGCGTTGGCCCGGGAAGGGCAGGCGGTGTGGCTCGACTACATTCAGCGCGGCATCCTCGCCAATGGTGAGCTGGCGCGGCTGATTCGTGACGACGGGCTCTGCGGCGTCACATCGAATCCCGCCATATTCGAGAAGGCGATGACAGGATCGGTCGACTACGCGGCGGCCATGGCCGACTTGGCCCGACAGGGGCTGGATGCGAAAGGCGTCTATGAGGGCCTCGCCATCGCGGATATCCGCGATGCGGCCGACGCGCTCGCCACCGTCTATGCGCAGACTCGCACCCGCGACGGCTATGTGAGCCTCGAGGTGTCGCCGTATCTGGCGCGCAGCACCGAGGGGACGCTCGACGAGGCGCGACGCCTGTGGCGCGAAGTCGGCCGGCCGAACGTGATGATCAAGGTTCCGGCGACGCCTGAAGGCATTCCGGCGATCAAAACGCTGATCGCCGAAGGCATCAATGTCAATGTGACCCTTCTCTTCTCGCTGGAAGCCTATGAGAGCGTTGCGCAGGCGTATCTTGGCGGCCTGGAGCGACGTGCGGCCGCAGGAGGCGCGATCGGCAATGTTGCCAGTGTCGCGAGTTTCTTCATCAGCCGCATCGATAGTGCGATCGATGGATTGATCAATACCAAACTCAAGCAGGATGGCGAGGACGCGGGTCTTCGCAGCCTGCTTGGTCGGGTCGCGATCGCGAACGCAAAGCTCACCTACGAGCGCTACGGCCAGTTATTTGCCGGGCCGCGGTGGGAGGCCTTGGCCAGGTACGGCGCCCAGACGCAGCGCGTCCTCTGGGCCAGCACGAGCACCAAGAACCCGGATTTCCGCGACACGATCTATGTTGAATCGCTGATCGGGCGGGACACCGTCAATACCATTCCCCCGGCGACCTTCGACGCATTTCGTGACCATGGTCGTGTACGGTCGAGTCTGCACGACGGCCTTGATGCTGCACGCGCGACAATGACCGAGCTCGAGCGCAGCGGAATTTCGATGCGGAAGGTCACCGACCGATTGCTGGTCGATGGTGTGAAGCTCTTTGCCGATGCATTCGATAAGCTGCTTGGATCGATCGGCGCAAAGGTGTCGACAATTGCGCCGCCGGCGGTAACCCTGCCGCGCTATCAATTGCCCACCGATGTCGCGTCGCGTGTTGAAGCGGCGTTCGGCATCTGGCAACCGAAGATCGCGCAGTTGTGGGCACGCGATGCGAAGCTCTGGACCGGCGGCGACGAGTCGAAGTGGCTCGGCTGGCTGTCGATCGTCGAGGAACAGCTCCGCTCGCTCGACGCGCTCAAAGCCATCGCGGCCGACGTCCGATCCGCAGGATTCAAGCAGGTGCTCCTCTTGGGCATGGGCGGGTCGAGCCTTGGGCCCGAGGTGCTCAAGATGACATTCGGGCACATCACCGGATTCCCCGAATTGCATGTGCTCGATTCGACCGATCCAGAGCAGGTGAGTGCCTTCGAATCGAAACTCGATCTCGCCCACACGCTCTTCATCGTATCGAGCAAATCCGGCAGCACGCTCGAGCCGAATATCTTCAAGCAGTATTTCTTCGAGCGGGTCAAGCAAGTGGTCGGGGCGACGGAAGCAGGGCAACGCTTCATCGCGATTACCGATCCCGGATCGAAGATGGAAGCGCTTGCCAAAGCCGACGGCTTTCGGCGCATTTTCCACGGGTTGCCCACGATCGGCGGGCGCTACTCGGCGCTCTCGCACTTTGGCATGGTGCCGGCCGCGGTCATGGGGCTCTCTGTCGAGCAGTTGCTGAAAGGCGCCGCACGCATGGTGGAGGCGTGCAAACCGGAGACGCCGGTGCGCGTAAATCCCGGCGTGTCGCTTGGCATCGTGCTTGGCGAGGCGGCTCGGGCTGGACGGGACAAGCTCACGTTGATCACGTCCCCGGCAATTCACGACCTCGGCGCGTGGCTCGAACAATTGATCGCGGAGTCCACCGGCAAGCTCGGGAAAGGAATCATTCCGGTTGATCGCGAGTCGATCGGTGCGCCCGGCGTATATGGGACCGATCGCCTGTTCGTCTATTCACGCCTTGGCAGCGCAGTCGACGCCTCACAAGATGCCGCGGTCGCCGTCCTCGAAGCTGCGGGCCATGCAGTCGTGCGTATCGACGTCGCGAACGCCTACGATATCGCACAGGAGATGTTTCGCTGGGAGATCGCAACCGCCGTGGCGGGCGCGATTCTCGGTATTCATCCGTTCGACCAACCCGATGTCGAAGCAAGCAAGGATGCAACGCGCAGGTTGACGACCCAATATGAAGAGCATGGCGCGCTGCCGGTCGAGAAACCCTTTCTCGCGGTTGACGGCCTGCAACTCTTTACCGACCCGGCCAATGCCATCGCCTTGCGAACCGCAGCCGGCAACGATCACTCGCTCGCCGGTGTCCTGCGTGCGCATCTGCGGCGATTGGGAACGGGTGACTACTTCGGCCTGCTCGCCTATATCGAAATGCAATCGGCCAATGAGAAAGCGTTGCAATCGATGCGACACGCGGTGCGCGATGTCCGAAAGGTGGCCACCTGTCTTGGATTCGGCCCGCGCTTCCTGCATTCGACCGGCCAAGGCTACAAGGGCGGCCCGAACAGCGGCGTGTTCCTGCAGATCACCTGCGACGATGCCGCGGACATCGCGGTACCGGGGCAACGCTACACATTCGGCGTCGTGAAGGCGGCACAGGCACGCGGTGATTTCGATGTGCTGGCCGAGCGCGGGCGACGCGCATTACGCGTGCATCTTGGCAAGGACGTGGCGGCGGGGCTCGCGAAGCTGGAGGCGGCGGTGCGGGCGGCCCTCCACTGACAGTTCAATCAGGCATTCACCACAGAGGACGCAGGGGACACAGAGGAAACGGGAAGCGGGAAATGCAGAATGCGAAATCGGCGCGTGGATCCGACCATCCCTTCTGCTTTTCTTCCTCTGTGTCCCCTGTGTCCTCCGTGGTTCAGCTTTGAGTACTAGGAGATCCAACATGCAAATCGGAATGATCGGCTTGGGCAGGATGGGTGCCAACATGGTGCGGCGCCTGATTCGCGGCGGACATCAGTGCGTCGTATTCGACGCGAATCAGGATGCGGTGCAGGGGCTCGCCAAGGAAGGTGCGCACGGCGCCAAATCATTGGACGATTTCGTCGCCAAACTTCAGGCACCTCGCACCGTATGGTTGATGATTCCGGCGGCGATCGTCGATCAATCGATCAACGACGTTGCGCCGCGACTGGCATCCGGCGACACGATCATCGATGGCGGCAACTCGTATTACGTCGATGACATTCGTCGCGCCAAGGAACTCGCGCCGCGCGGCATCCACTATATGGACGTGGGCACCAGTGGCGGGATCTGGGGCTTGGAACGCGGCTATTGCCTCATGATCGGTGGTCCGGATGCATCGGCACGACGGCTCGATCCGATCTTCAAGACACTCGCGCCGGGTCGCGGATCGATCGATCGCACGCCCGGCCGGGAGCGCATCGAGGGCACCGCCGAAGAAGGGTATCTGCATTGCGGGGCCGCGGGCGCCGGGCATTTCGTGAAAATGATCCACAACGGCATCGAATACGGATTGATGGCGGCCTATGCGGAGGGGCTCAACATCCTGAAGCACGCGAATGTCGGCAAGGCCGGCCGGACCGCAGATGCCGAGACGACACCGCTTCGTAATCCGGAGCACTATCAATATGACTTCAATATCCGCGATATCACGGAGGTCTGGCGTCGCGGCAGCGTCGTGGCGTCCTGGCTCCTCGATCTCACCGCCAAGGCATTGGCTTCCGACGGCGATCTGAAGAAATTCGGTGGGCGCGTGTCCGATTCGGGTGAGGGGCGATGGACGGTGCTCGCAGCGGTCGACGAAGGGACGCCGGCGCCTGTGCTCTCCGCAGCGTTGTATGAGCGGTTCTATTCGCGCGGCGAAGACGAGTTCGCGGCGAAGGTACTATCGGCGATGCGTTACGAATTCGGTGGACATGTGGAGAAGGCTTCGGGCGGGTAATGCGTCAGTCTTTCAATCTGGAACACAGGGGACGCAGAGGGAAGAAGGAGAGGACCCGGAGGAATGAAACTGACGCCGCGACTTTCCTCATTGGAACCAATCGGCGTTCATCGGCGATGCCGGCCACATCGGTCACTCCGACCAATTCGAAAGGAGGCGCAACATGAATCACCCTGCTGAATTGCAAACGCGTACCCCGCAGTCCGGCAATAATTCGGGCGATCGCGCGGCGCCCTGCGTCATGGTGATCTGCGGCGCGTCGGGCGATCTCACCAAGCGCAAGCTCATTCCGGCGCTGTACAACCTTGCAACCGATAATCTTCTGTCGCGGGAGTTCGCGGTCGTGGGCTTTTCGCGAAGCCCGATGTCCACCGAAGAGTTTCGCGCGCAGCTCTCGAAAGACATCAAGAGTTTCACGACCAGCAAGTCGGTGGATCCGGACGTCTGGGACTGGTTCCTGCAGCGCATCTATTACGTCTCGGGCAGCGTGGACGACCCGGCTGCCTATGAACGCCTGAAGACCACGATGGGCGAGGTCGATCGCGACCTTGGCACCAAGGGCAACTATTTCTATTACCTCGCCGTGTCGCCTTCCCATTTCGGTGAGATCGTCCGCCAACTGGGCGCCTCCGGGTTGGTGCGCGAAGAGGCCGGGCAATGGCGGAGAGTGATCGTCGAGAAGCCGTTCGGGCACGATCTGGAATCGGCCCGCGCACTGAATCGCGAGATCAAGGAAGTCCTCGACGAACGCCAGATTTATCGGATCGACCATTATCTTGGCAAAGAGACGGTCCAGAACCTGATGGTCTTTCGATTCGGGAACGCGGTATTCGAGCCCGTCTGGAATCGCCAGTACATCGATCATGTGCAGATCACCGCCGCCGAGAGCGTCGGGGTCGAGCGTCGCGGCGGCTATTACGAATCCTCGGGTGCGCTGCGCGACATGGTGCCCAATCATTTGTTCCAGCTCGTATCGCTCACCGCGATGGAGCCGCCGATCTCGTTCGAGGCCGATGCGGTTCGCGACGAACAAGGGAAAGTGCTCAACGCTTTGCAGCCGCTCTCCCCGGAAGAGGTCTTGAAGCGTGCCGTGCGCGGTCAATACGGCGAAGGCATGGTGCATGGCGAGCGTGTTCCAGGCTATCGCGCCGAGCACGGCGTCGCGCCCGAATCGCGCACCGATACCTACGCGGCCATGAAGCTCACGATCGACAACTGGCGTTGGGCGGATGTGCCGTTCTATCTGCGTACCGGCAAGCGCATGCCCAAGCGGGTGACCGAGATCGCGATCCAGTTTCGTCGCGTTCCGTTCGTGTTGTTTCGCAATACGCCGGTCGAGCGCCTTCAGTCGAACCGGATCGTCATTCGCATCCAGCCGGATGAAGGCATCGAGCTTCACTTCGGCGCGAAGATTCCCGGGCCGATCATGAATGTCGGCAATGTCGATATGGATTTCTCGTATGCCGATCATTTCGGGGTAACGCCCTCCACGGGCTACGAGCGTCTGCTCTATGACTGCATGTGCGGTGATGCGACCCTGTTCCAGCGTGCCGACATGGTGGAAGCCGGATGGAACGTGATTCAGCCGGTCATCGACGTCTGGAAGGCGCTGCCGCCACGCAACTTCCCGAACTACGCGTCCGGAACGTGGGGGCCGCGCGAGGCGGACGAGCTGCTCGCGCGTGACGGGCGGGAATGGCGGAAGATCGAATGACGGTTGCAATTGGAATCACCAAGGGACTGAAGGCTTTGAACCACCAAGGCACCAAGACACCAAGGAAAAGCGTTCAATTCGCAATGCGGACGATGTCGCCCACAATTGCCGACGTCACTCGACGATGCAACGTGTACGAGCATTACGACGATCCACCTTGGTGTCTTGGTGCCTTGGTGGTTCCGAATCAGCTTCATTCACAGCGACACGCAGACCATGATCCTCGCCGGTGATATCGGCGGCACTTCCACTCGACTTGCCTTGTTCGAAAAGACCGGCGAGCGATTGCGGATCGCCATTGAAAAGGTGTATCCCTCGCAGCAGCACGCGAGCCTCGAGGAAATCGTTCGAAAGTTCATCGCCGAACATCCGATGGCGATCACCGCCGCCGCGTTCGGGATTGCCGGGCCGGTGCGAGACGGACGCGTGCAGACGCCGAATCTCGCTTGGATCGTCGATGGCAAGGTCGTCGCGCGCGAGATGGGCCTTGAAAACGTCGGGCTCATCAATGATCTCGAAGCCAACGCCTGGGGCATCGCTGCCCTGCAAGACAACGACTTCGTGACGTTGAATCCGGGCGCGCCACAGGCCACTGGCAACCAAGCCGTCATTTCGGCCGGCACCGGCCTTGGTGAAGCCGGCCTTTACTGGGACGGCCAGCGGCATCGCCCGTTCGCATGCGAAGGCGGACATTGTGACTTCGCGCCACGCAACGCCGCCGAAATGCGCGTGCTGGCGTTTCTGCTCGCTGAATTCGATCGCGTGAGTTATGAGCGCCTGCTGTCCGGGCCGGGGTTGCATAATATTTTTCGCGCCCTGCGAAGCGCGGAAGCGCGAACCGGTCGCGACGCGTTCGATGCGTCCTTGGCGACCGGGGATCCCTCGGCCGCGATTTCCCGTGCGGCACTGGAGGGCAGTCATCCCATCGCGGTACAGGCGCTCGAAATATTTGTCTCACTCTATGGCGCGGAAGCGGGCAATGTCGCCCTGAAGATGATGGCCTCGGGCGGCGTGTTCATCGGCGGCGGTATCGCGCCTCGCATTATCGAGAAAATGCAGGGACCGTCGTTCATCGATGCGTTCCTCGCGAAGGGGCGCATGCGGCCGTTGCTGGAAGCGATGCCGGTGAAGGTGATCCTCAACGACAAGACGGCGCTGATGGGGGCGGGGCGGTTTGCCGCGACGCAGTAGCTAGGCGAGTGGGGCGAGCACGACGCCGCCAAGCGGTGGCAAGGTCACCACGATCGATGCCGGACGGCCCATCCATTCTTTGTTCGACACCGCGATGACCCCGCCGGTCCCGACATTGGACCCGCCATAGTGCGTCGAGTCGCTGTTGAGGATCTCTTGGAAATCGGTGTGATTGGGTACACCGAGCCGATAGCCATGGCGCGGTACCGGGGTGAAATTGAGTGCGACGATCACGTAGCGGCCATCCCGCGCTTGACGCACGAAGCTCACGATCGATTGGTCGGCGTCGTGACAATCGATCCAGGAAAATCCGGCCGCGTCAAAATCGAGGTCATGCAGCGCGGGATTGTCATGATAAAGACGATTGAGATCGCTCACGATTCTTTGCACGCCTGCATGCTCTGGCCGGCCGAGGAGGCTCCAATCGAGCTCGCGCCGCTCCGACCATTCGCGCGATTGTCCGAACTCCGCGCCCATGAAGAGCAGCTTCTTGCCCGGCATCGTGATTTGCGCCGTGAGGAGCAGGCGCAGTTGCGCGAAGCGTTGCCACGCATCGCCATGCATCTTGTCGATAAGCGCGCCTTTGCCGTGCACGACTTCATCGTGCGACAGCGGCAACACGAAATTCTCGGTGTAGGCGTAGAGCTGGCCGAAGGTGAGCGACTGATGATGATAGCGCCGGTAGACCGGATCGATGCCGCAATACCGCAAGGTGTCATGCATCCAGCCCATGTTCCACTTCATCGAGAATCCGAGTCCACCCAGATAGGTCGGGCGCGACACCATCGGCCATGCGGTGGATTCTTCGGCGATCGTGACCGCGCCCGGAAACGCGCGGTGGACCATCGTGTTCAGCTCTCGCAGGAAATCAACGGCCTCGAGGTTTTCACGCCCGCCGTATCGATTCGGTATCCACTCACCCGCTTTGCGCGAGTAATCGAGGTGCAGCATCGAGGCCACCGCATCGACGCGCAGTCCGTCGAAGTGGAATTCGGCGAGCCACCAATGCGCGCTCGAGAGCAAGAAGCTTCGTACTTCATTGCGGCCGAAGTTGAAAGTGTGCGTGCCCCAATCCGGATGCTTTGAGATGCGCGGATCTTCATGCTCGTAGAGCGCCGTGCCGTCGTAATGCGCAAGTGCCCAGGCATCCTGCGGAAAGTGTCCGGGTACCCAGTCGAGAATGACGCCAAGACCCACCGCATGACAGGCGTTGATGAACGAACGCAGATCGTCCGGCGTGCCGAAGCGGCTCGTGGGCGCGAAGTAACCGGTGGTCTGATAGCCCCACGATTCATCCAGCGGATGCTCGGTGATCGGCATGAGCTCGATGTGCGTGAAGCCAAGCGAGATCACATAGGGAATCAATCGCTCGGCAAGCTGGTTCCATTGATAGAAACCGCCATCCGGATGGCGCATCCACGAACCGACATGGACTTCATAGATGGACACCGGCCGATGCAGCCAATCGTGCGCCGCGCGGCGCGCGAGCCATGGCGTATCCGACCAGACGAAGGTTGAAGGCGGTGTGACGATGCATGCATTCGCGGGGCGCAGCTCGGCGGCGCGTGTGTATGGATCGATTTTGAGGAATACGGCACCTGTTCCGCGATGGCGAAGCTCGAACTTGTACCGCGTGCCCTGCACAATGCCCGGAACAAAAAGCTCCCACACCCCACTCGCTTCAAGCGTCGCAAGCGGATGCACGCGTCCATCCCACTCATTGAAGTCACCGACCACCGATACACGCTCGGCGTTGGGTGCCCACACGCGAAAGCGTATGCCGGCAATGCCTTCGCGTTCGATCGAATGGGCCCCAAGCAGATCGTAAGCCTGATGCAATCGACCTTCCGCGAAAAGATGAAGGTCCTCGCCCGAGGCTTCCGTGCGAAACGAATACGGGTCGATGCTCTCGCTCGTGATGCCTCGTTCGGTAATCCGCAGTCGATTCGGACGGGCGGGCTCGCTGTCGGATCGCCACTCGAAGAGCCCGGCCGGGTCGATACGCACGAGCGGCTCGATTCCAGGGCCGCGAATCAAGCTGACTGCCGTGGCGTGCGGGCGAAATACGCGCAGCACCCAGTGGGCACCGTCCCGATGCAATCCAAGTACGCGATGCGGGTCATGCTCGCGGGCGGCGAGGAGCGCGGTGAACGCATCGTTCTGCCGGGGCACACGCGCATTCATGGGCAGGTCCGATCGGCGGGTGCATGCATCGGCGTAGTCCGCCGTCTGGATGCCTGACAGCGAGAGAATAGTTTCAAGGTCTGGCGATGCATTCAGTGACTGGACGCCTGGGTGTGTTCAGTATTCGGAAGTAGGGTCAATACATTCAACGCAGTCAATGCAGTCATTGCGTTTGCTCTTGAAGGGGCTCCGGGAAGCCTCCCGGAAACGCACTGGGAGAACACATGTCACCCGTCGATAATTGTCTGCGCGGCAGCGGTTTGTTTTCCTATCCGGTTGAATCGCGATTCATCGGCCAACTGACGCGCGAGACGTTCGCGCTCGTGCTGGCGGGCGGTCGAGGCAGCCGACTCAAGCAGCTTACCGATTTTCGCGCAAAGCCCGCGGTGCCATTCGGCGGTAAATTCCGCATCATCGATTTCACCCTCTCCAATTGCGTCAACGCGGGCGTGCGTCGGATCGGCGTCGCGACGCAGTATAAGGCGCAAAGTCTCATTCGCCACCTGCAGCGCGGATGGAGTTTTCTGGATGGGCGATTCGGTGAATTCATCGAGATCCTGCCCGCCCAGCAGCAACTCAATGACGAGCAGTGGTATCAGGGTACCGCCGATGCGGTCTACCAGAATCTTGGCATCATCAGGCAGGACGCGCCACGATTCGTGATCGTGCTGTCGGGCGACCATATTTACAAGATGGACTACGGCCTGATGCTGGCCGAGCACGTTGCCAAGCAGGCGGATCTCACCGTCGCCTGTATCGAAGTGCCGATCGCCGAGGCGAGCGCCTTCGGGGTCATGTCGGTCGATGAAAGCGGACGCGTTGACGCGTTCGCGGAGAAGCCCGCGGCACCCGGATCGATTCCGGGCAAGCCGGGCATGGCGCTCGCGAGCATGGGCATCTATGTGTTCAATGCCGAATTTCTCTATGATCAGTTGCAACGCGATGCGCTCGAACCGGCCAGCACGCACGATTTCGGCAAGGACGTCATCCCGCAGGCGCTGTCACGCTACCGCGTGTTCTCGCACAGCTTTCGCGATAGCTGTGTCGGCGCCCGCGATGCGGCGGTACCGTATTGGCGCGACGTTGGCGCGCTCGATGGGTACTGGGAAGCGAACATGGAGCTCACCAAGGTGGTGCCGGAGCTCGATCTCTATGATCAGCGTTGGCCGATCTGGACCGATCAGCCGCAATTGCCGCCGGCGAAGTTCGTCTTCGATCAGGACGGTTGTCGCGGTATCGCGGTCGATGCCATGGTCTCGGGTGGTTGTGTCGTGAGCGGCGCCACGGTACGCCGATCGTTGTTATTCTCTGACGTGCATGTGGAGATCGGCAGCTCCATCGAAGATTCCGTCATCCTCCCGAATGTGAAGATCGGCCGCAATGTCACCATGCGGCGCGCCATCGTGGATCGTCGCGCGGTGATTCCGGACGGTTTGCAGATCGGTTTGGATCGCGCGATGGACAGCAAACGTTTTCATGTATCGGATGGCGGGGTCACGCTCGTGACCCCTGAGATGCTCGGCCAACTTGTGCATCGTCCCCGCTGAAAGGCATGACCGTGACTCATCAATCGTCCCTTGACCTGGTGTTCCTCTGGCATATGCACCAGCCGGACTATCGCGACCATGTCACCGGCGAGGTGCTCGAGCCCTGGACCTACCTGCATGCGATCAAGGACTACACCGATATGGCCGCGCATCTGGAGCGCCATCCGCGGGTTCGCGCCGTCGTCAATTTCACGCCTGTTTTGCTCGATCAGTTGGACGTGCTCGCCGACGACTTGACGAGCGGGCGTCCGTCCGATCCACTCGCGCGCTTGTTGATCGAACACGATCTCGACCGGACAACCGAGGCCGACAAGCTGTGGTTGCTGGAACGCGCGTTTCGCAGCAATCACGCAACGATGATCACGCCGTTCACCGATTATTTGGCGCTCAGACGAATCCGCGAGTCCTTCGGCGCGGCGCCGGAACTGGCCGCGCGCTATCTTGGTGGACAGTACTTCGCCGATCTCGTCACGTGGTACCACCTGGCCTGGACCGGTGAGACGGTCCGGCGTGCATCACCGCTCGTCCAACGCCTCCTCATCAAAGGCCATGGTTTTTCGATCATCGAGCGCGTCGCCCTGTTGGGTGAGCTGGCCCGGCTGATCGCCGACTTGCCGGCGCGTTATCGTCGCTTGTCCGAACGCGGGCAGATCGAGCTCTCGAGCACACCGTATTCGCATCCGCTTGCGCCGCTGCTTGTTGATTTCAACTCGGCCCGTGAGGCGCTGCCGGATGCGGTGCTCCCGGCCGCGGCCAATTATCCGGGCGGGACGGATCGCGTTGCCTGGCACATCCGTCGTGCGATCGATCGACATGCCGCGCTGTTCGGTTCGAAACCGCGTGGAATGTGGCCAGGGGAAGGCGGCCTGTCGGACACCGTACTTGCACAGCTTGGATCGGCCGGTGTTGGCTGGACGATGAGCGGGGAAGCAGTCCTTGCCAACAGCCTTCGCGCGGCGGGCCACGTCTCGCCTCGCGATGAGTTTCTCGCACGCGCTCATCGATTTTCCGCCGCACCGGAGGTCGCGGTGTTCTTTCGCGATGATGAGCTCTCCGATCTGGTCGGCTTCGAGTACGCACGTTGGCATGGCAAGGAGGCGGCGATGGATCTGGTCGCGAGACTCGAACGCCGACGCGAAATCGTCGCCGGTCGCGTCGATCGACCCGTGGTCGTGATCGCACTGGATGGCGAAAATGCCTGGGAACACTATCCGTACAACGCCTACTATTTCTTCGACGAGTTGTACGCGCTTCTCGCGACGCATCCATCGATTCGCACCACCACACCGAGCGATTATCTTGCCAATAGCGGCGCCGGCCCGACGCTGTCGCATCTTGTCGCCGGCAGCTGGGTCTACGGCACGCTCTCCACATGGATCGGTGATCCGCTCAAGAACGCAGCCTGGGATCGCTTGTGCCGCGCCAAAGCCGCCTACGACGAGCGTGCGGCCAACGCACCATGGACTACCGATGAGCGGCGTCGCATCGAGCATCAGTTGGCGTTGGCGGAAAGTTCCGATTGGTTCTGGTGGCTGGGTGAAGGGGCATCGGGCCACGGCCCGCGCACGTTCGATCGATTGGCGCGGCGAAACCTCGCCAATCTTTATCGCTTGATGGGCGCGGAGCCCCCAGCCGATCTTGCGGTGCCGATCGATGCGGACGAGCCTGAACGCAGTGACGAAAACGTGGTCGGCTCAATGCGCCGGGCGCAGCCGGTGGCCTGAATGATCGAATCTGTCGACTCACCATTATGTGGCGCGATGTGTCGTGCATTTCGTCGCGATGAATCCCCCAATCTGATCGGTCATCCCGACCCATGAACCCGACGACTCTCCTGCTTGGTGTCCATGCGCACCAGCCGGTCGGTAACTTTCCGGCTGTCATCGACGAGGCGCACGAGCGTTGCTATCGCCCGTTTCTCGAGACCTTGGTGCGCTTTCCGGCGTTTCGATTCAGTGCGCATTTTTCGGGGTGGCTGCTCGATTACCTGTGCGAACGCTACCCGGGCGATATGCGTTTGCTCGAAGAGATGGTGCGACGCGGGCAGGTCGAGATGTTCGGCTCCGGGCGCTATGAGCCGGTGCTCGCGTCCATTCCGCATCGCGACCGGCTTGCCCAGCTCCACGCGATGTCCGATCAGCTCGAGCGCCGCTACGGCAAGCGCCCCGAAGGCGCATGGCTCACCGAGCGCGTGTGGGAATCGAGCGTCGCGCCATCGCTCGTCCAGACCGGCATCCGCTATGTCGTCGTCGATGACTATCACTTCCTCGCGAGCGGCCGGCTCGAACGCGAGCTGGATGGTTTTTTCACGACGGAAGAAGACTGTGCGCGCCTGGATCTCTTTCCGATCTCGGAAGCACTGCGGTATCGGTTTCCGTTCGCGCCCGCGCCGGACGCGGTTCGCTATCTGGAATCGCTCGCCGATCAAGGGCACGCATCGGCGGTGTACTTCGATGACATCGAGAAATTCGGCATCTGGCCCGACACCTGGGATTGGGTCTACGGCAAGCGCTGGCTCGAGGATTTCATCAAGGCGGTGCTCGCCTCGGACAAGATCCGCACCGCCACCTTCGCCGAATTCCACGCCCGCCAAGCCACGCGCGGCATCGTGTATCTGCCCACGACCTCTTACATAGAGATGAACGAGTGGACCCTTGGGCCCGGCGCATCGGAGTCCTATGCCCGCCTCGTGCGCGAGCAAAAGGCACTCGATCGCTACGATACGACCAAGGCGTTCGTGCGCGGCGGAATCTGGCGGAATTTCTTCTCGCGCTATCCGGAGGCCAACTGGATGCACAAGCGCATGCTCGGCCTGTCCGCGCGACTCGCAGCGCTTGGATCGGCCGTGGATGCAAGTGCCGCGGAATGGTTGTTTCGCGCGCAGGCGAACGATGCGTATTGGCACGGCATGTTCGGCGGCCTCTACCTGCCGCACCTGCGACGCACGCTCTGGTCGGCACTCGTGCGGCTGGAGGCGCTTCTCGACCGGGCGAACGCGCGCCCTGGCGTCACGCGCATGGATCTCGATGCGGATGGTCGCGACGAGATGTTCCTCGCTACATCTCTCGTGCAGGCGGTGATTCGAATCGACGGACAGGCGAGCATGATCGAGCTCGACAGCTATGTGCTCGGCCACAACTTCGGCGACACGATGCGCCGCACTGCTGAACCGTATTACGCCCAGATTACCGCCGCGGGCGAGCGTCACCACGGGGAAGGCATCGCTTCCGCACACGACCGGATCGTGATGAAACATGTGATCGAACCTTCCGATATCGTGCCCGATCCGGGGCCGCGCGCCATGTTTCTCGATTCGGTGCGGGGCGCGGATGGGACGGCGACCGTCGTTTCCGGCTACGCATTGCAAGACGCCCGAATCGAACGGGGCGTGCTCTTCAACGATCCGGTGCGTGGGATACAAAAATCGTATGTCGTCGAAGCGAATCGGATCACCGTGCACTACCAGTTCGGCGACAAGGCGCAGGGTCCGTCCGCAATCGGCGCATTCACCGTCGAGATCAATGTCGCGATGCCAAGTGCCGATGGCTATTCGGGCCGGTATATTCTTGCCGATGGCACGATCCCGTGCGGGTTCGGCCAACGCCTCGATCTTGCATCGGTCGAACACCTGTCGCTCGATGACGGCGAGCTTCGCGGATGCCTTCGCATTGCATTGGATCCTCCCGCACGTCTTGTCGCCGCGCCGCATTTCGCGGTGAGCCGCTCAGAGGCAGGATTTGAGAAAATCATGCAGGCGGCAACATTGCGATTCGAATGGCCGCATCCGATTGCCGGGTGCACGGCAACCATTCGCATGCAGGTCACGCCGCACGCCGAACCGCAGCTCCACAACGGGCTCGACAACACGCTCGACAGCAGGCTCGACAAATAACCCCCCGGATCACGCGCCAACGCGTTGACCGGATCGACGGAGTCGTTTCCACATGGCAGGCAGTATCTATCAGCTCGAAGTCAGTCCCAATATTCCGGCGCGATTCGCGCGTCTTGAAGAAATCGCGATGGACCTTTGGTACAGTTGGTCGCAACCGGCGCGCAATCTGCTCGCGCGGCTCGATCGCAATACCTGGGGAGCCTGCGGACGCAGTCCGCGCGCCTTCCTCAAACGCATCGATCAGAAGCTGATCGATGCCGCCGCGGACGACCCGGTGTTCGTCGGCGAATTGGACCGCATCGTCGCCGAGTACGACGCGTACAGGAAACGCACGCGCCGCACCAATGGCGCCGAGCAGTTGGGCGAGCGCGATCTCATCGCCTATTTCTGCGCCGAATACGGATTGCACGATAGCTTACCGATCTATTCGGGCGGCCTGGGGATCCTCGCCGGCGATCATTGCAAAGCGGCGAGCGACATGCGATTGCCGCTGGTCGCGGTCGGCCTCATGTATCGCCAAGGGTACTTCCGGCAGACCTTGGATCTCGATGGGCACCAGCAGGCGAATTATTTCAGCTCGGAATTCGAAGACCTGCCGATTCGGGAGGCCGTCGATGCTAGCGGTAAGCCGGTGCGCGTGGCCATCGAGCTCGCCGAGCGCACGATCTTCGCGCGCATCTGGCAGGCCCGGGCCGGACATGTATCGCTCGTGCTCCTCGATACCGATGTCGACGAGAACATCGACCGCGACCGCGGCATCACGCACCGCCTGTACGGCGGTGATCGTACCGCGCGAATCGAGCAGGAGATCGTGCTCGGCATCGGCGGCGTGCGTGCCATCGAGGCACTCGGACTCGCCCCGACCGTCTGGCATATCAACGAGGGACACGCGGCCTTCATGCTGGTCGAGCGCATCCGCGTGGCGATGCGAACCGGGCTCGATCTTGGCGCGGCGACCGAAGCGATCGCCGCGAACACCATCTTTACGACGCATACGCCGGTGGCGGCCGGCCACGATCATTTTTCCAATGAGATGATCGAGCGCTATTTCGGCGTGTTTTGCCGCGCGGCCGGTCTGCCCATGGGCGCGCTCCTTGCAATGGGGCGAACGCCGGCGAGCCACGATTTCAACATGACCGCGCTCGCGGTGCGCGGCAGCCGCTTTCAGAACGGCGTGAGCCGCATTCATGGGGGCGTCACGGCTCGCATGCTGTCGTCGCTCTGGTCCGAGATCGAACCGGATGAAAATCCGATCACCTATGTCACCAACGGCGTGCATCTGCCGACGGTGCTCTCGGTGGATTGGCATGATCTCTTCGATCGTCACCTCGGCCTTGGCTGGACGGAGCGCATCAACGATCCGGCGTGCTGGAAGGGCGTGGAGGATATTCCGGAACAGTTGTTCTGGAGCGTGCATCAGTCACTCAAGACCCAGATGCTGCATAGCGTGCGCTATCGCGTCATGCGCCAGCATGCGCGTTACCAGGGATCGGAGGCCCATCTGCATCGGCTGCTGCAACATGTCGATCCGCGCAATCCGAATGTTCTCACCATCGGCTTCGCCCGGCGCTTCGCGCAATACAAGCGCGCGACCCTCATATTCGATGATCTCGAATGGCTGCGCGAGATTCTTTGCAATCCGGAACGCCCCGCGATTCTGATCTTCGCCGGCAAGGCGCATCCGGCCGATGGCCCGGGCCAGGACCTGATCCGCCGCATCGCCGAGGTCGCACGCATGCGCGAGTTCGAGGGGCGCATCCTTCTGATCGAGGGCTACGATCTGCACCTCGCGCGCCGCCTCGTCTCCGGGTGCGACGTATGGCTGAACAATCCGCTTTATCCGTATGAGGCGTCCGGAACCTCGGGCATGAAGGCGGGGATGAACGGCGTGTTGAACCTGTCGGTACTCGATGGCTGGTGGGACGAGGGGTATGACGGCACGAACGGTTGGGCGATCAAGCCGGCCCACCATCTTGGCGAGGATGGTCGGCGCAACCAGGAGGAGGCGCGCACGCTCTACGAAATCCTTCAGGACGAGGTCGTGCCGACCTACTACGAGCGGGGCCCGGCCGGATTCTCACCGCGGTGGGTGAGTATGGCCAAGCGCTCGATCGCATCCCTGTCCACGAGCTTCAGCGCATCGCGGATGGTGGGCGAGTATGTGAAGAAATTCTATGTCTCGGCAGCCGTGCACGGCAGGGAGATGGCGACTGACGGATGGGCCGTGGCCCGCGCCCTGTCTGCATGGAAAGAGCGCATTCGCAATACATGGATCGGTGTGCACGCGCGGCGCATCGATACGCCGCCGCGTCGGATCGCGTTTGGTACAAGCGTCCGGCTCGAGGTCGCGGTCACGCTGAACGGACTCGCCCCGGATGATGTGGCCGTCGAGATGATCATGGATCGCGCCGAATCCGATATCGGTACCCGGCGCGCCTATCGCTTGTCGCATGTTCGCAAGCTCGATAACGGGGCGGAGGATCTGTTCGCGCTTGATCTCGCACCGGAAGACTGCGGCAGTCTGCGTTACCGGCTGCGGCTCTATCCGTTCCACCCGCAGATGACGTATCGATTTGAACTTGGGCTCATGCGATGGCTGTGACCGCGCCACGTCGCACCCCCGCCAAGCGCGTCGGTCGCAAGGTTGTGGCACCACCGGCGATCCCGACCGTCCCGTTGCAACCGTCGTTCAGGCCGGATACCACGGTGTTGTTCGTGTCACCGGAGATTCCGCCGTGGATCAAGGCCGGCGGGCTCGGCGACGTGACGAGTGCGCTCCCTGCCGCATTGCGCAGGGCGGGCATCGATGTTCGAGTGCTCGTTCCGGCGTATTCACCCGTCCTTGCGGGAATCAGCGGCGACCTGCGCGTAGTTGCCGAGTACGCGGCACCGGGCGGCGCGTATCCGCCGGCACGCGTTCTTTCGCTCGGAGAAGTGAACGGTGCACCGCTCTATGCGGTCGATTGTCCGCCGCTCTTCGCTCGCGACGGCGGCCCCTACATCGACGCGGCGGGCACGGATTGGGCCGATACGCACATTCGATTCGGGTTGCTTTGCAAGGTCGCGGCGTTGATCGCGCGTGATGGGCTCACCGATGGATTTCGTCCGACGATCATGCACTGCAACGATTGGCCGGCGGGACTCGTTCCGGGGTACCTCAGATGGATGGGCGTGACCGGGGTGGGTTCGGTGATCACGTTGCACAACGTCGCGCACCAGGGGATCTTTTCACCCGATGCGCTGCCGGCGCTCGATATTCCGTCGGATGCGTTTCAGATCAACGGCGTCGAGTACAACGGCAACGCCTCGTTCCTCAAGGCGGGCATCTTCTACGCCGATCGCATCACCACGGTGAGTCCCCGCTATGCGATGGAAATCCAAACCCCGGAGGGTGGACTTGGCCTGGGTGGACTGCTCCTGGCGCGTAGCGGTGACGTGGTCGGGATCCTGAACGGCATCGATACCGAACTCTGGAACCCGCGCCACGATCACTTTCTCGCGCGGACCTATGACGAAGCGTCGCTCGATGGCAAGCGCGCCAACAAGCGGGCGCTGCAAGAGCGCCTTGGCTTGGCCCTGTCCGATACTCTTCCGTTGATTGGGGTGATCAGTCGCCTCGCCCATCAGAAAGGTCTCGATCTGCTTGTCGAGATCGCCCTGCAGGTGATCGCGCTCCCCGCGCAGATCGCTCTTCTTGGCGCCGGCGAAAAATCCCTGGAGAGTGCGTTTCAAGGCCTTGCCGAACGGCATCCCGAAAGCGTCGGTGTCAAACTCGGTTTCGACGAACGCCTTGCGCACCTGATCGAGGCCGGTGCGGATATGTTCGCGATGCCGTCGCGCTTCGAGCCGTGCGGCTTGAATCAGATGTACAGCTTGCGCTATGGCACGCCGCCGATCGTGCGATCGACCGGCGGACTGTTCGATACGGTGACTGATTTTTCCGATGTCTCGTCCGCATCGGGCGAGGCGACGGGTTTCGTGTTCGATGATGCAACCGGCCCCGCTTTGTTCACGGCAATCGAGCGTGCGGTCACGACCTGGAAAAACAGAACCATCTGGCGTGCGTTGCAGCAGAACGGCATGCGGCGGAACCTGGGTTGGGACCGGAGCGCAGAACGCTACGCCGACACTTACGAAGCGCTGGTTGGTGCGACCAGGCCATCACCAATTTGATGTGGCCCAAAAAGACAACGCCTCCGTGAGGAGGCGTCATCTTTCTCCCTCTACTGTGGAGACACTCTCCGAGAGCGCGAGGTGCTACGCTAAGGTCGAATGTAATGGGTGTGTGTAAGACGATCGCCTACAAAACAGTGAAATTCGTGAACAATGCCAATAGAGTTTGCAATAATTCACAAAATATTGTGAATCCCGACTTGGCGCATCGTTGCCTCCCGAGGCGCCCGGCGCGCGGGTCCGACCGTTTTGAACCTCAACGCAGGTGCCTCCAGCAATGACGACCTCCTTCATCGACAAAGCGTTTCGCCTCGACGGTTGTCACGCCCTCATTTCCGGCGCCGGACGCGGGATTGGACGCGCCTGCGCGATTGCGCTGGCCTCGGCGGGGGCGACGGTGTGGGCGCTGGCGCGCTCCCAAACCGAGCTCGACGAAACATGCGCCACCATCCATGCCGCAGGCGGACAAGCCCACCCGATCGCGGGCGATGTCACCAAAGCGGCCGATCTTGATCGCGTGTTCGCGCAGATATCGCGACTCGATATCCTGGTGAACAACGCCGGAACCAATATCCCGGAGCCGTTCGTGGGCGTGAGCGAGGCGCATCTCGACCGCATCCTCGATTTGAATGTCCGCGCTGCTTTTCTCATGGCCCAGGCAGCGGTCCGCAAAATGATGGCGGATCCTGATCGCCGGACGCGGGGTGGCGTCGTGATCAACATGAGCTCGCAGATGGGCCATATCGGCTCCCCGAATCGGACCGTCTATTGCATGAGCAAACATGCCATTGAAGGGTTGACGAAAGCCATGGCGGTGGAGCTCGCGCCCGCCAACATCCGGGTCGTATCGGTTGCACCCACATTCATCGATACGCCGATGACCGCGCCGATGATGGAGCGCCCGGGTTTTCGCGCGTTCGTGCTCGATCGCATCCCGCTCGGAAGAATCGGCAACATGGACGAGATCGCTGCCGCGGTGCTTTTCCTCGCCTCGCCCGGGGCATCGCTCGTCACCGGCACATCGCTCGTCGTGGACGGCGGATGGACCGCGCAGTAGGGGCGTCGGTAGGACCGAACCGGCCGTCGTCGGGCGCAATAATGCCTTTTCGCCGGCGGGTCGATGACCTACCGTAGTTGAATCGCGCGCGGTTGCGAAATCCCCTCGGCCAACGCGCGCGACCATCGAAAGGTCGAGCATGCATGTTCTCGTGACGGGCGGCGCGGGTTTTATCGGAAGTCACACGGTCGATGCCCTGTTGGCCGCGGGCGAGCAGGTCAGCGTTCTGGACGACCTCAGCTCGGGCAAGCGGGCGAATCTCGCGGCGCACTCGAATCTGCGAATCATCGAGGGCGATATACGCGACATCGCAACGGTCGAGCGCGCGATGGAAGGCGTCTCGCATGTCATGCACCTCGCGGCGCAGGTGTTCGTGCCAAGTTCGATCGAGCGGCCGGTGCATTCGGCGTCGATCAATGTCACCGGTTTTCTCAATGTTCTCGATACCGCGCGCCGCGGTGGTATCCGTCGCTTCGTGTACGCCTCAAGCGCCGCGGTCTACGGGGTACCCGAGCAGTTGCCGGTCGATGAGACCTCGCGTTTGATGCCGCTGTCGCCGTACGGGCTCGAGAAGGCGATCAACGACGGCTATGGCGCGATGTTCCGGGATCTGTATGGCACGTCCACCGTCGGCCTTCGCTACTTCAACGTGTACGGTCCGCGCCAGGACCCGCGTTCGGCGTATTCCGGGGTCATCAGCAAGTTCGCGGAATGCGCGCGTGCCAACGAACCCGTCACGATTTTCGGCGATGGTCAGCAGACGCGCGATTTCATTTTCGTCGGTGACGTGGCGCGTGCCAATGTCGCCGCGCTCCGGTCCGAGGCCGATGGCGTCATCAATATCGCCACCGGGACCAGCGTCACTTTGCTCGATCTGGTCGGGGCATTCGATCAAGCCCTTGGCCAGCCCATGGAAACGCGCTTTGCTCCGGCCCGAAGCGGCGAGGTGCGCCACTCGTCGGTCATGCCCAA
>JBJXGX010000243.1:0-14505 GCA_046160305.1 Burkholderiales bacterium
GTCCCGTATTTCTCGACGGTAACGGTATCGGTGGAACCGCAGAACGCCGCCGACCCGTCGGCCCTGCCGATTCGGATCGCCATCGAGGAGGCATCCCGCTTCAAAGTGGATCTCGGCGCCGGCTACAGCACCCACACCGGGCTTCGCATGCAGGCGGGATTCACCAATGTAGATCTGTTCGACCGGGCATGGCGCTGGCGGAGCACGCTGCGACTTGACGAGCGCGAGCAACGCGTGGAGACCGGTATCGTGTTGCCGGTACGGGCCAATGGATGGCAGGACGACTTCGGCGCCAATGTGACTCGCACCGACATATCGTCATTCGTGGTCGAGAGCTACAACCTTACGTACAAGCACGCCAAGGCCGAAGGCAGGATCGAGCGCGCATTCACCGGCCTTGCGATCATGTCGCGAGAAATTCCGCAGGGCGGCATCGTCACCTTCAAGAAGGCGTTCGCACCGGGCTTCTCATGGCAATACCGGGCGTTCGACGATTTGCTCGATCCGCGTCGCGGTTACGAGATCGGCGGGCAGGTAGCGGGCGGCGCGAAGAGCCTTTATTCGGATCAGGACTTCGTGCGCCTGTTCGGCCGCGCGATCGGGGTGGTCACGCTTGCCGATGTGCATACCTTTATCGTCCGTGCGGAAGGCGGTATCGTGCTCGCACCGTCACGACAGGATATTCCGGCATCGTTGCTCTTTCGAGCCGGCGGCGATCAGTCGTTACGCGGCTATGCCTATCAGTCGATCGGTATCAAGGAGGGGCAGGCAACGGTGGGCGGACGTTACCTGGTCATCGGCGGAATCGAATACATCCGATGGATCGAGCCGAAATGGGGCGTCGCGGTGTTCATCGAGGCAGGTGATGCGTTCGACGATCATGAAGCCATGAAGTTCAAACGCGGCTACGGTGTCGGCGCGCGCTGGCGTTCGCCGGTCGGACCGATCAGCTTCGACATCGCGTACGGCGAGGCGTCCCGCTCGACGCGCGTTCACTTCTCGATCGGCTTCGTATTTTGATGCGTCGCATCGCGCTCTTGGCCATGGAGCTGCTCATGCTCGCTGCCGTGACCGCCGCCGCGGGCGCGTGGGTCATCGCCCGGACCGACACCGCGGTATGGCTCCTCACGAAAGCGGCCGGCTACGCAGGATTGCGTCTCAAGATCGATGGCGCAACGGGATCCTTGCTGGATGGCATCGCGGCGGATTCGGTCGAGATCATCCATGCCGATGGCCGCATCGGGATTCGCGGGCTCTCGGTGACCTGGGATTCGCTCGCGCGACTTGCCCTGCGGCGGCATCTCATCGTGCCAAGCCTTGTCATCGATCGCATCGAGATCGAGCAGGCCAGTACTTCGGGGCAAGCCGGCTCACCACCCGCCTCGCTGACGCTGCCGATTTCACTTCGGGTCGATCGCATGGCGGTGGGTTCGATCGTCTTCAAGCAAGGCATCGCGCGGTCCGAATTGAAAGCGCTCCATGCGCACGCGCGAATCGATGCCTCGACGATCGAAGTATGGATCGATGCCCTTCAAACGTCGGCAGGAAACATCGTGGCGCGAGCCCGGATTGCCGCGGAGTCACCGTTCGCGATCGACGGCGAAATAACTATTTCGAACCAGCAGGCGGACCTTCCGTACCGCGCGGAAGCGACCCTTGGCGGCGAGCTTGCGCTGATCGGGGTTGGCGGCACCGCGACGATCGAGCTTGGCACCGCCAGGGCTGCGCTCGTGCTGACACCCTTCGGCGCAACATTGCTCGAGCGTATCGACGCTTTCACCGAACGTGTGGATCCTGCGAAGATTCGCGAAGGCTGGCCCCATGCCGCGCTCGACATCCGGCTGCGCGGGGGCATGCGTGATGCGACCCGCTTTGCAGGCGACATCGACATCCACAATCATGCGCCGGGCGCGCTCGACGCACTGCGCGTTCCGGTGCGTCGTCTTGGGGCAAGGATCGAATGGACCGGTACGGACATCCTTGTCAGCAATCTCAAGGCCGATCTCGGCCAAGCCGGTCGTGTGCAGGGCACGGGCCGCTATGCTGAGGCCGCCGCGCACCTGGATCTCGCCACTGACACCCTGAATCTGGCCGGCCTCCACTCGAAGCTTCACGCGACCCGACTCGCAGGAACTGTTGGCGGGACGCTATCGGCGTCCACACAGCATATACGCGGGACGTTGCGGGACACCCGTGTCGCGGTGGATTTCGATGTGGAGCATGCAGCCGATCGCATCGACGTACGTGCGCTCGCGATTCGGGCGGGCGCGGGCCGCATCGAGGCGAGCGGTGCCGTCGCGCTCACCGGCGGGCGCGCGTTCGCCGCGAGCGGTCGCATCACGGATTTCGATCCGGCATCCCTTGGACGATTCGAGACCGCCACGCTCAATGCCGAGTTCGAAGCGAACGGACACGCAGCGGGCGATCCGTCCGGCCGCGGGCGCTTCGTCGTTCGGAACAGCAAAGTGCGGGGATTCCCGATCGAAGGCGTTGCGTCGATCGACATGGGCGACGGTCGCGTTAGGTCGATCAACGTAGACCTCTCGATCGCGGGAAATACCGTGCAGGCCGATGGCATTCTCGGTGCGGCATCGGACACGATGCAATGGCGAATCGATGCGCAACATCTCGGGCGCCTCGGCCTCGGCATCGAAGGTTCTCTGCAGGCAACCGGCGTCGCGCAAGGCGCATTGGCATCCATCGAGTCGACGTTCTCGGGCAAGGGGGGCGCGCTCGTGCTGCCGGGCGGCGTGCGTATCGAGTCCCTCTCGACCGAGGGCCGATGGTCGCCTTCGGCCGCCGACATTCGCGTGTCTGCGCAGGCATTGTCGATCGGCGAGGAGTCCATCGACAGCGCCGACGTGACGGCAACTGGGACGCTCGACAATCATGCGCTGCGAATCAGCGCGCTTGGCCCGCGCGTGAATTTTCGTGCCGAAGCATCGGGTGGGCTCGCAAGCGATTCATCATGGCGTGGGAAGCTGAGCTCGGCCGAGCTCGATGCGCCGGTCAGGGCGCGCCTTCGCGGCACGGCGACACTCGAAGTGAGTCCGCGGCGCATTGCGTTACAGGGCGCGGAGTTGCAGGCAGGTGATGGTGTCATGCACATCGATTCGCTGGCGATCGAGGGCGAAGCGGTCATGTCACGAGGGCGCTTCTCCAATGTCGACATCGGTGATTTCCTAGCCGGCTACCCGGCGCTGAAAACCGATCTGACGCTCTCGGGCGCGTGGGACATTACGAGCCGCGAAGCATTGAATGGGTCGGTGTCGATCCATCGGGAGCGTGGGGACATCGGCACGCAAGTCGGTGAATCGTCCGTTGCGCTTGGCCTGTCCGCGCTGCGGTTCGATCTGCTCGCGCGGCAGAGCGCCGTCGAAGCGACACTGTCCATGCAGGGCTCGCGGCTTGGCGAGGCAAGCGGGCGCGTGTCGACCCGCGCCGTCAAACTCGGAATCGGCTGGACGCTTCCGGATGCGTCCCCGGTCGAGGGCGACGTGCGTCTCGACATGCGCAGCATCGCATGGCTTGGGGCACTCGTTCGCGGAGCAATCGAGCTTGACGGGCAGATTGCGGCATCGGCCCGCATCAGCGGAACGGTTGGCAGCCCCCGACCTACCGGGACCTTCCGAGGTGAACAACTGCGGCTCGCGTTCCCCACGGAAAACATCGCCCTCACCAAGGGGACGATCGATGCCACATTCGATGCGGCACGCTTCAACATTGTTCAAAGCAGCTTCCAAGGCGATGCCGGATCGATCCGCGCATCGGGATTTATCGGCCTTGGCACGCCGCTTGCCGGTGAGATCGTCCTCGACTTCGATCAACTCGAAGCCATCAGCGATCCGTCGCAGACGCTCAAGCTGAGCGGTCAAGTGCGCGCGAAGCTCGCGCCGTCATCGATCGCGCTGACCGGCTCGTTGCGCGCCACTGAAGGTCGCATCCGATTGCCCGATGCAGGCGTTCCGAGGTTGGGCGAGGACGTGGTCGTGAAACGTGCACGCCAGGCGCCGGTTCGCGACGCGGGCAGCGGTGTAAAGGCACTCAAGTTGATCGTCGACATCAATGTCGATCTCGGTGATCGATTCGCATTCGAGGGGCGCGGGGTCAAGGCGGTGCTTTCCGGTCGCATGCGGGTCCAGACCTCCGCAACCGGTGCACTGCGCATTACCGGCCCCGTACGCGTGGAAGAGGGAACGGTGACGGCCTACGGCAAATCCCTGGATATCGACAAGGGATCGATCACGTTCACCGGACCGATCGACAATCCTCAACTCAATCTGACCGCGACGCGACGCGGCTTGCCGCATCGCGTCGGTGTACACGTCACCGGATTCGCGCAGGAACCCCGCGCAACGCTGTTCTCGGAACCCGCGATGCCGAACAGCGAACGCTTGTCGTGGCTCGTCATGGGCCGCAGCTCGGAGGGATTGTCGGCGACCGACCTGGCGCTCCTTGGCACCGCCGCGAGTGCCATCCTCGCGGATCCTGATCAGGTACCGTTGCAGAACAGGGTTGCAGGTGCGCTCGGATTCGACGAGCTTGCCATGCGCACCACCGGGGAATTGGAATCGTCGGTGGTTGCGGTCGGCAAGCGCATTTCGGACAAGCTGTATGTCACCGTCGAGCGCAACGTGATCGGATTGGGAACCGCGCTCGCGCTTCGCTACCAGTTCAACAAGAACTGGTCCCTGCAGGGACAGACGGGCCTCAACAATACGGTCGATCTGCTGTATACGGTGACATTCGACTGAGAATCCATGCATCAAGTCGGTACTTCACCTTGTCCGGGACAGCTACTCCGCCTTCGCGCCGCTCGCCTTCACCACCGCCGCCCAGTTGCGCACCTCGTGCTCGAGCATGATCGCGAACTCGGCGGGAGACACTTTCATCGCATCGGCAGCGTTCGCGGCGAACACCTCCTTCACCTTCGCACCGTCGAGCGCCCGATTGATCTCGGCGTTGAGGCGCGCCACCGTTTCGGCGGGCGTGCCGGCGCGCGCCAATACACCGATGCGGAGCGCGGTCTCATAGCCGGGGACCGCCTCCGCGATCGCCGAGACGTTCGGCGCCTGCGGAATCCGCTTGGCGGACGTGACGCCCACGCCAACCATCTTGCCGCTCCGGATGTGCGGCAGCGCCGCCGGTATGGTGATGATGGAGAGCGCAATGTCACCCGCAAGCACCGATGCCACCGACGAATTGCCGCCCTTGAACGGCACATGCACGAGATCGACCTTCGCCATCATCTTGATGCTCTCACCCGATAGATGGGTGATCGTTCCATTTCCCGCCGAACCGTAGGTGAGCTTTCCAGGTTCGGCCCGCGCGCGCTCGATCAGTTGACCAATGCTCTGGATATTGAGCGAAGGATGCGCGACCAGCATGAGCGGGGAGTTGGACACGAGCGCCACCGGCGCAAAGTCCTTGATCGGGTCGTACGGAAGCTTTGCGAAAAGGGAGACGGAGATCGCATGCGTCGGGATATCGGTAAAAAATAAGGTGGTGCCATCGGTTGCAGACTTGACCACTGCGTCACCGGCGATCGTAGTGCCCGCTCCAGGACGGTTTTCCACGAGGACTTGCGGGCCGCCGTGGTCGGTCATCTGTTGCGCGACAACGCGCGCGAACGCATCCGTCGCCCCACCGGGTGCGAACGGCACGAGGAAGCGAATAGGTTTGGTGCCCTGTGCGTGTGCGCCGGACATCGTGATCAACAAGCAGGCGAGCAACGTGCCGCCAAGAATTCGCGTCATGATCCGCCCTTAGCTCAATTCGTAAATGATGGGACGACCTGCTCGATGAACTGTTCCATCTGCGCAATCTGATCGGTGCCGGCAAAACGAATACAGAGGTCGGTGACACCCGCGATTTCGTAGCGCTTCAAGGTTTCGATCACCTTGTCGGCCGGGCCAAGCCCCATCAACCCCGGATGATTCATCGCGGTACCGTAATACTGTTTGATGAAAGTCGCGGTGGTCGCCTCGGCACGCGCGACATCGGCATCGAGCCGCACGGTCGTGTAGACGCACATCGGGAAGCCCGGCAGCTTGCGCCCATGGCGCGCGAGCGCCTCGTCGCATTGGTTGCGCAGGTCGCGGATATCAACGTCGGTCAGATAGGTGGTGATGATGCCATCGCCAAGACGCGCGAAGCGATCGAGCTGCGCGGGGAAGAGCTGTCCGCGATTGCCGGCGGTGATCAGGATGGGCGGCCCTTGCTCGGTCCACGGCAATGGCCCGATGGTGTGATTCGTGAGTTTGAACCCCGTTCCCTCGTACGTCACCGGCTCACCGCTCCAGAGCCGTCTCCAGATCGCAATGTGCTCTTCGAGAGCGCGCACGCGACCTTTGTGATTCTGTCCGCACGCCTCCCATTCGCGCTCGATCTCGGGCAACGCCCATCCGACACCAAGCCCGAGCACCAGGCGACCCCGCGAAATCTGATCGATATTGGCCAGGGCATGCGCAAGCACCGTCGGTTGGCGCAACGCGGGCAGCAACACGGCGGTTCCCAGTCGGGCGCGTTTCGTGATCGCGGCCATGTAGGCGAGTGTCGTCAGCGGCTCCAGGCGCGGCTTGGCGACGATGCTGTCGCCAACCCAAAGATCCATGCCCGCGGCATCGGCCATGCGTGCGATGGTCCAGCATTCTTCAACAGCCGGCCGGCGCGCCGAAGTGATGATGACTTGGCGATGCGGGATCAGAATGCCGAGGCGCATGCTCATTCCATTGTTGCGTCAAACGGCCGAGTCTACCCGCGAGCGGTATCCTTGGGCGCCCAGCGAACTTGCCCCCTTTTCAAATGGGACCGCGAAGCGGGGAATTCGAATTCACGACTATCCAACAACGAATGCCCAACAAGGGAGCCGCCATGGAATTCGGCATCAACATCGCCCCGGGCGCGGACGCCTGGAAACTCGCCAAGCGCGCCGAAGCCGCCGGCTTTTCGCATGTGTGGTTTTACGATACGCAGTTGTTGAACGCCGATGTGTTCGTCGTCATGGCGGCCGCGGCGATGGCCACCACGAAGATTCATCTTTGCACCGGCGTGCTGATTCCATCGAACCGCATCGCGCCGGTGACCGCAAGCGCGCTCGGTTCGCTCAACAAGCTCGCCCCCGGCCGGATTCACTGCGGGGTCGGCACGGGCTTCACCGGGCGGCGCACGATGGGCGTCGGGGCGATGCGCATGGCCGACGTAAGGGACTACATCGAGGTGGTACGCGGCCTCCTCGATCGCAAACTGGTCGAGTTTGAATTCGAAGGAGCCAGGCGCAAGGTCCGCTTCCTCAATCCCGATCTCGAATTGATCAACACGACCGATCCGGTCCACTTTCATCTGAGCGCATTCGGCACGAAGGGTCGCCAGACCACCGCCGATCTCGGCATCGGGTGGATCATTCCGGTGCGGGACAACGCGAGCGCGATCGATCAGCACAAGGATATGCAACGCGCATGGCGTGACGCGGGACGCGCACCGGGCGCGCTCTATACGACCGCGCATGCCGCCGGTTGCATCCTCGCCGAGGGCGAAGCGTACGACAGCGCGCGCGCGATGGCACAGGCGGGCCCGGTACCGGCGATGACGATGCACGATCGGCTCGAGGCCGAAGCGTTCGGCACGCTTGGCATGCGCACGCCACCGATCCTCGAAAAATCCCTCGCGGCGTATCGCAAGATCTACGAAGCCTACGAGCCCGCCGATGCAAAGTATCTCGCGGTGCATCGTGGTCACTTGATGATCGTGCGCCCGGAAGAAAGACCACTCATCACCGCCGACATGATTCGCATGATGAGCTTCACCGGCACGGCACCCGCGTTACGCGATCGCATTCGCGAATTGCGCGATGCGGGCTATACGCAATTCAGCCCGCATGTCCGCTATGGACAGGATCAGATGATCGAAGAGTGGGCGGAGCTGCTCTCCGCTCTCTAGGCATCATCATCGGGTCGATTGCACCCGAATGCCTATACGGTCTTCGGCCGGCAGCGCGGAAGTGCCGCGCTGCATGGCGTCATACGCGACCTCGGCGGCTCGCACACTCATCGCGACCGCGTGGGCAGTTGATTTTCGAACCGTGACTTTCACCCATTGACGAGCATCGCGGCGCGGCACTACCGTGCCGGCTTCGCATTACCGCCCTTGCTTCACGGATTCGAGGGCTCCTCCTGCTCCTGAAAGGCTTGAAAATGAAACCTGTCCAAATCCTACCTCTGATACTCCTGGCTCTTGTTTCAGCATGCAGTACTACTGATGAGCAGAAGCCAGCCGCTACGCTGTCGGCGCCGTCCGCCGCTTCCGCGGCCACTGCGGCGCCTGCGCCAACAACCGGCCCAGTCGCCAACGCGCCCCTGACCGGCACGGCGCAGTCGCCCATCAATGCGGCGATGGTGGCAGGGCCGGCGCGGCATAGCGTCTACTTCGGCTTTGACGAGTACAACGTCAATCCGCAGTTCATCAACGTCATCGAGGACCACGCGAGATATTTGCGTGCGAACCCTTCGGTCAAGGCGCGCGTCGAAGGCAATAGCGACGAACGCGGCAGCAGGGAGTACAACCTCGCGCTCGGCCAGCGACGTGCCGAGGCCGTCATGAAGGTGCTCAACCTGCACGGCGTACCGGCCGACCGCGTGGAAGTCATCAGCCTCGGCGAGGAAAAGCCGTCTCGCACCGGACACGATGATGCGTCGTGGGCCGAAAACCGGCGGAGCGACGTGATGCTCAAAGGCGGCAAGTAGCATTGCCGCGCGCGTGATCGGCGCGCTGCATCAGTCGCGGCCGCCGACCACTTCGCGCCCTCGATGATCGGGCGGGCTTGTCTCGCATTCCTCTGCCTCCCCTGCGGATCATCGCTCTACTAAGCTTGGCCCCCGAGCCGCCGCGCGATCTCCCAACCCATCTCCGCCATCGGCCGTGCGCGTTTGCCCGCGTCGATCGCCTGTTGGCTCGCGGCCGTGCCATCGAGCGCGCGCTTCATGATCCCTTGCAGGATCGCCGAAAGCCGGAACATGTTGTACGCGAGATAGAAGTCCCAGTGTTCGATGCTCGCCCGCCCTGTGCGCTTCGCATAAGCGTCGATGTATCGCGCTTCCGTCGGAATGCCCAACGCAGACAGATCGAGCCCGCCGATGCCGCGAAACGCGCCGGGCCGGATGCGCCAGCTCATGCAGTGGTACGAGAAATCGGCGAGCGGATGGCCAAGTGTCGATAACTCCCAATCGAGAATCGCGAGAATGCGCGGCTCGGTCGGATGGAAAATGAGGTTATCCAGCCGGTAATCTCCATGCACCACGCACGTCTCGTCATTGCCCGGGATATTGCGAGGGAGCCACTCTATGAGCTTGTCCATCGCCGGCACCGGCTCCGTTTCCGAGAGACGATACTGCTTCGACCAGCGATCGATCTGGCGAGCGATATAGTTGCCGGGTCGACCGAATCCTTCAAGCCCGACCGACTGGTATTCCACCGCATGGAGAGCGGCCATCACGCGATTCATCTCGTCGTAGATGGCGCCACGCTCTGCCGGTGTCATGCCGGGGAGCGACTGGTCCCACAACACGCGCCCTTCCACGCACTCCATGATGAAGAACGCGCGGCCGATCACGCTCTCGTCATCACACAGGGCAAGCATGCGTGGCACCGGCATACCGACGCCATGGAGTGCCTTCATCACCCGGTACTCGCGATCGATGGCATGCGCGGAAGGCAGGAGCTTCGCGACGGGTCCGGGCTTTGAGCGCATGACGTAGCGCACACCACCAGCCGTCAGCCGATAGGTGGGATTGGACTGCCCACCCTTGAACTGTTCGATCGCAAGCGACCCGCGAAAACCATCGACGTGCGCCCGTAGATAATCGAGTAGCCTTCCTTCGTCGAACCGGTGCATCTCGTTGACCGGCATCGTGCCGATGAATTCTTCGAACACTGCGCACACCTCCTGCAATCGTTGTGAGGGATTCTAACGCCGCGCGGGAAGTCGATCCGAACGGCCGGCCAGACCGGCTTGCGATGTCGGCCCGCGATTGCGGGGTGCGGCGATTTGGCCTAGAGTGATTCGTCATCGTGAATCTCAAGGGAAAGGAAGCGCCTCATGCCATCGCCCAAACGAAAACGGATCAGCAGTCCGGCCGTTGCCGAACCACCGCCTGAGCGTTGGTCCAATTGCATTGTCGTCGACAACGTCTGCTACACGGCGGGCATGACGTCCCGCACCAACGACGGCAAGACCATCGAAGGAGGCGGCGAGTACGAGCAATCCAAAGCCATCTTCACCAAGATCAAGAATCTGGTCGAAGCCGCGGGCGGTACGATGGCGGACGTAACCAAGCTCAACATCTATGTCGTCAACATCAAGCAAAACACCGAGGTGTGGCGCGCACGGCGGGAATTCTTCAAAGGCGACTTCCCGGTGAGTACCCTGGTCGAAGTGAAGGGACTCGCATCGCCTGAGATCCTGGTCGAGATCGAAGCGGTGGCGCATCTTGGTTCCGGCGCGTGACGTGTGGTAGCGGCGGTGCGGATCGCGTCATGATTCCCGGAGGTCGTTGACATGCCCCTTGTCGGTCAAGGCGTCGTCGCCATCTGGCACGATCTCACCGATGCGATCAAGCCCGAGTTCTATCAATGGCATAACCGCGAGCACATGCCCGAACGCGTCGGCATTCCGGGCTTCAATCTTGGCCGGCGCTTCATCGCGCTCACCGGCACGCCCGCGTACTTCAATCTTTATGAGGCCGATTCGCTCGAGGTCGTTGGCGGCCCGGCGTATCTGGAGCGCCTGAACAATCCCACGCCGTGGACCAAGCGTACCGTTCCTGGATTTCGCAATGTGTCGCGCTCGGTGTGCCGGGTCGAATGCTCCATCGGCGTCGGGCAGGGTGGTGTCATGCACACGGTGCGCTTCGATGCGCCACCCGGGAAGAGCGACGCACTACGGCGCTTCCTCGTGTCCGAGGCCGTACCCGGAATCGCGAAGGAGCGCGGCGTGGCGGGCGTGCATTTTTGTCGAGCGGATCCATCGGCGAGCGGCCTTGACACCGCGGAGAAGAAGGCGCGTGCCGGCGCGACATTGGTGCCGAACTGGATCCTGTTGATCGAAGGCGTGAGTCAGACGTTCGTCGAAGCGGCCCGAATGCTCGGCGCCTCCGACATTCAATTGCGTGCACACGGCGCCGATGCGCCGATCGAGGCGGGAACCTACATGCTGGAGCATTCACGCGGCAAGATCGCGTGAGGCCGCAAGTTGTCATGCGTTTTGATCGATCACCCGGGGTCTAGACGATGTCACGCATCCCGAGCAAGCCCCTCGCCGGTGTCTTCCCGATCGCGCCCACGCCCTTCACGGCAACCGGTGCGCTCGACCTCGATGGTCAACGCCGCGTGCTCGATTGCATGATCGATCAGGGGGTCGACGGCATTTGCATTCTCGCGAATTATTCCGAGCAGTTTCTGCTGTCGGATGCGGAGCGGGATTCACTGCTTGAACTCTGCGCGACGCAGGTGGGCGGGCGTGTCCCGTTGATCGTGACATGCAGCCACTTCAGCACGCAACTTGCGATCGAGCGAGCGCGCCGCGCCAAGGCGGTGGGCGCGGCGATGCTCATGCTGATGCCGCCCTATCACGGTGCGGCGCTTCGAGCGAACGAGCAAGGCATCGTCGAACACTTCGCACGGATTGCCGATGCCGCCGCGGTCCCGATCATGGTGCAGGACGCGCCGTTGAGCGGCGTGCAACTCTCCGTGCCCTTTCTCGTGCGGCTTGCGCGCGAGGTGCCGCTGGTGCGCTACTTCAAGATCGAGGTGCCCGGCACCGCGAACAAGCTTCGCGCGCTGATCGAAGCGGGCGGGACGGCTATCACAGGCCCATTCGACGGTGAGGAATCGGTTACGCTCATGGCGGACCTCGACGCCGGCGCGACCGGAACCATGCCAAGCGCGCTCCTCCCCGATTTGATCACGCCGGTTCTCGCGCACTTCCGCGCGGGGCGCCGTGACGAGGCTGCACGACAGTACGCTCGCATTCTGCCGCTCATCAACTACGAAAACAGACAGTGTGGATTGCGCGCAACGAAAACGGTGATGATGGAGGGCGGCGTGATCAAGAGCGATGCGGTGCGCCATCCGCTGGAGCCCTTGCACCCATTGACCCGTGCAGGGCTGCTGGAGCTGGTACGTGAAGTCCAACCGGTTGCCTTGACGTGGGGCCGATGAAAACGCTACGCATCAAGGTCAAACCCAATGCGCGCGCGAGCGAAATGATCGAGCAGATAGACGGGACCTGGTCGGCGCAGGTAAAGTCCGCACCGGTCGACGGGAAAGCCAACGACGAACTCGTCGCCTTGGTGGTCCGCCACTTCAAGTTGCGCAAGTCGCAGGTCACCATCAAGAGCGGCGCATCCGCCCGTCTGAAAACCATCAACATCGAGGATTGACGTGGCCTACGACAAGTACCGGTTCAGGATCCGCACCAAAGCGGGCACCCTGATCGATCAGGTGACGATCGGCGCGCATGGGCGCACCGACGCGGAAAACCGCTTGATCAAGATGTACATCGACTGTCAGATCCTCGAATGCCACGCGCAGGGCGCACCCGAGGGTCAACCCGCGTCAGCCCGCGCGGCGTTGCCGAGTTACGAGCAGTTGCTCGGCAAGCTCTACGGGTAGCACCCATTTGGCGGGGCCATCGAGCGCCGGCTCGACGCACTGATTACTTGACGCGCCGAAGCATCGAGGGCAAGGGAACGACAGTTTCCTCGTGGTCGGACCGCCCGGTTGCTGCGGTGTTGATCGCCCGGAGCGTGTTGCGCACGGGATTGACGCCGGACGCGCGGCCCGCCACTGGAAATTGCGACACCTCGGCGTTGTCGGCCGGAGATTGCGTCACCGCCGCGTCCGAATGAGCGGCGCCCATGCTGGTTCCGGCGATCTTCTCGCCCCAAAGTTCCTCGCACAATTGCTGGTAATCGTGCGCGCCCGAACTGTCCGGCGCGTGCCGAAAAATATCCTTCCGTGCCGACGGGCTCTCCGACACCGATACCGACTCGCGGATCATGGTCGCGCAAACGGCCGCGCCAAAGCGCGCGCGCAACGCCTGCTCGACACGCTGCGCCATGCGACGACGCGCATCGTATCGCGTGAGGAGCACGCGACACTCGATCGGCGCCCGCAACACATCCGCCAGCATGAGCACCGTACGATCGACCCCAAGCGCGCCCGCCAAGGACAGGTAATCGCTCGAAACGGGAATGAGCACACGTTGCGTTGCGACGATCGCCGCCATGGTGAGAAGCCCCGCTTGGGGCGCACAATCGATGACAACCGGCCGATTCTCGTGTTCGCTTTGCCAGGCCTCGATCTGCTCGGCAAGAACGCCCATCGCATCCGATGACCGTCCGAACTGCGTCTCGACCTGCTGCAATTCCATATGCGCGGAAACGACGTCACCGCGCTCATCGACCGGTCGTGCGAGCGTGCCGAGGCTGCGCCCTTTCACGAAGGTCTCGAGCACGCTGACACCGCGCTCCTTGTGAACGCCCAGCGCATCGGTCAAATAACCCTGGGGATCAAGATCGATCCAAAGGGGGCGAAGTCCTGCACGGGCGAGTGCGCCACCCAGGTTGAGCGCGGTCGTGGTCTTGCCCACGCCACCTTTCTGGCTGAAGACGGCGATCTTGTTGGCGAACATCAGATGCGAACGCTCCTTGACGTAGCGGGTGATCCATCGGATTTGGTCGATGAGGATATTATGCCTTTGATCGCAAAGGCGATGCGATCGCACACGACCAAAATCAGGAAACCACGACGGCAGAGAGCACTGCGTTCCGGATTGAAGAGGCGACGATCGATCGGTTGCATGCAGCGATCAACCCGGATCTGCAGAAGATGCCGATGTATGGCGTGGTCTTCTCGTTCAAGGATCCGTTCGGTACCAAGGACATGCGTTCGACGGGCGGCGGCGACGCACGTTACGACATCGACTCCCCGCGCGCGATCATGTGTTGGTCGAACAACTGCGCAACAAGGGCGCGATCATCTACGCCGGCGCGGGAGATCAAAAATGTTCGGCACCGGGACGATGCAGCCGATCGATTACTGCGTCTTGTTGGCCGAGGGGCGCATCGAGCCGCCGGCGAATTTCGATTTCGCGACGCTCGATGCACGTTCGAAGTTCTGGGGCGACGATCAGCGCGCGGCCTTCAAGAACTGGGAAGAGGTCGCCGATCCGCGTAATCCGCTCGATCAGCGCTAAGGCGTGAATGAACGCATCATGCTCCGGGAGTTGCTGCGCAGCGTCGACATGATGGTCCTCATCGAAAACAATCTCGATGCGTTCGTGCGCCTGCACACGCCGTTTCCACCGGGCAGGATCGGTGGCGCCTATCAACCGGGGATGCCGGGCAATCTCCGTCTGGAAACGTTCTACGGGCCGAACGCGGGATTGACCGAGGTTCTGATCCCAGCCGGGTATGTCACGACCGTCTACGACCCGGTATTCAAGCTGAG
>JBJXGX010000244.1:0-4524 GCA_046160305.1 Burkholderiales bacterium
TTGGTGGCTGGTGCGTTACTGTTCGCTGCCGAGCCGTTACCGCTCGAATTCGACGACGCGGTCCCGCTCGGCGATGCCGTGGCGGAACCGGATGAGCCGCTCGAATCGCCATCGAGCAAGCAGCCGGTGGATCCCGCCGCGACAGTGATCGCGGCGATGAAGGTTCGAAACGGCAACGTTCGGGTTGGGAGCATTGTCATGGCCGGCTGGCTGTTGTCGCGAACCCCGCGGCGTCGTTCAACTGCAGCCGATGACGGGACGGGAATGGAACGATCGTTGGGCACTCTCAGCATCCGCATTGCCTCGTGCCCGATTGCTCTACTGCGCATAGGAAGAACGTATCACCGGCCCCAGGGACAGGAAAGCGAGTCCGCTTAAGCGGCCAGATTCGGTCGGTAAGCGGTAGCTGAAACGCACTTCCGGCAACATTCAAACGCCCCGGCTTGTTACAAAACCTTTGCGTCTGCTGCGCCCTTTGCGGTTCAATCCGGACTTCGGTTATTCAATAAAAAGGGGCAGGAGACATGGCAAAGAAGAAACTCCGCAGCCAGGAATGGTTCGGCCGCGAAGACATCTACGGCTTCCTCTATCGCAGTTGGACCAAGAACCGCGGCATTCCACACGACCAGTTCGAAGGGAAGCCGGTCATCGGCATCTGCAACACCTACTCCGAGCTCACGCCCTGCAATTCGCATTTCCGCACGATCGCGGAGCAGGTCAAGATCGGCGTGTGGGAATCGGGTGGCTTTCCGCTCGAATTTCCGGTGATGTCGCTCGGCGAGACGCTTCTCCGGCCGACCGCGATGCTCTATCGCAATCTTGCCTCGATGGATGTCGAGGAGTCGATTCGCGCCAATCCGCTCGATGGCGTCGTGCTCCTGTTCGGGTGCGACAAGACCACCCCCGCTTTGCTCATGGGTGCTGCAAGCGTCAACGTACCTACGATCGGCGTCTCGGGCGGGCCGATGCTGCGCGGCGTCTACAAAGGAAAGATCATCGGATCGGGCACCAACACCTGGTCGATGTCCGAAGACGTGCGCGCCGGCAAGATGCCGCTCGAAGAATTCCATGAGGCCGAATCATGCATGCATCGCTCGCATGGACACTGCATGACGATGGGTACGGCCTCGACCATGGCAAGCATGGTCGAAGCGCTGGGTGTGGGGTTACCGGGTAACGCCGCGATTCCTGCGGTCGATGCAAGGCGGAACGTACTGGCGCGCATGGCGGGTCGACGCGCGGTGGAGTTGGTCAAGCAAGGCGTCACTTTGTCGCAGATCCTGACCCGTGCGGCGTTCGAAAACGCGATCCGCGCCAACGCGGCGATCGGTGGCTCGACCAACGCGGTGATTCATCTGATCGCGATCGCGCGGCGCATCGGCGTCAAGCTCGATCTGGATGACTGGGACACCCTCGGCCGCAAGGTGCATACGCTGGTCAACCTGATGCCGTCCGGCAAGTACCTGATGGAAGATTTCTACTACGCGGGCGGGCTGCCGGTCGTGCTGCGCACCCTTGGCGAGCAGGGGCTTCTCAACAAGAAGGCGATCACCGTGAACGGCCAGACGATCTGGGAGAACAACAAGGACGCCGAGTGCTACAACCGCAGCGTGATCACCGCATGGGAAAAGCCATTCAAGAAGAACACCGGCATCGCGGTGCTGCGCGGCAATCTGTGTCCCGACGGGGCGATCATCAAACCGTCGGCTGCGACACCGAAGCTCATGAAGCACAAGGGGCGCGCGGTCGTGTTCGAGAGCATCGAAGAATTCCATAAGCGCATCGACGATCCGAAGCTCGATATCGACGAACACTGCATCATGGTCCTCAAGAATTGCGGACCAAAGGGATATCCCGGCATGGCAGAGGTGGGCAACATGCCGTTACCGCCCAAAGTGCTGAAGAAAGGCATTACCGATATGGTGCGCATTTCCGATGCGCGCATGAGCGGCACGGCCTACGGCACGGTGGTGCTGCATTCTTCGCCCGAGGCAGCCGCGGGCGGCCCGCTCGGTCTGGTGCAGAACGGCGACATCATCGAGCTCGATGTCGCCAAGCGAAAACTTCATCTGCATGTGTCGGACGAAGTGCTCGCCGAGCGTCGCAAGAAATGGAAAGCGCCGACGCCGCCACTCAGCCGGGGCTACTACAAGCTCTATATCGATCATGTGAACCAGGCGTCCGATGGCGCGGACCTGGATTTTCTGGTGGGATCGAGCGGGAGCGCGGTGCCGCGGGACAATCACTGATATCCCGTCATCCGTGATGGCTGACGGGATATCTGCCCCCGTTCGAGCGTCATCCTGCCTGGATGGCGCTCAACGCGGGCGGGAGTTGGCACCATCGGACCCGTTACGCGGTTTGAAGCACGGTCATGGACCCTTCTCCTTTCACCCTTCACTCCCGCTACGCAATACTTGGGGAGCGCACCTACCCCCGATCCGGTGGACTCACGACGCTCCGTCCGCCTCGATTCAACATTGCGGCTGACAACAGCCCCGACTCGCCTCTTATTGCCCCCACCGCCAAACTTTGGTCAGATCCCCAACCTTCGTGGGCCGACCATGAAGGGAACTGTGGCTGGTCAAGCGGGCAAGCGGCCTGATACAGTGTTGCGACCAATCACGTCTCATGCAGGCACGGCGATGCACCACATTTACCATGTATATATTCATACAGTATTCCGCCTAGTACGGGAATACCCGACTCGTTGGCCGAATGCGATGAAGCCTGACTCCTCGTCCATACACGACGCAACGCGACTAAGCTGCGGGAGGCGGCAACGGTCGACTTGGCCACTAACTGATAGTTAGGCCGCATGACCAACCATCTCCTCACCGCCTGCGCCGATATCGGCTCCGTTGCCGCCGGCAACTTCGGCTGGTGGTCATCGGATGGTGAATCGGGCCGCGAACCCTCTACCCTCGCTGTGTCGATCGCAGACGCACTGAACGGCGAGCGGCCGGTCGCGCTTGGCTTCGAGTGCCCTCTGTTCGTACCGTTCGCCGAAGATGAATTTCAACTCACGCGTGCAGGTCCTGGTGAGGGCAGTCGCCCATGGAGTGCAGGCGCCGGCTGCGGCGCGTTGGCTACCGGTCTCGTTCAGGTCGCGTGGGTATTGCGCGCCATCCGAGCCTCACTGAAATCACCACCTAGGGCGCACCTGGATTGGGAAGACTTCAGCAAGTCCAAATCAGGCCTGTTTCTTTGGGAAGCCTTCGTATCCGGCAAGGGCAAGTCGTCCACGCACGTCGCTGACGCACAGGCCGCCGGAGAAGCGTTCACCAAATCACTCCCAAACCCCGGGTCAATCAATGCGGTTGCCTGCAGCACTCCGGTGTATTCACTCATCGGCGCCGCAATGCTTCGTACAGGTTGGTCACATTCGTCTGAGGTTTTGGCGCAAGCTTGCCTCGTCATCAAGGTCAGCGCAAATGCGGCCTAATCGGGTAAGGGCCGGCTTCTAGCCGGCCCTCCCCACACCACCACGGCATGCGGGTCCGCACCGGGCGGTTCATGACAGCGGAGCACACGTCGATCCTCAGGTGTATCCGTGCGCCTTCATCCAAACGCCACGGATATTCACCAAACCCTGTGCGTACAACCAATCATTGGTCATCCCCGTTTGCGTGGCCAGCGAGCCCGACAGATGCCAGTAGCTCTTGGCACTGATCGCCGTCAGGATCGCCGCCTTCTTGCTGCCCCCCAGCGCCAACA
Organism: Burkholderiales bacterium; assembly: GCA_046160305.1. Classification (GTDB taxonomy): domain Bacteria; phylum Pseudomonadota; class Gammaproteobacteria; order Burkholderiales; family SG8-39; genus SHXR01. The sequence goes on from JBJXGX010000244.1 coordinate 3,718, forward strand.
GGTTGCGCACCTTCGTGCGCGTCTGCGGCCACTGTTTCCAGTAGCACATCCGCGCCCGTCGGCGTAGCCACTCATCGAGCTCGGGGACCGGCCGGTAGTACTGCGAGATGCCAAAGTAGCCCATCCACCCACGTACGTACTGCGCCAGTTGCTCGAATCGATACGACATCGACACCCCCAGCTTCGGCCCGTCAGGCGACGAACACGATGCTGGAAGTCCGCCAATGCCGCATCCGACCAACACAGCTTGCCCCGTCGGAAGGTAAAGCCGAGGAACACGCATTCGTCGATCGGAGCGACTCGACTCTTGGCTTCATTGACCGGCAAGTGAAGCCGCCGATCGAGGTACGCGGTCAGATTGGCCTTGACGCGCTGGCCCGCGCGCAGGCTCTTCACGAGAACCAGCAGATCGTCGGCGTATCGCGCGAAGCGATGAGCGCGTCTCTCCAGTGAGCACGATCACCAAATCCGATGGCGATCTGGCCGGCATTGGTCAAGATCGGTGAGGTAGGCAGGGCGATCCTCCTCGGGGATCTTGAACAAACGATCCCTTGAGGGGAGTCTCCGGTTATCGAAGCCAAGAGACCGCCCAAGTGTGCCACGCCTTGATTCAAAGCTCGAAGTTTTGTCTGCTGCTGGTGGGCATCGACCGGGAACGCGCCGAGGAAACGCGCGCGGCGAGTACGGCCTCTGCTGACTTCTGTCCGATGACGCCGCGCATTGCTGCGCGGCGCGCTGGGCGAGCCGATCGTGTTCGTTGTCTGATTCGCTCGCAACGGCCGACAACCTTCCGCTGCGCCTGGGCCT
>JBJXGX010000245.1:0-17197 GCA_046160305.1 Burkholderiales bacterium
TAGTTCAGTTGGTTAGAATACCGGCCTGTCACGCCGGGGGTCGCGGGTTCGAGTCCCGTCCACTCCGCCAGAAACGATCCACGGGGCGAACCACGGTTCGCCCTTTGTCTTATTGGGGTTCGTGCAGATTCGCATTGTTCATCGTTCCGTGTTGGCGCAACGCTGATTCCGACGAATCAGATTGTCGAAAGAAACGCTCCTATGCCATCCATGTTTGATTTCGTCCGCGAGCAGAAGTGGGTCGTTCGGATTTTCCTCGTCCTCATCTGTGTCCCGTTTGCGCTGTTCGGGGTCGAGTGGTACCAGCGCGGAGGCGTCAGCGTCGATTCGGTCGCGACTGTCGACGGCGAGAAGGTGCTGACCCAGGAATTCAACCAGCGATTCCAGGCGCAGCAGGATCAGTTCCGGAAAATGCTCGGGCGAAATTTCGATCCATCGATGTTCGATTCGCCGCAGGCACGCCAGGGCATCATTGATCAGATGATCACGGAGCGCATCATCGGCCGCTTCGTGACGCGCAATCAGATTACCCCAGGGGACAGCGAGCTCGCGCAATCCATCGCCGAGATGCCCGACTTTCAAGACAACGGTACGTTTTCCAAAGAACGATACCAGCAGCTTCTCCGCGCGAGCGGCCGCTCGCCGGTCCAGTTCCAGGAAGATACGCGGCGCACCCTAGCGTTTCAACGGCTTGGCGGTGCGCTATACGATGCTGGTATCGGTTCGAAGAAGCTCGCCGAGCGGGAAGCTACCCTCGCCGCGGAAACCCGTGAAGTGAGTGAGCTGCTTCTGACGGCGGATCAATTCGCCCCGCAGGTCAAGATATTACCGGAAATGGTCGAGGCGTACTACCAAGCCAACCCCAAGGAGTTTGAGATTCCCGAGGCGGTGAAGGCCGAGTTCGTAGTCCTCAATCTCGAGACCTATTCGGCACAGATCCCGATGTCGCCCGACGAAATCCGCAAGGCCTACGAGAATCGATTCGCGGGGAAAGCCAAGCAGCGGGACGAAGCGAAGAAGAAGGCCGAAGAGATTCTTGGACAGGTGCGCAAGAACCCGGAACGGTTCAGCGAGTTGGCCAAAGCCAATTCCGACGATCCCGGCTCGAAGGACAACGGCGGTGATCTTGGATTCAACGCGCGTGGCGCCATGGTGCAGGCGTTCGACGATATGGTCTTCAAGTTGAAGCCCAAAGAGATCGGCGGCCTGGTGGCGACGGAATTCGGTTACCACATCATTACCGTTGACGAAATTCGCAAATCCGATGCCCCAGGCAAGGGCGAGGAGCGTCGCGCCCGACACATCCTGATCGAGGGACCTGCCGACGCCAAGACCTTCGAGCAGGCGCGTGCCGATCTTGAACGTGACCTGCGCAAGGAAAAGGCGCTCGCCGACTTCCCGAAGCTGGTGGAACGATTTACGGCGCGCGCGGATCAGCAGGTCGACTCTCTGAAACCGATCGCCGAAGAGTTCAAGCTTGCCCTCACCACCTCGGACTGGATTCCACGCGCGGGGGGCGCCGCATCCGGGGCCCTTGGTAACTCTCGCATGCTCGCCGCGCTCTTCGAGAGCGAGACACTAAAAAGCAAGCGCAGCACCGAAGCGCTTGAATTGAATCCTGGCGTGTTCCTGGTGGCGCGCCCAATCGAGCATCGTTTAATGTCCACGCGTCCAATCGATGCGGCGCGCGCGGATATCGTGAAGCTGCTGACCGCCAAAGAAGCCAAGAGCCTTGCGCAGAAGGCCGGTCAGGATCGATTGGCCGCCTTGCAAAAAGGGGATGGAGCAGGCACGAAATGGTCGAACACGCGCACCATCACGCGTGAAGCGCCAAGCGGCCTCAGCCGCGAAGCGGCCCGTGCATTATTCCGGGCCGACGTTGCAAAGCTGCCGACCTATGCAGGGCTGGAGGGCGCGGACGGCGGTTATGCGCTCTATCGAATCTCCAAGGCGGGCGCCGGGGAATCGATCGATGAAAAACGCTTGAGTGCCGCACAGAGCGGTTTGGCGCGGACTAGTGCGCAGGAACACTTCCAGGGGTTTGTCGATGGTTTGCGCGAAAAATCCACCATCGAAATCAACAAAGCGAATCTGGAACGCAAGGGAAATTGAGGCACCGGATTTGAACTGCAAGGGGCACAAAGGTCGCCATGGGACGCAAGCAAGGGACGCCGGAAACCCAAGTCAATCCCGGGCGCGCCCTCTTTGGGGTGCGAATGTTTCGAATCTCCATTGGGTCCTTTGCGTCCTTTGCGTCCCATGCGGTTTTAGCCGTTCGAATTAGGAGCCCGCGTCGCCCGCTTCAGTCGGCATCCCCCCAACGACCTGGCTGAAGCCGCCGTCAACATAGGTGATCTCGCCGGTGATGGCCGCGGCAAGATCGCTCAGCATGAATGCGGCAACATTGCCGACATCATCGATTGTAACGTTCCGGCGAAGCGGTGCATTTTCGGCAACGAATTTCAGGATCTTGCCGAATCCCTGGATACCGCTCGCGGCGAGCGTCTTGATCGGTCCCGCGGAGATCCCGTTCACCCGGATGCCGCGAGGACCCAGGCTCGCCGCGAGATAGCGCACCGCTGCCTCGAGGCTCGCCTTCGCCAATCCCATCGTGTTGTAGTTGGGCACGACTCGGGCGGCGCCAAGATAGGTCAGGGTAAGCAGGCTCGCCCGGCGACCCTCGAGCATCGGGAGGGCGGCTTGCGCAAGGGCGGCGAAGCTATAGCTCGATACATCGTGCGCGACCCGAAACGCCTCACGCGAAATGCCTTCGATGAAGTCTCCGGCAATCGATTCGCGCGGCGCAAAGGCGATTGCGTGGACTAGGCCATCGAGGCCGTCCCATCGCTTGCCAAGGTCGGCGAACAGGGTCTTGATGTCCTCATCGCTCGCCACGTCGCAGGGGAGCACGATATCGCTCCCGAGTTCTTTCCCCATGTCCAGAACGCGCTCTCGAAATCGCTCGTTCTGGTAGGTCAGCGCCAAATCAGCGCCTTCCCGGCGGCACGCACGGGCGATGCCGAAGGCGATGGACCGAGTGCTGAGAAGGCCGGTGATAAGAATGCGCTTGCGGTCGAGAAAACCCATCGCTGCTCCGGTTCGCCAGGGAAAGACGTTCAATCCTGTGCGCGCGGATTATAAGGATAGTGGCCGTAATGGTTTGCGGCGGTGCAGGAACGACCCGAATTCACCCTGACGGCGCAGCATTGATTGGTTACACTCGCGCCACCATGCGCCAAGTCGCCGTGCTACTTCTGGGTCTCTCTCTCCTCGCAGGTTGTGGGCGTGTCTGGAACGATCCCTATCCCGCCGCAGAGCGTGACGCGAACATTCTCTATTCGTCGTTTACCGAACGGCCGAAGACGCTTGATCCGGCCAAATCCTACACCTCCGATGAGTGGGATTTCATCAGCCAGATCTATGAGCCGCCGCTTCAGTACCACTACCTCAAGCGACCCTATGAGTTGATTCCCCAGGCGGCATCCGAGATGCCGTCGGTTCGGTATTTCAATGCAAGCGGCGCATTGCTGGAAGGCGATGTACTCGCGCGCGATGTCGCGTTCAGCGAATACGAGATTCGCATTCGCCCCGGCATCCGTTATCAACCCCATCCGGCGCTGGCGGTGGGTGGTGATGGCGCGCCCGTCTATCTCGGGTTGTCCGAGGAAGCGATCAAGTCACGCTTTACGTTGGCGGATTTTCCGCAGACGGGAACGCGTGAACTGGTGGCCGAAGACTATGTGTACCAGATCAAGCGGCTCGCGCATCCGCGACTCAGCTCGCCCGTGCTCAGTCATATCGCCGACTACGTTGTTGGTCTGAAGGAGCTCGGGATCGCGCTCGAGGCTGCCAATCGAAGGATGGTCGAGGCACACAGGGCGGCGTATGGTCCGACCGACAAGGGCCTGCCTTGGATCGACCTGCGCGAGTTTCCATTGAGCGGCGTCACGGTCATCGATACCCACACGTTTCGAATCCGCGTGAAGGGCAAGTATCCGCAATTCATTTTCTGGCTCGCGATGCCGTTCTTCGCACCGATTCCGGTGGAGGCGGATCGCTTCTACAGCCAGCGCGGGATGAACGATGGGCGCAACCTGACCTTGGAGTGGTATCCGATCGGAACCGGCCCGTACATGCTGGCTGAAAATGATCCGAACGCCCGAATGGTGCTGGCGCGCAATCCGAATTTTCGCGGCGAGGCTTATCCCACCGAAGGTGCGCCGGGTGATCGGGAGGCCGGTCTACTTGCCGATGCCGGGAAGATCGCGCCGTTCATCAATCGCGTCGTCTATGCCCGCGAGCGTGAGAGCATTCCCTACTGGAACAAGTTTCTGCAGGGATATTACGACCGTTCAAGCGTCGACTCGGACCAATTCGATCAGGCGGTGAAAATCAGCTTCGAGGGTGATGCGACCTTATCGGAGGACATGGAGCGACGCGGGATCCAACTGCGTACCTCGGTCGGTACCAGCACCTACTACATGTCATTCAACTACCTCGATTCGGTCGTAGGCGGGTCGCAACCCAGTGCGCGCAAACTCAGGCAGGCGATATCGATCGCGCTCGACTGGGAAGAATTCATCACCATCTTTCAGAACGGTCGAGGGCTGCCTGGGATGGGTCCTATTCCTCCGGGCATCTTCGGCCACCTGGAGGGGGAAGCCGGTATCAACCCGGTCGTCTATGATTGGGTCGACGGCAAGGCGCAACGCAAATCGATCGAGTCGGCGAAGGCGTTGCTTGCTGAAGCAGGCTATCCGGCCGGCCGTGATGCCAAGACGGGCGCGCCGCTCGTCCTCTATCTCGACGCCGTGCAGCGCGGGCCGGGAGACAAGTCGCGCCTCGACTGGTATCGCCGGCAGTTCGCGAAGCTTGACATCCAGCTCGAGATCCGTGCGACCGACTGGAATCGTTTTCAGGAAAAACTCCGCAAGGGCAACACGCAGGTGTTTTTCATCGGCTGGAATGCGGACTATCCGGATCCGGAGAACTTCCTGTTTCTCCTGCACGGCGATCAGGCCGTCGCGAAGGCCGGCGGCGAGAACCGGGCGAACTATGTCAATCCCGAATTCGATCGTCTGTTCGAGCGGATGAAGAGTCTGCCCAACGGCGGCGAACGGCAGTCGGTTATTTCAGAAATGGTGCGGACCGTGCAGGACGATGCGCCATGGCTCTTCGCGTTTCATCCGAAGGATTACCGGTTGATGCATGAATGGGTTCGCAACGTGAAGCCGAACCAGATGGCGCGCAACGGCCTCAAATTCCAGCGAGTGGATGCCAAGCAGCGCGCGGTCAGGCGCGAAGAGTGGAATCGCCCGCACTGGTGGCCGGTGATCGCTTTGCTCGCGTTCCTGCTGGTCTCGGCGATCCCCGCCTATCGCGGGTACCGGCGACGGGAGCGCATGGCAGGCCGCGAGATCGCGGCGCAGGCTTAACGCGTGTTCGCGTATATCGTTCGCCGTCTCGTCTACGCGATCCCGATTCTCATCGGCGTCAACATCATCACCTTCGCGCTCTTCTTCGTGGTCAACACGCCCGATGACATGGCGCGCATGCAGCTTGGTGCAAAGCGCGTCACCCCGGATGCGATCGAGAAGTGGAAGCAGGAGCACGGCTACGATCGACCACTGCTCTTTAACGCAGGCGCGGAGGGAATCGGGCGCATCACCAAGACGATCTTTTTCGAGAAGTCGGTGAAGCTCTTTGCGTTCGACTTCGGCAATGCCGATGACGGTCGTTCGATCGGCCATGAAATTCGGATGCGCATGTGGGCAAGTCTTGCATTGGCGATTCCGGTCTTCCTGGTGGGACTCGCCGTGCATGTGACATTCGCGCTGGTGCTCGCCTTCTTTCGCGGGAGTTATCTCGATTTCTGGGGTGTAGTCGTGTGCGTCGCGATGATGTCGATCTCCTCGCTCTTCTACATCATCGGCGGGCAGTATCTCGTGAGCAAACTGCTCGCCCTCGTGCCGATATCAGGTTACGCATCCGGCGTCGACGCCTGGAAATTTGTGGTTCTACCCGTGGTCATCGGCGTGATCGGCGGCATCGGCAGCAGCACGCGCTGGTATCGCACCATCTTCCTCGAGGAAATCTTCAAGGATTACGTGCGCACCGCGCGCGCCAAGGGGCTGAGTGAACGCGTCGTCATGTTTCGCCATGTGCTGAAGAACGGCATGATTCCGATCCTGACAGGCGTGGTCGTGGTGATCCCCTCGCTCTTTCTCGGCAGTCTGGTCATGGAGTCGTTTTTCGGCATTCCCGGACTAGGCACCTATACCATCGAGGCGATCAACGCCCAGGACTTCGGCATCGTGCGGTCCATGGTGTTCCTGGGTTCGGTTCTGTATATCGTCGGGCTCATCGCGACCGACATCTCCTACACGATGGTCGATCCGCGTGTGAGGTTCGACTGATGCTCGTTCCGCTTTGGACTGACTGGCTGGTTTGGTTGCTCGTGCTCGCAGTGGTTGCGTTCATTGGATACGCGCGGCGCCGGGAGCATCTTTCAGCGCCCTGGCGTCGCGTCGTGACCAGCCCGGCGGCGATGGCCTCGATCGTCGTCCTCGCAGGATTCCTTGCGATCGGGCTTCTCGATTCGGTCCACTACCGGGCGAATCTCGGTGCGAACAAGGACGACGGCAAGCAGGCCTTTGCGGTCGAGGTATTGAGTGGGCTCGACTGGATGCTGAGCGGTCTTCGCGCTCGACAAGAGAAAACCTACTCCGCGCCTTTCGCGCTACACCTTTTCCAGAAAGAATCCATCGAGCGCCCGAACGGCAAGATCGAGCGTGTCTTCCCGCGCCTTCGCCATGCCGGCACCCATTTGAAAACGGAGGGTGATCTCGCGTTCGATGTCGTATCCCGCGCGATCGTGGGTGTTCTCGCGGGCACGATCGCCACCATCATCGTGGCAATCCTTGCAACCTTTTGGATCGCCCGAAGGGCACGCGCGACGTTTTCTTCGACCTGGCTGGCGATACGGCGTGGCCGTACCGTCGCGTGCTGGCGTGCGGCATTCATCGCCATGTGGTTCATGCTCGTCGCGGCCTTCGCGGCGATGTTCCTCATACCGCACTATCACGTGTTCGGCACCGACAAAGTGGGTCAGGACGTCTTCTATCAGGCCCTGAAGAGCATTCGCACCGCACTGGTCATCGGCACCATCACAACCCTTGTGACCTTGCCGCTTGGGGTCTTGCTTGGCATTGCCGCGGGATACTTCAAGGGCTGGGTCGATGACATCATCACGTACGTCTACACCACGATCAATTCCATTCCGAGCGTGCTTCTCATCGCGGCCTCGGTATTGATGATGCAGGTGTATCTCGAAACCCATCCCGAATTGTTCCCGACCACCGCGCAGCGGGCCGATCTCCGTCTGCTGTTTCTTTGCATCATCCTGGGATTCACGAGCTGGACCGGTCTCGCGCGATTGCTGCGGGGCGAGTCGCTGAAACTTCGCGAACTCGAATTCATCCAGGCGGCACAGGCGTTCGGCGTGACGCACGCGCGAACGATCACACGCCATATTCTCCCCAATACGATGCATATCGTGCTGATTGCACTGGTGATGGAATTCAGCTCGCTCGTTCTCGCGGAAGCGGTGTTGTCCTACATCGGCGTGGGCGTCGACCCGACGATGATCAGCTTTGGGACCATGATCAATACGGCGCGATTGGAAATGGGGCGCGAGCCGATGGTCTGGTGGTCATTGACCGCGGCGTTCTCGTTCATGGTTGTTCTGGTTCTCGCCGCCAACCTGTTCGCCGATACGGTACGCGACGCATTCGATCCGAGAAACGCGATGGGCGGAGCGACGGTCATCGGAGTTCCCCGATGACCAAGCCGGTCGTCGTGGTGTCCGATCTCACCACCGCGATCTATGGCGCAACGGAGACGATTCGCGCCGTCGATGGCGTCGAATTTGCAATCGAGCCGGGGCAGACGTTCGCGATCGTGGGCGAATCCGGTTGCGGCAAGACCATGACCGCGCTCTCGATCATGCGACTGCTCCCCGATGCGGCGCGCATCATCGATGGCTCGGTCGTCGTCGACGGAACGGACCTCCTTGCGCTTCCCGAAACCGCGATGCGGAACATGCGCGGGCGCCGTGTGTCGATGATCTTCCAGGAGCCTGGGACAAGCTTGAATCCGGTGCTGACCGTTGGCCGGCAGATCGTGGAAGTTCTCGAGCGCCACACCGTCTATGCCGGGGCAGCGGCACGTGCCCGTGCGGTCGCGCTATTGGAATCCGTGGGTCTTCCGGATGCAAGCAAGCGGGTAGACGATTATCCCTTTCAACTTTCCGGCGGGATGAAGCAGCGCGTCATGATTGCCATCGCGCTCGCCGCCGACCCGGATGTCATCGTGGCCGATGAACCCACGACCGCCCTCGATGTCACCATCCAGGCGCAGGTGCTCGATCTCCTGAAATCGATCCAGCAACGCCGTGGCACGGCCATGTTGTTGATCACGCACGATCTTGGCGTCGTCGCGGCCATGGCGCATCGCGTGGCGGTGATGTACGCCGGAGAAATCGTCGAAACGGCGGAGCGTGCGGCATTCTTCGCGCGTCCCTCCCATCCGTATTCGCGAAAGCTTTTTGATGCGCTCCCCGGCACGCGGCAACGCGGTTCGCCGCTTTCGGTCATTCCGGGGCAGGTGCCCTCGCTCGGCGCGAAGTTCGCTGGCTGCCGATTTGTCGATCGATGCGATCTCGCGCACGATCGATGCCGGCAATCGGCGCCCGGTTGGACGACCATCGCACCGGGCCACGCCGCGCGGTGTTTCGCGCTGGAGGTTGGACATGCGGTGACCACGCCCGCGGCGAAGGCGCCATCGACGCAGTCGGCGATACCAGCCGAGGCCAAGCCTGATGTTCTGTCGATGCCGCTGCTCGAAGTGCGCGACCTGAAAGTCCATTTTCCCATTCGCAAAGGCGTAATGAAGCGAACGGTGGGGCATGTGCGCGCGGTGGACGGGGTATCACTGTCCCTACATGAAGGACAGACATTGGCGTTGGTGGGCGAGTCAGGTTGCGGAAAGACGACAGTGGGCAAATCGATTGTTCGCCTGCAGCCGCCATCCTCCGGAAGTATTTGGCTCGGTGGCGTGGAACTCACCGGCTTGCACGGCAGCGCATTGCGGGCGCGGCGTGCCGATTTTCAAATCATCTTTCAAGATCCGTTCGCGTCGCTGAATCCGCGGATGCGGATCGAGGATCTGCTGCTCGAAGGCATGACCACTCTCGGTGCACGGGGTGGTCGAGCGGAACGATCCAAGCGGCTGGACAAGTTGTTGGACCAGGTCGGTCTGCCGAAGTCCGCGCGTGGACGTTATCCGCATGAGTTCTCCGGCGGCCAGCGGCAGCGTATCGCCATCGCGCGCGCACTCGCGGTGAATCCGCGGTTGATCGTATGCGATGAACCGACGAGCGCACTCGATGTGTCGGTGCAGGCGCAGATCCTCAATGTATTCGCCGATCTGCAGCGCGAACTGGGCGTGGCCTATCTGTTCATCACCCACAACCTCGCGGTCGTTGAATACTTGGCTCACCGCGTGGCGGTGATGTATCTCGGGCGGATTGTCGAGGAAGGCGATGCCGAGACGGTGCTGCGCGCGCCTAAGCATCCCTATACGCGATTGCTGCTGTCCGCGGTGCCGCGCCTGGATGGCATTTCACGACGCGAAGAGGTGACCGGTGAATCGCCATCCCCGATCGCGCCACCGTCCGGGTGTCACTTCCATCCGCGATGTCCGCATGTCCATGACGCGTGCCGAATCAACTATCCGCCGACGGTGGAGGTCGGGCCAAGCCACCGGTCGGCGTGCTTCGGGTACTGAGGCGGCCGTCCGGGTTCGATCTTGGCGTTGGCGAACGCGACGCGCGTTATCGCTTCGCAACGCTGACGGGGGTGCTTGGGTTAGGCGTAGGTGTCGCATCGCCCGATGCATTTGGGCGACTCGCATTCACAGTTTTTGGGGCTGGCGCGCGAGCCGGTGCGGCGCTCGACTTTTGAATGGTCAAGGATTGCCCGGCGATGAGCGTCCCGCCGCCGTTCCAGGACTGCAGATCCTGCACCCGCACGCGGTAGCGTCCGGCGATGCCCTGCCAGGTTTCGCCTGCCTTCACGAGATGACTGAGGGCGCGCGGCGCGAACTCCGCAGAAATTGTCGCAGGCGACTTGAACAAACCGGGGACAGATCCGGCCGCGCTTGCGCCGGTGGGCACCAGCAGTTGCGCATCGGTCTGGAGTCGCCCGGATCCGCGAATGCCATTGACTTGCCGAAGCAGGTCGACGCTGATCTTGTGCTTGCCGGCGATTTCTTCGAGCCGCTCGCCCCGCACGGCACCGTAGATCTGCCATGCCGAATGCGGCTTGTCGTAGGAAGCGAGATTGGCGATGAACGAATCCAGATGATCCGCGGGCAGCACGAGGGTCGGAGTTTTCGACGAGGTCACTACCGGGCGATTGTGGCCGGGATTGAGCGCGATCAATTCGTCGAGCGGCAGCTCGGCTAGTCGAGCCGCGAGATCAAGATCGATGTTGCGGGTCAGGGTAACCGTCGCAAAATAAGGCGCGTTCGGGATGGGATCCAGTTCGATCCCGAATTTCTCCGGATTGGCGATGATGTTCTTCAACGCCTGCAAACGCGGCACATAGTGGCGGGTTTCATTCGGCAGGCGAAGGTTGCTGAAGTTCATCGGCAATCCGACGCGACGATTGCGCTCGACCATCCGTGCCACGCCCCACTCGCCGAAATTGTAGGAGGCGAGGGCCAGGTGCCAATGACCATGCATCTCGTAGATTTTTTGCAGGTACTCGAGTGCCGCGCTCGTGGACGCCACGACATCGCGACGCGCGTCATACCACCAGTTTTGTTCGAGGTTGTAGACGCGTCCGGTGGACGGGATGAACTGCCACAAGCCGGATGCATGCGCACGCGAATACGCCATTGGATTGAACGCGCTTTCCACCATCGGCAGCAGCGCGAGCTCGGTTGGCATGCCCCGCTTCTCGATCTCCTCGACGATATGATAGAGGTATCGACGACTGCGCTCGACCAGCAACTTCACCATCTGGGGACGGTGCGCGTACTCATTCTCGCGTTGCGTTACCAGTTTCGATTGCAGATCCGGCATCGCAAAGCCGGCGCGGATGCGTTGCCAGAGATCCGTGTTCGGGGCGGGGCCTTCGCCCGATGGGCCGGCGTCGTTGCCTTCGGATGAGGCGTTGAGATCACGCGGGACATCATTCACCGGTCCGGACGCGGCATGGGCCGGCGATCTGCGATCCGGGCGCAACGTTTTCAGGGGCACGGCGAACGTCGATGCCGGTGCGATCGACACGGCCGTCACGTGGGGCGGCTCAGGCATCGTCGGCGAAAGACTCGCGGCCTCCACAAAAGTGGGCGGCATGCCGGCGGACTCTTTGATGTCCGCATCGGGCTCGATTGCCGATTGGAACTCGCTCCCGGGCGGGAACTCAATGTTCGCGAGACTGACTCCAGGAACGAGTAACACGGTGGCAAGCATCAGCACCACGGTCCGCTGGATGATGCGGGTTGCAATCAGCGGCACGTGTTTTGCTGGTGATGTCATCCGTTCCCTCGATTCCTGCAAAATCAAACAATTGTAAGGATCAGCTACCATGCGACACAACTTAAATTGACCGTGTCGACACAATTACTTTGGACATCGGCGCCAAAAGCGGCAGATGACACAATCCCCCGTGCGATAGTGCGTACGGCGCCAAGCAAATTCGGATCGGCAAGCGTCGCATCCCGCAGGTGATTGCGCGCATGGCCGCTCCTGCAGATTGTCTTGCCTTCCACGGAATCTACCCGGCAGACCGCGCCGATGGCTGGCGGCGGCATTGTGCCGCACCCAGGCCTTCCCTGTATTCGTCGACCATCACCGTGATGATGGATGTCCCGCAGCACAGATTGGATCGTACCTTCGCCCGGATGCTGCAGGCACGCGTCACCGGTCGTCAGCAGACCGAATATTTGGCGTTCATTCGGTTGGCGTGACAAAATAAGAAGAGGAAGAGCGGGCTCCGCATGCTGGCTGGTGATCCAGGCGGGTTCGGGAACCGCGGCCAGTCCAGTGAATCCTCGGAAACGAATACGCATGAATCGAATAGTACTGGAGCCCCTGCAGAAAGCCACGATCGCCGACTGGTTCGCAAGCGACACCGGTCAGTACACCTTGGCGTGGGAGCGGACCCAGATCGATCTCGCGGTCGAGGACGTATTCGGATTCAACGCGGCCCAACTCGGCGCACCGGGCGTCGACTTCCTGCAGGCCAACCGGATGTCGTCGCGATTCACCGTCGGCCCCGATCCCGGGTGCACGGTTCGCGCGGACTTCACGCATTTGCCGATCGCCTCGCAAAGCATCGATCTGCTCGTGTTGCCGCATGTACTCGAATTTTGCGAGGATCCCCATCAGGTCCTGAGAGAGGCGGAGCGCGTGCTCATGCCCGATGGGCAGATTGTCATCGCCGGCTTCAATCCGCTCAGCCTTTGGGGCCTGTCCAAATTGGTTGCCGGGCGCCGACAAGAATGGCCGTGGCGCGGCGAGTTCATTGGTCTCTTGCGGCTGCGCGATTGGTTGAAACTACTCGGCTTCGAGTTGAACGGCGGCAAGTTTGGTTGCTACGCGCCGCCATTCAAGAGCGCGAAGTGGCTCAGGCGATTCGGCTTCATGGAGGTTGCCGGGGATCGCTGGTGGCCGATTGTCGGCGGAACCTATGTCGTGCGTGCGATCAAGCGAACGGTTGGCATGCGCCTCGTTACGCCGGCTTGGCGAACGAGGCGCGGCCAGGCCCGGACACTCGCGGCGGTTACGCAGCGTGGGGCATGGGGCAGGGATATGCAGGCCGGCGCGCGCGCGACCCCGGCCTTGCGCCTGATCAGCGGCGCACCACTGCCACCGGTCAATGCCACGATTGGATCGCGATCCTCAGGTGCGACGCGCAGCGATGACCCGGATGCCTCGTAGCGCCGATTCAGCAGTCGACACGGTTCACATCTATACCGACGGCGCATGCAAGGGCAATCCCGGTCCGGGCGGATGGGGTGCGCTGCTGAAATTCGGGGCAACCGAGCGTGAATTGTTTGGCGGGACGGCGCAAACCACCAACAACCGGATGGAATTGACCGCGGTCATCGAGGCGCTCGCGGCCCTGAAGCGCCGATGCCGCGTGGAGCTTTACACCGATTCGCAATATGTCATGAACGGCATGGAAGAGTGGTTGCCGCAGTGGAAGCGACGCGGCTGGAAGACGGCAAGCAAGAAACCGGTGAAGAATGTCGATCTATGGGAGCGCCTTGATTCGCTGGTTGGTGGGCATGAGGTGCATTGGCATTGGGTCCGCGGCCATGACGGCCACGACGGCAATGAACGCGCGGACGCGCTGGCAAATCGCGGGGTCGATCACCTGCGCGCAGGCGGCGCTTGATTGAAGGCTCAACATGGGAACTTCGTGCGACAGATAGTCCTCGACACAGAGACTACCGGTCTGAACGCCGGTCTTGGCGATCGCGTGGTCGAAATCGGCGCGGTGGAAATGGTGAGCCGTCGCCTCACCGGGAATCATTTTCATCGATACGTGAATCCGCAGCGTCCGGTCGAGGCGGGGGCGCTGCGCGTTCACGGCCTCACCGATGAATTTTTGAGCGACAAACCTTTGTTCGCCGAGGTTGCCGCCGATTTGCTCGACTTCATTCGTGGCGGGGAGTTGGTCATCCACAATGCGCCATTCGATGTCGAGTTCCTGAACGCCGAGTTGGCGCGGCTTGACAAAGGAATACTCGGCGATCACTGCGATGGCGTGTTCGACACGCTGGTCCATGCCCGCGAGCTCCACCCGGGCCGGAAGAATTCGCTCGATGCGCTCTGCGAACGCTATGCCATCAACAACGGGCACCGCAAGCTCCACGGCGCCTTGTTGGACGCGGAATTGCTGGCCGAGGTGTATCTGGCCATGACCAGGGGGCAAGACTCGCTTGCCATCGAGATGGGCCGTGCAACGGTTCCGGGGGAAGGTGCGCATCGCGCCAAGCGGCCCGATACGCCTCTGTTGGTGCGTAGTGCATCGGACGACGAGCGGATGGACCACGCCCAGGTGCTCGCGTCGATCCAGAGCGAAAGCAAGGGCAAGTGCGTGTGGCTCACGGAGTCGAAGGCGCCGGCCTAGCGATGCGCGGAGCGGTTCGTTAGGATGTTAAGCGCTCGGGCCCGCCGCTTATACTAAGGGCCTCGCTATCCAATCGGTCGCTCATCGCCCATGGCTTCGAACCGTCTCAACCCGTACAACATCGGCCTCGACAAGAATCCGGCCAACTTTGCGGCCCTGTCTCCGGTTGGATTCATCGCGAGAACGGCCGAGGTCTATCCCGATCGCGTTGCGGTCGTGCATGGCGCGCGCCGCTTCACATGGGCTGAGACGCATATGCGCAGCCAGCGATTGGCGAGCGCGCTGACAAAATCCGGGATCGGTGTCGGCGACACCGTGGCCGCGGTGCTGGCCAACACACCCGAGATGTATGAGGCGCACTTTGGCGTGCCGATGACGGGCGCGGTGCTGAATGCCATCAACACGCGCCTCGATGCCGATGCCATTGCCTTCATGCTCAACCACGGCGAGGCGAACGTCGTGCTGGTCGATCGCGAGTTCTCGTCCGTGGTGAAAGCGGCTATCACGCAGTCCGGGCGTACGATGCTGGTCATCGATATCGACGACCCCGAATATGCCGGCGCGGGCGAGCGCATCGGCACCATTACGTACGAGTCGTTTCTTTCAAGCGGTGATCCGACGTTCACCTGGCGCGGTCCTGGCGATGAATGGGACGCGATTGCGCTCAACTATACGTCGGGTACCACCGGCAACCCGAAGGGCGTTGTCTACTCTCATCGCGGGACCTATCTCAATGCGCTCGGCAACATCCTCACCTGGGGTATGGCGCATCACCCAGTCTATCTCTGGACCCTGCCGATGTTTCACTGCAACGGCTGGTGCTTTCCCTGGTCGATTGCCGCGCAGGCCGGCACGAATATCTGCCTGCGCAAGGTAGATGCGGCGCTTATCTTCAAACTGATCAAGGAATTCAAGGTCACGCATTACTGCGGGGCACCGATCGTCCACTCGACATTGGTCAACGCGCCGGTCGAGCTGCGACTTGGCATCACCCACAAGGTTGCGGCGTTCGTTGCCGGCGCCGCGCCGCCTGCATCGATGATCGAAGGTATGGAACAGCTCGGTTTCGATCTCACGCACGTCTACGGCCTTACCGAGGTCGTTGGGCCCGCGGCGGTGTGCTCGAAACAGGAAGCATGGAATGCGCTTGATGTTTCCGCCCGGGCCGAACGCAACGGGCGACAAGGCGTACGTTATGTGGTCGAAGACGGCATGACTGTTCTCGATGCGAATTCGATGCGGGAAGTGCCGCGCGACGGTGAAACGATGGGCGAGATCATGTTTCGCGGCAACATTTCGATGAAGGGTTACCTGAAGAACGCAAAGGCGACCGGGGAAGCGTTCGCCGGCGGATGGTTCCATTCCGGGGATCTCGCCGTGCTGCATCCGGATGGCTATGTGAAGATCAAGGACCGATCGAAGGACATCATTATTTCCGGCGGCGAGAATATCTCGTCGATCGAGATCGAGGACGTTCTCTATCGGCATCCGGCGGTTCTCGCCTGTGCAGTGGTGGCCAAGCCCGATCCGAAATGGGGTGAGACGCCCTGCGCGTTCGTCGAACTCAAAGCCGGTGCTCAAGTCACCGAGGCCGCGATGATTGAATTCTGTCGAGCGCATCTCGCGCGATTCAAGGTGCCCCGTGCCATTGTATTCGGTGAGGTGCCGAAGACCTCAACCGGCAAGATCCAGAAGTTTCCGCTGCGAGAGCGGGCGAAGTCTGCTTCCGCGATCGATGTTTGAGTCGTTCGATTTCCGCATCGGGGCGATGGTGCCAAGGCGCAATCAGATTCGATGGAGATAGCGATGAATGCAAACGTTCAGTCCGCGGTCGAGCAGCCCTACCTCATGCGCACCGATCGTGACGGAATCGCGACCGTAATCCTCAATCGCGGTGATCGCCTCAATCCCCTGTCGATGGCGATGCTCGATGCGATTCAGGCCGAACTCGACCGGATCGCGATCGACCCGTCGATCAAGGTGATCGTGATGGCAGGCGCCGGGAAGCACTTCTGTGCGGGGCACGACCTGCGCGAGATGCGCGCGAATCCGGACAAAGCCTGGCAGGCTGCGCTATTCGAACGATGCAGCAAGATGATGCTCACCATCACGCGTCTCCCGCAACCGGTCATCGCGCGCGTTCAAGGCGTCGCCGTGGCCGCAGGCTGCCAACTTGTATCGATGTGCGATCTGGCCGTCGCCGCCGACACCGCGCAATTCGCGCTGCCCGGCATCAAGAGCGGCATTTTTTGTACCACGCCCGGTGTCGGTGTTGTACGCAATGTACCGCGCAAACGCGCAATGGAAATGTTGCTGACCGGCGACCTCGTGGATGCCAATACAGCCGAGCGTTGGGGACTGGTCAATCACGTCGTCCCGCTCGCCGATCTCGACGCCGCGATCGATCGTCTTGCCAGGAAAATTACTGCCCACAGCGGCGCGGTCGTCGGCTTGGGGAAGACACTGTTCTACAAGCAAGCCGAGATGGGGCTTGCCGATGCGTACGATGTGGCGGCGGATGGCATGGCCTGCAACATGATGCTTGAAGACGCCGGCGAAGGGATCGACGCGTTTCTGGCCAAGCGTGCGCCGGGCTGGCGGGAACGTTAGCGCCGCCAAGATCGCTATCGGAACGTTGGGGACGCCGAGACGTTGGGGTTGCACCGCACGTCCTAGGCTCGTATAGTTGCGTCCTATGAGCCGCCATCTCCTGATGCGTACCCCGCCCGCGCTGCCAAGCGCGCTGCTGCGGCTCGTGCTGCCTCTGCTGCGCCCAGCGCGCAGATAACCCCACCCCCATTCGGAAGTCGTTCCCCGCCTGCGCAAGCCGGCAGGGAGAACCGTACTTCGTCTGCTTGCGATCCCTAGCCCGTCTTCACCAACTGAAGGGGCTCGGCGACCTTATCTCATTGATTTCATGAGAGCAGCCTCCCGAAGGTCGGCACTACATTGGGAGGCGTGGATCGGCGTTCAAGGCGGCGAGGAGATCT
>JBJXGX010000246.1:0-32496 GCA_046160305.1 Burkholderiales bacterium
CGCTACAACCTGCGCATGGCGGCGCCCGAGCCGCTGGTGCCGCGGCATCTCCGGCTGGGCGTGCGCGAGCGTTTGGACGCCGCCGGCAAGGTGCGGATCAAGCTCGACGCCGCTTCGCTCGACCGTGCGATCCTCACTTTGAAGAAGGCGCGCGTCGAGGCGGTCGCGGTGTGCTATCTGCACGCCTATCGCGATCCGCGGCACGAGATCGCCACGGGGAAGCGGCTCGCCAAGTTGCTGCCGGATGCATTCGTCGCGCTGTCTTGCGAGGTGCTGCCGCAGATCAAGGAGTACGAGCGCGTCTCGACCACGGTGGTCAATGCCTATGTCGGGCCGATCGTGCGCCGCTACCTTCTGAGCCTGGAGCAGCGATTGAAGCAGGCGGGCTATGCGGGCCCGCTCTTCATCGTGCTAAGCCATGGCGGCATCGCGCCGGTGGCCGAAGCCGCGCGCTTCGCTGCTGCGACCGTATTGTCTGGCCCGGCCGGCGGCGTTGCCGGGGCGAAGCGCGTGGCGGCGATGATCGGTGTCGGCGACCTGGTGCCGTTCGACATGGGCGGCACGAGTACCGACATCTCGCTCATCGTCGGCGGTGAACCGGCGCTGTCAGCCGAGCGTGGCCTCGCAGGCCAGCGCATTGCGCTTCGCAGCCTCGACATCATTTCGATCGGTGCGGGCGGCGGCTCGATCGCCCGGGTCGATGCCGGTGGCGGGCTGCATGTCGGGCCGCGCAGCGCCGGCGCAGTGCCCGGCCCGGCCTGCTACGGCACCGGCGGCACGGCGCCGACGGTGACCGATGCCAACCTGGTGCTCGGCTATCTCGATCCCGACCGCTTTCTCGGCGGCGCGCGCAAGCTCGACCGCAAGGCAGCGGAGCGCGCGGTCGATACGGTGGCGAAGGCGCTCGGCCTTGAACGCGTCGCGGCCGCTGCCGGCATTTATCGCATCATCAATCTGCACATGGTCGAGGGCATTCGGTTGATGACGGTGCGGCGCGGCGTCGATCCGCGCCGCTTCGCGCTCCTCGCGTTCGGCGGCGCCGCCGGGCTGCACGCGGTCGAGGTCGCGCGCGAGCTCGGCATCCCGCGAGTAGTGGTACCGCGCGTCGCCTCGGTGCTATCAGCCTGGGGCATGCTCGCGACCGACCTGCGCTACGAGGTGGCGCAAACCCATGTCGGTGACACCGCGCCGTTGACGGATCAGCGGCTACGCCGGATCTTCGCGCAGCAGGAGGCGCGCGCCCGCGAGACGCTCAGCCAGTGGTTCGACGGCCCGATCGAGGCGCGGCGCTCGGCCGACATGCGCTACGGCGAACAGATCTTCGAAGTCGACGTGCCGCTCGACGGCGTCGATTGGTCCCGTCCGAATCTGCTGCAGGCCGTGTTCGATCGCTTCCACGCCCGGCACGAGACGCTCTACACCTATGCCATGCCCGGGCAAGAGGTGGTGCTGGTCAATGCACGCGTCGCCGCGATTGGTAAATTGCCTGCGCTGCCCGACGATCTGCCTCCGCCATCGACGAGCGATCCGAAGCCGATCGGCACGCGGCGAATGCATTTTCGTGAATGGTTGGACGTGCGGCTCTACGACTTCGACCAACTCTATCCCGGCCAGTCTCTGGTCGGGCCGGCGCTGATCGAGGCGCCGACCACCACTGTGTTGCTTGGCGAAGGCGACACGGCGCGCCTTACCGTGCATGGCTGGCTTGACATCGTGCTCGGCGGCTTGGGGTGAGCGCTTGGCTGCAACGTGCCTTCTGCAGCATCTGCAGCCAACGCGCCACCGTCATGGCGGCCAATCGTTGACCGGTCAGGAGGGAAAGGGATCGCGCCGTTCGAAATGATGTCGAGTCATTGAACGCTCCTCCCCGGTGGATCTCACTCGACCCGAATGCCCGCGTCCTGAATCACTTTGCCCCACTTGACCAAGTCGCGGCGGATACGTTCGCCGAGCTCTGACGGCGTCGACGTACTTACTTCATACCCTTGCACGCGAATCGCCCCTTGCACCACCGGATCGTCCAATGCGCGCAGTATTGCGTCCCGAACACGCGTTACGATGTCCGTGGCAAGCCCAGGTGGACCAACGAGCCCGAACCACACTGAGGCGTCGTAGCCGTCAATGCCTTGCTCGTCGAAGGTCGGCGTGTCGGGCAGTGCCAAAACGCGCGAGGTTGTCGTCACGCCAAGCGCCTTGATCTTGCCCGCACGCACTTGTGGCACGGCGGTGGGAAGCGATGCGATGAGCAACGGAATCTGGCCGCCGATGAGATCGGTCATCGATTGCGCGCCGCCTTTATAGGGGACATGCACGATGTCGATCCGGGTGATCGACTTGAGCAGCTCGCCCGCGAGATGTCCCGAGCTACCGGTCCCCGACGACCCGAAGCTAAGCGCCCCCGGGCGCGCGCGAGCGAGGCTCAGCAAATCGCGCAAGGTTGCGGCGGCGACCGAGGGATGCGCGACCAGGACATATCCACCGCTCACGACAAGGCTGATCGGCGTGAACGCAGTGGTCGGGTCGTAGCCGAGCTTCTTGGTATTGGGCACGACCGTGAGGGGCCCGGAATCAATATAGTGCAACGTGTAGCCATCCGCGCTTGCCTTGGCGACATGATCGGCGGCGAGTGTCGCACCCGCGCCGGGTCGATAGTCAATCACGATCGACTGGCCGAGCTGTTTTTCCATGGCGGGAATGAACATCCGCGCAACGCTATCCGCGCCGCCCCCCGCCGGAAAGCCAAGCACCAGACGAATCGGCTTGGCGGGAAAGGGCTGCGCGTGAAGGGATGCGGTGCCCGCTGCAAATAGCAAGGCAAGACGGAAGACAAAACGGAAGACAAGACCTGCCCAGTACGAGGCGATCCGGGCGAACGTCGTGTGCGAGGGGAAGATCAGCACGAACAAAATCATGAGTTGTGGCCCGCGTGGCTCGCGCGGAACGCTCTCTACGCGCTGGATTTTTCTGTTGCGGCGACCGGTTCGTACCAAGCGACGTCCCGCTTGCCATAGAGACGAACGCGCGCGTTGGCCTGCTCGCCGTGGCCCGCGAAATGCTCCATATGGCACAAGCGCGAGCACACTTCACCGATCATCGCGGAGGCTTCGTCCGAGTTCACGCGCTGATACGTGCACGTCTTCAAGAACTTACCGACCCACAGTCCACCGGTGTAGCGCGCCGCGCGCTTGGTCGGCAGCGTGTGATTGGTGCCGATGACCTTGTCACCGAAGCTCACATTGGTGCGCGGGCCGAGGAAGAGCGCGCCGTAGTTGGTCATGCGCTTCAAGAACACATCCGGATCGCGGGTCATCACCTGCACATGCTCGAAGGCGAGCTCGTCGGCCTTTGCGATCATCTCGTCCACCGTGTCGCACACGATGACTTCGCCGAACTCGGCCCACGAGACTTTCGCGATCTCGGCGGTCGGCAAGATCGTGAGCTGGCGCGCTACCTCTTTGATCGTCGCCTGCGCGAGGGCTTCGTTGTTCGTGAGAAGCACGGCGGGCGAGGTTGGGCCATGCTCACCTTGGCCCAACAAGTCGATCGCGCAGAGTTCGGCGCTCACCGAATCGTCGGCGACGATCAAGGTCTCGGTTGGGCCGGCGAACAGATCAATGCCGACGCGTCCGTACAACTGTCGTTTGGCCTCGGCCACGAACATGTTGCCGGGACCCACGAGCATATCGACCGATCGGATGCTTTCGGTGCCGAGTGCCATCGCACCGACGGCTTGAATACCGCCGAGGCACAAGATTTCGTCCGCCCCGCCGAAGTGCATCGCAGCGACGATCGCCGGATGCGGATTGCCTTGATAGGGCGGAGCGGTCGCGACGATGCGCTTCACGCCGGCGACTTTCGCGGTGATCACGCTCATGTGCGCCGAGGCGATCATCGGGTATTTGCCGCCGGGCACGTAGCAGCCTACCGCGTTGACCGGAATGTGCTTGTGCCCGAGCACGACGCCGGGAATCGTCTCGACTTCGACGTCTTTCATCGACTCGCGTTGAATCTGCGCGAAGCCCCGAATCTGCTTTTGCGCGAACTTGATGTCTTCGATCTCACGCGGCGAGAGCTGCTTCACCGCCGCTTCGATCTGTGCGCGCGTGAGCTGAAACTCTTTCGGCTCCCACTTATCGAATTGCACCGACAGTTCGCGAATCGCCCGATCGCCGCGCGCTTCGATGTCGGCGAGGATTTGCTCGACCGCGGCGCGCACCTTGGCATCGGCATCGGCGATCGCTGCGGCGTCCTTGCCGCGCTTCAAGTATCGAACGGTCATGCGTATGCTCCTCAGGGAACTGTAATCGTGCAGAATGTTACTAGGATTGGTCCGCGTTTAGAGGCGAAACGATGAAGCGCAGCGAACGAAAGATCCTGACGACGCACGTCGGCAGCTTGCCCGAGCTCACCCAGCTCGACCGGCAGGCGCCCAATTACGAAGCCAGATTGCGCGAGCACGTTGGTGCCGTGGTGCAAAAGCAGCGCAGCATCGGGCTCGACGTGATCAACGAGGGTGAGTACACCAAAGAGGGCGATTGGCTCTCTTACGTGGAGACACGTTTCGGCGGCTTCGAGGCGCGTCCGCCTACCAGTGGAAAGACACTGGTTCAACAGGGCAAGGACCGCGAAGAATTCGCCGAATTCTATCAGTACGCCACCGCGCGCGGCACGCTCTTCTATACGCCAGGCGAACAGATCCGCCAGACGCGGCCGATGTGGGTATGCACCGAACCGATTACCTATCGCGGACAGGCCGCGCTCGAACGCGAGATCGCGATCTTGCGCGGAATCGTGTCACCGGAAGGCGCGTTCCTCACGACGACGGCGCCTGCGAGTCTGGAGGTCTATCGGCGCAATGAACACTACCCCACCGACGAGGCGTTTCTGTTCGGTATTGCCGATGCGATGAAAGTCGAATACGAGGCCATCGCGAACGCTGGCTTCATTTTGCAGGTGGACGATGCATGGTTGCCCGCGCTGTGGGATCGCATCGGCATTCAGATGGGCCTCGATGCGTTTCGCAAGCGGTGCATGCTGCGGGTGGAAGCGCTCAATCACGCGTTGGCGGGTATACCGGAGGATCGCGTGCGCTATCACTTGTGCTGGGGAAGCTGGCACGGCCCGCACGCGTACGACTTGGAGCTGCGGCACCTCGTCGACATCATGTTGAAGGTGAAGGCACAGGCTTATCTGATCGAAGCGGCGAACGCGCGCCACGAGCATGAGTACGCGCTGTGGGAGAGCGTGAAGCTTCCAGCGGGCAAGATCCTGATCCCTGGCGTGGTCACGCATTCCACCGATGTCGTGGAACATCCGGAGCTGGTCTCGCAGCGCATTCAGCGATTCGCCCGCGTGGTTGGCAATGAGAACGTCATCGCGGGCGCCGACTGCGGATTCGGTGGGCGATCGCATCCGCAAATTGCTTGGGCGAAACTGCAGGCTCTCGCCGACGGCGCTGCGTTGGCGAGCAAAGCGCTGGGCCATCGGTGATGGAACCGCACGCGCCGGCGTGAAGAAGCGATGCGAAGGGCTTGTTCCAAGGAGCGGTGCATGACGAATTCGGTTGCCGCATTCGGTGCAGTGTTGTCGGCAATAGCGATTGCGATTGCGATCACGGCCGCGCCTGCGCTCGCGCAGGA
Source organism: Burkholderiales bacterium (assembly GCA_046160305.1). Lineage (GTDB taxonomy): Bacteria > Pseudomonadota > Gammaproteobacteria > Burkholderiales > SG8-39 > SHXR01. The sequence goes on from JBJXGX010000246.1 coordinate 5,640, forward strand.
GGGGTATCCGACGAAACCCATCCGTATGATCGTGCCGTATCCACCGGGCGGCGTCGGCGATACGACCGCGCGCGTTCTCGTGCCGAAGTGGATCGAGTTGATCGGCCAGCAGATCCTGGTCGACAACCGGCCCGGTGCTGGGGCCAACATCGGTACCGAGATGGTCGCCAAGTCTGCCCCGGATGGCTACACCATCGGATTCTTCGATAGCGCGTTCGTGGTGAATCCGAGCCTTTACGCGAAGCTGGCGTTCGATCCGCTCCGCGATTTCATGCCGATCATGTTGGTCGCACGCGGGCCGTTGTTGCTGGTCGTGCATCCGGCGGTCGCGGCGAACAACGCGATCGAGCTCGTCGCGCTCGCCAAGGCCAAACCCGGAGCCATGTCGTACGCGTCCGCGGGCAGCGGTACGGCGATCCACTTGGGCGCCGAGATGTTGAAGAACGCTGCTGGCCTGCAGATCGTGCATGTGCCGTACAAGGGTGCCGGACCCGCGGTGCTCGGCGTCGTGGCGGGGGATGTGCCGATGATGTTCGCGCTGCCGGGAACGGTGCGCGGTCACACCAGCACAGGCAGGCTCCGACCGATCGCAATCACCGGTGCGCGCCGCTTCAGTGGTTTACCCGACGTGCCGACGTTTGCCGAAGCGGGCGTTCCCGGCGTGGACGCTACGATCATCTTGCAATTCATGGCGCCGGCGAAGACACCGCGTCCGATCATCAATGCGCTCTTCGTCTCCTTGCAGAAAGTCGTCAACGCGCCGGAAATGCGCGAGCGGCTGGCCGAGTTCGCGCTCGATGTCGTCGGCGCGGATCCCGATCGAACTGCCACGTTGCTGCGCGAAGAGATGGAGCTCTGGGCGAAGGTAGTCAAGTCGTCTGGAGCGAAGGCCGAGTAGTCCCATGGATTGTCGCCAGCGGATCGATGAAGAGCTTCAATGTTCGGCGGATTTCATCCGTGCCATCAGGCGTCCCACGCGGCCTGCAGGGCCGGGCGTGCCAACAAGCGCGCGTTGTAGGCGGCAGTGTTCGGCAGTGCCGACATGTCTGCACCGAGCCTGGCCGCCAGGATGCAGGCGTGGCCTGTGATGGTATCGGCGGCGCTGAACTGGCCGGTCAGATAGTCGCGACCTTTCATGTGCGCCTCGACCGCGCCCAGCATGCGATTAAGCAGCTTCAACGCCCGCTCGGCATGGGCTTCGCTCCGCCGCTCCGGCGGCAGCAGGATGGTCTCGACGACGATCGTGCTGATCGGCGGCATGATCATGCCCTCGGCGTAGTGCAACCATTGCAGATAGACGGGAAATTCCTGTGAAGCGACATCCGGCACCAATCGCCCCTTGCCATGTCGCGCCACGATGTATTGTGCGATCGCGGTGCTTTCGGTGATGCGCACATCGCCGTCTTCCAGCGTCGGTACGCGGCCATTGGGGTTGATCGCCAGATACTCCGGCGCGCGCATTTCCTTGGAGCCCAGCTTGAAACGCACGAGCTCATGGTCGATGCCTAACTCGTTCAAAAGCCAGACCGTACGCACGGCGCGCGTGTTCGGCGCGTAGTAGACTTTCATCTGCTTCCTTCCGTGTTCAGTGCCTGGTGTTACGCCGGATTGGCTGGGACCTTGTCCTGCGTCTTCGTGTCGAAGTCGCCGGCATCATGGCGTTCGTGCAACTGACTGGATGGCTCGCCCTGGACGCGGTTGACCATGCGGCCCCGCTTCACCGCCGGGCGCCCGGCAATCTGGTCGGTCCAGCGCTGGACGTTTGCATACTCATCAACCTGCAGGAATTCACCGCCGCCGTAGAGCAAGCCCTTGGCCAGGGCGCCGTACCAGGGCCAAACCGCCATGTCGGCGATCGTGTAGTCCTTGCCCGCCAGGTATGGGCTTTGCGCGAGGCGCCGGTCGAGCACATCGAGCTGGCGCTTGACCTCCATCGCAAACCGATCGATCGCATATTCGATCTTGGTCGGCGCATATGCGTAAAAATGGCCGAACCCGCCGCCGAGATAGGGCGCACTGCCCATCTGCCAGAACAGCCACGACAGGCACTCGGCGCGCGCCTCACCGTCTTTCGGCAGGAAAGCGCCAAATTTTTCGGCCAAGTACATGAGGATCGCGCCCGATTCGAACACGCGGATCGGCGTCGTGCCGCTGCGGTCCACCAGTGCTGGGATCTTGGAGTTCGGATTCACCGACACGAAGCCGCTACCGAACTGATCGCCATCGTGGATCCGGATGAGCCATGCGTCGTACTCCGCTCCACCATGGCCGAGCGACAGCAGCTCTTCCAGCATTACCGTGACCTTCACACCGTTCGGCGTGCCCAGTGAATAAAGCTGCAGAGGATGGCGGCCCACCGGCAGGTCCTTGTCATGGGTGGGCCCCGCGATCGGGCGGTTGATATTTGCGAACCGGCCGCCGCTCGCCTTGTTCCAGGTCCAGATCTTGGGCGGCGTATAGGTGGATTCGTTCATGTGAAGGTCTCCAAAGGTCGCCCGGACACATGCGGAACCCGGGCGGCAGTTAAATGCGGGCGATTCTACTGGACGATCGCGCGAAAGAGCGGGCTACCGTTGCGCGAGGTACTTCGCGAACCAATCCCTGGAGGATAAGAGTTTCAAAACGCCATGTCCCGCGAATCGGCACCTTACATTCGGACCGGTGTGGGATCAACGCTCGCTTGCGCGCCGGGGTTGATGTGCCTTGCGCAGAGAGATTGGTGCGGTGGCTCATCGCGCCAGAAATAATTAGGCCGGTCTTGCTTTATTGCCTAGCAAAAGACAAGACCTGACCCTGAAGCCTTCCCTGTGTCCAGCTTTTGATAGGTCGGAGCGTGGATCCACTCACTTCTTTCGACGTTGTTTTTTCACTTGCGCACGACGCGCCGCCCTATTCAATGGTAGCGGTGGCCGGAGGACTGATTTTCGATGTGACTGTTCCGATGCTATTTCGACACTCGGCCACTCTTTCCAAGTAGCTCTATGTGTCGTTAGATTGGGGTCACGCATAACGCCGATCTGCTGTTGTAGTTCTATCGCCTCCGCTTCCTCTTCTGCGGTCCACGACGCGTAGTCCAAGTACACGAAGTCTTCATTCATGCTCTTGAATTGCGGTGCATCGTTGTCAAACGCGATTCCCACGATTCCTGTCGCTCGCCGGTCTTTGAGGCGAGCGATTTTGCAGTATGCGAGGAGCAATGCGAAGCGCGTTTCGCGATATTCCTGGTAAGTTGGTCGAATGTTGCGAGGGACGGCGACAAAGCTGTACGCATTGGTCCCATCGTTCAGTGTAGGCAGGAATCGCATATACGTCTTCGCAGTGGGCATTTCGCGCATTGCCCCAATGAACATTTCTCCCAAGTAGCGCCGACGAAATCGAGATTCCGAGGCCATAACCCTTAGGCCCTGTTCGACATCGAAACGTCCTTTGCCTGCAGTAAGGGGAATTTTTGTAGTTGAGGATCGCCGAGCTTGATGAATTTTTCGATCAGTTCATCCCACACGTAACTAATGCGGTCGGCCTCCTGTTTTGCAAGATACTGAGGATTCGTCTTCAGGTCCTCCCAAAAACCTTCACCTATTGAAATGCCAGTGGCGTTTTCGGAGTCCTTGGATAGAGGAATGTCGTGCTCACCGGCTGCGTTCTGGCGCGTGAGATAGATGGCGAGAACCTGCTCTTCGCCAGTCGTAAGTACCAGCCGACCCGGATGCGAGAAGAATGCTTCCTTCTTGTTCAAATAGGCGACAAAATCTGCGACGGTATCGAGTTCACGCATGACGATGTCTAGTGTCATCTCATCGAGGACGTGAACGAATGGAAGGTCCCCCGACACACGACCGACAATGAATGGACTGCCGTCGCCGGTGCGACCGGTAACTTCACTCGTAATTAGTAGACTCGCGGAACTACCTCCGCCATAGAATCGTCGACATGCTTCGCCAGATCCCGGCGTGACCGCGATGCGGTGGTATCTGGCATTTGCGACATTAGGGACGGGGATCGGAAGACGGTGCTCACAGAATTTGTCCAGGAATACGTCCTGTGGCCGCTCACGGAGCCATTTTTCGGCACCGAACAATTGATCTACCGACTTAACGATCGCGTGGCGATACCATCGCCCCCAATCCACGGAAGCGTTACCGGTCTCCTTGTAATGACAATGCTTGTCAGAGAATAAGAGCACATCGTTCCCAAATACGACAAGCAGGTCAGATAGTTCTTTCCCGGCGCCGCGAGTACCACGGCGCCCCTCGTCGGTATAGACGTTCGAATATGCCCATAACGATAGAAACGCTCGCCGACCGAGGCGCACCAAATAGCGCTCAGATTCGGTGTCGCCATCGGATATCGGCGGCGGAGTTTTCTCACGGGGGGTTCCGGTCTAACAAGGAGCCGAGCGCCCCCATCTCGACACGGGGCGGAAATGGGACGCGTAGCCTCAGGATGGTACCCAACGATCAATTATTGCGCGACGAGGCCAGTCGCACTTGCGGGGATGCCGGTCGCGTTGCCGACGCTGCTCAAACTGCCATCGGCTTCCACACGAAACCCGCTCACGCTACCGATTCCAGGATTCAACACGTAGAGGAACCGGCTATTCGTCGACAAGGCCGCATCCGTCGGTCCACTACCCGCTCCGATCACTGCGGTGCGACCATCGGCGTTGAGCAAACGAAGCTCGCCGTCCTTGCCGATGCGATAGCCGGATACCGTCCCGCTGCCGGTATTGGTGGTATAGGCAAAGCGGCCGTTCTTGGTGATCACTACCCAGCAGGCCGCAGTTTGATTGGTGCCGACTGAGCCACTCACCAGCTGCAGCACGGTCGTGTCATCGGGAATCTTATACGAAGAGAGCGCGCTGCGGTTCGGTGCGCCGCCAAACGCCTCAGACACGATCAGGGTTCCGCGTTTGTCGAAGGCGAATCCGAATGGCGTCGCGCCAACGGAATCACGCACCAACGGACCGTCGGCTACTCCGTCTTCCACCTTGTAGAGAACGATCTTGTTGGTGGCTTTTTCGGTCACAACCAAGAGCTCACCTTCCGGATCGAATTGCACTTGTGCGGGCGCAGTCGAGGCAGCGCTCAACGGCTTGGTAGAACCAGGAATCGGCGACAACGTGCCGTGATCGCCAATGGTAAAGCCCGTGACGTTATTCGTACCGCCCGCATTCAGCACATACAGAATGTCGCCGTGAAGCGTGAGGCTCACCGGCCTAATGCCGCCCGACCCGATTCGACTGACGAGCCTAAGCCCGTCTTGGCGAACAGCAAGCACCGAGATGTCGTTGCTTCCTGCGTTGACGGCGAACAACCATTCGCCGTTCCTGCTCAGCGCAAGCGCACCCTGATTGCCCAAGCCGCCGCCGCTACCGAGCCCATGGGTCGCGACCCTGCCGGCTGGCGTCAAGCCGCCATCTGCGGATCGACGGAATACGATCACTTCGTTTCCCGCCGTAGTGTTGCTTAGCGCGTACACCGCGCGAATGGCCTTCTCGTTCGAATCTGCCACGGCAGGGTTCACAGCCCCCACCAGCGCGATAGTCATCGCGAGCAATCCGTTCGTGATGAGATTCTTCCAGCCTCTTGTGAAGCGTGTCATACGATTTTCCTTCGTGATGTGGTCATGGGGAACATCCGCCTTGCGCCAACCGCCTTGCGTGGCGGAAAAGGGGATCCGGTCCATGAGACCGGCACGGACGGGAAAACCTTACGCGCTCGCAAAAAGAAATTTTTCGCCGCGATGAGTCCAATTAAAGCGTTCGCTCGTACCTGCTCGGTCGAACAACCAAATCCGGGAGCCGAACGCCGCATGGCATCCGCCGAGATACGCCAGCAGTTCGAATCGGTCGTGCGCACCCACGCTGCCGAGCTCTACCGGTATGCGTACTGGCTTTCGCGCGATCGCCATCAGGCGGAAGATACAATCCAGGAAGCGATGTTGCGCGGGTGGGTGTCGTTCGCTTCGGTCCGGGACGAGAAATCAGTGCGCAGTTGGCTCTATACGATTGTGCGAAACGAGTTCTATCGGCATGCCGAGCGCCACGGCGCACGACCGCAGTGCGTGGATATTGAAGATATCGAGATCGCCGATACGCGCACCAGTATTTTCGGACTCGATATGCGCGATGCGCTGATGGCGCTGCCGACAAATCATGCGGAACCACTTGCGCTGCAACTGTTGGGCGGATTCACCTGTGCCGAAATCGCGACCATGTTGGCGACCACCGAAGGCGCAGTCATGACGCGATTGACCCGCGCGCGGCAGGCGCTGCGTCGATTGCTCGCGCCTGCGCCTCCATCCGTTCTCGGCCGGCGGGGGAGTGCGTCGTGAATTGTCTGGACTACCGCCGCGCGCTTCTTGCCGAGGGCGATGAAACGCAATCGATGCAAGCGCATCGTTTGCATTGCACCCAGTGCAAGGCGTTTTTCGCCGATCATCGGGCGATGGAGCGCGACTTGCGCCGTGCGTTGGAAGTGCCCGTGCCTGCCGGGCTCGAATCACGGCTAGTGGATCGGGTATTTGGCGTGTCCGTCGAGGAGCTACCGAATCCGCATCGGCGTCGCTGGATGATCGGTGCGGCCGCCACGGCGATAAGCGCCATTGCGGGCGGTGCGTACTTCTTGGCCGAACCTGATGATCCGCTCGCCCTGGCGTGCATTCAGTGGGTCATCAAGGAAGAAGCCAAATCGATCATGATGGGCGCGATGCCGCGCGAAGAATCGATTCGTGTTCTGCACAGCGTGGTGCCGCTCGAACGGATCGAGCAGATCGGGCAAGTGCGGCATATTGCGCCATGTCCGTTCAACGATGGCACGGCGTATCACGTCGTGTTGAGCAGGGGAGCGGATAAGGTCACGCTACTGGTGATGCCCGACAGCGCGAGTGGAAGCGGTGCACGGGCGCTGCACGAAGGGATGTTCGCGAGGGTAATTCCGATCGGCAGCGGCAGGGTCGGTGTGATCGGCACGACGAAGGCGAGCGTCGCGAGTGTGGCGGCTCAACTGCGAGCGAGCGGCTAAGAGTGCTACGGGCTCAGGGACCGGCCGTGATCAAACGCTGATCCGCTGCCCGATCGCCTAACTGAGCTTGTCAGCGTAGTAGCGGCAGACTGTATATCGGTGGCCGATCCAGCGGCCTTGGTGTTCATCAGCCGCAGCGGCTTGGCGGGCCAGGCCTGCGCAAATGCCGTGAACGACGCGGTGCCCAGCGGCACACCCGGCACGATCCGCATCGCGAGCCTACGCATTTTCATTCGCTCCCGGTATCTCACGTAATCACGTTGTTTCCAACAGCTCTGCACAATCGGCGCGCCGTGCCCAGTATTCCCAAGCGCGGCGCATCTCGGGCGATGCTGGATCCCAGTTCGCGCGCTTTGTGATCTCACCGTCCGAGAGAAACTTGACTTCGCCCATCCGCATTGCGTCCAGATAAACGCGTGCGTTGTACGGCATATAGACGCCGATCCGGACGACTTCGAAGAGCGATCGCCCGGCCGCGGCAAAGCCGTGACCCCGCATCAACGCGACCCAGGCCCCGCCCCTGCAACGTGCCAGATCGCCGCCTTGCTCGTTGTCGCGCACGAGCATGTCGGTATCACTGAATTTTTCGGCGATGTCCCACACCGGAATGTGCGCGCCGATGCAACTGCCCGAGTGTACGACGGGGCGGAGCTTGGTCGACGTGATGGTGAAGGGCAGCACTTCCTTCGCGTGGCTATGGATGACGGCATTGATCTCCGGCCGGGCTGCGTAGATCGCACCGTGGATGAAGCGCTCCAGATACGGTGGCCGCTTGTCCTCGCCCACCACCTTGCTGTCGAGCGAGAACGTCATGATGTCATCCTGCGTCACCAGCTCGGGGCTGCGCGAACGCGACAACAAGTACCGATCGCGATTTGCCGGATGTCGAATGCTGACATGCCCGTAGGCATCGACGACGCCCTCGTTCGCGAGAATGCGATTGGCGATCACGAGTTCTCTTATTGCCTGGTCGAGCTGGCTCATCGTCATCTCCTGCGCGGTGCCGGTATCAACGGCTGGTAAGAGATGGAGAACGGGTTACGCGTTCTCACAGTGGAATCCGGCGATTCTCCCATGTTGCGAGCGCCGGAATGTCCGCTCGACAATCGAACGAGTGAACGATCGGCGGCAGTTTGTTAGACGGCGCCGCTCATTCTTCGACCAAGATGTTGCCATTGCGCGCCACGCTCCTCTTGCAGTCCGCGGCGATACAACGGAGCAGGCAAGCATGATCAGGAGGTCTCATCCTCCCCAACGAGAATCTGCCGGAGCCGCGCCGCGCAGCAAAGCGTCGTGAGGACCGCCCCCGCCACCACCGCGAACTTCCCGGGATAGACCGGAAACGGGACGAGCCCCATCGAGTACTCGCGGATCGACCAGCTATGCACCGCCATTTCCCATGACTGCCACGCGAGCGTCGCGAAGAATGCAAGCGCGATCGCCTGCGACAGTGACGCCTGCACGCGCTTCGAGCGGGGTCCCAGGCGCCTGGGTAGCATGTCGATCGCGATATTCTCGCCGGTCAACTGAAGATGCCCGAGACATAGGAACACCACCATCACCATCAGCGCGGCGGTGGACTCGAACACCGCCGGGATCGGCTTGCCGAGCAAGGCGGTGGCGATGACGTCCGCACCGCCCAGCACCGTCATGACGAGGATGCTTGCGCCGGCAATGGCAAGCGCGGCGGCGTTCAATCGCTTGAGGACTCTCATGTCACATTTTCATCTGCGCGGGCAACCACATTACCGCGTCCGGGAAGGCCACCAGTGCGGCGAGGATGACGAGGTTCAGCGCCACGAACGGCACGATGCCCTCGACGATCTCCTCCATGCTCACTGTGCCGTTCGATGCGCTCACCGTTGCGTACAGGTTGAGTCCGACCGGCGGTGTGATCGCGCCGATCTCGAGCAGTTGCACGCAGAGGATGCCGAACCAGATCGGATCGAGGCCGGCTGCTTTCGCGATCGGGAACACGAACGGCAGCGTGACGATGAGCATCGAGATGGCATCGGTGATGCAGCCGAGCACGATGTAGAACAGGCAGATCGCCCCGATGAGTGCGAGTCTCGACAACCCGAGTCCTGAGATCCAGTCGACGGCGCCGGTGAGCGCGCCGCTCATCAGCAGCATGCGCGAAAAGAGCAGCCCCCCGATGATCACGATGAACAGCATCGCGGTGGTGACTGCGGCGCCGACCAGCGACTCCCACACGATCGCCCAGGTAAGCCGGCGACGCAACGAGAGAATCACAAGCGCCCCGAACGCGCCCGCGGCGCCGGAGGCGGTCGGAGAAAACCAGCCGAGGTAGATTCCGCCCATGACCAGCAGGAACAGGACGACGATCGACCAGGTGCCGCGAAGCGACGCGAAGCGCTCGCGCCACGATGCCTTCGCCATCCGTTGCGGCGCGAGCTCCGGGCGCAGGCGTACCATGATGAGCATCAGGACGCAGTAGGCCACCGCCGCCAGGATCCCCGGCAGGATCCCGGCCACCATGAGCTTGCCGATCGAGGTCTCGGTGATGATTCCGTAGACGACCATCGCGACGCTCGGCGGGATCATCGCGTCCAGGGTCCCGACGGAGGCGATGCAGGCGGCGGCGGTCTTCTTCGAGTACCCGAGCCGCAGCATCTCGGGCAAGGCCACGCGCGTGAAGACGGTGGCGTTCACGAGGGTCGAGCCGGACGCCGCGCCGAAGGCGGCCGAGCCCGCGATCGTCGACAGGTACAGTCCGCCGCGCAGATGCCCGAACCATCGATCGGCCGCGGCGTACAACTCGCGCGCCATGCCGCCCCCCATCGCGAGGTTGCCCATGAACACGAAGGTCGGCACGACCGCGAACGCGTAATCGTTGGCGAGGTTGTACGGCAGGCTCTGCAGTTGTGCGAGGGCCATCGAAGAACCGCCGATCCACGCGAGACCGATGACGCCGGTGACGCCCAGCGCGAGCCCGACGGGGATGCCTAGCGCAAGGAGCACGAGCATCCCGGACGTGGCGACGAACGCGATCACCGCCTGCCTTCCTCACTGCTCAAGCTGGCCACTGCCTGGTCAAGGCTACTTGAGCGCTTTCCAACGCTTGGCCATCGCCTCGGCCTCGGCGCCCCGGCCGGTCTTGTGCATCGCGCCGACCCACTCGCCGATGAAGTCGGGCATGAGCGCCTCGAACTTCGCCTGGTCGGGGAACGGCAGGATCTCCACGCCCGCAGCTTTCATCGTCTCGCGCGCGCCGCGCTCGGCGTCCTTCGCCTTCGCGAGATCGATCGCGAGCGCATCCTTCGCCACCGCATTCAGCAGGTCGCGAACATTGGGCGGCAACTCCTCCCATTTCTTCAGGCTGTACCACTGCGGATTGGAGATCAATGCCCCGAGGTTGATCGCCGATCCGAACTTCGCGACCTCCTGCAGCTTGAACGCGACCATGAGATCCCAGGGCAGCACCATGCAGTCGACCGTACCGCGCTGCAGGCTCTCGAAGAACTCGCCCGGCAGGACGTTGACCGGTACGGCGCCCACCGCGGCCAGCATCTTCGGGATGTATTCGCCTTGCGACCGGATCTTCTTCCCTTTCATGTCTTCCAGAGTGCGAATCGGCTTCGCGCAGAGCAGGTGGTACGTGTTGAGCGTGTGGAAGAGGAGCGGCCACACATTGTTCTTCCGTGCCTCCTCCTGCATCGCGGGCGTGTTGTCCCAGAGGTCATAGACGATGCGCTGCGCCTTCTCCGGAGAGGCAAGCGCGAGGGGCAGCGCGCTTGGCGCGGCAAGGAGCGGCAGTTGCGCCGGGAAGTAGCTCGCCGGGACCGCGGCGATGTCGACCGCGCCGCGCCCGACGAGATTTAGGAGCTCATTCGGCTTGCCGACCGAGCCGGCCCAAAAGATCTTGATCGTGACCTGGCCGCCGCTGCGCTTGCCGACTTCGTCGGCGAACCATTGGTCCACCTGGCCATGCGCAGTCGTTGCCGGGGCGAAATGCCCAAAGCGCAATTCCATCTTGGGATACGGTTGTTGCGCGTTTGCCGGTACGGCGAAGCCGCACGCAAGTACGGCGACCATCGCGCCGACGAGGCACAGCGATGCTCCGCGGGGGCGGGATTTCATGAAAGTCTCCTCTCACCGGATTGAACCGGTTTGCAAATGGAGGCGACATCCTACCGGCTCATTCGGACGTGCGTACGCGCGGGCGGCGCACGATGACCGGTTAGAATGCCGCCTTCGACAAGCCTGCGTTACCCTTCGACAGGCTCAGGGCGAACGGAGGCTTGAGCAGCGCACGTCAAGTGAGTGCCATTCGGAACAGACCACGCTTATTTGTGTATCGCCGCCATGTCTTCCTCCATCGTTGCGCCGGTTCCTGCGCTGCAAGCACTGTCCGCGCTGTGGAGCGCGGCTGCGTTGGACCCGCAGGCCATCGGTCGCGTGGACCTGGAAGGGCGCGAGCCGGTATTGCCTTCTTCGTTCGCGGTCGGCACCGCCGCTCAGGTGAGCCTCGCGGCAGCAGCGTTGGCCGCAGCGGAGATCGGCTTGGTGCGGCATGGCGTGCGCCAGCGCGTCGCGGTGGACATGCTTCATGCCGCGCTCGAGTGCCGCTCCTGGTTTTCGGTGAATGGCCGCGTGCCCGAGGTGTGGGACAAGCTGTCCGGCCTGTACCCGTGCGGCAGCGCGGTCGGCGCGCCGGGTTGGGTGCGCGTTCACGCAAACTTTGCGCACCATCGCGACGGTGCGTTGAAACTGCTGGGTTGCACACCCGGCCCAACAACCGAGCGCGCCGCAGTCGCCGACGCCTTGTGCCACTGGCGCGCCGAAGACTTCGAGGCCGCCGCGGCGCAAGCCGGAATGGTCGTGGCGGCGGTGCGCGACTTCGCGGTCTGGGATGCGCATCCGCAAGCGTGTGCGCTCGCAGCATTGTCTACAGTGAGCATTACGCCGATCGTCGACGCAGGTGCTGATGCGTCGCCCCGCGACCTCGCGCGTCCCGATCGCGCGGATCCAAGTCTCGCAACCCGGCCAGCCCAAGCCGCCGCAACCTCGCCACCACTCGCCTGGCCTAACGCAAACCGCGACGCCTCGCCTCTGCAGGGCATTCGCGTTCTCGACCTGACGCGCATCCTCGCCGGCCCCGTGGCAGGCCGCACGCTGGCGGCCTACGGCGCGGACGTGATGTTGATCAACTCACCCGATCTTCCGAACATCGAGGCGATTGCCGACACAAGCCGCGGCAAGTTGTCGGCGCATGTCGATCTGAAGAGCGACGCGGGCCGCGCGGCCTTGCGCCGGTTGATATCGACCTCGCACGTCTTCACGCAAGGTTATCGGCCTATCGGGCTGGCAGCGCTCGGGTTCGGGCCGACGGAGGTGGCGCGGCTGCGCCCGGGCATCGTCTACGTGTCGCTGTCCGCCTACGGCCCGGTGGGGCCGTGGGCAGACCGGCGTGGTTTCGACTCACTGGTGCAAACCGCGACCGGCTTCAACCACGCCGAAGCGCACGCGTACGGCGCGGCGCAGCCGCGCGCGATGCCGATGCAGATTCTCGACTACGCCGCGGGCTATCTGCTCGCGTTCGGCGCGCAAGCCGCCCTGCTGCGTCAGGCGCAACAAGGTGGGAGTTGGCATGTGCAGGTGAGCCTCGCCGGCGTGGGGCATTGGCTGCGCAGCCTGGAGCGCATGGCCGTGGAGCCGGCGCCGCCTACGCCGCACCACCAGAAATTCTTGGGGAGATTCCCTGGTGGTTTCGGCGAGGTGATCGCGCTGCGTCACGCCGCGCGTTTTTCGGCGACGCCGGCCTGCTGGCGCAGGCCGTCCATGCCACCGGGTTCGCACCCACCGGTGTGGCCACCGGACCTCCCAAGACCCTGATCGCGGGCGCGTGGCGCAGCGGATATGCGCGATTCTTGGCCTCTCGGCGCTGATACGCGGGCAGAGGGTTGAGCGGGTTCACCAGCCGTGGCCAGTCTGCGTTGAGGATCCCGCTTGAAAAAGATCAACTCGGCGCGCGTCGGCTGAATCGCGCGAGTCTTTGGTAGCAGGCTCGGGCGGGCTCTGAATGATCTTGGCGCGCAACGCAGCGTTGGATGCGAGCACGCCATGAAACGGAAATCAGATGGTGGCGTGGACGCGGGACCAGCGCGCTAGACGGGGCGGAGGGGCCCTGTCTTCCCTCCGAGCCGTTGCATCCATTCCAGCGCCGACATGACGCTATGCGTGGTGCCGTCCCGGTAGGCGCTCTTCAGTTGCAGCACGCGCTATTACAACAATTCGGGCCGGCGCCGTTACGCTTGCGCCGTTCGTTGGCAATGGCCGGGCGGGTGATAGTGCGGCACAGCCGTTCGAGTTCCTGGCGCTGCTGGGCGCCACAACGCACCCCCGCGTGCAGGCTGAAGCCTGTCCTGAGTCTGTCGAAGGGCCGTGGCGGTTGGTGCACAGACCGGGCGTCGATGACTTGTCGGTGGCCGGCACAGTGTGCAGACTCAGCACCTTCTGCCCCGCCCGCGGGCCCAGTGCAATGCGGTAAGTGCACGAGGCCGCCTGTAGCGGGGTAAGCGGGCGATCCCCTTCGGTGGGGGCCAGATACGTCCTGCCCGACTCCTTGATGAGATGGCCTTGGCGGGTCAACATACGCAGGATGCGCCTGATGATCTTCGCCAGCAGGTCCTGCATCTCGTCTACGGTCGGCTCGCGTGCCGCCGATCGGTGCTGCGCGCCAAGACATACACTTCCTTGTCCTTCTCCAGCAGCTTGACGTGTACCTGCTCGCGAGCTTGCTCCCACGAGCGCGCGAGAAACGCCTGTTCGAGCGCACTCAGTCGCCCCCTGGGAGTGCCCACCAGGTAGCGCACTGCAGGGGTGCGCGCGCGCAATGATTGCAACGCCGCTTCGGTCGGGATTCCTCGGTCCATGATCCAGGTGCGCTCGGCTGCGCCATACTGGTCCTGGATCTTCTTCACGAACGCATCCAAGGTGGTGTTGTCGGCGGAGTTGCCAGCCATCACTTCGTAAGCCAGCGGGAAGCCTTCGGGCGTAACGATGAGTGCGATGACGACTTGCACGCAGTCCGAACGCTTGTCACGGCTGTAGCCAAAGCACTTCAATCCCGTTTGTTCGACACCCGCGTCGCACTCGAAGTAGGTGCTGGTCAGATCGTACAGCAGCACCTCGAAGCGGGCACTGAACAATTCTTCCCAGCGCCCCTTCAGATGACTGAACAGCGCCTGCTTGTGCTCGACCAACAAGTCCAAACACCGATAGAGCGTGTTGGCTTGTGCGATGCCAAAATCCTCATCAAGCAAATCGCCCATCGCACTGCGATCGAACCACTGACGATGCAAGCGCCACTCGCTGCCAGGATCGATCAAGCGGTACACCACCAACGTCTTTAGTACACTCAACCATCGCGTACCTTCGCGACTGGGCACAAGCCGCGGTGCCCAGAATCGGTCCAGATCGAGTTGTTCCCACAACGCCAGCACCAACCAGCACGCACCCCATTGCCGCGGTCGCTCCAAGCGCATGTCCTTCAACCGAACCTGCGCAACTTCGCACGGCATTGGCGGCGCGAGGCGATCTTCGGAAAAGATTGCCATCTGCGCAGTCCTGCCGGCTGTCCCCTCAACAACTTCAATCGTCTTGTACCAGGCACGATGCTGCGCGTCGTTGATCTCCCCAAGGTACAGCACGTGTCGTTGCGCGACTCGACCATCTCGCAAGCGCCGACTCTCCACCACGCTGAAGTAGCGGTGGACCTTGCCGTCTTTCTTACGCGTCTTGGATCGCAAGAACATGGCCGAAGTATCGCCATGTCAATTCCTTGGCGCAACGACCAAGGTCGGCACTACACGCCACTTCGGCGATCGGCTCCTCGCTACATCAATCAGTTAGCGCGGCGTTGAGCGCGAAAATGGCAGAATCCGAGGGTGAGTTGGTGAAGACGGGCTAGCCCCCACCCCTACGACCGGCGACGCCGTTCACGAGGGGCAGTCCGCGCACGTTTGAGCCGCGCGACGACGATGTGATCGGTCCCCGCCACGATGCCGTTAGTTGGGTCGTATTCGAACCAGCTTGTCGACACCATCCGAGAATGCTGTCAGCGAGCGAGCTTCAACGCCTCGAAGACTTTTTCAGGCCTGAGCGGCAAGGCGAATAGGGGTACTTCATGTCCGGCACGGGACGGCTCGATCGCTCTTGCGATCGCGTTAGTGATCGCTGCGGCCGTCGGGATGACCCCGCCCTCGCCGATGCCGCGCACGCCGAGTGGATTGGTCGTCGGCCGCGTCTCCATGTGGCTCAGGCGAATCCGCGGCATTTCCGGCGCGACGGCGACCAAGTAGTCGGCGAGCGTGCCGGTGAGTGGTTGGCCGGAATCGTCGTAGACCATCTCCGAATACATTGCGCCACCGATCCCGTCCACGACGCCGCCGACGATCTGACCGGCGACGATGGTCGGGTTTAGCGATCGGCCCGCGTCGTGCACCACCAGATAGTCGAGCAAACGGTAGAAGCCGGTGCGCGGATTTACCGCCACCTTCGTTGCATGGACCGACATGCCGTAGGTGAGCGGTTGATCCGCAGTGTAGACGTAGCGCGCCTCGAGCACCGGCTCGCCGGCAAACAACTTGCCGCCCGGCCCGAGCGCGCTAACGACGTCACCAAGCGTCAGCGGCGTGGACGTCCCGTCGAGCTTGCGAATCACGCAATTCGTCATCGTTAAGGTCGCCGCGTCGCACTCGAGCAACTTGGCCGCGGCATCGAGCACCTTGGCTCGCAGCGCAAGCGCTGCGCCGAGAACGGCATTACCGCCGAAGATCGCGCCACGACTGGCGAACGCACCACGCCCGAACGGCACCAGTTGAGTATCGCCCATGCGCACGCTCACGCGATCGAACTCGACACCGAGCGTTTCCGCGCAGACTTGTGCGTAGGTCGTGAGTTGCCCCTGCCCTTGCGTCGTCATGCCTGAGAGCACTGTGACATGGCCCGAGGCATCGACCCGGATATGTGCGGTTTCGATATTCACGAACCCAGCGCCCTCGATCGCGCACGCCATGCCCCAGGCGATGCGCTCGCCGCTTGCGCCCGTTTCGACGTTTTCCGAGTAGCCCGAGTCGGCGACCGCTTGCGTCACCATCTTGGCGAAGTCACCGCTCTCGAACCGCACGGGAAAACTCATCACAGAGGTCCCCGCGTGGTACGGCAGGTCTGCCGGCATGACGATGTTGCGCTGGCGAAGCTCGAGCGCGGTAATGCCGACTTCCTTGGCCAGAACATCTATCAGACACTCGGTCGGGAACGCCGCTTCGGGTTGACCGGCGCCACGATAGGTCGCAACGGGAGTTTTGTTCGTTCCGACACAGCGCACGTCGATCGTCAGGTCGGCGATCTTGTACGCGTTCGGAAGGTGTCCCGCGGCTGCCTCCGCGGTCACGATGCCGCTCGTGAAGATATACCCACCGATGTCGACGGTAAGGAGCGCCTTGAGCGCGACTAATCGTCCATGCTGGTCGCAACCCAGTTCGAGATCGATGTAAGCGGCTCGCGAGTGTGTGGTGGCCTGCAGATTTTCGAATCGGTCTTCGATCCACTTCACCGGCCGACGGAGCACGCGGCTCGCGTGACTGACAACGATTTCCTCCGGATAGGCGCGCGACTTGGCACCGAAGCCGCCGCCGACGTCTTCCGCGATCACGCGCACCTGATGCTCGGGCAAATCGAGGATCGTCGCGAGGTTTTGCCGGACGTTGTAGTGCGCTTGCGTCGACATCCACACGGTGAGCGAATCGCGTTCCTCGTCGAACTCCGCTACCACACCGCGCGGCTCGAGCGGCATCGGCGTCTGCCGCGCCACGTGAAACCGTCGCCGGACGCGGTGGCGCGCCTTCGCCATGGCGGCGTCCGCGTCGCCGCGCTTATGTTGAAAGTCTGCCGCGACATTGTTGGGCCATTCCTCGTGCAGCGAGGGGGCACCAGGTGCGATCGCAGTGTCGACCGAATGAACGACAGTCAATGCTTCGTATTGCACGTCGACCAGCGCCGCAAGATCCTCGGCGCGATAGCGATCCTCGGCAATCACCACGGCAATCGGCTCACCGACGTACCGCACGCGATCGGTCGCGAGAAACTTCGGCATTCCGTTTCGAATGCTCGGGTGCCAATAGCGCACGATCCATGGCTTGTCGTTGAACGACAGATCCTTCGCTGTCAGCACACGTAGCGCGCCGGCAGCCAGTGCCTGCGTCGCATCGATCGATCGAATCCGCGCATGCGCGACGGGACTGCGCACGAACGTCGCGTGCACCATGCGATCGAGGTGGACGTTGTCGACGTAGCGCGCGCGCCCCTGCAGGAGCCGCGCATCCTCTTTTCGCAACGGCGATTGAGGATCGAGTGCCGCACTCATCGGGGTAGTACCTCTTCCAAACTCTCCGCCAACAGGACTGCCGCGAGATGACGGCGGTACTCTGCGCTCGCGTGCAAGTCAGCGAGCGGTTTTGCGTGTTTCAGCTCCGCTTCGATCTGGGCAGGAAGGTCCGATCGGACGAACGAAGCGCGCCCAAGCGCATCGATCAGGGTCCGGCAGTAGCGCGGCACCGGCTCCAATCCGCCCACCGCGACGCTTAGCTTGCCGGCGGCATATTGGGCCGCCACCGCGACGATCGCAAAATCGCCGTGTCGGCGTGCCAGCTCGCGGAAATCGCAGCGTGCATTGTGAGGTGCAACCGGCACGAAGATATCGGTGAGCAACTCGCCGTCGGTCAAGGCCGTCGACATCGCGTTCTGAAAGAACGCGCGCGCTGCAACAGTCCGTGCCGCCGTGGCGCTACGCAAGACGAATTGCGCGTCGAGCGCAACCATCGCAAGCGGCAACTCTGCCGCCGGATCAGCATGTGCCAGGCTTCCGCCTATCGTGCCGCGCGCTCTAGTTTGCAGATGACCGATATGGGGCAACGCCTTGGCGATGAGCGGCGCATGCGCCGCAATGAGCGCATCCCGCATGAGCGCTGCTTGGCGCGTCATAGCACCGATGTGCAGGCTATCACTCTCACGTTGCACACCTGCAAGCTCCCGGATCCGGTTGAGATCGATCAGCAGCCGTGGTGCCGCCAACCGCAGGTTCATCACGGGCACCAGGCTCTGCCCGCCGGCGATCACCTTTCCTTCGTGTCCGCGCAGCGCAAGTATTGCCAACGCCTCGTCGAGGTGTTCAGGGCGAGCGAACTCGAACGGCGCCGGCTTCATTTTGCCAGCGCGATCACGGCATCCACGATGGTTTGATAACCCGTGCAGCGGCAGATATTGCCCGAGATCGCATCGCGCACGGCTTCTTCGGTAGACGGCAATGCGCCCTTGCGCGCGAGCGCTTCCAAGGTCATTAGCATTCCCGGCGTACAGAACCCGCACTGCAGTGCGTGGTGCTGGCGAAACGATTCCTGCAGCGCATTGAGCTTACCGTCTGGCGCGAGAGATTCGACGGTCAGTAGCTCGCCGCCGTCGGCTTGTGCCGCAAACATCAGACAAGACCGCACCGGTTCGCCGTCAACGATGATGGTGCAGGCGCCGCACACGCCCATCTCGCAGCCGACGTTGGTCCCGGCAAGTCGCAGCTCGTGGCGAATGAAATCCGATAACAGCAAGCGTGGTTCGACGTCCGCCTCGACCGGCGCGCCGTTCACGCGACAGCTTAGTTTCATCGATTCGCCTTCAGCGTCGCGCCGAGGTACGCCATGTCTTCGGCCGGTTGCGTACCTTGGAACGTCACGACCAACTCGGTCACGCCGACTTTGCCGAATGCTCGCATGGCGGTAAGGCAATCGTCGGCGTTCCCAGCGATAGTGTACGCAGCCAAATAGCGATCGTCCAAGACGTTCACCGGATCCTCACCGGCTTTGATTCGATTGACGGCCGCCACCACGTCGCTTTCCGGGATGCCGCTTTCGCGCACCATCGCCACGCGATAAGCTGGCGTGCGCTCGCCCAAGGTCCAGTACTCCGCGAGCGTACGACCGAAGATGGACATCGCCACCTTACGCGCCTCGTCGCGATTCTTGCGCGCAACGCATGGCACGTACTGCACGATAGTCTGTGGCGTCGCACGCCCCGCCTTGACTGCCCCTTCGCCCACGATACCGATCGCGCGGGCGGTGTAGCCCGGGGGGCACAGATTGGAGATGATCAAACCATCACCAACTTCGCCCGCCAGCCGCACGGCCTGATCGCCCATACCCGCGACGTAGATCGGAAAGTCCGGCCGGTGCAGCGGAAACTCCAGCCGCACCCCCTTCGCGGAGAACACCGCGCCGGTGTAGTCCACTGCCTCACCACGCATCATCGCGCGCACGATATGCGCTGCATCGCGCACCGCGCCGATGGGCTTGTCGTACGACAAGCCCATCTTCATCACGCGATCGCCGATACCGGATCCGATGCCGAGTTGCGCGCGACCGCCGGACAACTCGTCGAGCGCGCCCATCTCCATCGCGATCAACGTGGGATGCCGGTTGTAGGGGTTGAACACGCCAACCCCGACCCTAAGCTGTTTGGTGGCGAGAATCGCGCCGGTCATCGCCGGGAGCACGCCGCGATTGAACGCGTTCTCCGCGAACCACACTGAGTAGAAGCTGTGGCGGTCGGCCAGCTCGGCCAGCTCGATGCATGCGCGCGCCGCCATGCCGCCGTGCATGCGTACACCAATGGTCGGCAAGGACGTCATACGGTTCCTCCAAGATACGCAGCCTTTACGCGCTCGTCGTTCATCAATGTCGCAGAATCGCCGCTGAGGGTGAGGCAGCCGCGCTCGATGACATATCCGCGATCGCTCACTTCCAAAGCCATCAGTGCATTTTGCTCCACCAACAGAATTGCCACACCTTGCTCGTTGATGCGCTTCAGCGTGGCGAACACTTGGTCCACCAACGTCGGCGCCAGACCAAGTGACGGCTCGTCGAGCAGCATGAGTTTCGGACGTGCCACCAGCGCGCGACCGATCGCGAGCATCTGCTGTTGGCCGCCCGACAGCGACCAGCCAAGCTGTGTGCGTCGCTCAGCCAACACCGGGAACAAACCGTACACTAAATCCAGCTCGCGATCGATTGACATGCCGCGCCGCAGCCATGGCGTGGCCGCCACCCGCAAGTTCTCGTACACGTTGAGCCCTGGAAAGACGCCACGTCCCTCCGGCACCGTCGCGATACCGAGCCGGGCGATCTCCGGTGTCGGCAGGCCGCGAATCTCCTGGCCGCAAAAGCGAATGTGGCCGGCCTGGGTGCGCACGAGGCCGGTGATCGCTTTGAGCGTAGTCGTCTTGCCGGCGCCGTTCGCGCCGATCAACGTGACCAGCTCGCCCTCTTCAACCTTGAGCGCAATCCCGTGGAGCACTTCCACGCCGTCTGCATACGCAGCGTGAACGCCGTCAAGCTCAAGCAGCGGCATGTTGTTCAAGCCTCGTCTTCATGCGCTGGCCCAGGTATGCCGCGACCACTTCCGGATGGGTGCGAATCTCCGCGGGTGGACCTTCGGCGATCTTGCGGCCGTAGTTGAGCACCGTGATGCGATCGGCCACGCGCATCACCAACGGCACGTTATGCTCGATCAGGAGGATCGTGATGCCGCGGTCGCGGAGTCGAAGAATTTGGCCGATCAGGCGACCGACCTCTGCCGGATTCATACCGGCCGCCGGTTCATCGAGCAGGATGAGCTTCGGCTGCATGGCAAGAGCTCGCACGATCTCGACGAGGCGCTGTTGCTCGTGGGGCAAGGTGCGCACCAGGCGACCACGCAGCGGCCACAAATCGAAGAAACGCAGCGCGGCCTCGGCCCGTGAGCGCAACTCGGCCTCTTCGTCGCTCGCGCGACGCGTCGCGAAGAACACATCGAACCAGTTCGCTTGACGCGCGGCCCGGCAACCCACCAGTACGTTGTCTTCCACCGACAGCGTCTTGAACAGTCGCAGATTCTGAAACGTGCGCACCAACCCGCGATGAGCGATTGCCCAAGGTCTGGCTCCGCCGATTGAGGAACCCTCGAACGTGATCGAGCCGCTACTCGGCGTGTAGACCCCGGAGGCGAGATTGATGAGCGTCGACTTGCCCGCACCGTTGGGGCCGATCAACGCGTGAATCGTCCCCCGCTCGATCGACATCGACACTTCGTCGACCGCGACTAGTCCACCGAAGCGACAGGTGAGCTGATCGATCGACAACAAAATCTCGCCGGATCCGGCCGGCGCCCGGGCTTGCGTTTCGGCCGAGATCACTGCGGCCATCTCGCCGTGCGTCGGCGAATCGCTCGCCCCTTCTTGCGTTGCGCTCTCGCCCTTGACGCCGCGCATGCGATCGAACAGGCCGAGCAGACCGCCGGGTAAGAAGATGATCATCACGGCAATCCCCGCGCCATAGATGAGTTGGTAATACGCTTTGGAGACTCTGAGCAACTCCGGCAGAAAGGTCAGCACCACCGCGCCCAGTACCGGGCCCCAGGTCGTACCGATTCCCCCGATGAGCACCATCATCAGCACCAGTGCGGTAACGTCGAACACGAACACGTCCGGGCTGATGAACGCCATAAGATGCGCATAGAGCGATCCGGCGAAACCAGCCACGACCGCACTAACGAAGAACGCGATGATCTTGAGTCGGTGTACATCGACGCCGCTCGTCCCGGCGGCCAGTTCGGCATCGCGGATCGCCGCGAGCATGCGCCCGTACTTCGAGCGACCCAGGCGATGCGTCATTAGCATCACGATCGCCAGCACAATCGCCGCAAGGTAGTAAAACCGCGCCTCGCCCTGCAACGTAAACGAGCCGACCGCAGGCGGCGGGATGTTGCCGATGCCATCCATGCCGTGGGTCACTGCGCGCCAGTTGAAGAAGATGTGGCGCATGATCTCGCCGAATCCGAGCGTGGCGAGCGCGAGATAGTGTCCTTTGAGGCGCAGCGTCGGGATGCCAATGGCGAGGCCTGCGATGCCCGTCACGACGCCGGCGGCGATGAAGGCCGGCCAGAACAGGAGTCCGCTTTGCGCCGTCGTCATCAGTGCGGCGGTGTAGGCGCCCACGCCGAACAAGCCCGCATGCCCAAGCGCGATCTGGCCGGCGTAACCGAGCACGATGTTCAAACTGATCGCCAGGATCGCGAACACTAGCGCGAGGTTGACCAAACGCATGTAGTAGTTCGACTGCACCGCCAAGGGGATTGCGAGCAGCACGACTACCGCGACGATGATCGACCGCTTTTGCATACCGTTACGCGCGCTCGGCGATGCGCTCGCCGAAGATGCCTTGTGGAAAAGCGATCAGAAAGAAGATCAGCACCGCGAATGCGATCGCATCTTTGTAGACCGACGAGATGTAGACCGCGATCAGGATCTCGAGCAACCCGACCACGATCCCGCCGACGACCGCACCCGGCACGCTGCCGAAGCCACCGATGATCACCGCGATGAACGCCTTGAGGATCAAGTTCAACCCAAGCTCGGTATCGAGCAAAAAGATCGGAGCGACCAGCACACCAGCCACCGCCGTGAGTAATGTGGCGACGACGAAGGTGATCGCGATCATCTGATGCGGACGAATGCCCATGAGCTGCGCGACTTCGGGGTTCTGTGCCGTGGCCCGCAAACGCCTGCCCAGATCAGTGTGAAAGAACAGCGCGTACTGCAGCGCGAGCACGATCGCGGTCACGACCACGATGAATACATGCTCCGGTGTGAGCACGACGTCGAATAGATTGACGACTTGGCCCTCGAAGTATGACTTTACCTTCAGCGGATTGGGGCCCCAGACGAGCAGCGCCAAGTTGCGGGCGAATATCGAGAATCCGATCGTGGCGATGACGAATGCGAGGAACGGTCGATCGCGGAGTGGATAGAAGAGTAGTCGCTGAAACACATACCCAAACGCGCCCATCGCGATGAGTGCGCCGAGCGCCGCTACCCAATACGGCGCGGAGGTGCCGACCATCGAGTAGAAGACGAACGCGCCGAGCATCACCAGCTCGCCATGGGCGAAGTTGAGCCCATGCGTCGCGTTATAGATCAGGATGAAGCTCAGCCCGACGAGGGCATAGATACAGCCCATCGCCAGACCGGACGCTAGGATCTGCGTCACACGGCGCCCCCTAAATGCCGGAGTGAATGCGCGCGGCCACGATTACGTGGTCGACTACTTGTAGCGTCGCACCACCTTGACGCCGCCTCCCGGCTGGAACTGCATGACTACTGCGTTGTGCCACAGATTGCCTTCCTCGTCGGCCTTGTAAGTACCGACGACGCCGTCGTAGCTCATCTCCGCGAAGCCTTGCCGAATTTTGTCGCGATCGACACCGTATTTCTTCATGATCGCGACCAGCATGCTCATTCCGTCGTAGTAGAACGTCGCGTAGATGTCGGGATTGAAGCCCGATTTCTTCTTGTAGGCTTCGACGAACGTCTTCATCTGCGGGCGCTCGTTCAACGGCGGTATGACGTCGGGCCCTTCGCAATGATGGCCGGCCAGCTCCGCCGCTGACACCAAATCACGCAGGTACGCGATGCACAGCGAGCCCGACGCGATGACCGGAAGCTGCACGTTGAGTTGACGTGCTTGCTTAATCATCAGCGCCTCGTCGACCGGATGCCCTTGCACAACGATCGCATCCGCACCGTCCTTCTGCATTTGCAGGATCTGCGCAGTCAGATCCTTGTCGGTCGGCTGATAGGAAGCGATCGACACCGGCTTCAGCCCGTACAGCTTCTCTAAGAAGGCGGCGGTGTTGTCACGCCCCGAATAGCCCCACTCGTTGGCGACATGCATGATGCCGATCTTCTTCTTGCCCAGCCCGTCGACCAGATAGCGCGTCCAGTTCTCTTTGCCGATCGCATCGTGGGTGCTGTTGCGGAAGAAATACTTGGCGCCCTGTTGGGTAACACGACGCGTGCTGGGACCGCCGATGAGCGGCACCTTCTCACGCTCGGTCATCGGCATCATCGCCAGTATCTGCGTACCGAGCGCGGGACCGAAAATCGTGACCGGATTGGACTGCAGCACCTTGTTGAGCGCATTGATCGCGACCGTGTTCGATGCTTGGCTGTCTTCCACCACCAATTCGATCTTGCGGCCGTTGACACCACCGGCCCTGTTCGCCTCGTCGACGGCGATGTTGAGCGCCTCAACGAAGGGCGTGCCGTAAGGCGCCAGGACGCTCGTGATCGGGAGCACCACGCCGACTTTGATGGTCTGCGCGATTGCGACTGGCGCCGCGCCCGCCAACGCGAGCGTCACAGCAAAGCCGGTCAACACCACGGCTCGCCGCTGAGACTTCCAACCTGCCTTCCAACCTATTGCACGATTCATCCTTCCCCCCTCGTTGTTTGTTCGGTTTGACTAGATTCCTCCCGGACGATCGCCCGGATTGGCTTCGGAGAAATGCACGTGCAGCACGCGCCATTCGCCGCTCTCGCGCTGGAACACCATCGTCGAACGCGAGATGAAGTCTTTGTCGTCATGTTGCTTGTCGTCGGGACGCTGATCTGAACCTACCCAGCGCAGCTTGGTCTTGCGGTGACACCACACCACGGCGAGATCACCGCTGATCGTGCCGCCGATGTCGAACGGCACCCACACGCCGGTAGACATCTGCTTGATGTAGTACTGCCAGAGCCGCACCCAGTGGTCGCGTCCGCGATAGGTGTGACCGTTCAGATTGAAGAACATCGTGTCGGACGCCGCGCTCCAGATATGATCGCGCAAGCGCTCCCAATCGAAGCGCGCATTCGCATCGAGGTACTCCTGATGCTTCTCTAGAACCGCCCTGCGGTCGGCATCAGTGCCGCCGACTATTTTCGCTTCAAGCATGACTTCGCCTCCTTGCGGAACCATCGGGGTTGTGCGGCGCGTTGATTGCAAGTCCCGGTGAAAGCCTGAACAATGTTGATACTAGTAGATAGTGCTGTCGAAGCGAATCGGGCGAAGCCGGTTCACCAATACTACCCGGGCTTGAGGAGCCGTGCATGAGCGATGACGATCTGTGTCACCTCTCGCTGACAGCGCTACGCCGACTCTACGTTCGCAAGACGTTGTCGCCGGTGGATGTGATCGAAGCGTTCGTGCGTCGGATCGAGCTGCTGAATTGACCACCGGCGAGCCCGACTTCGACACGCCGCAGCACATCAAGGACGCGGCGATTCGCTCGCTCGCGCAGGGCATGACCAAGTACACCGCGGTCGAGGGGACCGCCGCGCTGCGCGAGGCGGTGTGCGCCAAGCTCGAGCGCGAGAACGGCCTGCGCTACGCGCCCGACCAGGTGATCGTCGGTGTCGGCGTGAAGCAGGTGATCTACAACGCGTTGATGGCAACGCTCGATGCCGGCGACGAGGTGATCATCCCGGCGCCTTTCTGGGTGTCTTACCCCGACATGGTGGCGCTCGCCGGCGGCACGCCGGTATGCGTGCCCTGCGCGCAGTCCGCCGGTTTCAAGCTGCAGCCGGCGCAACTCGAGGCGGCGATCACGTCACGTTCGCGCTGGCTGATCCTGAATTCACCCGCGAATCCCAGCGGGGCGGCGCACTCGGCGGCGGAGGTGTCCGCGCTTGCCCAGGTGCTCCTGCGGCACCCGCAGGTATGGGTGATGGCCGACGACATCTACGAACACATCCTGTACGGCGGGCATCGCTTCGCCACGCCGGCGCAGGTCGAGCCGGCGCTGATCGATCGCACGCTCACGCTGAACGGTGTGTCCAAGGCGTATTGCATGACCGGCTGGCGCATTGGCTACGGCGCTGGGCCGCGTGAGCTGATCCGCGCGATGGCGATGGTCCAGTCGCAAAGCATCACCAGCCTGCCGTCGATGTGCCAGGCGGCGGCGGTCGAGGCGCTGAACGGGCCGCAGGAGTTCATCGCCGGTCACGTGGCCCGCTTCCGCGAGCGACGTGACCTGGCCGCCCCTCTGCTGAACGCGGCGCCGGGACTCGTCTGCCCCTTGCCCGAGGGTGCCTTTTATCTATATCCCTCGTGCGCCGGCTTGATCGGGCGGCGCACTCCCGCCGGCCAAGTCCTGCAAACCGATGGTGACGTGGCGGACTACCTGATCGAGAGCGTTGGCGTTGCCACCGTGCCGGGCGCAGCCTTTGGTCTGTCGTCGCACTTCAGAATTACCTTCGCGATCGCGACCGAGAGGCTCCTCGAGGCCTGTCGCAGAATCCGTCTTGCGTGTGACCGACTCACGGTAGATCACTTGCGGCCGGTGCGCGCGGCGGCGCCCGCGTGGGCAGGCCCAGGTGGGCGAGAATTCGGGCAATCACGGGCGGGTCTTCGATTGCGGCGATGATCTTCAGCGTGCCACCGCAGTGTGAGCAGCGTTCGATGTCGATGTCGAACACGCGCTTGACTAGGCGGTCGATCCCCCCGCGAAATTCGACCCCAAGCGGATTGCGGCGATTTTCTTTTCGACTGACCGGTTCACCCTGGGACCGGTCGTTGGTGAAGCGATTTTTTTGATGCTTGAGTGTCTGGATATGGCCGATTCGCGCCGTTCCATCAATGCCCGCACAAACGGCAACGCCCTTGCAAATCGGCAATCAACACCAGCAATTTAGCAGCGTCACCGTGTGGCGTGACGGCACGGTGGAGCTGTCGCCGCGCCCCGTCCCCAATGGTTTGTCGTAGCGATCGCGCGGCGTGATCACCAGCGTTCCGTGACGGCCATCCGGTGTCACATCGATCACCAGCACGTCCGACCGGCTCGAATCGATACCCGGTTCGGCTTGAATCCACCAGACCACCTCGCGGGTGGCGCAGCAAGCCTCGCCGTACGCCGCCACGCCGTGGAAGTGATAAGGGCGCCTCTAAAAATTCGGCATTCCCGCGAAGGCG
>JBJXGX010000247.1:0-4161 GCA_046160305.1 Burkholderiales bacterium
GCGCAAGGCGCACCTCGACACTCCCCAGCGCACTGAAATCGACTCGAAACTCGTCTCCCGGCACAACGGCCACCGGCACGATGCATGTCCCGGTCGTGACGATATCGCCCGCCTTGAGGCCATCGCCATAGGTCGCAAGCTCGTTCGCGATCCATGTCAGCGCGATGCGAGGATCGCCCAGAACATTGGCGCCCTCGCCGGTGCATGCGATTGATCCATTGCGATAGGCCGTCGCCTGATGCCGAACAAGATCCCATGAACGCCAGTTGGCTCTGGTCATCGTTCCGACTACGAGCCAGCATGCGCACGCGCAATCGGCAATGAGTTGCGGCGCACCGGCGCGCGCGAAATCGTTGAAGCGCGTGTCCGGTACCTCGATGGCCGGCGCGAGACTGGCTACCGCCGCTAGTACTTCCTCGAGCACGTACGGCGACTTTCGCGGCGGTAATCCGATCGCCATCTCGAACGCGAACTCGGCTTCGGCCACGTTCATGATGTTGCCTGCAAGCGGGACGCTCGCGCCGGATGCAAGCACCTTCGTCGCAAGAAGCGGCCCGGCCAATGGCCCGTCAACGCCAATATGCTGCTGGCCGGCGGTGCTCGTCGCCGCGATTTTCCAGCCGACGACGCGCTGCCGCGACAATCGCGCGATTTCACGCTGAATGGCGTAGCCGGCAGCCCGATCGGCCGGTCGACAAGCCTCGGGCAACGCATCGATCCGGCTCGATGATTGCCAATGGCGCCAGATGATGGCGGCAGCTCCCTGCGCAGCGCTTACATTCTTATCCATGAGGCGAACTTTAAATCAATTTCGCGATCCATCGCGATCGCGTTGGCGCAGCATCGAGCCACGCTACGATAAAGCAAGGACACCATCGCGACAGTAACGAGGGGCTTGTTGTAGTAATCTCGGTCCTTCCAGTGTCAGGAGCTCGCCCATGAACGTTTTTCTGTTCCATCTGATGCCTTACGCCGACCTCGATCTCGAGGCCGCTCGAAAGTACCCCGCATCCTGGGTAACCTTGCCAAACTCTTTCTACGATCCCAAGAAGGGCCATCTGCTCTACAACCGCTATCTCGACGAGCTCGAGTACGGCGAGGAGCTTGGGTTCGATGGGCTATGCGTGAACGAACATCATCAGAACGCCTACGGCATCATGCCCTCGCCGATCGTCACCGCCGCGGCGCTCGCGCGCAAGACCACCAAGGCGCGCATCGCGATTCTCGGGAGCGCCCTACCGCTGCGCACCCATCCGCTCACGGTCGCTGAAGACCACGCGATGATCGACAACATCACGGCTGGCCGGCTCATCTCCGGGTTCGTACGCGGCATCGGCGCCGAATATCATTCGTTCGGGGTGAATCCCACCGTCTCGCATGAGCGCTTTCATGAAGCGCATGACCTGATCGTTCGCGCCTGGACGGAGCCGGGACCCTTCGAGTTCCATAGCAAGCACTACAATTTCGAATATGTGAATGTGTGGCCGCGGCCCTATCAACAGCCGCATCCGCCCATCTGGATCCCGTCTCAAGGGAGCCGCGAGACGATCGATTTCGCGGCCGACCCCAAGCACAAGTACACCTATCTGCAGACGTTCAGCCCGATCTCGGCGTTGAAAAAGTACCTTCAGCTCTATCGCGATGTCGCGCAGGGGTTCGGCTACACGTCGAAGCCGCGACAACTCGGCTGGGCGGTCCCGATCTATGTGGGCGACACGGACGAATCTGCCCACCAGGAATCCGCAATCCACTACGAGAATTTCCGCAACAGCTTCCTCAAGATGCCGGTCGAGATGCTGCTGCCGCCCGGCTACACCTCCCGCGAATCGCTGAAGGCCATCGCCGCCGCGAAGTCAGACATTGGAAGTGCCACCACCGCCAAGCGCGCGATGGATCTTGGCATGTTCATCTGCGGCAGCGCGAAAACCGTTCGCGAGCAGCTCAATCATTATGCGAAAGAACTCGGGTTCGGCAATCTGCTCGTCATGTGCCAGTTCGGCACCTTGCCCGCGGATCTCACCAAGCGGAACATGGAACGCTTCGCGGAATCGGTGATTCCCGCGCTGCGTAAGGCATCACGCGAGTTGTACGGCGAGGAAGTGGCGATCGCCTGAGTTTTCTCGCGTTGCGGGAAAACTGACGGGTCAACCCGTCGGCGTCGCGTTGCACATGAAGCGACAGAACGCGTAACGCATCATCCCGGCTCATCGTGCGGGGTGATGTGCCGCGCGGCCCGCAATGATCCACAGGTAGATTGGGCGAGTGTGGCCCGCGGCGCGAACGTACTCGATGCGATCGGGTTTCCAATCCCCCATATCGTGCCAATGCGACACTACCCGGGCGCCGGGTGGCAGCTCGCGCATGAGCTTCGGGCGGAGCGCCTGATTCAGCTCGGCCGAGAGAAAAATCGCCACGACCGAGGCCCCTCCGAGTGGTGTATCGAGCACATCTTGTGTGCGAAACGCGATTCGATCGCTCATCCCGGCGCGGCGCGCGTTGTCGCTCGCGAGGCTGGTGCGTTGCGGATCGATATCGATGCACACACCACGGGCACCGCGCGACCGTGCTGCCTCGATCACGATGCGACCGTCGCCGCACCCCAAGTCATAGATGACATCGTGCGGCCCGACATTGGCCAGCCGAAGCATGGCGCCGACAACCTCTTTCGGCGTGGCTTCGTATGGGACATTCGACGGGCGCCCCTGCGCCATCGCGTTCGCGATTCCGAATACGGCACCTGCAATGCCCAGCGCGGCGATGCTCGTCACCCATCGTTGCCTTACGCCCACCATGGCACCATTCGCGACATTCCGTGTCCATCAACCACTTTACAATCGAATGCAACAATACCCTCCACGGCCCGGGGCGGGTTTCTTAATTACAGTCGGACTGGGCGCCCCTCACGCGGACCGCGCAGCCCCTGAATTTCCTAAGCAACCGATCACCCATGAATCGCCCAACCGAGCCCTTCAAAACCGATCCGATCGCATTGCCTGCCAACCGCACCCGGTGGTGGCTGTGGTCGCTGATCATCTTGATCGTTGCGATCGGCGGCTATTTCGCATACGGACGCTTTTGGCCATCGTCCGATCCCGCGTCGACCACTGCGATGAAAGCGGGCAAAGGCAAAAAAGGCGACGCCTTCGGTGGCGCGAGCCGGCCGATTCCGATCGTCGCCTTGCCGGCGCGCACCGGCGAGATCGACATTCTGCTGAGCGGCCTCGGGACGGTCACCCCCCTTCGCACCGTCACCGTCAAGGGCCGCGTATCCGGCCAACTGCTGCGCCTGCATGTCGAGGAAGGTCAGCTTGTGCGCGAAGGGCAATTGCTCGCCGAGATCGACCCTCGGCCGTTCGAGGTGCAACTTGCGCAGGCTGAAGGGCAGATGGCACGCGACCTCGCGGTGCTCGACAACGCGCGCCTCGACCTCGAGCGTTATCGCACCTTGTTCGAGCAGGATTCGATCGCAAAGCAGCAAGTCGATACGCAGGTCGCGCTCGTTCGCCAATTCGAAGGGGCGGTGAAGGTCGATCAAAGCCAGATCGATAACGCGAAGCTGCAGATCACCTATTCACGCATCACCGCACCGATCACCGGCCGCACCGGTCTGCGTCAGATGGATCAAGGCAACATGGTCACCGGTAACGAGCCGAACGGGCTGGTGGTGATCACGCAGTTGCAGCCGATCAGCGTCGTCTTCAGCGTTCCGCAGGATCATCTGCCCGCCATCATGAAGCGCGTGCGCTCAGGTGAGAAGCTCACCGTCGAGGCGTGGGACCGTGAGCAGAAGGTGCGACTCGCCACCGGAGTGCTCGCATCGGTCGACAACCTGATCGATCCCGCCACCGGCACCGTCAAACTGAAGGCGCAGTTCGCCAATACGGATGCGAGCCTGTTTCCGAACCAGTTCGTCAATGCGCGCCTGCGACTCGATACACTGAAGGATGCCACACTCATTTCGACCGCCGCATTGCAACGCGGCGCGCAGGGCACGTTCGTCTATGTCGTGAAGCCCGATCAGACCGTTACCGCGCGCCCGATCACGCTTGGTCCGGCGGAAGTGCAGCAGATCGCCGTCACCGATGGCATCAAGCCCGGCGAGTTGGTGGTCATCGATGGCATGGACCGACTGCGCGAAGGCGCGATGGTCGAAGTCACGAC
>JBJXGX010000248.1:0-10828 GCA_046160305.1 Burkholderiales bacterium
AATTCGATCCCACGACCCAAACAGGAGACCACGTGTCAAGCATTGAAGTCAAGCCGCCCACTGCCGGGATGACGCCGGGGCGCGAGCTCGCCGGCAAGGTTGCGCTGGTTACCGGTGGCGCCCGCAATATCGGCCGCGCCATCGCGCGATCGCTCGCGGCAGGCGGCGCAAAGGTGATGATCAATGCCAGGACGTCCCGCGAGGATGCGGAGGCAACGCTCGCGATGATCAAGGAAGCGGGTGGTGATGCGGCCATCCACTACGCCGATATCACCGATCCTGACGCGGTTGCCACGATGGTCGAGGCGGCGGTGAATCGATTCGGTCGCCTCGATATTCTCGTCAACAACGCGGCGGTGCGTATGGAAGCGCGCTTTGCCGACATCAAGCTCGCGGACTGGCAGCATGTAATTCGCGCCGTACTGGATGGCGCATTCATCTGCAGCCAGGCAGTCTTGCCGCATCTGATCCGCGCAGGTGGGGGCGCGATCATCCATATCGGCGGACAGTCGGGCCACAAAGGGGCGCGCGAACGCGTGCATGTCATCACCGCGAAAGCGGGGATCGCCGGCATGACCAAGGCGATGGCAATCGATCTGGCGGGCGATGGGATTACGGTCAACTGCGTCGTGCCCGGTTCCATCGACACGGTCCGTGGCTTACCGGGCGCACCGGATCGCTCGGAAGAGCGCAAGGCGATTCCTCCGATCGGTCGTCGCGGTGAGCCGGAAGAACTGGCGGCGATGGTGCGAATGCTGTGTGGCCCGGATTCGCGCTTCGTCACCGGACAGGCAATTCATGTGAATGGCGGCGGCTACTTGCCGTGAATGGACAGGCAAGAGCCAATGGCATCTATCAACAATGGCATCTGCCAAAATATCCCCGAGACCCCGATGATGGATCGACTGGGACGACATGTTTTGGCTTTTGCGTTGGTCACTTATGCATTGGTCATCGTGTTCGGCGGTGGCGCGTTCGCACAGGCCTGGCCCACCAAGCCGATCACGCTCGTCATCCCGTTCGCGCCCGGCGGCGGGGTGGATGCGAGTGCGCGTATCCAGGCGCAACATATGGGCGAGCTGCTTGGCCAGACCATCATCGCCGAGAATGTCGGCGCAGCCGCTGGCATGGTCGGCTCTGCGCGCGTTGCCAGGGCGGAACCCGACGGCTATACCTTTCTTATCGGCAATACCGGAACGCACGCGCTCACGCAATCGCTCTACAAGAAGCCGCACTACAACGCGGCGATCGATTTCGCGCCGGTGGGCCTCGTTACGGAATCGCCGCGCATTCTGATCGCTCGCAAAGACCTGCCGGTCAGCAATCTGCGCGAGTTCATCGCCTACGCCAAGGCGAATCACGCGAAGATGCAATTCGGCTCCGCGGGCGTTGGCTCCGGAACCCATTTGCCGTGCGCGCTGCTCGTGAAGACCATGGGTGTCGACATCACGCACATCCCTTATCGCGGCGCCGGTCCCGCCATGCAGGATCTGATCGGCGGACGCATCGACTTCATGTGCGACACGATCCAGACCGGCGCCGCGCAGGCCAAGGCGCAAACGGTGAAGGGGATTGCGGTCATGTCGGAGAAACGCGTGCCGATCATCGCCGAGTTGCCGACGACCGGAGAGCAGGGATTACCCGGCGTCGAAGCGAGCGTGTGGAATGCGTTTTTCCTGCCGAAGGGTACACCTGAGCCGATCGTGCGCCGGCTCAACAAGGCGATGCGCGACATGCTCGACAACGCATCCGTCAAGAAACGCCTGGAAGATCTCGGCCTGGAGATCGCGCCCGCCGAGCGACGCAGCCCTGAATACCTGTCGAAGCTGGTGCCGGAGGAGATTGCGCGATGGGGTGCGGTGATCCGGGCGGCTGGGATTACGCCGGAGTAGCAGCGCGCCGCCAAGCATCGAAGTGCGGTGCGAGCTCGACCGGCAGCGCGGCACGGAACGCATCGTCGAGCCGATAGTGCGGCATCGATGTGGCGATGGCGTTCAACAATGCTTCGCCCTGGCGCCGGTCTTTCGGCCGTTTGAGTGGATCGCGCGTCGGCTTGTCGGCGAGCCACAGCTTCTGCAACGCGAAATAGCGCGGGTCCGGCGCCACGATTCGCGCTGGTGTCGCGTCGCGGCCACAGACGACTTGATCGACGCGCGTGCCAAGCAATAGCCACTCTTGTTCCGGAAGCGCGACCGGCTGCAGGCGTTCCAGCTTCGGATAGCTTGAAGCGACGGAGGGCGCAAGAAGGATCTCGACTTCATAGGCGTTCTTGTTGCGCGCCTGGAATGGCCGCTCGACATTGACGGTATAGGTCGCGTCGACCGCCTTCAGCAGACCGAGCACCGGTGCGGTGGAGCCGACGCCCGCGAGCACGGTTGAGCCGGACCACGCGATATCGAAATCTTCGGTGGCATCCATACCGATCGCGAAGCGGCTCATCGCTTCGATTTCGTAGGCGGCCATCGCGTTCGTTCCCACCACCATGAGCGAGGATCCGAGCAGCTTGCGACGATCTGCTTCCCGCAGTACGGCCGCGGCGGCACTCGCGATGGTACCGAGCCTGAGCGCACGGTAGATGCGGCATGCATCGGCAAGGGCAGCGCTGCTCGCGCGTTCGCGTTCGACGGCCGCTGCCTTATCGGATTGAAACGCGGTAAAGCGTGCTTCGGTCGCGGGTGACCGGGGCCCGAGCGAGGTGCCGTTGCCGTCCCGATCGACGACGGTGTAGAGATACGCACGGCCGCCGCGCGATTTCCAGGTGAGCTGATGGTTGAAGTCTGATCGGGCCCGTTCAGCATCGATCCAGACTTCGTAGAACTGCCGTAAGTTAGCGATTACTCTAAGTTGTTCATCATTGAATTTCAATGCTTTACCCTGAAAAATAGCAGATGCTGCATTTTGCAGGGCAAAACCCGTCCAGGCAATGAAAAAATAGTAACTATATGAATAATAATTGATTGCCCTTCAATAATTGTTTTGCTGAAAATGCCGGGCAATCCGGTTGATGACCGCCTGTATCAAGACTCAGCGGGGCCAGTGGACCATCGGCAGTCCGGCGACCGGCGATCGAAAGTACGGAATGCGCGTCCCGCGCAGGCTGCCGATGTATGCGGTGCGCAAGTCAGGCCCGCCGAATGTCACGCTCGCCATCCAAGGGGCGATCGTGCCGTGGGTCGCGAACATCAATTCATTGGTCAGCGTTCCACGGTCGGCATGCGCCATGAATGCGGCGCTCCCGGCGGGGTCGCCATCGTCGAGCAGAACGCGGAGCTCGCCGTTCGGCGTGAGCGCGATCAGCCGATCGACCATGATCAATGTGCACCACAAATTGCCGAATGCATCGAACGCGATGCCATCGGGCATGCCGCCAAGATTGCTCGGACCGAAGACCTCCCGATGGGTGAGCGAGCCATCCGGCTGCACGCGCATGCGGGTGATGTTAGGTCCGGTGGTCTCGACGATGTAGAGCCACTCCTCCTTGGCGTCCATCCGGACTTCATTGGTGAAGTAGAAGCCCTCGGCGACGACGCGAATCCCTTTCTCATCGACCAGCGCGAGATAACCATCGCGCACGCGGGTGGTTGCCGCGGACGTCCAAGGATTCACCATCGTCGAGATCGTGAGCCAGATGCGGTTCTTCGAATCGCGCAGCACGAAATTGACCTTGCCGATCGGCTTGCCGTCGATCCGGTCATACAAGGTGCGGGTCTCGCCGGTGCGTGACATCACCTCCAAGAGATCGGTGCCGAAATTGGAGATGAGAATGTCGCCATTGTTCGCGAATGCGAGTCCGTTCGGCAATGTGCCCTGGGTGTAGCGCGACGCGAGATCGCCCGCGGCTTCGAATTTCTTCTCGAGCTTCTGGCTGATCAGGGTCTGCGTCCCGTCGGGGCGGATATGCATGACGCCCCCGCGCGCATCGGCTGCCCAGAGATCGCCGTTCGGCTCGGCCAGGATGCATTCGGGGCGCTGCAGATCCTGCCCGATATATCGGATCGATGCGCGGTCGACGCTGAAGCCGTCAAGCGGATTGTTGGGGTGGGCTGCCATCGGTGTCTCCTCGTTCGCGCGGAGCGCGTTGTTTTCCCGCGTGCCTCTGATTCATGCTCTCGCTCGCGCTACTCCCGCGCTTCGACCCGTGCCACGCGTACCGGATCGCGGGGTGCCGGCAAATCGGTTCGGCGCCATTGCCGCCACGTATCGATCACCATTTTCGCGTAGTCGTCCCGATCGCGTGTGCCCTTGTAGCGGGCGAGGGCGCGAAACAGGTCGCCGCTTTCGAGATCGAGGTAGTGCCTGAGGATGACCGTGCCGTAGCGAAGGTTGAGGTTGGTGTCGAACAGATCATGACCATCGCGCCCGATTGCTTTCACCCAGAACGGCATGACCTGCATGTAGCCAAGCGCGCCGCGCGATGAGACCGCGAATTGCCGAAACGTGCTTTCGACCTGGATCAACGCCAGAATCAATTCCGGATCGAGGCGCGCGCGCTTTGATTCACGGTGGACGGCGTCGACGAAGGCCATGCGGGCATCGCCATCAGCGATCCACGGGCGCATGCGTTGCGATGCATGGTTGAGCCAGGCGCTTACCGCGGTCGCCGATGCCTGTTCCCCGCGCGGCTTGACGACGGCGGTCTCCGCCTTCGCCGGATCCTTCATGATTTGTGCCCGTAGCGCGCTATTCGTCCGCTCGCTCGCCGATACATCGGCGCCGAGGGCGAGTAGCAGGCAGAGGGCGGGTAGAAAGCCAAGCATGATCGGATCGCACTATACTCGCGCGTTCAAATCAAAGGAGAGATGGCAATGACTGCTTCCCCATTCGTGCGGGCAACGATGGCCATGTTGGTCATCGCGTTGATGCCCCTTACGGCTGCTGCGCAGTCCATATTGCGGATCGGCATGACCGCGGCGGACATCCCGAAGACGACCGGACAACCCGACCAGGGCTTCGAAGGCAACCGATTTACCGGCATTCCACTGTTCGATGCGCTCACGCATTGGGATCTCTCGTCGGCCGACAAGGCGAGCGTACTGATCCCCGGCTTGGCGACCGAGTGGCGCGTGGCTGATGCCGACAAGAACAAATGGACCTTCAAGCTGCGACAGGGCGTGAAATTCCACGACGGCTCGGATCTCAAGGCCGACGCGATCGTCTGGAATGTCGAGAAGGTTTTGAGCAAGGAAGCGCGCCACTTCGCACCGGATCAGATCGGCGTTACCGTGTCGCGGATGCCGAACCTGGTGTCGGCGCGCAAGATCGACGATCACACCATCGAGCTCACCACCAAGGAACCCGACGCCTTCCTGCCAATCAACTTGACCAATCTGTTCATCGCGTCGCCCGCCCACTGGCAGAAGAAATACGATGCGCTCGGCTCGGTAAGCGATCCGGCGGAACGTGCTAAGCAGGCGTGGGCCGCGTTCGCAGCGGATGCCTCCGGCTCAGGGCCATTCAAGATGGTGAAGTTCTCGCCGCGCGAGCGGGCGGAGTACGCGAAGAACGACAACTACTGGGATCCGAAGCGAAAGCCCAGGATCGACCGCGTCGTGCTGCTGCCGATGCCCGAGGCGAACTCGCGAACTGCAGCACTGCTGTCAGGACAGGTCGACTGGATCGAGAACCCGGCCCCCGATGCGATCCCACAGATCAAGCAGAAGGGGTTCACCGTCTATACGAACGCTCAGCCGCATGTGTGGCCCTGGCAGTTCTCGTTCGCGGAAGGCTCGCCCTGGCTCGACAAGCGCGTCCGACAGGCGGCGAACCTGTGCGTCAATCGCGACGAGCTGAAGCAGGCACTTGGCGGTTTGATGGAAGTGCCGAAGGGCACGGTGCCGCCCGGCCATCCGTGGTGGGGCGATCCGAAGTTCGAGATCAAGTACGATCTCAAGAGCGCGCAAAAACTGATGAGCGACGCCGGCTTTTCGGCCACCAAGCGTCTTAAAGTAAAGACGATTACGTCCGCCTCGGGTTCGGGCCAGATGCAGCCGGTGTCGATGAACGAGTTCGTGCAGCAGGCGCTGAAGGCGTGCTTCTTCGATGTCGAACTCGATGTCGTCGAATGGAACGCGCTCTTCACCAACTGGCGCGCGGGTGCCAAGGATCCGACGTCCCGCGGCGCGCACGCCACCAATGTGTCGTTCGCGGCGATGGATCCGTTCTTCGCGATGGTGCGGTTCATATCGACCAAGACGTTCCCGCCGGTGTCGAACAACTGGGGTTATTTCGGTAACGCCGAGTTCGACGATCTCATCATGAAGGCGCGTACGTCGTTCGAAGACAAGGCACGTGATGCGGCGCTGGCCCGCCTGCATGCCCGTATCGTCGAAGAGGCGCCGTTCCTGTGGGTCGCGCATGATGTGGGTCCGCGTGCGATGAGCGCGAAAGTGAAAGGCGTCGTGCAGCCGAAGAGCTGGTTCATCGATATCGCGACGATGAGCATGTAGTCGATGAAGCGCCGTGATTTCATGGTTGCGGGCGCGGCGCTGAGCGCTGGTATCGCGCTCGATCCGTCGCTGGTCTACGCCCCCAGGGCGCAAGCACGCTGCGCGTCGCCATGACCGCGTCCGACGTGCCCATCCCGAATGGTCAGACAGACCAGGGCGCGGAAGGTATGCGCTTTGTGGGCTACACGTTATTCGACAGCCTGGTGCTCTGGGACCTGTCATCGGCCGATCAACCTTCGCGGCTGGTGCCCGGGCTGGCCGCGAGCTGGAATGTCGATCCGTCCAATCCGGCGCGCTGGCTCTTCAAGATCCGCGAGGGTGTTCGTTTTCATGACGGCTCGACATTCGATGCGAGCGTCGCCGTGTGGAATTTCGAGAAGCTGCTGAAGGAGGATGCGCCGCAGTTCGATCGGCGCCAGGCCGCGCAAGGTCGCAGCCGCATCCCGACCGTGAATAGCTACCGCGCGCTCGATCCGATGACGCTCGAGATCGTCACGAGCGCGCCCGATGCGCTCCTGCCCTTCGGCATTGCCTGGATCGTCATGTCGAGCCGTGCGCGCTGGGAGGAGGTGGGGCGCGATTGGGACAAGTTCGCGCAGCGCGCCTCGGGTACGGGTCCGTGGCGATTCGATCGTTTCGTGCCGCGCGAACGATTGGAGCTCGTGCGCAACCCCGGCTACTGGAACAAGACCCGCGTGCCGAAATCCGAGCGGCTGGTACTGCTACCGATGCCCGAGGCGAGCAGCCGGGTCGCGGCGCTTCGCTCCGGTCAAGTCGATTGGATAGAAGCACCGCCACCCGATGTCGTCGCGTCGCTTCGCAAGGCCGGCATGCAGATCGTCACCAACGTCTATCCGCACAATTGGCCGTGGCACTTCAGCCGGATCGAGGGCAGTCCGTGGAACGACATCCGCGTGCGCCGCGCGGCGAACCTGGCGATCGATCGGGAAGGCATGAAGTCGGTCCTGGGCGGACTGATGGTGGCCGCCAAGGGCATGGTGCCGCCCACGAGCCAGTGGTTCGGCAAGCCCACATTCGATGTGAAATACGATCCGGCGGCGGCGATGAAGCTATTGGGTGAAGCCGGTTATTCGTTGAAGAAGCCGCTCATGGTGAAGGCAATCATTTCGACCTCGGGCTCGGGTCAGATGCAGCCTCTGCCGATGAACGAATTGATCCAGCAGAACCTGGCGGCAATCGGCATCAAGGTGGACTTCGAAGTCATGGAATGGAATGCGCTCCTCGCCTCCTGGCGTGCCGGGGCGAAAGATCCCAGCTCACGCGGCGCGCATTCGACCAACAGCTCCTACTTCAGCCAGGATCCGTTCACCGCGCTCATCCGGCATCTCGACTCGAGCCTGTCTCCGCCAAAGGGTACCAACTGGGGCTATTACTCCGATCCGGAGCTGGACAAGCTGTTCGCGGCGATTCGCACGTCGTTCGATCCGAAGACGCAGGAGGCAGCCGTGCAGCGCGCCCATGAGAAGATTGTCGACGAGGCCCTGTTTCTCTTCGTGGCGCATGATGTGAATCCGCGGGCGCTCGGCCCAAAGGTGAAAGGTTTCGCACAGGCGCAGAACTGGTTCCAGGATCTCACGCCAGTGATCACCGGCTAGGATTTCCTTCTATCTAGTTTGAACCACCAAGGCACCAAGACACCAAGAGTCCCTCATGTAGAAGCGATGCCGTTCTGTCTCTTGGTTGCGATTAATCAGGATTATCTTGGTGCCTCCGTGCCTTGGTGGTTCACCCTTTGCTAGGATTTCGGGGGGCGGATCACCCGGAATCCTTGGCTGAGCCGCCAGCGCGAAACGACTAATCCCATGCTCGTCTACGCCGTCAAACGCATTTTCTTCACGCTGCCGATCCTGCTTGGCGTGACGATCGTCTGTTTCGCGCTGGTTCACCTCGCGCCGGGCGATCCGCTTGTCTCCGTGCTTCCACCCGACGCAACGCAGGCCCTCAAGGAACAGATGATGGTGCTCTACGGGTTCGATCGCCCGTACTACGAGCAGTTCGCGCGCTGGATTGCCCGTGTTTTGCAAGGCGATCTCGGCACCTCGATCCGGACCGGCCGGCCGGTGGTCCTCGAGGTGTCGAAAGCGGTGGGCAACACCTTCATGCTCGCCGCCGTGGCGACCTTCATCGGCTTCGTGCTCGGTACTCTGTTTGGTTTTGTCGCCGGCTACTTTCGCGACACGTGGATCGACAAGACCGCCTCCGCGTTGTCGGTGTTCGGCGTGTCGGTGCCCCACTATTGGCTCGGCATGGTGCTCGTCATCATCTTTGCCGCGACGCTGGGCTGGCTGCCGCCCACCGGCGCCGGACCGGGTGGCTCGGAAGATTGGAAATGGAACTGGGAGCATGTTCGCCATCTCGTGCTGCCTGCCGTGACGATGTCGGTGATCCCGATGGGGATCATCGCGCGCACCGTACGAGCCCTGGTTGCCGAGACCTTGAGCCAGGAATTCATCGTTGGCCTTCGCGCCAAGGGACTGAGCGAATTCGGCGTGTTCCAGCACGTCGTGAAAAACGCCGCGCCGACCGCGCTTGCCGTGATGGGGATCCAGCTCGGCTATCTGTTGGGCGGATCGATTCTGATTGAAACCGTATTCGCCTGGCCCGGGTCCGGACTGCTGCTGAACGATGCGATCTTCCAGCGGGATCTGCCCCTCCTGCAGGGGACGATCCTCGTGCTCGCGCTGTTTTTCGTCGTGTTGAACCTCGCGGTCGACGTGATGCAGACGTCGCTCGATCCGCGCATACAACGCGCGTAGACGACTATGTTTCTCGCCACCCAAACGAAAGTGCTGGAGCCGATCCTTCACTCGCCCGGATATTGGGCGACGGTGTGGACGCGCTTTCGTCGCGATCCGGTGGCGATCGGTGCCGGCGTCGTCGTGCTGGCACTGATACTGATGGCGGTCTTCGCGCCTTTTCTCGCGCCCCAAGACCCCTACCACGGCATGTCGCTTCGCCGCCTGCGTCCCCCCGGATCCACCGGGTATCTTCTTGGCACGGACGAGCTCGGGCGGGACATGCTGAGTCGTCTCATCTACGGCGCGCGCATCTCGCTCTTCATGGGTGTGACGCCGGTGTTCGTCGCGTTGTTTCTCGGTACCTCGATCGGCATCGCGGCGGGATACCTCGGCGGGTGGACCAACACGATTCTCATGCGCACCGTCGATGTCTTCTTCGCGTTCCCGTCGGTGCTGCTTGCGGTGGCGCTGTCCGGCGCGTTAGGTGCGGGCATCGGCAACGGATTGATCGCGCTCACCTTGGTGTTCATTCCGCCGATCGCGCGGGTGGCCGAGAGCGTGACCACCGGTGTGCGCTCGCGTGATTTCGTTGAAGCGGCGCGCGCCAGCGGGGCAGGCGCCTTTCTCATCATTCGCAAGCACGTTCTTGGCA
Source organism: Burkholderiales bacterium (assembly GCA_046160305.1). Lineage (GTDB taxonomy): Bacteria > Pseudomonadota > Gammaproteobacteria > Burkholderiales > SG8-39 > SHXR01. The sequence goes on from JBJXGX010000248.1 coordinate 9,858, forward strand.
ATGTGCTCGGCCCGATCTTCGTCTACGCGATGAGCCTGATCGCGGTGTCGATGATTCTCGCCTCGGGCCTTTCGTTCCTTGGCCTTGGCGTGAAGCCGCCCGAGCCCGATTGGGGGCTCATGCTGAATACCTTGCGCACGGCCATGTACACGCAGCCCCTGCTCTGCGCATTGCCCGGTGTGATGATCTTCATCACATCGATCTCGTTCAATCTCCTGACCGACGGATTGCGATCGGCGATGGACGTCAAGGCATAGAGGGATCGATGACAGGATCCAATCATGGCCAATCGACCTCATCGGGACAACCTCCATTGCTCCAGGTCACCGGGCTGGTCAAACATTTCCCGGTGAAGACCGGATTCCTGGGTCGACCGACGAGCTTCGTCTACGCCGTCGATGATGTGGCGTTCGACGTTCATGCCGGCGAGACGCTTGGCATCGTCGGTGAATCGGGTTGCGGCAAGTCGACCACCGCGCGCCTCCTGATGGGGCTCATCGCACCGACCGCCGGCACTGTTCGCTTCGACGGCAAGATCGTCGGATCATCCGCACTGCCGCTCAAGGAATTCCATCGCCAAGTGCAGATGGTGTTCCAGGACAGCTATGCCTCGCTGAACCCGCGTCTCACGGTCGAGGAATCGATTGCGTTCGGGCCGACGGTGCACGGCGTCTCGATGCGCGAGGCGATCGCACGTGCGCGCTCGCTGCTCGATCGGGTGGGTCTGGATCCGATTCGTTTCGCCGGCCGGTTTCCGCATGAACTCTCCGGTGGGCAGCGCCAGCGAGTGAACATCGCACGGGCACTCGCATTGGAGCCGCGCATCCTGATCCTGGACGAGGCCGTGTCCGCGCTCGACAAGTCGGTCGAGGCGCAGGTACTCAATCTCTTGCTCGACCTTAAAGAAGAGTTCGGGCTCACCTATCTGTTCATCAGTCACGATCTCGAGGTGGTCCGGTTCATGGCGACGC
>JBJXGX010000249.1:0-20395 GCA_046160305.1 Burkholderiales bacterium
CCGAGGTCAACCAGATCAAAGTGATGGCCAATCAGACGGCGTGTCGCGGAAGAGATGACGATCTCACCGGCGGCAGCGATGTTCTGCAGTCGGGCCGCAAGATTCGGCGTCGCACCAACGGCAAGCCGAGCCTCCAAGGCCTCGCCCGCTTCCTGGCCGACCACCACCGGCCCGGTGGCAATACCGATATGAACCGATAACGGTTGCTGTCGAACATTGATGGCTTTGACCGCTTGCACGAGCGCAAGCGCGGTGCGCACAGCGCGCTCGGCATCGTCTTCGTGTGCCTGCGGCCAGCCAAAGTAAGTGAGAATCCCGTCGCCCACATAGCGCGCAATGTGCCCCTCGTAGCGGGTGATCACCGCCGCACAGGTGCCGCGAAACCGCTGGATCAAGGCACGCAGCTCTTCAGGATCCAATTGTTCGGAGAGCGCAACCGATCCGACCAGATCGCAGAACATCACCGTGAGCTGGCGGCGTTCGGCACCCGTCGATAACGCCTGGGTGTCCGTGTCATTACCGGAGGTGCGCGTGTCGAGTTGCGCTACGGCCGCAAGAAACTTCTTTCTATGCCCGAGGCTCAATCCCAATTCGCGAAGATCCGCTTCGGAGAGCTGGCGCACCACCGAGAAATCGATGTCGCTCTCGCGAAAGGCCGTCTCATATTGCAGGAGCCCGTGTTCCTGAAGCCACCCGGCGAAGGAATTCATCGATGGTTGCCTTACCAACGCTTCGGTAGCCGCTGTCGAATCACCATTGCGTTACCCTCCACCGCGATGTAGCCACCGTCGCGCAAGTCGGTCAGGATGCGGGAGACCGTTTCGCGCGAAGTGCCCACGCGCTTGGCGATCTCTTGTTGCGACGCCTGGCTGGATACGACGAGACGTCCGCCGTCGTCGACAGCATGATCGAGCAGAAAGCGCGCCACGCGCCCATAGACGTCGAGCAGCGCGAGATTGCCCACGGTCCGGGTCAGGTGGCGCGCACGACGGATCAGTGAGACGGTAAATTGGAACGCCATCTCCGGGTGTTGCGCCAGGAATTGCTTGAATTCGTCGCGCTCGATCACCACGAGCTTCGCCTGCTCCATGGTCATCACCGAGGCTGACCGCGGCTCCCCGTCCAACGCCATTTCACCGAAGTATTGGCGTGGACCCAACACATCCACAATGATTTCCTTGCCATCACTATCGGCGAGATAAACCTTCAGGCGGCCCGACAGCAGAAGATAAATCTGGTCGGTGCGATCACCCTCTTGCACCAGGATGGCGTTCTTGGGGTAGCCGCGAGTCGTACCCAGCGCGGCCAGCGCATCAATGTAACGGTCGTCCGGTTGATTGCCTTGCATGTCCCTGGCGGCCTCTACGGTACACGGAAGTATCGTAGCATCCCGGAATGCATCTAACTTTCCCCAAAGATCTGAAGCGCCATGCGCATCCTCGTGCATCGAGGGGTGGCACCCTTCACCATCGTTCGGATGGCGCGCTGCGACGAAATAAAACCATCTGCTGAACCCCCAATGAAATTGCTCATTCGTGCTCTGGTAATCCTCGCGACAATCAGCCTGTTTTCCGCCATGCGTGTGGTCAACGCGCAAACATGGCCCGCCAAACCCATCCGCGTGATCGTTCCGTTCCCACCGGCAAGCGGCACCGACACGATCGCGCGTCCCGTTCTCGCGCAGATGGCGAAGCAACTCGGTCAACCCATCGTTATCGAAAATCGCCCCGGCGCAGGCGGGACCATCGGCATGGCGGTGGTCGCGCAGTCGGAACCGGACGGCTACACGTTTCTCGTTCACTCGAATTCGTTCACGGTAGTGCCCGCGACCTATTCGAAACTCGGCTTCGATACGGTTCGTGATTTCGTCGGCGTGATGCCCATTGCGGCACTGCCGATGGCGCTGGTTGTAGCGCCCGCCAAGGGATACAAAACGCTCAACGAGCTTATCGCAGCGGGAAAGGCGAAGCCCGGCTCGATGACCTACGCTTCCGCCGGCGCAGGTGGCGCAACGCATCTTGGCGCCGAGCGATTTCGGTTGGCTGCCGGATTCGATGGCGTCCACATTCCCTACAAGGGGTCGGCCGAGGCGCTCACCGATGTCATGACGGCGCGCGTCGATTACTATTTCAGTCCGATAGGGCTGGCCCTTCCGCAGATCAAGGCCGGAAAACTTGCGGCCCTTGCCGTCAGCAGCTCGAGTCGTTCATCGGGATTGCCGGAAGTTCCGACCACGCTTGAATCCGGATTGCCGAATTCCGATTACAACGTCTGGGTTGGCCTCATGGCACTCGCCAAGACGCCGCGGCCGATCGTGCAGCGCTTGCACGACGAATTGGTCAAAGCGATTCAATCCAATGACGTGCAGGACGCTTTCAAGGCCCTGGTTGCCGATCCGATGATCATGTCGCTCGATCAGTTCGATGTCCTATTGAAGAGCGAGTTTTCGATGAACGCGGCACTGGTGAAGGCCGCCGGGGTGACGGTGAATTGATGCTAGCGCCCCCCTAGCGACCACCGCAGGACATGGCGCCGCCAAGCGACAGCGAACACGAGGAGCGCGAAAGCCGCGCCTGCGATCGTCGAGACGGTGAGGGTAAATGCGGGAAGCGTACCAAGACGAAGCGCATCGATGGATTCGAGATAGGGCGCGAACGCAATGACTCCATTTACTGCAGCAGCGCCAGAGATCGACGCCCATACCAGCACCTTCGTGCGTACGGAAAGCCGCGAGCGGTGTTCGACATGAGACGGCGCGGCTTGCCGGAGCCAGCGCCAAGCCCACCAGGCGATGAGCGCGAGCCCGATACCCGAGCTCGCATGCTGGAGGAGACTGTACACATAGAGATCCAATCCTTGCACGGATACGACGTAGCCTCGCAGCGCAGGAAATAGAGCTGTCCCCCAGCCTCGCCGGTGAGTGAACGCATCCCAGACGATATGGGTCCCGGCGCCGATTGCTATGGCGCCCAGTACATCGATCCACCGAACATTGGGCAACGCGTAGGGTTCTCCGGCGATGCGATTGACGCGAGCCGCGATCCACTCCGGAAGCAACGCGATCAACGCATGCTTGACGAGTGCGTGATAGAGCATGTAGGTCGCAACGCTCATCGGCAGGCAGAACCAGATCAAACCCCAGGCACCGTGCGTCGAGACGCGACCAATGTCGATCGGGAGAAAGTAGTGCAGATCGGGGCTCATGCTGCCGATTGCGAGCGCGGATAAGATTCGGAATCGTCCGAGACGCGGATAGAGCGGCACGACAGCCGCAATATGCGATGCAGTGAAAGGCATGAACGATCATCCTGTTCAGTCGTTTGAACGGCTTGATTCTCAGACTGAATTCGGGCGAATTTCGGACTTCATCATGGAAATATCGAGCCCGAATGCACTCGACTCGATCGTGTCCGCCGTTCGCCGGGTGACCGGGTCCAGACTTGCGCCGGCAAATCCGACTATGCTTCGGATTAACTCAACAGGGGGGCTCGCCCCGAATGGCATTTGCTTGAGCCAACTGAACGATTTGCCAGACGTCCTCGCACTCGAGGACAAGATAAATGGTGTTCACGTTCTGTGTCGTTCGCCTAGGCTTTGGCGAACGGAGGCTTGATCAGTGTTTCCCTTGCTGCCTTCATTGCATGCCTTGCCAAGTCTTGCGAATCGGCATGCAGCGCGACGGCATCGAAATTTAGTCATCTCAACCAATCACAACACCATCATGAAAATCTGCCACTACAACGATCATCAGGCCGGCGTGGTCGCTGGCGATGCGGTCTATCCTCTTGGCGAAGCACTCGTACGTGCGGGCCATGTCCGCGATGGCTACACGATGGTCGACGTGGTCGACGCATTGGCCAATCGCCCGGGCGCGATGGACATAGCGCGCGATGTCCAGAAGACCGGCAAGCCCATTCCGCTGGCCTCGGTCAAGCTACTCGCGCCCATCACCAATCCACCGACCATCTGGTGTGCCGCCGCCAACTACAAAGCCCATCAGGAGGAGATGAAGGCGCGCGTGCAATCGGTTGATCGCTCCGATCTCACCAAGGACGATCTGATGGCCGAGTTCTTCATCAAGCCGGTCAGCTCGATCATCGGACCGAACGGCACGGTCGTCCTGCCGAAGGTGTCAAAGCATGTCGATTTCGAATGCGAGCTTTGCGCGGTGATCGGCAAGACGACGCGCAAGGTCACCGAAGCCGATGCGTTGAATTACGTGTTCGGCTACACGATCCTTTGGGACTTCAGCCAGCGCGATCCCTGGGGCATCGGCAAGCAGAACACACGCAACATCCGCAAAGGTTTCGATACGTTCACCGGGTTAGGGCCGTGGATCGTCACCGCGGACGAGATCCCGAATCCGCACGATCTCAAGTTCCAGGTCGAGCAGAACGGCAAGGTCGTGATGACGGCCTGGTCGGGCGACATGATCTGCAATCTGCATGATCACATTCGGTTTCTGTCCGAGTGCCTGACCTTGAGCCCCGGAACGTTGATCACGACCGGTACGCCCGCCGGCGTACAACGACTGGCGCATGGTGATCGCCTCAAGGGAACGATGGAGCGAATCGGCGAGATGTCGGTGAGCGTCGTGGCGGAGGAATCTACACGGCGGACCGCGTAGACTCCTGATGGCTGACATTGAAGGCGTGAAGAACTGCAACGGGCACACGATTGCTCCGACGAGACGCACTTTGCGCCGCCGACGAACCGGCCAACAGACCAATCGCGTCAGCTTAAAGATTCTGCGCGGTCTGCCGCGCAGAATCCTAGCGTCGCACCCAGCCGTACCGCGTGTTGCTCGAGTGCCCGCCCGCCTCAAGATAATCCGACCGTAGTGCCGCGATCTTGTCTTGCGGAACGATGAACCGGTTCTCGAAGGCGCCGCGGTCTGCGCCGGGCTTTGCGAAGCCTGGGAATTCCAGGACCGTCTTGAGGCGATCCGGCACGCGCGCCATATAGTCCTTCGGTATGGGCTTGTACGGGCTGTCGGCGCTGATTCGGCTATCCACCGGCAACTTGTACAGATTCGCCGAGTTGATCCCCAGGATGCGGCGCTTGTCCTGCGCGGTGAGGCGCGGATAGCCGTACTTCTTGGCCATGTCCTCCGGAATCTGGAAGCGCCAGAACGCTTCGATCTGCCATTGCGGTGCGCCGTACCAGAGTGAATCCGAGCCGAACACGATGCGCTCAGAGCCGAAATACTTCATCAGTTGCCCGAGCATATGCGCGCATAGATTCGGGAAGGTGATCGCGCACGATGCGAATGTCGTACCGATCTCGGCGTAGACATTCTTCAGCGGCGCGGAGAGCTGCGCGAACTGGGTGAGCCACCGGATATCCGGAACGCCGTCGCGCAATTTGCCAGAACGAATCGCCTGCATCGACTCGGTATTGAAGAAGCGCGGGCCGAAACAGGCGTGATAGATGATGAAGTTGAACTCAGGCCAATCGCGCGCCGCTTTGGGAATGTCGATCGGATTGCCCTGCTCCGGGGTGTCCGGTGCGACCGGCGCGAGACCCTTGTGGATGCAGATGTTGAAGAAGCCCGGGTGCGCCTTCAACTCGTTGCGATTCTTCTTGATGAGCTCGTACATCGGGTAGGCGACCTGTTCGTCGTCGAGCCGCCATTGCTTCATCGGGCTCGCCGGATCATCGTCCATCTTCGCGGTATAGGCGATGTTGTAGCCCTTCCACGAATCCGGATGGAACTGATCGATCTGCTGTTGGATGAACCCGAGATTCTGCTTGCCGGGGAACATCTGCCCATGTGCGAGCAAGCGGGTGGACCCTGCGATGTTGTTGACGAAATCGCGCACGGCCGCCGTTTGATAACCTGTGAGGTTCATCGCAGTCAGCGATTCATCGATGCTCCTCGGAATGCGCGGCTTGTCTTCGCCTGGCGCTTGAAACAGGCCAAGAGGGGCATTGCTCAGAATCGCCACCGATACCTGACTGTCGAGATAGACGTCCTTGATGAATTGGGCGAGATAGAAATTCGCGCCTTCGATGGGTGTTTGCCCCAATGCAGGATTCCACGCTTTCCATGGGCTTCCCAATTCGTCGGGCAGGCCCTCGGCGTTGAATGGGTTGTTCTTGAAGCCCGCTTTCTCGGCAGCCGATCCTTGCCCCTGCGCCAACGCGCGCAATCCGGCCGGTCCCGGCATCGTTTGGCGGATCATGTGCAGTTGATCATCGAACACGAAGAGATCGCGCGGAACGGCTTCAGCCCCGTGCGCGGAGCCGAAAATTTCAATCGGCTGGACGTCAAAGAAATGGCCAAACACTTCATTCATCGAGATGAACGCGGCGGCCATACCGCCGGACGTCGCGAGAAAGCGCCGGCGGCTCATGCCGAGCTGCTTGCTCGTATCGTCGGCAAGCGCGGTGATGCGCGCCTCGACTTCCTTCTGCTCGGCCGTCTGTTTGCTCGGCAGATATTCGCCGTTCGATACGACCTGGGTCGGGATCGGTGAGTGCAAGGTATCGACGGTATCGGCGCGCGCGAGCAACTCAAACTGGCGGTTGCTCAACCAAGCATCTTCTTCACGCGAACCTGGGATTCTATTTGGCATGGATCGGCTCCTTGTTGGTGAGGCGCGCCGCTTTATTTGACCAGACCAGCGCAGCCCGAATCGACAAACGTTACGCGATGACGTTCAGCAACCGAGCACACCGTGTGCACCTGGAAGTCTGGGCGCTCACGCGCGCAGACGCCAGACGATGGCTCTTCGGTTAGGATAATCCCCTTACGTCTCAATTCAAACATCCTTTTCAGGCGTCATACTTAGGGCGCCAACGGGGGATGTTTCCCCCGTTATCCAACGGATTTCTTTGCCAATTCCCGCGCCTCCCGCTCATGCCCACAGCACTTTATCCGCGTGTATTTTCCGCCGGCCAAATCGGCAATGTGAAGCTTCGCAATCGGGCGATCGTGGCACCGATGACGCGGACCAGCGCAACCGCCGATGGCCGGGCCACCCCGATCATGGTTGACTACTATGCCGAGTACGCACAGAACGACTGGGGGCTCGTCATCGTCGAGGCGACTTACATCGACAAGCGATACAGTCAGGGCTACAACAATCAGCCGGGCATCGCCGATGACGCACAGCGCAACGCGTGGAAACCGGTGGTCGATGCATGCCATCGCGCCGGTACCCCGGTGTTCCTGCAGATCATCCATTCGGGTGCCATCAACCAGGGCAACCACTGGATCAAAGGGTCGATCGCACCGTCTCCCATTCAACCGAAAGGGCAGCAGATTGATCGGTACGGTGGCGAGGGGCCGTTCCAGGTGCCGCGAGCAATCACGCGAGACGAAGTTCGGCAAACCGTCGCCGATTTCGCAGCGGCCGCCAAACGCGCAGCGGAAATCGGCTTCGATGGCATCGAAGTGCATGGGGCAAATGGCTATCTGCCCGATCAGTTCCTCACCACCTACACGAATCATCGCGATGACGAGTACGGCGGTGCAATAGCGAATCGCGTGCGGTTCCATACCGAAGTGATGCAGGCGGTGCGCGATGCCGTGCCGGCGCATGTTCCGGTCGGCGTGCGCATTTCGCAGACCAAAGTGAACGACCTGACCTACGTCTGGCCGGGGGGTGTGAGCGACGCCGAGGTCGTCTTCCCTGCAATGAAGCGCACCGGGATCGACTTCATTCATGTGAGCGCACATTTGGGATGCACGCCGGTTTTCGACTCCGCCTTGAGTCTTGCCGCCCTGGCGAAGCGCGCAACCGGCATGACCATCATTGCCAACGGCAAGCTGAATGATCCAGTCCTTGCGGAAGAGGCCTTGACGAAGGGCGACGGCGACTTCTGCGCGATCGGCAAAGGCGCGCTCGGCGATCCGGCATGGCCGCTCAAGATCCAACGCGGTGAGGCACCGATTCCGTTCGACCCCGCCATGACGAGCCCGTTGGCGACGGTCGCCAATACGGCGGCGTGGCGCGCCAGACGCGCCGCATAGGAAACCCGCATCATCAACACTGAAAATGGAGATCGAGCCATGACGCAAAAGTTGTTCGGTGCATTAGCAGGCGGGCTCCTGCTCGCCGGCCTTTGGAACATCGCGTCGGCGCAGTCGGACACCTGGCCGCAAAAACCGGTGCGAATTGTCGTGACGTTTTCTCCCGGCGGATCGAGTGACATCGTTGCGCGCGCGCTCGCGGTGCCGTTGCAGGCGAAGCTCGGCCAGCCGATCGTGGTGGACAATCGCCCAGGTGCAGGGGGCTCCATCGGTGCGGCCGAAATCGCGCGTGCCGCGCCGGACGGCTACAACCTCCTGATGTCGAACACGACGCCGATATCGCTGTCGCCCTTCATGCTGGAACCCTCGCCTTATGATCCGATCAAGAGCTTCACGCATGTAAGCCTCGTGGCTACCGTTCCCGATGTGATCATGGTGCATCCGTCGGTTCCGGCGAAAAATATGGCCGAACTCGTAACGTGGATCAAAGCGCAGTCGAAACCCGTGGCATACGGATCGGGTGGCATCGGCTCGATCGGGCACATCCTTGGTGAAACCTTCAAGAAGGAACTCGGGCTGTCGATCGAGCACGTCGGCTACAAAGGCAGCTCACCGATGATTACCGACCTCATGGGCGGCACCCTCAGTTTTTCGTTCGATACATTGCCGCAGAACGTTCCCCATATGAAAGCGGGCAAGCTCCGTCCACTCGCTGTGACCTCTCGCGAGCGATCGGCGATCGCGCCCGATGTGCCCACCATCGTGGAAGCCGGCATGAACAACCTGATCGCCGAGAATTTCATCGGCGTAAGCGCACCGGCACGATTACCCGATGCGATCGCGACCAAGCTGCATGCCGCGATTCAGGAATCACTCGACGACCCCAATCTGGCCAAACGATTAGCCGACCTTGGACTGTCGCTTCGCAAGATGCCGCGGGCGGAGTTTTCGAAGTTCGTCGAGAACCAGATTACCGGATGGGGACCGGCGGTGAAGGCTTCCGGCGCGAAGCTCAACTGACCGATTCCGCAGGAGACATGCCATGCCCGGCGTATCGATCCACGTCGTCGATGTTTCACGCGGTGTCGTGGCACGCGGCCTGCGAGTGGAGGTCTTCGCGACGGCGCCCGATCGCCGACTGATCGCAAGCGGCGCGATCGCGGAGAACGGGGTGCTTAACGACGCGGCCCTCGCTGCAACGTTCGAACACGGGCATTACGAAGCGGTGTTCCATATCGCCGACTTCTACAGAAGCGCAAAGGTTCCGCTCCCTGCGACACCGTTTCTCGATGTCGTGACCTATCGATTCGGCATCGCCGATTCGCGGCAGCACTACCACCTGCCGTTCAAGATGACGCCCTGGGGCTATTCGTGCTTTCGGGGTGGGGCGTGATTGAGCTGGTCACACTTTGGGGAGCTGCTCCCAGTCGATTTTGATCGCGGGAAGAATCGAGACGGCAAGCGTGCCTTCCATCTCATGGATGGCGGGGCGGCCATACGCCCTGCCCTCTAGGCGATAGACCGTGACCACCCAATCGGTTGGATGGACGAACCACACCTCGGGCACCCCGGCGCGCTCGTACGCCGCGAGCTTCACCGTCTGATCGTGCCCTGCTGTCCCTGGGGAAAGCACCTCGACCACCCAATCGGGCGCACCGCGCATGCCGCGATCATCAAGCTTCGATGCATCGCACACCACGAACACGTCAGGTTGAACGACCGTATCGGTCTTGTCATCGGCCTCGTCTGACTTCGGGAGCCGCACGTCGAACGGCGCGATGTAGGCGCGGCAAGAATGCGCGTCCAGAGCAGCGCGAATCTGGCAGTAGAGGTCTCCGGCCATCTCTTGGTGAATCCGAACCGACGGCTGCGATTTGATATACGCGACCCCATCGACCAGTTCATACAGTAGATCGTCCGCCCACGTGAGGTAGTCGCCGTACGTGTGATAGGCGTTGTCGCGAAGAGGCAGACCCATGGCGGAACGGGAGTCGCTGCAAGGACGAATATTGTAATCCGCTGGAAATCTGCGCGGTGACCGCGCAGAATTCTATGAGCTGGCGCAGTCGTTGAGTGATGCCGCGCCGCTGGCATAGACACCCACGAGTGATCAAGCACGCCGCAGGTTCGAGTGCCGGTTGACTCACCGCGACCCATTTCGGGCGCTCAGACTCCACAGGGGCCAACCCGAGAACGAACACACCTGCTTCGATGCGCTGTCCATTAGCCTCCTATCAATTCCCGGCCCAGACGGTTAGCCGAGCCAACGCGGTGTCGACGAAAATGCGTACGGCACGGGTGCTCGAAGCAGTAGCAAGTGCAGTAGCAAGTTGACGTCGACGATTCGCCCACTCAAGATGATTTATGTCCGACAAACGCGAGAAAGATACTATGTCGCTGTGTGCAACAAAAACGCACCTCGTTCAGATTATCACCGACCCAGATAACAAAGTTGTGGCCCTGTCAGGCAAGTGGGGTACCGGAAAGAGCCATCTGTGGCGCGAGGTGAAAGCGGGGTCGAGCGACGACAAGGTCAAGGCGGCCCTTTACGTTTCGCTGTTTGGCCTTTCGAGCATGGATCAGGTCAAAGTCAAAATCGTCCAAAGTGCCATACCGAGCGCCGACCAGAATCCTACATGGTGGGACAACGCAAAGAAGAGTTGGGGGGCAGCTTCCAAGGTACTTGAAAGCTTTCATAAGGGCTTCTCAGCGCTTAACGAAATTGCACTTCTGGCTGTCCCCTCGATCCTGAAGGATCGCGTGATCGCGCTCGATGATATCGAGCGAAAGCACGACAAACTGAGCGTCGACGAGCTCATGGGCTTCATCGACGAATTCACACAGCAGCATGGTGCCCGGATTATTCTGATCCTCAACAGTGACCAGCTTATGGACCGGAAATTGTGGGATACGCTTCGGGAGAAGGTGATCGATCACGAGGTTCGCCTCGACACGTCCCCGGCGGAGGCGTTCGAGATCGCGTCGGGCCATGTTTCTTCGCCATATGCTGATCGCGTAAAAGGCACCGTTGCCAGTTGTGGCATCACCAACATACGGGTCATCTGCAAAGTCATTCGAGCAGTAAACCGAATTTTGGACAAGAGGGAAGACCTCTCAGACGACATCCTAGCGCGCGTTATCCCGTCGACGGTTCTCTTATCGGCGATCCACTACAAGGGAATAGATGACGGACCAGACTTTGATTTCGTCCTCAAGGTGGGCAATCCTGACGATTGGGGCGACTGGGGAAAGAAAGCCGAGGAGCTTGACGACGCAGGCAAGCGCAGAGCCAAGTGGCGACTGCAATTGCAGGAGCTTGGCATCCACAGTTGCGATGAATTTGAGCAGCTCGTCGTCGAATATTTGAAGTCGGGCCTATTCGATGTGGCGGACGTGGCAAAGATCATTGAGCGATACACGTCGGAGGCCGACGTGATGAGGACGCACAACCTAGCTCAACAGCTACATGAACATGTGATTTGGCACCACAGGTTGACCGAGGCTCAGCTCGTGGCGGAGGCGCAATCGCTCGCGGTGAGCGTACATCTGCTGGACGCCTACAGCGTCACCTCGTTGCACGAGCTTGTATCGGGTTTGACGGATGGCGCGGAGGTCGCCGATTCCATGGTCGACAACTGGATCGCGGAATTCCACAGGCGAGACATTGGGGTCACCAACTTTGAAAATTTCCTTCAACGCCCCATCCATCCGCGCATCAAGGCGGAATTTGATACTGCTAGGGCTGCCGCGCAAGCCAAGACCACTGTCTTCGAAGCCTGCAAGTTTCCGGCCCAGAATAATGGTTGGGGCCACAAGCAAGAGGCGGTGATGAAGTCGGCTACGGTTCAAGACTTTGAGGCGACGATCAAGTCGCTCGAAGTAGACGAGTTGCGGATTTTCATGTGTCGCTTTCTTGAAATGTGCGTGCAGCGACCGACCTACCAGCCTCACTTTGGACCGGCCACTGACCGCTTCATTGAGGCTTGCAGAAACATCTGCGCGGACGCGAGCGATGGGCGCCTTGGGAGCCTCATCAAGTTGCTGTTCAAGAGCGCAAAGCTCGAGGCTGAGCTAAATCCGCCGAGACTAGCCGCTGCCGCGCTGCCGTCCACTTTCCCCGCGTCCACCCTCAATTCGGCACCGGAAACGCACGTTGCGACGCCGACGACACCTGGATCAACATTTCTCTCTAATGCTGGCGATGGCCATGACAGATGACGAACTCGCCAGGTGTCAGCGCCAGCTTCGAAAGGAGGTATCCGCCAGTCCGCAGACAGGCTGATTTGGGCATCCTGAAAGCAGTCGGTGGGAAGTGACAGATCATGGCAAGGATCGTACTTCTCAACCGCTGACGTCAAGGGTCGGCCACCCCACCGAATCGCGAGATCAGTCGGTCGTTCGGAATGAACGTTTCTGGTTTGCCGAGTTTGATCTTGTCGAAATCGGTATGCGCTGGATTCAACAAATAGTTGCTCTCCTGCGGTACTACCGCGCTTGGTACCCGTAAGGCCGCCGTTTTGGCACGTTGCCATTCGGTCCCGATCCGGCGGAGATACTCGCTCTGTCACGGGATTCGCCAATGGCTTGCCAGCGCGGTTGACACAACGCCGTCGACACGGATTCTTGGTGGGATTCTCGCCGCGATGATCACATACGCCGCACGTAGAGGCTGGTCCTGAATCAACATCTCGAGCATTGCCAAGGATCGAGTACTCGCCGTGTAGACGACGCGCAGACCCTTGGGATTCCAGCGTCCTCCGTAGAGGCGAGCACCTTCGCCGCTGAAGGCGTCGGCTGCGCGCGCTCGTGTGACGATACGAAAAACCTCGATGCCCGGCGCCGTCACGCGAACACGCCGTGCTCGATTCGCCCCAAGGTATCGAATACGGCCTCTGCGCCCAGGTCGGTATCCAATAATGAAAGGGGGCTCGCCGAACCCAACGCTCGATTCGGAGACTTAAGCCATTCCAATGCCTTTGCCCGATTTTCAAAGACGGCGATCGCGCGATGGACAATCCGCGCCACACGCAGCACTTTCGCGGATTCGTCAGAACTGAGTCTCCCCTCTTTCTTCCGCCTGATGAGCGTTCGGTCGGAGATTGCCAGTAGACGGCACAGTTCCGCTTGGCTCAGTCCGACCGCCTTCGCAATCGAATCGACTGCGGCGGCCGGCAATCCACGCCGGACAAGCTCGATCCACTCGCCAGGCGTAGTGGGCTTAGCTCGAACAACTCCAGCACCACCCAAAAGACGCTCAACGCTCGTTGCGCTCATTTGATTCCTCGCAGACCAATGCCATATGGCAGGTAGCCTACTGCAGGCAGGTAACCCACTGCAATTTGGCGGCAAACTCAGCGCAACACGCTGGCGACCTACTTCTATTCTTCCATCGGCGACATGCTGGTTCGCAATGTGCGCCGTGCCCGCACTGCGGCGGGGCCCTGAAGATCCCCGCCGCGATCGAGGATCCGGCGGTATCGGACGTAGGCGCTGACGCGGCACCAGTGCCGTCGGAATGCTCCCTCAGGTCACGCTATCGTTGGGCTTGAACCCAGACAGATTCATGAGAACCAACATTCCGCAGATCAGCAAGGACGAGGCCGCAACCATCGCGGAAACGGCAAGGAACGGCTCCGTGTCGCTCTTCATGTTATAGAAAATGAACGACGCCAGCGTCCCGACCGCGCCAAGAAAGACGGTTGCCCAAAGAAATCTCCTCCGGCTGGGCTCGACCCACGTCCGCGCCGCGACTAGCGCCAGCGTCGCGATCAAAAGACACACGAAATTCACCGACGCAATGCCGGGCGAAAAGAAATAGTCGAAAATCTTCTGCTGACTAGCCGTTTCATCCGGCCCCTGACACAGGGTGGAGCGCCAGAAATTCCCGCCGATCTCCTCCGCTCGCGAGACCAACACGCAATACGACGCTCGCGCAAAGCGCAACGTCGTGAACACCGTCGATACGAACAGCAGGGAGAGGACCCCTATCTTGAGAAGATTAAGATGGCGCTCGACAACGGTACCCGCGATGTCCAAGGCCAGTATTCTGGCCAACCGGGTCACATCGAAGCTCCAGCGTTCGTCGGTAAGCGTCAACGCGTTGCGTCTGGCAAGCCCTTTCAGCCTCTCGGGCAAATCCTCCTCGCGAGGCATGCTGGCGCCCTCGACCAGAACAGGGAAGATCGCGCGATCTCCCACGAGTGCTGCCTCAATCTCGGCGGCCACATGATCGCTTGCATCATGCAAGCGCGGCTTTCCATTTTCGTTTGGCACGAGCCAGTTCGAGCCGATGAGAACGATCAGCGCGCCGGCGTCTCCCATCGCGGTGTCGATCTTGCGAACGAAATCCTCGCCAGCATCGATTCCGCCCACATCGCGAAATACCCTGTCTTTTCCGAAATAGCCCTTCAAGGTGTCATCGAGCCGTCCGGCATAGCCTCGCGTATCAGAGCGCCGATAGCTGATGAAGATCCGGCTTCTTCTGGAATTCGAACTGTGCATCTTCATCACCGAGAGCCTCAATTATTGTGATGAGAATTCTACTTGGCATGTCGTCGACGTTCTGTACCGATGCAAGGCTGCAATAGCGAGCTTGCCGCCGTTGGTCAAGTACTGGTTGATCGCTATTACCCGCAGCGTGAGGTGTCAGGGATTTGCGCGGTCGACGACGTAAATTACCTACCCTAACGAAGCGGCGGCACTTCCAGTCCCAAACCGAGCTTCTTCACCAGCTTCGCTGATTCTTCCGCATCGGACTTCACGAACACGGCGAACTCCTCCGGTGTCATGTTCGGCGGGTCGGCGCCCAGTTGCGCCAGTCGATCGCGCACGTCGGGCTGGGCCAGTCCTTGATGGGTTTCCGCTCGCAATCGGCGAACGATATCCGCTGGTGTCGCCGCCGGCGCAAGGATGCCGAACCAACTGCTCACGTTGTAACCGGGCACCGCTTCGGCGATCGTCGGCACGTCTGGGAAGTCGGCGGACCGCTTGAGGCCGGCCGCGGCGATCGGTTTCAGTTTGCCGGCGCGCACATGGGGCAGCACCAGGCCGGATCCATTCCACATCAAGTGCACCTGCCCGGCGAGCAGATCATTCAACGCGGGCGCGGCGCCCTTGTAGGGCACATGGAGCAAGCGCACGTCGGCCATGACATTGAATAACGCACCGGCCAAATGCAGGACGTTGCCGATACCCGCCGACCCGAATGCGATCTGATCGGGCTTTTGCCGGGCGAGCTCGATCAACTCCTTGCTGTTGTTGGCGGCGAGCGATGGATGCGCGACCAGCATCATGCTGACCGGCACCGCGACGAGCGCGATCGGCACGAAGTCGCGCACCGCATCGAACGGAAGCTTGCGATAGACCGCCTGGTTGATCGAGTGGGACGAGTTGACGATGAGCAGCGTGTAGCCGTCGGGCGCCGCCTTCGCCACCAGGTCGGTTGCGATGATGCCGTTCGCGCCGGGCCGCGCCTCGACGAGGACGGGTTGACCCAGACGCTCGGTGAGCTTGGTTGCCGCGATGCGCGCATAGGCGTCGGCCGATGCGCCGGACGCGAATGGAATGATCAGTCGGATCGGTTTCTCGGGATACGCGGCTCGCGATGCCGGCACGCATGTGGCGCCGGCGATCAACACTGCGATGATCAGCGTATGTATTCTTATGGAGCGGCGCACAGGCATTACAGGACTCCAAGGTTCGATCGGGGGCACGGCAAGCATATAGGCTCCCGCCTGGATGCGGTTCGCGTCGATGCGATGACTGCGCCAACGACTCGACCGCAGGCTCCTAGCTCGAACGTCTTATTCGCATTTTGCGAGTCGGTGACGTAGACTGCCTCTGTGGTCGGAGGAACGGAGCCGCGCGCCATCGCGGCAAATCAAGCGCAGCGCAACCCGGGATCGAGCGTCAACAACGCTTCCGGATAGCGTCGGGTCGGAAGAACCACTCTCGCGAGCGAAATCACCATGGCCAATCGCCCTCTCTCAAGCCCCATCGCAGACCTCCAGCCTCATTACGACGTCATAGTCGTCGGCTCGGGATACGGCGGCGGCGTCGCCGCATCACGCTTCGCGCGCGCCGGCAAGCGGGTCGCGGTACTGGAACGCGGGAAGGAATATCTGCCGGGTGATTTTCCCGCGACGCTGATGCAGGCGATCGATGCGACGCAACTCGACATCGCGGGACTGCCGGTGAGCAATCCAACGGGGCTCTATGACTTTCGGGTCAATCCCGATATCAACGTCGTGCTCGGATGCGGCTTGGGCGGCACCTCGCTCATCAACGCGAACGTATCGCTCCGTCCCGACTCTCGGGTATTCGCTGACCCAGCGTGGCCGCAGGCATTGCGGGACGATCAAGCTCACCTCGATGCCGGTTACACACTGGCGGAGACGATGCTTCGTCCCACGCCCTATCCGGTGAATCCTGCGCCCGCCAAGCTTGCGGCGCTCGAGCTCTCCGGTGGCGCACTGAATGTGGCGTGCCAGCGCCCGCCGATCAATGTCACCTTCACCACCGGCATCAATCATGTCGGCGTCGAACAGGCTGCGTGCATCGGCTGTGGCGACTGCGTCTCCGGTTGCAATGTCGGTGCGAAGAACACCACGGCGATGAACTATCTGCCGGACGCACATAATTTCGGTGCGTCGTTCTTTACCGGTTGCCAGGTGCGCCATGTCGAGCAGGACGGCGCGCGTTGGCGCGTGCATTTTCGCCAGCTCGATTCGGGTCAAGCCGCGTTCGATGCACCGACGCAGTTCGTGAGTGCCGATATCGTCGTGATGGCCGCCGGCAGCCTCGGGTCCACCGAAATCCTGCATCGCTCGTCGGCGCAAGGTTTATCTTTGGCGAAAGCAATGCTCGGCCAGCGCTTCACCAGCAATGGCGATGTCCTCGGTTTTGCCTACAACGGCAACCAGCCGATCGATGGCATCGGATTCGGCGATCGGTCGCCGGTCGATCGTGCAGTGGTAGGCCCATGCATCACCGGCCTCCTCGATCTGCGCGGCACACCAGCGCTCGACGAAGGACTCGTCATCGAAGAGGGTTCGGTGCCGGGAGCAATCGCGACGTTTCTGCCCGCACTGTTTTCCGCCGCGGCCGCGACGGTCGGGAAGGCGGTTGGCGGAACCTCTGTCGCCGAAATGCTCACGCGTGAGGCGCGCAGTCTGTTTCTAGGGCCCTACCACGGTGCCACGCGCCGCCTGCAGACCTACCTGGTGATGGGACATGACGATGCCCGGGGCGCGCTCGAATTCCGCGACGATCGCCTGCGCGTGCAATGGCCTGGCGTCGGCACGCAGCCGGTGTTCGAGCATGCGAACGCAACGCTCGAACGCGCGACCCGGCCGCTTGGCGGCAAGTACGTCCCCAACCCGACCTGGAATCCGCTGCTCAAACACAACGTGATCACGGTGCATCCGCTCGGCGGCGCGGTCATGGGCGAGGACGCAACGCAAGGCGTCGTGAACCACAAGGGACAGGTCTTCAGCACCGACACCGGCACGGCGGTCTATCCAGGGCTTTATGTCTGCGACGGCGCCGTGATGCCGCGATCGATTGGCGTCAATCCCCTATTCACGATCACCGCGATCGCCGAACGGACCATTCAGCTTGCCTGCGAAGATCGCGGCTGGGCAATCGACCACACGCTGCCGTCACGACCGCGTCCGGCCTCGAGGGATGCAGTGTCACGCAAGCCCGGTCTCACATTCACCGAAACGATGCGCGGTCACTTTGCACCCGGCATCGTCGATAGCTTCGAAGCCGGTGAAGCGGCGGGCAAGGCGGCCGGAAGCACGTTCGAGTTCACCCTCACCATCGCAAGTGACGATGTCGCCGCGTTGCTCGATCGTCCGGAACACGCGGCGCGGATGACCGGGATCGTGCGCGCACCGCGCCTTGACGCCAATCCACTCACCGCGATCGATGGTCGCTTCTCGCTGCTTTCGAAACAGCCGGACCGGGTCGGTGAACGCCAGATGCTCTACGGAATGCGCATGGTGAGCGAGTCGGGTCGCGAGCTCTACATGGATGGTTTCAAGAGAGTCCGTGACGATTTCGGGCCGGACATCTGGGCCGATACGACCACGCTCTTCATCACCGTGTTCGATGGCCCGAACGCGACAGCGCCCGTCATCGGCAAGGGTGTGCTGCACATCCGGCCCGACGATCTGATGCGCCAGATGACGACGATGCGCGTTCCCAATGCCGCGAACCTCGCGGAACGTATCGAATGGCTCGCGAAATTCGGCAAGTTCTTCGCCGGATCGGTGCTCGATACCTATGGCGGGGTGTTCGCCAAGCCAGCGGTGTTCGATCCCGCGCAAGGCCCGCGTGCGCGACGAACACTGAACTTGCCGGCGCCCGAGATCTACCCGATCGAAACCGCCGACGGCGCGAACATCCGGCTCACCCGTTATCGCGGCGGCGACAAAGGCCCGGTGATGCTCGCCCATGGGCTCGGCGTATCGAGTCTTATCTTCACGATCGACACCATCGATGTGAATCTCGCCGAGTTTCTCGTGGGGAACGGCTACGACGTCTGGCTGCTCGATTTCCGGGCGAGCATCGACCTGCCCGCAGCCGCCCTGCAATTTTCCGGGGACGAGATCGCACGCTTCGACTATCCGAGCGCCGTGGCGAAGATCCTTTCGGTCACGCGCGCAAAGTCGGTGCAGGCACTCGTTCATTGCTTCGGCGCCACGACGTTTTTTCTCTCGATGCTGGCCGGCCTGCGCGGTGTGCGCGCTGCGGTGGTATCGCAGATCGGTGCGCACATCGCAGCCCCGGTCATCTCGCAACTCAAGGCCGGATTTCATCTCCCGGATGTCTTGCAAAAACTGGGCGTACCCACGCTGAACGCGGCGGTCAACACGGGGCGCACTGCACTTGAAGCCCTGTTCGACGAGGCGCTCAAGCTGCAATACGTGCCGCCCGGCGAGGCCTGCACGAGCGCGACCTGCCATCGCATCACCTTCATGTATGCGCCCTTGTATCGGCACGATCAGCTCAACACCGCCACGCACGATGCGCTGCATGAGATGTTCGGCATCGCGAACATCACCGCGTTCGAGCATCTCGCGCGGATGGTCCGGCATGGAACGATCGTCGATCGGAACGGCAATGACGTCTATCTGCCGCATCCGGAGCGGCTGGCGATTCCGATTCGCTTCATCCATGGTGCCGACAACCAATGCTTTCTTCCTGAGAGCACCGAACGCACGGTTGCCTGGCTCAAACAGCACAACCCGCAGTCGTTGGTCGACCGCATGCTGATACCGGGCTATGGCCACATCGATTGCATCTTCGGCAAGATGGCAAGCCGCGATGTGTTTCCGCTGATGCTGGAACATCTGGAGCGCACGTTATGAGCCAATGGGATGCTGATGCAATCGTCATAGGATCGGGATTCGGTGGCGCGACAGCGGCGCTGCGGCTGGGCCAGGCGGGTCGGTCAGTCATGCTGCTCGAACGGGGCCGGCGCTATGCGCTGGACGATTTTCCCGATTCGAGCAACGATGCGAAGCGGATCTTCTGGCGGCAACGAAAAGATCCGAATGCGCGCGGCCTCTATGAGCTCGCGGTCTATGCCGATCTCGCCGCGATCGTCGCAAGCGGCTTGGGCGGTGGGTCGCTGATCTGGGCCAATGTGTTCGCGCGACCCGACCCGGTCGTGTTCGAGGACTCACGCTGGCCGCAGGGCATCACACGCGGGGCGCTCGATCCGCTCTACGACCACATCATCGCCGGGCTCGGCGCCTCGCCCGTGCCGGCCGCGCTCAACCTTGCGAAGCGGAACCAGTTTCGCGCCGCGGCCGAGGCGATCGGCGAGCGGCACTACGATCCTCCGCAGGCGGTCACATGGGAAGGGCACGCCGGACCCGGCCGCGAGGCATGCCGCTTGTGCGCGTCGTGCGAACTTACCTGCCGTTTCGGTGCCAAGAATACGCTCGACTATCGCTACCTTGCGCATGCCGAGCACACATTGGGATGCCAGGTACGCACCGACGCGCTCGTAACCCATATCGAACCGGTCGACGACGGGTACGCCGTGCACGGCATCAACACGCCGGATGGCTCACCGTTCCGGGCGACGGCCCCGCAGGTGGTGGTGGCTGCCGGCACGTTAGGCACGCTCGATATCCTGTTCCGCAGCCGCGATGCCGCCGCGACCCTGCCTCGATTGAGCGATCGGCTGGGTCACGGAATTTCATGCAACGGCGACTACTTCGGGAACATCGTTGACACCGCGCAGCCGATCAATGGGCACCATGGCCCCGATGTGACGACGATTCTGGTGGCCGCCGGGGACGATGCGCCGTTCACGGTCGTCGCCCCATCGTTCAACAAAGAGGCGATGACCTTTCTCGCGGCGCAGGGCCAGTTGCGCGGATTCCCCATTCCACTCGTTTC
>JBJXGX010000250.1:0-8601 GCA_046160305.1 Burkholderiales bacterium
GCGACATGTTCCTGACCAACGATCCTTGGCACGGCATATTGCATGCGATGGACTACGCGGTGGTCGCGCCGATCTTCGCAGAAGGTCGCATGGTCGCCTGGACCGGCGTGGTGATGCACGAGATGGACGTCGGCGGCCCGCGCCCGGGCAGTTGGAGCGTCGGTGCACGCAACGCATATGAAGAGTGCCCGCTGATGCCACCTGCGAAAATTGTCGATGCCGGGCGCTTCCGCAAGGACATCGAATCCTTTTTCCTGCGCAATTCGCGCACGCCACAGATCAACGCGCTCAATCTGCGAGCCAAGATCGCGGCGCAGGTGACCACACGTAAGCGGGTGCGCGAGATCGTCAGCGAGTATGGGTTGACCACGTTCCTCGCGATCCAGGAACAGATCATCGATTACGTCAAACGCAGCGTGCGCAAACGCGTCGCGCGGTTGCCAGACGGCACATTCCACGCGAATACGCTGCTCCAGCACGACGGCGTGAACGATCGGCTCTATGCGCTCAAGCTCGTGATGACCAAGGCGGGCGACAAGCTGACGTATGACTTTACCGGGACGGCCAAGCAGGCCGGGGGTTCGATCAACTGCGCGTACAGCGGACTCATCGGCGGCGTCACGCAGGTGTTGTTCCCGCTGCTCTGTTTTGATCTCCCTTGGTCGCAAGGCGCGCTGCTCGATTGCATCGAGATCATCTCCGAGGAAGGCACGCTCAACAATGCGACATTCCCCGCGGCGACCAGCATGGCGACGGTGAATGCATCGCAATCGACCGGCAATCTCGTGTGGGAGGCGATGGCCAAGCTCTATGGCTTTGCGCCCGAGCTGCGCGAGGAAGTGATCGCGATCGGCTATGGCGGCGTGAACATGGCCGTGCTGTCGGGTCGTCGCAACGACGGGAGCGCCTGGGTCAACATGTTCACCGACTCGGTCGGCGGCGGCGGGGCACGATCCTTTGCCGATGGTATCGATTCATGCGGCAATCTGATCGCGCCCTCGTACGGCATACCGAACGTCGAGCGGATCGAAAGCCTGATACCGCTTCTATACGTCTATCGCCAGGAGAAACCCGACACCGCCGGCGCGGGAAAGTATCGGGGCGGCGTCGGCCTCGAATTCATGATCACACCGCACGGCAGCGATGCGAACATCGAAGCGGTGTTCTTTTCGAGCGGCTGCAGCCATCTTGAGAACAAGGGTGTGGCAGGTGGCTTGCCCTCATCGGTGCAGCGCAATCACATTCTGCGCGGCACCGACCTGGCCGCGCGTTTTGCGTCGGGCACCGTGCCGACCAGCGCCGCGTCGGTCACGAGCCAACGCGTTGAGACCCCGCAAGCGAAGGACGTGGGCACGCTCGGAACCGGCGACGCATGGGTCAACTACTGCTCCGGGGGCGGTGGCTACGGCGATCCGTTGCAGCGCGATCCACACAAGGTTGCACGCGACGTGCAACGTGGCCTATTGACCAAGCCTTACGCCGACTCGCTATACGGCGTACGGCTCGACGCCGCGGGAATGGTCGATGCGTCCGGAACGAACCGCGCGCGCGATGCGCATCGGCAGTCCCGCCTCGCGAATGGAAAATTGTTCAGCGGGAATCGAGAGGTCGCGCGGCAAAGTCGCGGCAAGGAGATCGTCGCGGCGAGCGAAATGCTGTCGGTCCGGGCCGAACCCGAGGGCAACGCGTATGTCTGTACCGGCTGCGATCGCGTGTTGGGCGCGACCACCGAGGATCCACGCCGATTATCGATGCTGGTCGAGGCGCCCATGGCAGGCATGTCGCCGGTCAATGCGTGTGTAACCGAACCGCCGGTCGTGGTTCGCCAGTATTGTTGCCCGGGCTGCGGCGCCCTGTTCTCGACCGATGTGCGACGGCCCGACGAGGATCCTTGGGGGCCGGATTTGCGGCTTGCGACGACTGCATTTTCATCCGCGTGATCCGCTGGCGGTTCGCCGTGAACCGACGACGCGACGGTCGATGCGCTCAGCCGACCTTTTCCCAATACAACACGTGTTGCTGCATCGATCCGCCCCATGCGCGAAGAGGCGGTGATAGTTTGAGCAGGCCCTTTTCGAAGGCGACAGTACGCACTTGCTCTCCGCCGACACGGCTCGGTTCGGAAGATCCGTCCACGCGCGTGCGTAACGTATCACCCTCGACGACGTAACGCCCGCAATACGACATGTAGGCACCAGTGCCACGCGACAAGTCCGGACGTGAATCGTTGAGAACGGCCATCATGCGGCCATCGGCATGGAACATTGCGAGCCCCATGGGTTTTGGCCCATACGGTGGCGTGATGGGCGCGCCGTGTGCATCGAATGCGTCGGTCTTGACGAGGCGCCACGTGCCGATCAGAGTGGTCATGCGAATTCTCCTTAGGGATTGCACGAATATAGTCGAACCGGTGAATACTCGACGGCCCGGTGCCAAAAATCGCGCGGCGATTGCCGCGAGAAATCATCCGACTACGCTAAGCTCATGGGTTCATCCGGCCGCGCTGCGATCGGACGGCATACAAGAGGATGTAGAGGAATAATGATGGAGTGGAAGACCGATCACCAGCGTAGTCCAGTGCGCGAGCGCACGTTTCATCTTGGCGTTGATGGGTGGTTGGTGCCGGTCGTGCTGTGGACTTCGATGCATTCGAGTGGTCGTGCACCCCTGGTTCTGATTGGTCACGGCGGCTCAGGGCACAAGATGATGCCCCTCGTCACCGATCTTGCGATCCCGCTGGTTGAGCGGTACGGATTCGCGGTCGCGGCGATTGACGGGCCGGTACATGGCGAGCGTCGCAATGATTGGAACCCGGCGGATCCGCCGCAGGGTGCGGCGATTCGCGAAGAGTTTCTCGCGCTCTGGCGCGCCGGCGCGAGCGTCGATGCGATGGTCGCGGATTGGCGCGCGACGATCGACGCGTTATCGAACCTGCCCGAGATCGATACCGATGCGATCGGCTGGTATGGGCTGTCGATGGGCACCGCCTATGGCCTGCCGCTCTGCGCGGCCGAACCACGGATTCGGGCCGCGGTGCTGGGGCTTTGGGGCGGCGATTATCCGTCGAGCGAGCGCCTCATGGAGGATGCACCGAACGTGAAATGCCCGGTGCAGTTCCATCAAAAATGGTCAGACGAATTGTTCTCACGCAAAGGCCAGCTCCATTTGTTCGACCGGATCGGCACCACCGACAAGCGCTTGCGGATATATCTTGGCAAGCACGGCAATCCGGAAGGCGAGCAACTCGATGACATCCTGCAGTTCCTGGTCGCGCGATTGAATGCGATCAGCCGCGCGAGCGGATCGAACGAAGCGTCGTCCGCGCTACGCCGGCCGCATACGTTCACGTACGATGAACGCCCGCTCGTCTCGTTCAGTGGCGGTGCGACCTACCGTTCGATCATCGGTGATGACACAGGCGAGGGCATTCCGGTACGCACCGGCTACCAGTATTCACCGCCGGGTTATCAGGTCGAGCCGCATTCGCATCCGTACACCGAGATTCTCACGGTGATCGAGGGCGAGGGCGAAGCGTGGTTCATCGGTGACGAGAATCCGGAGGTCGTTGCATTGGCACCTGGTATGACGATTATCTTTCCGCCCGGGCGCGTGCACAGCTTTCGCACAGTCGGCGACCGAATGCTCGTAACATTGGGGATTCACGCGTCGGGGAAGCGGATCGTTCATTACCAGGAGAAAGAAAAGTGAGCAAGCAGGTCGGGATCATCGGCATCGGCATCATGGGTTCGGCCATGATGCGCAATCTCATTAACGACGGTTTCGAGGTCACCGGCTTCGATGTTGCCGAGGCCGGTTGCAAGGCGCTGACCGATGCCGGCGGCACCCGCGCCGCCTCGCCACGCGACGTAGCCGATCGCGTTCCGATCATGATCACCTCGTTGCCCAACATCGCGGCATTCCATGAAGCCACCGCCGGTGCGCATGGCATCGCGAGCAGCAGCAAGTCCGGTCAGATCGTGATCGAGTGCAGTACGTTCCCGCTTGAAGAAAAACAACGCGCGCACGACGCGCTCGCGGCCAAGGGAAAGATCCTGCTTGATTGCCCGGTGAGTGGTACCGGTGCGCAGGCGGCGAAGAAGGATCTCGTCGTGTTGGGCAGTGGCGACCGGGCCGCGTTCGACCGTTGCATGCAGGTATTCGGCGGGATGTCGCGCATCCAGAAGTACGTGGGTCCGTTCGGCAACGGCATGAAGATGAAGATCATCGCGAACCATCTCGTGACGATCCACAATCTGGCCGCCGCCGAAGCGCTCGTGCTTGGCATGAAGGCCGGGCTCCCGCCAAGCCTCGTGTTCGATACGCTCGCCGATAGCGCAGGAACCTCGCGGATGTTTCAGGTACGCGGACCGATGATGGTGGAGAACCGCTATGAGCCCGCCACCGCGAGCATGAAGACGCATCTCAAAGACATCGGCATCATCAGCGACTTCGCGGCCGATCTGCAATGCCCCACGCCGCTATTCACCGCGGCCTCGCAGTTCTACTTCGCCGGCGCGAGTACGGGGCACGCACTCGAGGATACCGCCTCGATTTGCGCGGTTCTCGAGCAAATGGCGGGCGTCAAGCGATAACGTTGAACCGGGTGGGCGTTCAGGCGTGACGGCAATCCGCAGCACACTGGTCGTAGCGTTTCCGCTTGATGCCGCGGCACGCAGCATTGTCATGGAGGCGCTAGACGGGGTTGCCGACCTGGTGTGTCTGCCCGATCTTGCGCCCGAGCAACGCGCACGGGCATTGCGTGCGGCCGACGTGGTGCTGGCATGGAACCTCACCGGATTCAAAGCCGAGGAACTCGCCCTGATCGGCGAAGCGCGGCTCCTCCAGTTCATGACCGCTGGTGTCGACTATCTTCCGCTGTCATCCTTGCCGCCGCGACTTGCGGTGGCTGCCAATGGCGGCGCTTACGCGGCGCCGATGGCCGAGCATGCGCTCGCCATGGTGCTGGCTGCGGCCAAACGGATCCTGGTGGAGCATTACGCGATCGCACGCGGGGAATTCAATCAGCACAAAGAGAATCGCGTGTTGGCGGGCGGTGTGTGCGCCATCTTCGGCTTTGGCGGCATTGGAGTTGCCACGGCGCGAATCATGCGCGGCGTCGGCATGCGCGTGCATGGCATCAATCGTTCCGGCCGCGGCCATGAACTGTTGGACTGGGTCGGCACGCCAGACGATCTCGATGAAATGCTAGCCGCCGCCGACGTGCTGGTGATCAGCGCACCGCTCACCAAGGCGACCACCCGAATGTTCGGCGCGCGCGAGTTTGCCCTAATGAAACCCGATGCGATCTTCGTGAATCTCGCGCGGGGCGAACTCATCGACGAGGCCGCCTTGTTCGCGCACCTGCAAGCTACGCCGCGTTTCACCGCGTGCATTGATGCGTGGTGGGTGGAGCCGATTCGCCACGGCGAATTCCGGATGGACCATCCGTTCATGTCCCTGCCGAATGTGATCGCCTCGCCGCACAACTCGGCCTCCGTTCCGGGCTCTCGCCCGGTGGCGCTCCGCCGCGCGATGGAGAATTGCCGGAGGGCGATCGTCGGGGAGCCCATCCAGTACCTTGTTCGCGACGAGCATCGGTTGCGGTAATGCTCGCCACGCATGGGTAAGGCAAAGCGATAACGGGATCGGCGTCCGCTCACTTCCCCAGGAGCGCGATCGGACTCTTGACCAATATTTGTTCGAGCAGTCCCGCATCCCGCTCGACGACCTCGCCAAGAAAATTGAGCAGATCGATCGGGTCGGGCGGCGGTTCGCCCGGCTGATGTGGATTGCGATAGATCGGATGCGGCCAGTCGGTGCCAAAGATCGAGCGCCCAGGTGCTGCATGAAAAACGCGGCGGGCCATCGGGAGCGAATCCGCGTGATGCGGGGCGCCGTCGTCAGACCATCGATCGAAGTTGCATAGTAGTACCCAGAAATTCTCGCGCTGGAGAAGTTCGATCAACAATTTGAGCGCGGGCTGGTCGAGCCCGGCACCCGGTCGCAAATGTGCGGCGTGATCGATCACGAAGGGAAGCGCGAGTGGCCGGAACCAGTCGGCCAGCTCGATCAGGTCTTCGCCTTCGACGTGCACCTTCACATGCCAGCCGAACGGTTCGACGCGCGCGATCGCGCGTTCGAACACCGCACGCCCGATGCGCGGCTGCTTCATGAACTTCGCAAAGGCAAACCGCAGGCCGCGCACGCCGGCATGATGTAACCGCTCGATTTCGCGATCATCGAGCGCGTCGGTGAATCGTACGACGCCCTTCAAACGAGGATTCGCGGCGAGAAGACCGATCAGCGCGTCGTTGTTCGCCGCCGCAGCGGTGCTCTGTACGACCAGGCCGTTATCGATGCCGATCCTGCGATGCATAAGGTCGAGTTTCTCGACCGGTGCATCCATCGGAGCATACGCCGCGCCGGCGGCAGGTTTGGTGTGCGTGCCGGATTCGAACACGTGAAAGTGCATATCCCATGCGCCACGGGGAACGGGAAACCGGATTGACATGATGTTGATCCGTCAATCGAGCCTGAGACCGGCGCGCTTCACGACCGGCGCCCATTTGTCCCCGAACGCCTTGGCCGTCGCCTGCAATTCTTCCGGTGTGCTCGATCCCACCGTCATCGCGTACTCACTCATACGCGCGCGGACATCGGGCATTGCAAGGGTCGCACTGACGCCGGCGTTCACCTTGTCGATGATGTCCTTGGGCGTTCGTCCTGGTGCAACGAGCGCGAACCAGGTCGACATTTCCAGTTGGGGAAATCCCTGCTCGGCAACCGTCGGCGTCTGCGGAAGCTGCACCATGCGGGCGTTCGAGCTCACCACGAGAGCGACCGTCCGGCCCTCTTTGATGAACGGCATATGGGTGAGCAGCGCATCGACGGCGAAGTTGACATCGCCCGCGACCAGCGCCACCGTGGTCGGTTGCGAGCCGCGATAGTTGATCACCTCGGCGTTGACACCGGCCTCGGCCTTTATCGCCTCGTAGAAAAGCTGCGAGACGATGGCACCGACGCCGACATTCAGCTTGCCGGGATTGGCTTTCGCATGTTTGATCAGATCCTGCAAGGTCTGCGCCGGCAGCTTCTGCGGATTGCCGAAAAGCAGGAGCGGCTGCGTCGCCAGCATCGTGATGGGTGCGAAAGCCTGGTCGGGATCGTAGGGCAGCTTCGCGAACAGCGACTTGGCCAATGCGAGCGTGAAATCGATCGGCAGGAAGAGCGTGTAGCCATCCGGCGCGGATTGCGCGACATGGTTCGCCGCGATGATCGTATTGCCGCCGGGACGCGACTCGACCAGAACCGGTTGACGCCACGCCTCCGCGAGCTTGTCGGCGACCGCACGGCCGAGCACGTCGGCGCTGCCACCGGGCGGGAAGGGCGTGACGATGCGCACGGGCTTCGTCGGATAGCTTTGGGCGAATGCACTCGCCGCGAACAAGACCAACAACGCCATGAGACAGGACGTGTGGCCAAGCCGCTCCATGACGATCTTCAACATGTCTCCTCCTTCTTGTGGGCTAGCGCTTCGAGTATAGATGACACAAAACCACCGCGCGCCAAGACGCAGACGATGCCTCGTGCGGGTGCCGCGTGCCGCCGACCGTGCCGGGCGGATCAGTGCTAGATTTGCCGCGAGCCCCCATCGCAAG
This sequence comes from Burkholderiales bacterium, assembly GCA_046160305.1. Classification (GTDB taxonomy): domain Bacteria; phylum Pseudomonadota; class Gammaproteobacteria; order Burkholderiales; family SG8-39; genus SHXR01. The sequence continues at coordinate 7,659 of JBJXGX010000250.1, forward strand.
CGAAAGGATGCCGCAATGCCCAAGCAGACAATGACGCCGCCCGTCGCAGGGCCCAGCCTCGAACGTTTTCAGATGTCGTATCGGAAGCGCCGCGCGTTTCGCGACGCGATCCAGTATCCGCCGGCGTTGAGCGGTGTGACGAACGCGATCGACGTGCATTGCCACGCGCACGACGGGCAGCAGGATGCGCTCGCGCTGGCGAAGTTCGCATCGCAATCGGGCATGGGCGGCTTGCTGTACAAGACGCTGCCGTTCGCGAAAGCACCGATGCCGCAATTGCATGAAATCAAGGACCAGTTACACCGCTGGGCCGACGACGAGGATGTGAAGCCGATCGAATGCTGGGCCGGCTTCGTGACCGATACGTGGAACGGCCGGCCGACGCGCGCTGCGGTGGAGCCGCAATTGAAGGCAGGTGTCAAGGCGATCTGGATGCCGACCGCGAGCCACGCGAACTCGTTGCACCTATCGGGCGGTCGTGAGATCTGGTGGGATCCGCAAGCGTCGTCCAAGGTCATCCTCGAACCGATGCCGTTCGATGTCGCGCTCGCCCGATCGGGCGGCATGTATTTCCTGAAAGACGGCAAGCTCGATCCGGAGGTGAAAGAAATCGTGCGGCTGTGTGCCGAACACGATGCGGCATTGTTCTTCGGTCACTTCACCCATCCCGAGCAAGACGCACTGGTCGAAGAAATCGATCGCGTGGGATTCAAGAAGGCGGTGGTCGATCATCCGTTCAGTCTGTATGTCGACTTGAGCATCGAGCGGATGCAACAGTTCGCGCGGGCCGACATCACGATGAACTTCACCTACGATGAGCTATCGCCCCTGATGGGGGTCGACCCCTACGCCATGTACACGGCGATCCGCGCCGTCGGCACCGATTGGGTCACGCTGTCGAGTGATTGCGGGGAGCCGCTCTTTCCGAATTCGGTCGAGGGCA
>JBJXGX010000251.1:0-5792 GCA_046160305.1 Burkholderiales bacterium
GCATCAGATCAAATGGATAGCGAGCGGGTGTACGCCTGGGAACTCCCAAGACATCACGTATCACCTCACCGTCGTCGGCAGGGGCGGGAAGGACGATTGAGCGTGTTGGGCAACGGCTTGATCGCACGTTGAGAATCCGTTCGGGCTGAGCCTGTCGAAGGGCTCAGCGCGAACGGCCTTGGTTGAGATTTGACCAACCTCCAAAAATTCAAACGAGTCCTCGCATGACCCACGAACGGTACGCCCGGCCGCAGCTCGCCACGACTGATGCGGAACCCCCATCACGAGAAGATCTCATTTCGCGAAGTCGCGCGCTGCTCCCGCTCTTAGCGCGAAACGCCGGGACGACCGACAGAGACCGCACGCTCGCCGAAGAAAACATGGCGGCGCTTGCGGGCGCGGGCCTTCTTCGTCTTGCCGTTCCGCGCCGTTATGGCGGCTTTCAAACGCCGGTGTGCACCATGATCGATGTGACGTCGACCATTGCCGAAGCGTGTGGCTCGACAGCATGGGTAGTGGCGAATCGATATGTGTGCACCTGGATCGCGTCGCTCCTCGAAACGCGCGCACAGGACGAGATCTACGGCGACGATGCTAACGCCGGGATCGCGGGCGCCTTCGCCCCGAGCACGCAAATGCGCAGGGTTGATGGCGGCGTCGTGGCATCGGGCAAGTGGTACTACTGCTCCGGATCGGCATTCGCCAATTGGGGTCTGCTGGGTCTCCTTGAAGTCGGCGGTGACGGCAATGCCATCAACCAGTACTTCGCACTCCTTCCGGCGCACGATCTCACGATCGAAGACACTTGGTTCACGACCGGCATGCGCGGCACGAACAGCAACTGCATGGTGGCCGATGAGGTCTTCATCCCCAACCATCGGCTGATTTCGGTGTTCGATGCACTGAAGGGCGTGTATCCGACGGAGCACAAGTCGGAGCCGCTATATCGCTCCGTGTTCGCAGCGTTCTTGCCCCTCAATTTGACCGGACCGCTCCTTGGCCTGGGGCGCGCCGCCCTCCGTAATGTGATCGAGTCGGCGCCTAAGCGGGGAATTCCGTCGACAATTTTCAGAAAGCAGACCGATTCGAGCGCCTTCCAGATCCAGGTCGCCGAAGCGGCCACTAAGATCGACACGGCGCATCTACATGTTCACCGCGCGGCGCAGGACGTCGACGATGCGGCGATGCACGGGGAATCCCTTGACATGATCGTCCGTGGCCGGATTCGTGCGGATGCCGCGTATGCAGTCAGTCAGGCCACGGAAGCGATCAACATGCTGGTCAGTGCGCATGGGGCCGGCAGCTTCGCTGAGTCGAATCCCCTCCAGAGGGTCTGGCGGGACGCCAACATCGCTTCCAACCACATCGCGCTGTTGCGACCGATCGGCATGGAAGTCTATGGCCGGACGCTGCTTGGGATAGAGAACAACATTTCCATGATGGTCTAGCTTTGGGTTCCGCGCATCCCGATTCGCAATCCGAAAGATGCTATTTGCGGCGCTTGGCTTGCGGCACGAACCAGTTCTCCAGATTGATATCCGCGAAGCATTCGAAATCCCTCGTGTTTCGGGTGACCAGGATGAGCTCGTTGACAACAGCGATGGCGGCTATCTGCCCATCGGCGTGCGACGTGACCACCCCCTTTGCCGCGAGGCGCGCCCGTTCCTGCGCGTGCCACGCGGCAGCAGGTTCATCGTAGGGAAGAATGGGGACGCTTACTTGCACTACATCCGACAGATAATGCGCCAGGTGACTTCGTTTCTTCGATGCCGGCAAACGGGCGCATCCGTAGTGCAATTCATGCCAGACGATCGATGCGGTGGCAAGTGATCTTCGGTAGCGCGCCAATTTGCGCATTACCGAACCATCGGGGGCGAGCTTTGTCGGCTCGGAAAGTATGTTGGTATCGAGCAGGTATCTCACTTCCCCCACGTGAAATCACGCCCCCCGTCCTTATCTCGCAACGCGTCGAAATCGGCATCCGTAAGGGCATCTTCTGCCGAAACACGGGTTGCCAGAAATTCCTGCAATGCATCCCAGTAGTCCTTCTTGTTTCGACCCAGCCTGGAAAAGTCGGCTTCGGACACCACCACCGCAACTGGTTTGCCGCGTCTCGTCAAAGTGACTGGCCCATTTTTTTCAGCGGTATGGACGATGCCCGAGAGGCTGTTGCGGGCTTCGGCGATCGAAAATCGTCTTTCCATATCGAGGTATTCCATATGGCTATCCAGATGGCTACGGTAGCACGGATCGATTGCACGTGGACTCCCGCCGTTTCCCGCCTGCAAAGGAGAGCCTGATCAATCCTGACTACTGTCGGTGCCCCGAACGATCCACGCCGATTAGTCAATCATGAGGATTTTCGAATCATGAACCCGCGCCTAGAGTGACGTTGTCGACCCCGTCAACCAAGGAGCACATCATGTACCGCACCCATCACTCCCTCGGATTCATGCCGTCGACCTCGCCGTCCGTATCAACCGAACGATCGGCGGCGCAGCATGAGAAAAGGCGTCAAATTCCAAGCCGCATCGCAACTCCGGCAGACGTGGCTCACCTTGCCGCCGAAGAGATGTCCGTCATTCGGACCAAACGACGCGTCACGATTACTTGCAACGAGGGCGCACTTTGGATCACTGAGGATTGGCATCCCGCCGACGTGGCGCTGCGGCCTGGTGAATCATTCAAGTCGACCAACGCGGGGCGCATCATCGTTCAAGCGTTCGAGCCGTCGTCGTATCGCATGACGGTTGACCGTACATCCCGCTCGGCGTTCTATTGGCAATTCATCGCCAAGCAAATTAGCCTCGCCATCCGCGTCCTGCGTGCCCGTGTTCAGGCGTCGCAAGCTGATCGGCTGGAAATCGTGCGCCGTGCCCCGCTGCCCTATTGCTGAATTCAAGATGCGCCCTGGTTCGTTGCCGCACGGGCGGATCGTGGCGAGGTAGCAAGTGAATCGACGGATCGTGTAGATCCGCGCGCAGGGAAACGCCAACCACCAAGGAGACCACCATGCCCGAACCACGCGCTTCAATCCTCACCGATGACCTGCTGGCCCGATGCGCGAGCCGTGCAGCCGCCTATGACCGCGACAACAAGTTCTTCGTCGAAGATTTCGAAGAGCTGAAGAAGGCCGGTTACCTGATCGGTCCCATTCCCAAGGAATTAGGTGGCCTCGGCTGGACATTGGCCGAATCCATGCAGGAAACGCGCCGTCTCGCCTACCACGCGCAAGCGACCGCGCTGGGTCTCAACATGCACAACTACTGGTTGGGGCTCGCGGCTGATATGTGGCGCTCGGGCGACAAGTCGCTCGAATGGATGCTGCGCGAAGCGTCCAAGGGCGAGATATTCGCGGCCGGCCACGCTGAAGCGGGCAACGATATTCCGGTTCTGCTTTCCACGACCAAGGCAGAGCGGGTCGATGGCGGATACCGATTCACCGGACGCAAAGCGTTTGGCAGCCTGTCACCCGTTTGGACGCGCCTTGGTATGCATGGAATGGATACGAGCGATCCGGCCGCGCCAAAGGTCGTGCATGGATTCATGACGCGCGACGCCAAGGGATACAAGATCGTCGAAACCTGGGACACGCTTGGCATGCGCGCGACGCGCAGCGACGACACGATCCTCGAGGGTGTGTTCGTTCCCGACAAGTACATTGCCCGCGTGGTTCCGGCCGGCGCGGCGGGTGTCGATTTGTTCGTGTTGGGTATCTTTGCCTGGGCGCTGATCGGTTTTGGCAACGTCTATTGCGGCCTCGCGCGCCGCGCCATCGACGTGGTGATGCCCACTCTCAAATCCAAGACGTCGCTCGGGCTTACCCGATCGATGGCCTATCACCCCGAAGTGCAGCACGGCGTGGCCGACATGGTCATCCGCCTCGAAGCGATATCAGCGCATCTGGATCGCGTCGCCGCCGACTGGTCAGCCGGGGTCGATCACGGCGGCGCATGGCCGATCAAGATCGTCGCGGCGAAGTATCACGCGGTCGAGTCGGCCTGGCAGATTGTCGACAAGGCGATGGATCTGTCCGGCGGCTTCGGCATGTTCAAGAAGAGCGAGCTGGAGCGGATCTTCCGTGACGCGCGCGCGGGTCGATTCCACCCGGCCAATTCGGCACTGACCCATGAGCTGGTCGGCAAGATGTCGCTTGGCATCAACCCGGACGAGCAGCCGCGCTGGGGCTAGGACTCCGTTCGGCAAATCGCAGGGCCAGGAAATCTCTTTCCGGTCCTGCGATTTCGTAGTAGGTTCCCGACTTGGTCAACACTTCGCCCCAAGAAAGGAATCCGGATGCCGCTCTTCATCATCGAACGCAACTTCGCCGAGCAACTGGAAGTGACCAAGCACGCCGCGGATGAGGTCAAGCGCATTAATGACGACTCGGGTGTCAGGTGGCTCTATTCGTTCCTGAGCGCGGACAAGAAGAAGACGTATTGCCTATACGAGGCGCCGAGTGCAGATGCGATTCGCGCGGCGGCGAAACTCGCTAACCTTCCAGCGGATGTGGTAACGCCGGTCAGCGAATTGAGGCCGGAGCAGTTTGCCTGAAGCTAACGCGCTCGGGCGCCCCCGTCGATGACCGACAGCGCTTCGCGGGCGGCGGCTTCGCCTAACCGACGATCGAGACACACGAACGCCACGCCGGCTGCACTCGCGCCCGCGACCTCCAGCGCGGCGGCGAGTTGCAGTGCGTCGGCTGCCCGGAGCGGATGAACTCGCAACAGGCGCTCGGCCGCGGCGCGCACTTTCACATGCGGCTGAACCTCGTGCCAACCCTGGGCAAGCGCGTTTAGCCGTTTCTGTGCGACGCCAACGTCGTCGGGCGACAACAGACGTTCACGTTCAAGACGGGCGAGCGCCGATACGCATTCGACGGAAGTGCCCCACCACACGAGCATGCTGGCATCGGCTTCCAGAAGTGACTCAACGGCCTTCGTCGCGGGTTGCGGTACAAGCAGGGGCACGATGGCCGAACTGTCCCAAAAGCGCATAAGCGCCTATCGGCCTTCGTCGCGATCGGCGAGCAGTGCGCCCAGTACGTCGGCGCTGGTTTTGGGCATTGGAGGCAGGCGCTTAAGAAGCCCTTTGGACGCGCCCGGCCGGCCGCGTTTGACCAAGCCCGATCGCTCCAGTTGCGCGAGCCCGGCGGCATCGGTGTTCAAGCCGGGCGAGAGGGGCGCCAATTGCGCCACGGGCTGGTTCCGGTCGGTGATGATGACCGTCTCGCCGCGCCGCACCAGGTCGATCAGGGCTGACAGGCGGTTCTTCGCGACTGAAATCGATGCGGTTTTCATCTGGCTATAATAGCTATATCGATCGCGCCCGACAAGGTGAAGAGGGCGTTTCCAGCCGTGATTCCCGGCAGTTTGGCTGAATGCCGGTTGGCTGATGCCCTTATGGTTGACCCCTAGCCCAACCCATTTTGCCGCGCGAATCCGGCGGCTTCGGTGCGGTTGGCGGTACCCGTCTTGGCCAGAATGCTACGAACGTGATTCGCCACGGTGTTGTCGCTGAGGGACAGTACCCTGGCGATCTCCTTGTTGCTGCGGCCGATGGTCACCAGCCGGAGTACCTCCGCTTCCCGCGGAGAAAGGCCGGCGGGAAGCGCCACTTGGCGGGAGGCTTCAGCCGAATCCGCACTTGCTTGCTCGCCCAAGCGGCCCCGCAATTCTTGCAGAAGCTCACTCAACCGAAGCATGCCCAGCCTCGCGCTGGTCGCGGAGGCCTCGTCGATCAACATCCTGGCCTGCCCTTGATCGCCCGGGCCATTTCTCGCAACGAGCATT
>JBJXGX010000252.1:0-3904 GCA_046160305.1 Burkholderiales bacterium
ACCGCGCCGCCGAATTTATCCACGATCAATGCCCCACCACCCATAGCGCTTCGATACACGACTGCCGGCGTCTTCTGACCGAGTGACTGGTGCGGACGCTCGCCGTTATAGAAAGCAAAGTAGTCGACCAGACCGACCATCAATTCGCCCATCGCACCATAGCCCTTCAAATACACGTCTTCATGCTTGACGCTGCGCCAGAGCCGCTCGACGAAGATGTTGTCGAACGCTCGCCCCCGTTCATCCATGCTGATGACAACGCCTTCACGTTTGAGCACATCGGTGAAGGCTGCGCTGGTGAACTGTGCGCCCTGATCACTGTTGAAGATTTCCGGCTTGCCATGGGTGCGCAAGGCATCCTCCAGGCAATCCACACAGAAGACCGCTTCCACGGTGTTACTGATCCGCCAGCCCAGCACGCAGCGCGAGTACCAGTCGATGATCGCGACCAGGTACGCGAATCCGTGCGCTAACCGGATGTAGGTGATGTCCGTGCTCCAAACCTGGTTGGGCCTGACCACCGGCACCCCGCGCAGCAGGTAGGGGTAGATCTTGTGCTCAGGGTGTGCGCCCTGGTGTTGGGCCCCGGCGCCATCCCGGCCAGCCCCATCTGGCGCATCAGCCGTTGTACCCGCTTGCGATTGACGCTGTGGCCGGCCTTGCGCAGGAATATCACCATCTTGCGACTGCCATAAAACGGGCGCCGCGTGTACTCCCCGTCGATCAGGCCACTGAGCAGCAGATCAATTTCGTCGACCGGCATGGGCCTTTGCCGCGCATAGATCGTGGCGTGCGATACGCCTGCCAGAACGCATTGTTGCGCCACGCTTAGCCCATCTTCTCTTGCGATCCACGACTGGCGTGTCATCATGGGTAGATCCCGGACTTTTTTTTGAGCCAATCCAGTTCCACCTTCAGCTTGCCGATTTCGCTGTACAGCAGATCCGGCTCCTGGTGCGCAGCCACCGGCTTCGGGCCTCGTTTGCCTTCAAACAGCGTTCTGGCTTGCTCCTGAATCTCCTTCTTCCACTGCCTAATCTGCACCGGATGAACGCCGTATTGCTGACCAATCTCGTTGACCGTCTTCGCACCTCGCAATGCCTCCAGACCAACCTTCGCCTTGAACTCAGGGGTGTGGACTTTCCGCTTCTTCGATTCGCTCATCACTGCTCGTCCCTCATGACAGCGCACAGCTTAAACCGCTGTCTCAAAACCGGGGTCCACCATAGTTACCGCCGCTGGAAATTGCAGAGCGCAGAATTTCTCCTGCACGGCGTGTGAGGCCGATCTACCAAGCCGAGGTAAGTTCGCTGATCAGCGTTCCGCTGTGCACCAATTCTTCGCGGCTGCAGGCAGCATTCAATGGACATGGAACTCGATCGCTTTCTGATCATGATGGGTACGATCATAGTAATCGCCTTCGTTGTGCTCGTGTATCAACTCATTCGACATCGCGATCTTCTGTTGATCAACCGAGTGCGGAGGAACCTCAGCTACCGAGGGAACTGATTACGCCAGTCTGGAAGCCTGCAAGCAACACGAACCGCACAACGCTGTACGAGGTCTACGTGCGCTCTCATTGATCCGCTTCGCAATACCACTCCTGCACGACCGCGATCAGACCGTCCGGACTATCCAATCGCTCGATGCCTCGAAGGCGCATTGCCTGGACTGCTACGCTATGCAGTGTCGGGTTAAATAGGTTCGGAATGACTGGGTCCAACATCGGCGAGTCCGAATGCAACGAAGCGAACTGGTAGTGCCCATCCGGCCCCATCTGCGAAGCTGTGCGAAGATCGCCGACGAACGATGGCCCATTGCGTACATCACGCCAGAGCCGCTTTCGACCTCGTTCACGGAGCAGGTACACGCGAAATTTCATATCAGGCTTGTACTGGATGAATTCCCAGCACGGAATTAGAATGCAGAAATCAGCGCGGCGAAAGCAGGATTTGTCGCGACCTTCAATGTTTCTCGGCAATGTGCGGCCGTTGCGTCTCCCCTGACGTGGCGGCGATGGAGCGCGCCTGGAATATTGGGCGCGACACACCCAATCCATTGGCGGATCTATCGCCATTCCGCCGTCGCTTCAACGTGCTGCCCACGACGACGGTACCGGTCATTCGTCGGAACCCAGAATCCAGTCAGCTTCTGCTCACCCAAGCACGATGGGGTCCTATCCCGTTTTGGTGGAAGGACAAGAAGCTGCCGCGATTCACCATCAATGCGCGGTCCGAGGATGCCAGTGGCAAGCCAATGTGGCGTCAGGCGTATCGGCGTTTTCGGTGCTTGATTCCAGCGGAGGGCTGGTACGAGTGGCCTGAACAGGAGGACATCGATAAGACCACCGGCGAGATCACTACAGTCGGTCAGCCGCACTTCATTTTTCGCAGAGACCGGCAACCATTCTGCTTTGCAGGCTAGGCATCCCTTTGGACGCCGCCCGAGAAAGACGAGCCGATCCTGTCGTGTGCGATCCTCACGAGAGCGGCAGCGCCCTCGATTGCTCCGGTGCACGTTCGAATGCCGGTCATCCTTCCCGAAAGGGATTTCGAGGAGTGGTCTGATCCCAGTGTGATGGATGCGGACCGCGTAACAGCGATCATCCGCGATCATGCGCAGGACGCCTTCGAGCACTACGCCGTGCGCAAGCTCGTCAACAATGCGAAGAACGACAGCGAGGAATTGCTAAAGCCGCTTCGGGACGTGACATAGATGGACAAGAGGGTGGACGCGGGTCCGATGCGCTGAGCTTCAATTTGCCTGTTTCACGGTCAGTGCGTTTGCTGATCGAGATTGACGAATGCGTGAACGTGACTGGAATCAACGGCAGCGAACGATTGACGGCAAGGAATTGCGAACTGGCTTCGAAGTGCTTGTAGCGGGCCATGGCGGGGGCGGTCTCGACGACGGAAGGGCCAACACTTCGACGTGCCATTGCCCCAAGTGTGCCGCGTGTGCATCATCTGAGGATGGCTCGCCTACGACTTGGTTGATGAAAAGCGCCAGATATCGTCGCTGCGTCGCGTCGGCGGCAGTGAAATAGATCGCCTCGTGCTCAAAGATTCGACACGCTCAAACGCGGTCCTTGCAAACACGGTGATCGAACTCGGTCGGATATACGCGAGAGACACGCTGCCCATCGCGACTGGGCCAAGCAAGAAGCCTTGGACGAGGGCCGCTACGGCGTGCGGGGAGTCCTGACAAGCGACAACGTTGATGTTCGAAGGGCCCGCGCCCCACTCTTTAAGTCAGCGTGAGGGGGCGCTATTCTCGCGTCCACCATCTCCGTCGCCGCCATCGACCGCGAGAATTCGACTTGGCACTTAATTTCACCAAATGGTCTTACATAGCCCGTTACATGGAGCAGATCCGACAAATCGTGATTGAACGCAATTAAGCCTTAATCTTTTGATTTGTTTGGCTCCCCGACCAGGGCTCGAACCTGGGACCTGCGGATTAACAGTCCGTCGCTCTACCAGCTGAGCTATCAGGGAATTGCCTTTGAAGCTCGCCCGGGAGTACCGGGCGATGCAACCTATTCTATTGGGCGGTGGCCGTGCTGGTCAATCTCCACGCTTCGGCTGTTCGGCGTATGTCCGAACGCCGGCTTAGCCGGAACGCTCACGAGCGCCTCCGCTGGTCAGCCCTCCAGCACCTTTGCGATCGCCTTCGTCACATAGCCGATGTTCTTCGTATTGAGCGCGGCCACGCAAATGCGGCCGGTGGTGATCGCGTAGATCGCGTACTCCTTTCGCAGGCGCTCGACCGTCGGCGCGTCCAGCCCCGAATACGAGAACATGCCGCGCTGCTGCATCACGAACGAGAAGTCGCGTTTGACGCCGCTCGCCTTCAATTGCTCGACGAAAAGGGCGCGCATGCGTTTGATGCGATCGCGCATTTC
>JBJXGX010000253.1:0-5506 GCA_046160305.1 Burkholderiales bacterium
AAGATCACGCGAAGCGCAACGGTTATTCACTCGACATCCTGTACTCGCATATCGAGGGCGAAGCGATCGGCCGGATCTATCGCGCGGTCGATGAAGGTGTCGACGGCTTGGTGATGAATCCGGCGGGCTTCATGTATGCGGGCTTCGCGATGCGGGATTGCTTGTCGGCGGTCGCGCCGTATCTTCCGTATGTCGAGGTGCACATCACCAACATCGAGCGGCGCCATCTGCGCTCGATCCTGGCGGAGAAAGCGGTCGGCGCGGTATTCGGGTTCGGTGCCGATTCGTATTTTCTCGGGCTGGATGCAATGTTGCGGCATCTCGGCAAACGCCATTCGCCGTCGAAATCATCAAACATCGGGCAGTCCTTCGACAAGACCGCCTTGGCCGAGCTCCTAAATGGCTTCCTTGCGGCCGAACGCGCGGGTGCGAAGGCGCTTACTGAGTTTATGAAAGCGCACAAACGCAATGACGAGGTTTGGACGGTGTTGCGTGGCGTGCAGGCGGACGAAGCGCACAACTGCGCCCTCCTGGGTCGGGTGATCGAAGATTGCGGCGGAAAGCCCGGTCACGCCACCGGTGAGTTTCTCGACAAGGCGCTTGCCGTGAAAGGGCGGCGTGCACGCATTCAATTCCTGATCCGCGGGCTGCGTTGGATGATCAAACAAGTCGACGACGCGCTTCCCCGTATCCAGCACGAAGAGGCACGCCGGCTGCTTGGCGTAATGCGCTCATCCCATCAACGCAGCATCGCGGCCTGCGAAGCAGTGAGTCGCGGGCTCGCCGATTGAGCGCGAGCGGTCCGAGCGTGAACGACGCCGGTTTGAACAAGCATTTGCTTGCCTGCGTGGAAGCTGCCGCGCAGCCGGGCCAGCCGCAATTGCTCTATGCCGCGCTCGATCGCGCGCTCGCAGCAATCGTGGGACATCGGTTGTTCACGATGATGGTGATCGACGCAGACGGCGTGAAAGTGCGCCGGGTCTATAGCAGTCAACCGGCAACGTATCCGGTCGGCGGATTCAAGACGCACCGACAGACGCCGTGGGGCCAGCATGTGCTCGCGGCGGGTAAGCCCTACATCGGCCACAACGCCGATGACATTCGCTGGGCGTTCGCGGACCATGCGCTGATCTTTTCGCTCGGCTGCGAGTCGGTGCTCAACGTGCCCGTGCGCTACGACGGGCGGGTCATTGGCACCACCAATCTGTTAGATATTGCCAGCCGCTACCGCCCGGAGCATGTAGCGATGATCCAACCCTTCTGCGCGCTGCTGGTGCCGGCGTTCTTGCGGGGAATCGGTTTGTAGCCTGCGAGACAGCTCAACGAAAAACGGCGGACCGAAGTCCGCCGTTTGTTTGCGCGAAAGCGTTCTACGCCACGCCGTGTTTCTTGAACCAAGCGAGCATGCGTTTCCAGCCATCGTCCGCGGCTTCCTTGCGGTAGCTGGGCCGGTAGTCGGCATGAAATGCGTGCGGCATGTCCGGATACACGTGGATCATCGACTGCTTCTCCTTGCCGAACGCGAGGAGCGCGGCGTTCATGCGATCCACCATGTTCTGGGGGATGCCTTGATCCGCGCCGCCGTAGAGGCCCAGAACGGGGGCGTTGAGCTTGTCGGCGGTGTCGATTGGGGATAGGGGCATTGCCGGGGGCATCGGGTTGAGCCCGCCATACCACGAGACCCCCGCCTTGATCTTCGGATTGTGGCCCGTGTATTGCCACACCGTGCGGCCGCCTCGGCACATGCCGGTAATGCCCAATTTTGCGACGTTGGCCTTTGCATGCTTACCCGCCCAATCCACCACCGCATCGAGATCGGCGAACGCCTGCTCATCGGTGAGCGTATTTGCCGCGGCGATCACCTCTTTGATATCCGTGATCTTCGAGAGGTCGCCCTTGCGGAAGAACGGGTCCGAGGTGACGGCGAAGTAGCCCACTTTAGCCAGCCGCCGGCAGATGTCCTTCTGGTATTCGTGCATGCCGAATACTTCGGGGATGACGAGGATGACGGGGTAACGCCCCGCCTTGCTCGGCGCGGCGAAATAGGCTGGGATCTTCTGACCGTCTTTTGCAGCGATCTGCGCATCGCCCACTTGCAGCCCGTCGGCCGATGTCGAGATAGCCTGCTGCGCCATGATCGGCCCGGCCGACAGCGCGAATCCGGTCGCGGCGCTCGAAATCAAGAATCCGCGTCGTGAGAACGGCACCGCGGGCATCAGGCTTTCAAACTGGGGATCGAGTTTCAAACGATCATTCACTTGCGGCTCCTTTGCAATCGTTGGGTCTTGAGGGGCGCTCGGCTAGAATGCCTGCATGTGGGCAAACAGTTGCGACGGCTGCAATCATCCCACAGCCGTCCAAAAAGGTCTCCCGATGCCATCGATCAGCCGCTTTCCGACTCCCGCACTCACCGAGCTTCCCGAGGACATCCGCGCCAAGCTGCTCGCGATGCAAGAGAAGTCGGGCTTCGTCCCCAACGTATGCCTTGCGCTGGCGCGCCGACCCGACGAGTTTCGCGCGTTCTTCGCCTATCACGATGCGCTGATGGAGAAGGACAGCGCGCTCTCGAAAGCGGAGCGCGAGATGATCGTGGTGGCGACTTCGGGCGCCAATCAATGCCAGTATTGCGTGGTGGCGCATGGGGCGATCCTGCGGATTCGCGCGAAGAATCCGCTGATCGCCGATCAAGTCGCGATCAATTACCGCAAAGCCGATATCACGCCGCGCCAACGCGCGATGCTGGACTTCGCGATGAAGGTATCGCTCGCCTCGCATACGGTGGGCGACGCCGACTACGATGCCTTGCGCGAACACGGATTCAAGGACGAGGACATCTGGGATATCGCGGGCATCTCCGCCTTCTTTGCGATGTCGAACCGCATCGCCAATTCGATCAGCCTGCGCCCGAACGACGAGTTCTACTTGATGGGGCGGGTGCCCAAGGACGCCAAAGCGGGTCGCTAGCGAATTGCCGCAAGGCTCGACGGTGCGTCGAGGCCGCGCAGGCGGGGATCCGGAATCGTCAATGAACGAAGGCCATCGCAAGGGCGGAAAAGCGTCCAGCCGTCTACATCCTCGCAAGCCGGCGTAACGGCACGCTGTACACCGGCGTTACTGCCGATCTCATCAGACGAATCTGGGAGCATCGGAACAACGTCGTCGAAGGCTTCACCAAACGCCACAACGTGCATATCCTCGTCTATTACGAGCAGCTTGCCACGATGGAGGCGGCGATTTCGCGCGAGAAGCAGATCAAGAAATGGCATCGCGCGTGGAAGCTTCGGCTGATCGAGGAGGTCAATTCTAATCGGCGTGACTTGTGGGACGAGATTGTCGGCTAGCGAGAGTCTGGTGCCGGAAGTCAGATTGATGCGCTATTCCGGCCACCCGTCATTCCCGCGAAGGCGGGGATCCAGAGCGCTCATACGCGTCAGGGCGACTTCTTTCGTCGATTTCGGGCATACCTCGCGCTGAGGGGCCGGGGTCTCCTGGATGCCCGCCTACGCGGGCATGACGATCCTCAGGAATATTCGTTTAGCTGATTCCACCGCTCAAAGCAGAATCACGTCGTACTGTTCCTGGGTGTAGCTCGATTCGACCTGCATCGATACCGGCTTGCCGATGAAATCGGAGAGCATCGCCAACGACTGCGATTCTTCTTCGAGAAACATGTCGATGACGTTCTGCCCGGCGAGAATACGGAATTCGCGCGGGCTGAACTGCCGGGCTTCGCGCAAAATGTTTCGCAGCACTTCGTAGCAGACCGTGCGGGCGGTTTTTATTTCGCCTCGCCCCGCGCAGGTTGCGCAACTTTCGCAAAGCACATGCGCCAGGCTCTCGCGTGTGCGCTTGCGGGTCATCTCCACCAACCCGAGCTGGGTGAAGCCGCTCACGGTCATGCGCGTGCGGTCCTTTGCGAGCGCCTTGTTGAATTCTGTGAGCACGGCGGTGCGGTGCTCCAGATTGTCCATGTCGATGAAATCGATGACGATGATGCCGCCAAGATTGCGCAGCCGCAGTTGCCGCGCGATGACTTGCGAGGCTTCCAGATTGGTCTTGAAGATCGTATCGTCGAAATTGCGCAGGCCCACGAAGCCGCCGGTGTTCACGTCGATCGTGGTCATCGCCTCCGTTTGATCGAGGATCAGGTATCCCCCCGACTTGAGATCAACGCGGCGCGCGAGCGCCTTTTCGATTTCTTCCTCGACATTGTTGAGATCGAACAGCGGCCGCTCCCCGGTGTAGTGTTCGAGTTTGGGTACGACCTGCGGCGTATACGTTTCGGCGAACTGCTGCAGTTTCAGGAAATTCTCGCGGGAATCGATCAGCACGCGACCGGTCTCGCCGCCCGCGAAGTCACGCAGTACGCGCTGTGCCAGCGACAGATCCTGATAAAGCGATGACGGCGCCGGTGCGCCAGAAGCGCGCTGGCGGATATCTTCCCAAAGGGTGCGAAGGTAACGCACGTCGGCGTCGAGTTCCGCTTCGCAGGCGGATTCGGCGACCGTGCGGATGATGAAGCCACCACGCTCATCGGCAGGGATCACCTGTTGCAGTTTGTCGCGCAGGTTCTTGCGTTCGGACTCGGCTTCAATGCGCTGCGAGATGCCGATGTGCGAATCCTGCGGCAGGTAGACGAGCATCCGCCCCGCGAGGCTTATTTGCGTGGAGAGTCGCGCCCCCTTCGTACCGATCGGATCCTTGACGACCTGCACGACGATCGGCTGGCCTTCCGCCAACACTTTCTCGATGGGACGCGGATCACCGCCGTTCTGCCGCGCCTCGAAGATATCGGCAACGTGAAGGAACGCGGCACGCTCCAGGCCGACTTCCACGAATGCAGATTGCATGCCGGGCAGGACCCGGGCCACGCGACCACGGTAGATGTTTCCCACGAGCCCGCGATTGTGCGTGCGCTCGATATGCAGTTCCTGCACGACGCCTGAATCCACCACCGCCACCCGCGTCTCCTGCGGTGTGACGTTGATCAGGATGTCCTCCGGCATGATGATTACTCCGCCGCGCGATCGCGGGAGTCGTTCGCAAGTCGTTTCAAGAGATCCACCGTTTCGCACAAAGGCAGGCCCATCACACCGGAAAAGCTTCCGACCATCCCGGGAATGAAAGCCTGTGCGAGCCCTTGGATCGCATACGCGCCAGCCTTGTCCATCGGTTCACCCGATTGGACATAGCGTTCGATCTCATCCTCCTCGATCGGACGAAATCGTACCGTGTTCTCCGAGAGCGCGGCGTGCCGCTGATCGCCCAAGCGGATCGCCACGCAGGTAAAGACGCGATGCTCGCGTCCGGACAAAAGACGCAGCATCGCTTTGGCATCCATCGCATCGTGCGGTTTGCCGAGAATGCGATCACCGATGCACACGGTGGTATCGGCGGTCAGGACCGCGCGGCGCTCGAGCTTGCGTGCAAGCATGACCCCCCACGCGACCGACGCCTTCAAGGTCGCGATGCGCTGCACGTACTCGATCGGTGCTTCGCCCGTGAG
>JBJXGX010000254.1:0-5250 GCA_046160305.1 Burkholderiales bacterium
ATATGGGTGAGATCGATGTCGGCGGCGAGCTTGAACAACTCGAGGTAGAGATGCTGGCCCGCGCCGATTCCGCCGGTCGCGAAATTCAGCCGGCCGGGCGACTTGCGCGCTTCGTCGATCAGTTGCTGCAATGAGGTGATTCCGGAGGATGGGTGCGCGAGAAAGGCATAGGTCAGCGCAACCGTCTGCGTCACGCCGACAAATGCCTTGAGCACGTCGTACGGTGCTTTCTGCAAATGGGGAAAGGTCACGAGCGGCGTGGAGCTGATGATCATCAACGTATAGCCGTCAGGCGCGCTTCGCGCGAGAAACTCCGGACCGAGCGTGCCGCCGCCCTTGTTGTCGACGATCACCGTTTGCCCCCAGCGATCGTGCAGGTCGCGGCCGAGAATCCGACCGGCAACATCGAGCGGCCCGCCCGGCGGGGCCGGCACGACCAGGCGCACCGGCTTGACCGGAAATTCCTGCGCGGGCACCGTTGGGTGAACCAGCAACAAACACGCCGCTAATGCGCAGCGGATAAGCACCCTCATGCTGCGACGGCTTCTCTTTTCGCGAGCGGCACCAGGTGCGACAGGATCGCCGTTGCGTTCCGGTGCAGGATTTTTTCGCGTACGTCCGCACCGATATCGGCTTCGGCGACGGCGCGCATCGACCAGTCGCAGCCGAATTCGGTGCCATCCGTCCCGAACACGATCCGATCAGCACCGTATAAGCGCACACCCGCTTCGATGGCGCGCGCGCCGAACGAATTGCAGTCGAGCATGACTTTCGAGCGTGCGAATCGCTTCGAGGGTAATTCTTCGTCGGGCGTGTCGAGCAGGGAACGATGATCCAGGCGCTCGACTTCATAGGGGATGTTGCCGCCCAGGTTGTGCACGTGGATATTCGCGTTCGGGTAGGGGTCGAGATAATCCGTCATGCAGAGGGTGATCATCACCGAGGAAAGACTTGCCTGCATGTCGAGCGTGCCGTTCCGCCGGCGGGCGTTGTCGGTGTCGTTCGCCACCTTGGGCCAGGGGTCTCCGGGCAGCGGACCGTTGTGGATGAACACCGCGGCGCGATGACGGTTCGCGACTTCCATGATAGGGCGGACTTTCTCCGCCGCCTTGCGTGTGATGAACGCATTGGCGGGCATGAGGGTGCCGATGATTCCAGGCAATTTCATCGCGCGCTCGAACTCGGCCGCTGCGATTGCCACGTCGGTCTGCGGCACGCATGCGTAGGCGGCGAAACGCCCCGGGTGCTGTTTGCAAATGGCCGACACGCTGTCGTTGAACAGGCGAACGAGCGGCAGGCTTTCCGCCGCGGGGAGCCGCTCGGTCCATGAAAACGATCCGAGCATCGAGAGCACCGCGGTAGTGATCCCCAGACGGTCCATCTCGGCGAGGCGCGTTGCCACATCATCGAAGGCACTCGATACCGACTCTTCGGTATTGCGGGTCTTGATCACTTCGATGTCCTGTGCATTGCGCGTGATGCGCGGCGCTTCCGTACGCTCGCGCATCGCGTCGATCAACGCCGCCGGTCGCCAATGCGCATGCATGTCTATCTTCATGATCTGCCTCCTGGTATGAGTGAGTGGCCGATGGATGATGATCAATTTCCCTTGATTCCGACCTTGCGAATGAGCGCGCCCCACTGTTCCGTCTCGTTGCGTACGAACGCGCCGAGCTCTTGCGGACTCGAACTGATGAGCTCCATGGCGGTCAGCCGATCCCCCAAATTGGGGAGGAGAATGATCTTGCGCACCTCGGCATTCAATTTATCAATGATCGGCTTCGGCGTTCCGGCTGGAGCGAACAGGGCCCACCACTCGTTGGTGACGATGTCGAACCCCTGTTCCTTGAATGTCGGCACGTCGGGAATCGACGCGTAACGCTCGGCGGATGTCACGCCGAGTGCCCGCAGTTGTTTCGCCTTGTATTGCGTGAGGGCTTGGCCCACCGTCGCGAAGGTCATCGGGATGTGGCCTGCGATCGCGTCGGCCATGGCGGGTGTGCCGCCCTTGTAGACGATATGCGTGAGGGGCGCGCCGGTCCGATCTTTCAGCATCTCGGCGGCGAGGTGGGTCACGGTGCCGGTCCCACCGGACCCGTAACTGACGCCGCCCGCATTCGCCTTTGCAAACACAACGAGCGCTTTGATGTCCTCCGGCGCGAAGGCGGGATTCACGTAGGCCACGATCGGTGCCCGCGCGACCATACTGATCGGTTCGAGGTCGCGCAACGCGTCGTAGGGAAGCTTTGCTTGCATCGATGGATTGGTCGCGAGCGTACTCACACCGATGAGCAGGGTGTAGCCGTCCGGTTTCGCCTTGACCGCGGCTTCTGTCCCGATGATGGTCGCGGCACCCGGCCGGTTTTCCACCACCACCGTCTGCCCCCATGCCTCGGTCATCTTCTGCCCGAGGGTTCGTCCGACGAGATCGACGGATCCGCCTGGCGCGAACGGAACGATGATGCGGATCGGCTTGTCGGGATAGGTGTCGGCGTTCGATTGAGCAAGCGCGGAGGGATTGACAAGAACGAAGGCACCCAGCATCGACAGCGCCCGGCCTATCGGATAAAACGTGTCGTGAAGGCGCATGCTTGAACGACTCCTGATCATCGAACCATTGGGGGCCTGCGCACCGGGGCACGTCGCCTCAAGATCAAGGCTCGCGTCGGAATACGATACGCCTCGTAGTCGAAGTATAGATGCCTTGCTCGGGCTGCATAGTATTCTCTGGCGGGTTGCGGTGGGCGGCCCGCCGGTCCGCAACCGCCCGATGCAGAAGGAGATCGATGTCATGGAATTGCGCAGACTGAATTTCTGGTTGGCGGGTGCTGCATGCGCGCTCGGTGTCGCAGCGGCCCATGCGCAGAATTATCCGGATAAGCCCATCAAATTGGTGGTGCCGTATCCTGCCGGCACCGCGACCGACATCTTCGGGCGCCAGCTCACCCAGAAGCTCGCCCTGCAGCTCGGCCAGCCGATCGTCGTCGATAATCGGGGCGGCGCGGGCGGCATCATCGGCACCGAGCTGGTCGCCAACGCGCCGCCCGACGGCTACACGATCGTCCTCGCAACGGCGCAGACGCACGCCGTCAACAAGAGCCTGTACCAGAAGCTCCCCTACGATCCGATCGCGCACTTCGCGCCGATCGCGCGGCTTGGTACACAGGCCATGATTCTTGTGGCCAATGCAACGGTGCCGGTCAAGAACCTCGCCGAGTTCATCGCCTACGCGAAGGCGCGACCCGGGCAACTCAACTTCGCCTCGACCGGCAGCGGTACATCGGCGCATCTGTGCGGTGTGCTCCTGAACAATGAAACCGGCGTGAGCGTCATGCACGTGCCGTACAAGAGTGCCGGCCAGGCGCTCGCGGATCTGGTGGGCGGGCAGATCACGATGATGTTCTATCCATATCTTGCGCTGCAGCCGCAGATCCATGCGGGGAAACTCACCGTGCTCGCAACCTCTGGTGCAAAGCGGTCGTCCTATTTGCCGCAGGCGCCCACGATGGCCGAATCGGGATATCCGAACTTCGTGCTCCAGGTGTGGTTTGCAACGTACGCGCCGGCCGGGACGCCGCGTCCGATCATCGACCGGCTCGCCGAGGCATTCGCAACGACAATGAACGATCCGGATATGCAGCGGGTGCTGGCAGCAAGCGGCACCGATCTCGCCATTACCGGACCGGACGAGCTCGCGCAGTTCACGCGATCGGAAGGTGAGCGTTATCGACGTCTTGTGGCGGCATCGGGCGCAAAGGTCGATTGATATGACAGGCCTGATCGGTAATCACTGTGCCATCGTCGGCATCGGTCGCGCGATGGTTCAGCGGAGTGACCCGGAGCGCAAGACGCCGCTGCAGCTCGGTGCGATGGCAGCGGTCGAGGCGATGCGCAAGGCCGGCATCAAGCGCAATCAGGTGGGCGCGCTCTTCACCGGCCGCACGCCGCAGGCCTATATGGTCCTGCAATACAACCAGGCGCTGTTGAACGAGTTGAAGATCGCGCCGATGTTCGACTCGGAAGTGAGCTCGCATGGCGGTGGGGCGCTCGGCACGCTGCAGCTCGCCGCGGTCGCGTTGCATGCGGGTGTGATCGACTACGCGCTTTGCGTCACCAACGAAGCGAGCGGGGTGTGGATGAATCAGGTCAGCTCGAACGCGGCATGGGAAGGTGATCTGCAATTCGAAGCGCCCTATGGCGTATCGACTCCTTCGCTTTACGCGCAGTTCGCCTGTCGCTACATGCATGAATACGGGATAACGCCTGCGATGAGCGCGCGCGTAGCGGTCGAGAACCGGCGCTGGGCGCTCGATCATCCGTACGCGGCGATGCGTAGCAAAGGGCCGATCACGGTCGCCGATGTGCTCGCCTCCAAGATGATCGCCTCGCCTTTGCGTATGCTCGATTGTGCGGTCTGGTATCCGGGCGGCATCGCCACGGCGATCGTGCTGACGCGAAGCGATGTCGCGCGGGCACGGCATGCCGAGCTCACCTATCTCGCCGGATTCGGCCAATGCAACACCCATGAATGGGTCGGCGAGCGAATGGGGAGCTGGGGCTTCGCGCCGCTCGAAGAGGGCCCGGACATGATTCGTACCGGCGCGGGTGTGGCCGCCCAACAAGCGTATGCAATGGCCGGTGTCGGGCCGGGCGACATGGATATCGTGCAGACCTCGGCGCCATTCAGCTTCGCGAACCTCATGATGCTGGAGGAGCTCGGCTTTTGCGGCGCGGGCGAGGGTGGGGCATTCGTCGAGTCGGGCGGCATCGACTATGACAGTGGTCTGCCGTTCAACACGAACGGCGGCTACCTCTCGTTCGGCCAGGTCGCGCAAGGTCTTTACAACCTGCAGGAGACGATCGATCAAATTCACGGCCGTGCGGAGGGACGCCAGGTGACCGACATCGAGTGCGGCATCGTGCACGGCCACGGCGGGCCGCTTGCGTGTCATTCCGTCGTGATCGTCTCGAAGGAGCCCACGCGATGAGCGCCGAAGTACGTGAAGTGGATTGGTCGGCGGGCCTGCCTCTCATGGCGGGCGAACATTTCATCGGGCTCTATCAGCCGTCGCCTGAGACGGCCGGGTATTGGGCCGCGGTGAAGCGCCGCGAGCTTGCGCTCAAATGGTGCCGTCATTGCGCGAAACCCTTTCATCCGAAGCGGATCGTCTGCACCGATTGCGGCGCGAACGATCTCGAGTGGAAGGTTGCATGCGGTCGCGGCAAGGTCTACAGCTTCAGTGAAGTGCA
>JBJXGX010000255.1:0-2934 GCA_046160305.1 Burkholderiales bacterium
AGATCGGCATGATGCGCGGCAATCGATCGTTCGGGGATCGCGCCGGACAATGCCTTGAATACCGTGTCCACGATCGTCATCGGAAACGTCATCCACCAGCGCATCGCCGCCGGCTTGACGGCGCTCACCACCGTGCCTTCGACCAGCTTCACCTTGAGCGAGCGAAAGCTGCCTTCATTGATCGGATAGTCGGTGGGTGAGGTGAGGCATTTGTAGGCCACCTGCGCGCAGGCGTAGCCGGTGGTGATTCCTGAATTGAAGAAACCACGCACTTGACGCCCGACCTCGGTGAGATCGATGGTCATTTCGTCGCCCTTCTTGATGATGCGGACCTTGATCGGCACGCGCTTGCCGATGTCGATGCCATCGTCATCCATGTACGATTCGGCTTCGTAGGTGCCGTCCGGAATCGTGCGGGTGCGTGCGCGCGCGGCCTTCTCCGACTGGTCCATGATGTTGCGAATCGCGGCCAGTACGGGTGCGCGGCCATATCGATTCAGCAGTTCGGTAAAGCGGCGCTCGCCCGTCGTAATGGCAATGATCTGCGCGCGCAAATCGCCCATGGCCCGCTCGGGAATCCGCACATTCATCTGGATGATGTCGACCAGCTCCTGGTTGACGACACCCGCCTTGCGGTACTTCATGATCGGGATCTGAATGCCTTCGGAGAATATGTCGGTCGTAATACCGTCCAGCACGCCGCCGACATCGGGCCAGTGCGCCATGCAGCATGTCCATGCGGTGAGCTTGCCTTCATGAAAGATCGGCAGGCTGAAGGTGAAGTGATGCAGATGGCTGCCGGTGAGGTAAGCGTCATTGGTGACGAGGATGTCGCCCGGTTCGATGCCTGCCTTGCCGAATTTTTTCAACTCGGCACGGATCGTCTCGGACATACCGCGAATGAAGCTTGGCAACCCAAGGCCGATCGACACCGTCTCGCCTTCGGCCGTGAAGAGACCCACGGTGAAATCGAGCGCTTCGTAGATGATCATGTTGTAGGCGGTGCGCATGAGATTGGTCTTCATCTCTTCGGTCACCGCCAGCACGCCGTTTCGCACGATCTCGGTGAGCACCGCGTCGGCCTTGCCCCGGATCGGCGGGGATGCTGCGACCTTGCGCTTGCGCGAAGCGGGCTTCGCAGTCGCCTTGGCGCTTTGTCGTTGCGCCTTGCCTGCCTTGTCCGCTTTACCCGCCTTGCTCGTGCGTGTTGTCATTACCGCCTTCTCCCCACAGTGACCACCAGATTGCCGAAATCGTCCACACGCATCTTGTCCCCAGGCAGGAGAACGGTCGTCGAGGCATATTCCTCGATCAATGCGGGCCCCTCGATCGTGTTGCGTGCACGCAGCGCGTCGCGCGTGTAGATCGGCGTGCCGACCGCCTTGCCGGCCTCCGCGAAATACACCGGGCGCACACCCGCTTCGGCGGCCTTCAGCGGTCGAACGCCGCCTCGATCAATCGGCTCGAGCGGCGGCTTTTTCATCAATCCGGTCACGGTGATGCGCAGGCTTACGATCTCGGCATGCTCGCGCGGCGCACTGGTGCCGTAGCGGCGTTCGTGCACGGCATCGAAGTGCTGCTTGATGGCATGGCGGTCGCGTTTGCGAATCACTTCGGGTGAGAGATCGACCGTCACCGGATGTTCTTGTCCGACATAGCGCATGTCGGCGGCATAGGCAATCACGATGCGCGAGGGTCTCACCCGGCTGCGTGCGAGCGATTGCTTGCCCTCGGCGATCAACGCATCGAAGACCCGTTTGAGATCGGCGAACGACACATCGACAAGGCGTGTGAACCAGGTGCGTACGAGGTCGTACCGCAGATCCGAATGCAGCATGCCGAACGCGCAGAAATGGCCTGGTGCGCGCGGGATGACGAGCGTGCTCATGCCGATCTCGCGTGCGATGGCCGATGCATGCAGCGGCCCTGCGCCGCCATACGCGATCAACGGGAACGCCGCCGCGTCCATGCCGCGGTCGGTGGACACGCCCTTCACCGCATACGACATGGTGGTCGTTGCGATGCGGAGGATTCCTTCGGCGGCCTGCATCAACGACATGCCCAGCGGTTTCGCAATGTGGTCGCGAACGGCGGTTTGTGCCGCGCGCAGATCGAGCGGAATCTCGCCGCCCAGGAATCGATCGGCACCGAGCCGACCGAGAATCAAATTCGCATCGGTGACAGTCGGCAGCGTTCCGCCGCGCCCGTATGAAGCCGGGCCGGGATCAGCGCCCGCGCTGTGCGGACCCACGTGCAAGGCGCCTGTTGGGCCGATCGTGGCGATGCTGCCACCGCCCGTGCCGACTTCGAATACGTCCACCATCGGAATCTGGATCGGCAGCGCGTGGTCGTAGCCGCCGACGAGTGCGGTACTGGCGGTGAGAATTTCGCCGCGATAGATTACGCCCGCCTTCGCGGTGGTGCCCCCCATATCGAACGCGACGGCATCGGGGAGCGCGAGCGCGCGGCACAGCGCCTGCGCGCCCACGATGCCGGCGGCCGGGCCGGATTCCAGCATGCGAACGCATTGCACCTGGGCTTGCTTCGATTCGTACAGTCCACCGGTCGACTGTACGAGCAGAAAGCGGCCGACGAAACCGGATCGATTGAGATGCTCGTCGATGCTTGCAACATATTGGCTCACGCGCGGACCGATGAACGCATTGGCCGCCACGGTCGAGCAGCGTTCGAACTCGCGGTATTCCTGCGAGAGTTCGTGCGAGGCCGTCACGAATGCATGCGGTAGCCGTTCTTGCACGATCGCCTTCACGCGCGCCTCGTGGCCGGGATTGCGATAGCAGTGAAAGAGCATGATCGCCACCGCCTGCACGCCCTCGGCGATCAGCCGATCGCATGCGGTGTGGACGGACGCCTCATCGAGCGGCGTGTCGACATCGCCCTCGGCGGTGAGCCGCTCTCGCACCTCCAGGCAAA
>JBJXGX010000256.1:0-3138 GCA_046160305.1 Burkholderiales bacterium
TCGGTGCAGGACGCGGACGGCGACACCCACTCGATTTACGCGCTGATCTTCCGCGAATCCCACTTCAAGTACCAGAAGGTCGTCGGCTATCAATGGCAAACGTACTGGCACATCACGGAGAGCTGGCAGGCGGGCGCAGGATTGTCGGTGTTCATGTTCTCGCGATCGGACGTCGCCCGGAATGTTCCGTTGCCGTTCGCGCTCCCTGCCGTGTCGTTGCGATACCGGCAGGTCGCGCTGTACGGAACGTTTATTCCAAAAGTAACCAGCAACCCGGGTGGGAATGGGAATGTCGGATACATTTTCGGCGGGGTGCGGTTTTGACTACTCCCAAGGCGAGCTGACGCGTACCCACTATGCTCAGCGTCCAACAATCGAGCGATGCTCGCGCGCACGTACCTGCATGCCCACCTACGACGCCATTGTGATCGGCTCGGGCCTCGGCGGCTTGCTGGTTCCGTGGAGCGTCGAGGCCATCGGATCGTGGTCCAAATAGGACTACCCTGTCCGCCCTTTGGTTGCATGCCGACAGTTGGTCCATCGCACTGCGAAAGGCAGTATCTTCGCAAAATGAAATACTCAAGGTGAGAGGCATCTACATTGCAATGACCGCCACCGAACGAAATAGGCAGGCGATGCCGGGCGGGGACGCGGCGATCGTAACTGCCTACGTCATCGCTTATGTCGTGCTCGATTGGATAAGCTACTTGTATCCGTTGGCGCCGTTCGCGATCACGCCGTGGAATCCACCACCGGGCCTCAGCGTCGCACTACTCACGATCGCCGGTTTGCGGTTTTGGCCGGCGGTTCTGATTGCTGTCCTGCTCGCCGAGATTCTTGTGCGCGGCGGCGGCTCTCATCCCCTTTCCACGACGGCGACTTCGTTGGCGTTCGCCGTGGGTTACGTGGGGGTCGCCGCGGTTTTGCTGAAAGTCGTTCGATTCGATCCGCAACTCAGGCGCGTTCGGGATGTCGTGTGGCTGGTCGCCGCCGCCGTCAACGGTAGCGTAATCATCGCAGGCGTGTATGTCGGTTCGCTCGTCATGGTTGGCGCACTTGCCCTGGAGGCGGCGCTCTCCGCGGCGCTACGCCTCTGGGTTGGTGATGCGATCGGCATCGTCGTCACCGCGCCATTGATCATGCTATTGGTCGCGCGCGATCCGCCCGCCCTCTTCGACGAACCTTGGGCCATCGCCGAAGCCGCGCTTCAATCGTTGGCGGTTCTGGCGACGTTGCTTGCGGTATTAGTGATCGGCGTGGGAAGCGAATCCCGCTATTTTTACCTCCTGTTTCTCCCTCTCATTTGGATCAGCCTGCGACGCGGTTTGCGCGGAGCAGTCTTGTGCCTGGTCGTCATTCAGCTCGGTCTCATCATCGGATATCAGTTCTCGCCACACACGGAGAATGATGTACTCGAGCTGCAGCTACTGATGCTGGCGATTGCGATTACCGGCTTGATGCTGGGCAGTGCGGTCAGTGAACGGCTGGACACGCTCGAGGTACTCGGTACGCGTGAGGCCGAGCTGAGCGCTGTCGTGGATACCGCCCCGGATGCGATCTTAGCGATCGATCGTTCGGGCGTTGTGACCGCGGCCAATTACGCTGCCGAAACGATGTTTGTGACGCGGCGCGAGCGCATCGTGGGTGAGCATCTGAGCCGGTTCATAGCTGGTGACGGTCATCCCGAGGGCGCCGTGCGCAACGTCGAAGTCGTCGGCATACGGGCCGGCGGCGAGCGATTTCCCGCGGAGGCGTCATTCAGTCGAACGGCCTTGGAGGAACGGTCGCTGCAGATTGGCGTGCTCCGCGACATCTCGGAGCGAAAGACGATGGAAGAGCATCTGCGCGAGCGCGAGCGCGTTCTCGATCGGGCGATTCGCCTTGCATCGGTTGGAGAGCTCGCCTCGGCACTTGCCCACGAGCTCAATCAACCTTTGGCCGCCATCGCGAACTATGTCCGTGCATCCAAGCTGTTGCTCGAAGCGAAGGACACGCGCGACCCACAGCTCGATGATGTCATGGGCCGCGCGCTGACCGAAGTCACCCGCGCCGCCGACGTCGTGCGGCGACTGCGCGAATACTTTCGTACCGGAGCGTCACGCCTTGAGAGCATCGACCTGCAGGCGCTTGTTGCCGGCGCGACGAGACAGTGGTCGGAGCGGGCGCGACGAGATGGCGTCCAGATCGATACAACCATCCCGGCCGAGTTCCCATCCCTGCTCGCGGATCGCGTGCAGATCGAGATCGTCATGCACAATCTGCTGGGCAATGCGTTCGATGCGGTATTGAGCGCCGCGGACGGGCGCCGTCGGATCGAGGTTGCCGCGCGGCGGGAAGGCAAGGCGCAAATCCGCGTGACGGTCACCGATTCGGGGCCCGGACTCGCACCGGACCAGTTGCCTTCGCTCTTCCAGCCGTTTGCAACGAGCAAGCCCGGTGGGATGGGGCTGGGATTATCGATCAGCCGTTCGATGGTCGAGAATCACGGCGGACGAATATGGGCCGAGCCGCTCCATTCCGGTGCTGCGTTTCACTTTACGCTGCGGATCGACGATCGGGCCAAGGAAGCGAAGGGGTAATCGGTGGAACCGAAAGTATTCATCGTTGATGACGACAATGCTGTCCGTGACTCACTGGCGCTGCTCGTTTCCCTGCTAGGCTTTCCGAATCGTGCATTCGCGTCGGCCAGTGCGTTCCTTGAAGAAGTGCGGCCCGAGTGGGCGGGCTGTGCCTTGATCGACCTGCGCATGCCCGACATGAGTGGTCTTGAGCTTCAGGCCGCACTGGTCGAGCGCGGGATCCCGCTACCGGTCATCATCATTACGGCGCACGGTGATGTTGCTGCCACGCGCCAGGCACTCAAGAGTGGGGCCCTCGACTTGATCGAAAAGCCGATCGACGATGCCGAGTTGCTTGAGGCGATCCGCACGGCATGGAAGCAAGATGCCGAGCGCCGCCAAGCCGCCCGCGAAGCGGCCCAATTCAAGGCGCTCCTCGATCGCCTCACGCCGCGCGAACGCGAGGTGCTTGACCGGGTCGTCGCCGGCCAACACAACCGCGAGATCGCCCAGGTGCTCGGGATCAGCGCGCGCACGGTCGAGGTTCACAAGGCGCGCCTCATGGAAAAGCTTCGCGTCG
>JBJXGX010000257.1:0-38147 GCA_046160305.1 Burkholderiales bacterium
GATCGTCAGGCCGGCGCGAGTCGCCGCGCACGGCGTCTGAGGAGCCACCCCACGATGCAAAGGTTGAGGACATTCCATGCCACGCCATTGGCGAACGCGGCGTCGTATGAACCGGTGACATCGAAGATTTTCCCGGACAGCCAGCCGCCGAACGCCATGCCGAGCAACGTTGCCATCAGCACGATACCGACTTTCGCGCCCGCTTCGCGCGGCGAAAAATATTCGCGCACGATCATCGCGTAGGCCGGCACGATGCCGCCTTGCACGAGTCCGAATAACGCGGAGATCAGATAGAGCGACACGAGGCCGTCGAATGGAATGAAGAGCAACAGCGCAAGGCCTTGCAACGATGTGCCGACCAGCAACGCCTGCACGCCACCGATGCGATCGGCGACCCAACCGGTGGCGAGGCGGCTGATGAGTCCAAGCGCAAGCATGATCGAAAGCATTTGCGCGCCACGCGCAGGTCCGTAACCAAGATCGGCGCAGTAGGCAACGATATGCACCTGGGGCATCGACATCGCCACGCAACAGGATACGCCCGCGATACTCAGCAACACCAGCAGCTGGTTCGAGGTGAGTCCGAGCGTTGCGATCGCCGGTACACGTTCAACGAGTTGCGTGGCCGCCGCGGAATGCGCGGGCGGCCGGCCACGCAGCATCAGCGCAAGCGGCAGCATCGTGAGTACGCTGAACACACCGATGCCGACATAGGTGGTGCGCCAGCCGACGGTGTCGAAAAAATACTGGATGATCGGCGGCCAGATCGCCCCGGCGAGATAGTTGCCGCTCGACACGAGCGCGACCGCGATCCCGCGGCGCTTCTCGAACCAAAGCGACGTATTGGCGATCAACGGACCAAAGGTCGCCGAGCTTCCCAATAGTCCGATGAACAAGCCTTGCGCCAGCGAAAACTGCAACAGGTCCCCGGACATGCCCGCCGCGACGTAACCGAACCCGATCGCAGACGTCCCGATCAACAACGGCAACATGATGCCGAAGCGATCCGACAATCGGCCCATGAGCACGCCACCAATGGCAAACCCAAGGAGTGTGAGCGTATAGGGAAGCGACGCATCGGCACGCGTCACACCGAATTCCGCCTGCACCGGCGGCAATGCGACGCTCACGATCCACATGCCGCCATTGCCGATCGTACCGATCGCCATGGCGATGATGAGACGCGTCCAGGCTTGGCGCGAATCGGGGCCGGTCGATCCAATGGTCGTGCTCATATTGCCGACGATAACCGATTACGCACGAGTGCTCACGCTTGTCCCGGTCGCGTTCACGCAAGGATGATGCACCGATCGCCAACATTCAGCTTGCGGATGAATCTGGGTATGCTCGGCGATCGGAGACAAAGGATTCACCCAATTGAAGGTGCTGGTGCTCGGTGGCTATGGCAATTTCGGGGCTCGGATCTGCCGTGGGTTGTCCGGTGACCCATCGATACAACTCCTGATCGGTGGCCGCGACGTTCAGCGCGCAAGAGCGGCGGCGGGTGCGCTTGGTCATGGGGCCGAAGGCGTTGCCATTGACCAACATGCGCCTGACACGCATCAAACCTTACAGCGATTGGGCGTCGATCTGGTGGTGCACACGGCCGGTCCCTTTCAGCAGCAAGACTACAGGCTCGCCATGGCCGCTGCTACTGCCCGTGCCCATTACATCGATATCGCCGATGGCCGCAGGTTCGTGTGCGACTTTCCTCCCACGATGGATGCAGCCTTTCGCGCCGCCGATCGCACCGCTCTAACCGGCGCAAGTACGGTGCCCGCCTTGTCGTCCGCCGTGGTCGATCGGCTCTGCGATCGATGGCAGCGTATCAACTCAATCGACATCTGCATTGCTCCCGCGCAGACCGCGCCGCGCGGTGTCGCCACGCTTGCGGCGGTGCTGAGCTATTGCGGCGAACCGATCCAGGTGTGGGACGGCGGGCGGTGGCGATCGCAGCGCGGCTGGGCCCGACCGGAGCCGGTTCGCTTCGCGCGATTGCGGTCGCGCCTGGGCGCCCTGTGCGACATTCCGGATCTGGAACTTTTCCCGGCGCACTACCGAACGACGCAACGCGTGATGTTTCACGCCGCTCTTGAGGTGGGGATCGCACAACGAGGTCTGGCGATTCTGGCGGCACTGCGGGCGATCGGCCTCATCAAGCGGCCGCAACGACTGGCGTGGGTGCTGAATCAAGCCGCGCGTGCGGTCGATTTCCTCGGCTCTGCGCTAGGCGGCATGGTTGTTCGCGTCGTGGGTGTCGACCAGTCGGGCAATGCAATGCGTCGCACCTGGAACATCACCGCGCCTGACGACCATGGACCCGAGATTCCCTGCATGGCCGCGATCCTCCTCACTCGACGACTGGCACGCGCGCCGCAACGCCCTGTCGGCGCGTACACGTGCGTAGGCATGCTGTCACTCGCCGAGTTCGAACCGGAATTCGCGCGTTGGGGCATGACCACTGATATCGCGAACGAAGGCAGCGACGATGGCGCAGCGTCGATTTGAGTTCATCATGCCGGCGAGCGAAGCCGTCGTCTTCGACGCGTTTCACTATCACACCTGGCGATCGCGGTGGGATTCACTGGTCAGCGAAACCCGCGTGGAGGGCGGTGCACCATGCCCCTATGTCGGCGCCGTGACGACGAACACGGGCGCGGGACTGCTGCGCGGCCTGTCGATCCGCACAAAATTCGTGTCGTTCGATCGTCCGCATGTCGCGGCAGCCTCGATGGTCGGCCGCTCGTTTCCGTTTTCACGCTGGGCGGCTTCGATGCGGCACCGGCCGATCGGCCCGCGGCAATCGATGTTGATCTATACGGTCAACTTCGAAGTCAGTCCACGTGCGTTGCGATGGGTGACTGGGCCCGCCGTAGAATGTATATTCGGTTGGGAGACACGCCGGAGATTTACCCGGCTGCAGGAATTTCTCGCCGAACACGCGGCGGATGTTGAGCATTGGCAGATAGAAAATTCATAGAGAATTTCCATCATGAGCGCGAACCGGGGCCATTGAAGCATCTGAACCCCGACATTGTCGCGATTGTCCGCGCCGCCGGCGCGCGCTGAACAGGTTGACCTGCACCGACGCATGGTGCAAGCATCCAGGCTTTCGTCGGAGACCGTTCATGCGAACCCTGCTTCTCACCGCCGCGTTTGTCGCTGCATCGATCAATGTCCAGGCACAGTCCTGGCCCGCCAAACCCATTCGCGTCATCGTGCCCGCGGTGGGCGGCAGCGCGGTCGATGTCGGCATGCGGCGCGTCGCACCGAAACTTGCCGAAGCGCTTGGACAACCGGTGATCGTCGAGAATCGGCCCGGCGCGAACAGCATGATCGGCGCGCGTGAAGTCGGCCGTGCGACTGCCGACGGCTACACCTTGCTGCACGCCAACATCAACAACGCGCTCAACGATCTGCTCGCGCCCGATCCATGCTGCCGCCTCAATCAGGAGCTGGTGCCGATCTCGCGCATGTTCGCCTCGCCGATGGTGATGGTGGTGAACCCATCGGTGCCCGCCACGACGCTGCGCGAATACATCGCCCTTGCCAAAGCGAAAGGGCAGTCGATCACGTTTGCATCCGGCGGCACCGGCAGCCTGACGCAGCTCGTCGGCGAAACATTGAAGGTTGCGAGCGCCATCAACATCGCCGAGGTGCCGTACAAATCGATCGGCGCCGAAGTGCCCGACCTCTTGGCCGGTCATGTGATGACAGGCTTTCTCGCGCCATCGGCGGTCGCGCAGCACATCAAGGCCGGCAAGCTGCGTGCGCTTGCGCTCGCGGATCCGGCGCGCATCGGGATTCTTCCGGATGTGCCCACCACCACCGAGGCTGGCCTGCCCGCGCTGCAGGCGACCGGTTGGAATGGTCTCTACGCGCCGGCCGGCACGCCCGAGCCGGTCATTCGACGCCTGCACGCGGAAATCGCGAAGGCCCTCGCCGCACCCGACATTCGCGAGGATGCGAAGACCAACGGCTGGGTGCTTGGCGGCGATCAACCGGAGGAGTTCGCAGCGTACGTGCGCGCGGAGATGACGAAGTGGGGTCGCATCATCCGCGAGGCGAATATCAAGTTGCAGTAGCGGCTGCGGACCCGGGCGCACCGCCGTCCGTCTCAAGCGAACAACGGTTGCGCCGCGATGCCAATCACCACCGCGCAGGCGCAGTCCGTCGAAGCCTTGATCGACGATCACAAAACGCCGGGGGATGGTCTCGTCCACGGCATGGGTTACTCCGCGCAACGCTATAGCCCGCTTACGAGAATCAACAAGGGCAATGTCAAGCGACTGGTGCCGATGTCGACCTACTCGATGAACGACCAGCGCGGCGCCGAGGCCTTCCCGATCATCGACGACGGGGTGATCTACACCACCGCCCAATCAGATCATCGCGCTCGATGCCAAGACCGGCAAGGAGGTCTGGAGAACCGGCAATCCTTCGCCGTGGAACGCTCGCGGACGCCCGGGCGACAACCTTTGGACCAATTCGATCATCGCGCTGCGGCCAAGAACGGGCGAGCGCGTCTGGCACTACCAGGCAACGCCTAACGATCCATTCGACGATGACGGCGTGCATCAGCCCGTCGTCGCATCGATACATCAACACGCTGCACATCGGCATGGGCTACGAAGCCCCGCCGCCCGAGCAGTACACCGCCGGAAAACCGTGGGGCCCAGGCAGCGTGAAGCGGACCACCGTGCTCGATGACCCGAATGTGCGCGGCTTCCTCAAGGCCGAGGAGCCCATGACCAGCAAGTCGAAATGGGAGGTGCCCTACAAGAGCCCGAACTATTCGTCGACGCTTGTCACCGGCGGTGATCCGGTGTTCACCGGTCTGATGACCGGCGAATTCGAAGCCCGCGACGCCGATTCCGGCAAGCTGCTGTGGAGCTTCCAGACACCATCGGGCATCGTCGGCCAACCGGTCACCTGGGAGCGGAACGGCAAGCAGTATGCAACGGTGATGAGCGGCATCGGCGGCGTGTATGCGCTCCGTGCCGGGGATCCCAACCTCGCCAAACGCGGTTTCCCGCCGGCGCACTAGGAGAAGAGGTGTGCGCACGTTCGTATTTGGATTGATGAGTGCCGGTGTGGCTGTCGTATCGATGCACGCCGCGCTTGCCCGGGATGCGCGAGAAGATCGGCGCGGGTGAGCGCGGCTACAACAACTACTGCTTTACCTGCCACGGCGAGAATCTCGTCAGCTCGGGCCAAACGTTCGACCTGCGCCGTCTTCGCGCCGACGAGCGCCCGGGTTTCGACAATTCAGTGCTCAATGGCAAGGGCCAGATGCCTCCCAGGAAAGGGGTTCTGTCCGATCAGGACATCGACAACGTCTGGGCCGATATTCGCGCGAACGCTCCGGCGAAATAGGCTTGACCTGATGCAGCGGAACGCGCGCTCCCCGCGACCCGGGAAGCGCGCGTTTTGTTCATCCTTCACCCTTCACCCTTCATCGCTCAGGCCGACTTCGCCGGCACGCGCCGCGGCGGGGTCGGACGCAGTGCGTCGTACTTCCGCATCTGATCCGCGGTCAGCACCTGACTAAGCTGCTTCCGCGCCTCGCCCTTTGATGCCTGCATCTTCTCCCTGATCGCGCGCTTGGCTTTGCGATCCTGCGTCTTTTGGAGCTCCGTCTTGAATGCGATGCTCTGTTGGCGCGATGCTTTCATGATGCTTTTCATTCTCTCGGCCTGGGGCGCGGACAGACCCAGCTTCTCGGCCATCGCGACCCGCGCGGGACGCTTGCCTTCAACGCTGTTGTTCGATTGGGCCAATACGGGCAGAGCAAGCGCAAGGCCGACTGCGACGATCAAGGTGCGAAACATGGTGTTTTCCTTCGGTGGTTTGAACCGGCAGATGCCGTAAGAGGAAGCATGACGGCCCAATTTGGAGCAATTGCGGAGACATCGTGGAGGCGATGTAAAGGTCCGTAATTTCGCGAAGCCATGCACGGCCAGCGGGGATTCGTATGGCACCATCGCCGCATGAAACACAGCCTGCGCCTTTCGCACCAATTGTTTCTGGTTCTTGCAACGGTGTCTGTCGTTGCGATCGGAGGCAGCGCATGGCTGCATGCGCGCGCGCTCGAGCAGGGCTTCGTCGGCTACCTGAATGCACTCGAGTCCGATCGGCTGGATGCGCTTTCCGCCGCGGTGGCGCGAAGCATCCGATCAGGAGGAACCGAGGCGGCCGCGAAGGAATGGCGACGGCTACTGGGTCAAGCCGCACGACACACAGGCAGACCTGGGGCCGCGTTCGAAGACTGGTTCGGTCTTGGCACCGACGAATCGGTCGAGCGGACAACGCGTGGAAAGAAATCGACAACCGATGCTCTTCGATTCAATCCGCGCGCAAGTCTGATCGCGGTGGACGGCCGCGTTCTGGCGGGGCCGGCGACGTCGGTTTCAAGTGGCGCATCGGTCCGCGATGTCACCATTGACGGTCGGTCCGTCGCACGCATCGTTCTTGCGCCCCTGGACCGAGCCACCGAGGATCGGGATATCGCATTCATTCGTGAACAGCGTGTGAGCATCGCGTGGATGGCGATTCTTGCGGGGATTGTCTCCATTGCGCTCGCCGCGATTCTTGCCGGCTGGTGGTCACGCCGCCTGAATGCGGTCGCGACATCGACCGCGCGCATTGCCGGCGGCGACCTGTCGGCGCGCGTCACGATCGGCGGACACGATGAAATCAGCACCCTCGCGCTGAATGTGAATGCCATGGCGCAATCGCTCGCCGCCATGGAAAATTCGCGTCGCAAATGGCTCGCGGACGTGGCCCACGAGCTGCGTACACCCCTCACGACCTTGCGAGGTGAAATCGAAGCGATGCAGGATGGCGTGCGCAAACTGGACGGCGCTGCGCTCGCATCGCTCCACGAAGACGTGAGCAGGCTCACGCGCCTGACTGACGATCTGCATCAGCTCGCGATCGCTGATCTGGGAGCGCTCGATGTGAAACGCGCGTCGAACGATCTTGTCGAGCTCGTGGAACGATCCGCCAAGCGATGGCGCCATCAATTCGAAGCGGCCGGCATCGCGCTCTCCATTGACGCTTCTGGCGCACACCGCATTGCCGTCGACGCGGATCGCATCGCACAGGTCCTGGATAATCTCCTCACCAATAGCTTGCGCTATACCGATCGCCCCGGCCGGCTCGACGTTTCCGTTCGCGCCATCGGACGCGTACACCAGATCGTGTTCGCCGATTCGACGCCCGGATTGACGGACGAAGAACTTCTATGTCTCTTCACGCCGCTCTATCGGACGGATGCCAGCCGTCATCGCAGTCGCGGCGGCAGCGGTCTTGGCTTGGCGTTGTCGAAAGCGATCATCGCGGCGCATGGCGGATCCATGCAGGCCAGCGCCTCGCCCCTGGGTGGTCTTCGAATTCTGATCGAGCTGCCGGTGCCATGAGCACACCCACGATCCTGATTGCCGAAGACGATGACAAGATCGCGCGCCTGCTCGAGGACTATCTGGCCGCCGCACATTTCACCACCCTGCGTACTGCGGACGGCCGCCGCGCGATCGACATGGTGCGCGACCATCAGCCTGAAGTGTTGCTGTTGGATCTCAATCTGCGCGGGCTGGATGGACTTGAAGTCTGCAAAGCCGTGCGCGCATTCTCGCAACTGCCGATCATGATGATCACCGCACGCATCGATGAAGTGGATCGGGTACTCGGCCTGGAACTGGGCGCCGACGATTACCTGTGCAAGCCCTTCAGTCCACGTGAAGTCGTGGCGCGCGTGAGGGCGCTTCTGCGCAGGGCCGCGGGCACCTCGAAACCGACGAATACTGCGCTCGTGCTGGACGACGCAGGGTGGCGCGCTTCGCTCGAAGGCACGGCGTTATCACTTACAACTGTGGAGTTCAAACTACTGCGCGCGCTCGCCAGGCACCCAGGACGCGTGTATTCGCGTACGCAGTTGCTCGAATTCGTGGATCGCGCGGACCTCGATACGACCGATCGGGCGGTCGATTCACACATCAAGAATCTTCGACGAAAACTTGACCATGTGCGCCCCGGCCACGAATGGATCCGGTCGGTCTATGGGGTGGGCTATGCGTGGCAAGAGAACTTCACGCGGTAACCCGCGCGAAATCCTGGTCAGCGCGCGGATTCCTTGCGCATGAAGTCGATGAAGATCTTCGCGATATCGGCTTCCTTCTGCTCCCAGCTTTCAAACGGAATTTCCTCGAGATCGGGGCCCGGCGGCATGATGTCATGCATCTCGCAACCCGGCACCAGCTTGCCGACCGCATGGGCCGACGAGCGCGCGTGAACGAAATCATTACCCGGGATCAGACACATCCGCACGCGCATCGCACGAAGCTCGGCTTCGCTTGCGCCAATGATCGGTTGATCGGCGCCCTTCATGAATTTCTCGCTCCAAACATTCATGGAGTGCATGAACGCGTCGGCGCCAAAGCGCATGAGTTGATCGCGTGCGGCGGGGTTGCGTGCGATGACCGCCTTGAAGTGCTCCGATGCGGCCACGGCCTCCATTCCACCCGTTTTCGCGATTGCGGCGAACGAGCCGTAATACTGATTGGCCAGATGCTTCGCTGAGCGCGCGCTGCCCGATACACGCCAGAGGAGCAATCCTTTGGTTGCCTGCGGATAACGAAGTCCATAGGACAGCGCCATGCGCGCACCGGACGATGCCCCGCCGATGAAGGCGGAGGTTGCCCCGACCATGGCGAGCAGCGCATTCAGATCGTCGGCCCAGATCTCGTGTTCCTGTTTGTCGCCGGACAGCAGCAGGTCGGATCCGCCACAGTTGCGACGATCGTGCACGAGCACCCGAAAGCCCGCTTCGCTGAATCGACGAGCGTATCCGCCCAGCTCATTGAACCCGCGACGCCCGCCGGGAGACACCGACACCCATGGTCCCGTGGTCCCGTGCACTTCGTAGTTGATGTTGCCGCCATTGATGGTTGCGCGAGGCATGGTTGGTCCTGTCGTGATGAGGGGAAACCCCAATGCTGCCACAGTCGCGCGTTCGCCGACGGTAGCAGCCCTGCCGCCGCAACCTCAAGGTTTCGACGCGAGATCCACCGCACGCGCCATCAAGGTCGAATCGCCCCGCAACACCATCTTCGCCACCTTGTGGGTCGGCGTGTAGGGTAATGCATCGAGGAAGATCACATAGCGGGGAACCTTCATCGGCGCAAGGCGCGCGCGACACCCATCCGCGATGTCGTGCGGCTCGATCGTCGCGCCGGGCTTTCGCACGATTGGTGTCCGACGTATAGACGATGAGGCAGGTGTCGTCCGCGACAGCGTATGCCGCGACGTCGCACACGACACCTGCGACATCGGCGTTCCTGAGAACATATCCGGCCTCGCCGGCGCCAAAATCGGGATTCACCGGCACCATTCAAGGTGTAGTCGTGGGGCGGATACGCGCACAAAACGTCGAGTGGCTTCAGCATGAGCGATTGACGGGACGAAACGGGACGCTGGGCGCCTCGATGATAAGCCAATCGGATGTGCGCTCGCTCATGGCAAACTGGGACTTCCGCGGACGCTGGAAGAAATCTCAAGGAATGACTTTGACCCGACTCACCACCTCCCCGCTTGCGACCTACACCGCCCACTGTGAGCGCGGCGAACTTGCCTACCAAGTGTGCACCGATGACGGCCACGCGGTGTTCTTTCCTCGCGTCATCGCACCGTGCAGCGGGAGCCCCAATCTCGAATGGCGCACGTCGAAAGGGCTTGGCACCGTCTATGCGACAACGGTCGTCTTCAATCGCGACGCGCCCCCACACAACGTTGCGCTGATCGACATCGATGAGGGGTTCCGGATGATGAGTCGGGTCGAGGACATCGATCCGATGCAGGTGCGGATCGGCATGCGCGTGCAAGTGCGGATGCATCCTGGCACGGAAAAACAGCCCGCCTATCCGGTGTTCACGCCCGTCGGGTCGGCGCGATGAACGGCCTTGGAGGTCCGGCGCGATGAACGGCCTCAGGCGTGGCAGCGTCGCCATCGTCGGTGTCGCCGAATCCGATCTGGGTGAATGTGCGCCCGGCATATCGCCCGTCGATCTGATGGCGCAAGCCACGCGGCGCGCATTGGATGATTGCGGCTTGGCATTGCGCGACATCGATGGCGTGTTCGGCGCGGCCAGCCAGGTGCGAACGACGACCCTTGCACTCTGCGAGTATCTTGGCATCGTCCCGCGTTATCAGGATTCGACCATCATCGGCGGCAGCTCGTTCATGTCGCATGTCGGGCACGCGATGGCGGCGATCGAGCATGGATTGTGCGAGGTGGCGTTGATCGCCTACGGCAGCACGCAGCGGTCAGTGAGCCGCGCCGCGGCAAGTCCGCGCGAGTTCAATCCGTATGAAACACCTTACCGGCCGTTTCTGCCGGCGTCTGCCTACGCGCTCGCGGCATCGCGGCACATGCATCAGTTCGGCACGACCCGCGAACAGCTCGCCGCCGTCGCGGTGGCGGCCAGGCAGTGGGCACTGCTCAATCCGGTCGCCTGGGAGAAGGCCCCGCTCACCGTGCAGGAGGTACTCGATGCGCGGATGGTGAGCTACCCGTTCACCGTGCGGGATTGCTGCCTCGTGACGGATGGGGGCGGCGCGGTCATTCTCACATCGGCGGCGCGCGCGCGAACGCTGCGCAAGAAGCCTGCCTACGTGCTCGGCGTGGGCGAGGCGCTATCGCACGCGACCATCTCGAACATGGCGGATCTCACCGTCACGGCAGCGGTGCGATCGGGGCGGTTGGCGTTCGATATGGCGCGCGTGATGCCTGCCGAGATCGATGTATTCGAGCTCTACGACGCGTTCACGATCAACACGATTCTCTTTCTCGAAGACCTGGGTCTATGCCCAAAAGGCGAAGGCGGACCATTTGTCGCCGAGGGGCACATCGCACCCGGTGGATCGCTGCCGGTGAATACCGCCGGTGGCGGGCTCTCGTATTGCCATCCCGGCATGTATGGGCTGCTGCTGCTGATTGAAGCAGTGCGGCAACTCCGCGGCGAAGGCGGCAAGCGGCAGGTTGCGAACTGCGAAATCGCCGTGGCGCATGGAAACGGCGGGGTGTTGTCGAGCCAGGCGACGGTGGTGTTGGGAAATGCGGCAGCGGTGTGAGGCTTGTCGATTCACACCTTCGCGGCCACTTCGATATCCAACGTCGTCACGCGCCTAAGTTCCCGCTTGTGATTCTTGTCGTCATAGGGCTTGCCGCGATGCATCGTCGCGCGGTTGTCCCAGATCACCAGGTCGCCGTGGCGCCATTCGTGCCGGTAGACGAACTGCGGCTGCGTCGCATGCTCCATCAAGTCGCGCAGGAACAGGCGGCCCTCCGGCACCGGCCAATCAACGATGCGAGAGGCGTGCGCGGCGAGATACAGTGAGCGCCGCCCGGTGCGCGGATTCGTGCGTACGAGCGTATGGATTGCTCCCATTAGTTTTTCGGCTTCATCTGGCGCAAACTCGAACCCCAGCGTCTGGCGCGAATACGCGATCGAATGGTGGACGCGCAAGCCCTCCACCTTCGACTTCGTGTCGCTATCGAGCGCATCGTAGGCGGCCCGCATATCGGCAAATTCCGTGTCGGCATTGACCGCCGGCACCACCCGCGCGGAGAGCATCGAATAACGCCCCGGCGGATCCTGGAACGATGCGTCGGTATGCCACAGCCGGTTGCCCAATCCGTATTGGCGGCGGCGATCATCCGTCTTCAGGATCTCGCCGTTCTCATCGACGTTCGAGATATCCGACACCGCCTCATTGCCAAGGCGGTTCTTGCCAAGCGCCGCGGCACCCGTCTTGGCATGCAACGTGCCATCGAAGCGCTGCGCGAAATCGAGCTGCGCGGCGTCGGTGAAGGCCTGGTTGCGAAATACGAGGACGGCGTATTCGTTCATGCCGCCGCGGATTTCTTCAAGCGTCTGGCGATCGTGGACCTCGCGTAGATCGATCGCACTCACTTCGGCGGCAAACACGGTATGGAGTTTCTTGAAGGCGAGCGGCATGGCAGCCTCGTCACGACAGGTGGAGTCGGTACCCTAGCATAGGGCGGCCGTCTCCGGACGCTCGATCCCGGACGACCGCGTGATGTCCTATGCTATCTTTCGCCCGCGATCCGGATCGACGTCGCGCACGATCCCCGTCCGAGCAGATCATTATCAACCTCGAAGAAGGAAGTCGAATGAATATTCTTTCGCGCCCCACCCGCGTCATCGGGCTGACGCTCGCCACCGCAGTGCTCAGCGCCGTCGCAACCTACGCCAGCGGCCAGCAACCCGCTGTGGATCCCCGAATCGGCATGGGCGGATTCAAGCCCGAGCGTATGGAATCAAAGGATCTCGCACCCCATGCGCCGAAGATGACCGTTACGCCGCCAAGTGAGATTCCCTTCAGCAACCTGAAGGTGCCGCCGGGCTTCAAGGTCGAGCTTTGGGCGAGCGGCATGCCGGGAGGCCGAATGATGGCTCGCGGCGATCGCGGCACCATTTTCATGGGCACGCGGATCATCGGGCGGGTGTACGCGGTCATCGATCAGGACGGCAAGCGCGAGCCCAAGATCATCGCCGAGAAGCTTGTCCAGCCGAATGGCGTGGTGTTCCACGGTGGTTCGCTTTACGTTGCCGCAATCGACAAGGTCTACCGATACGACGGCATCGAGCGCGTACTCGACAAGGTGCCCGAGCCCACCGACATGTCGAAAGCCTTCGGACTGCCGCCGGAAGTGCATCACAACTGGAAGTTCCTCGCCGTTGGCCCTGACAACAAGCTCTACGTTCCCGTCGGTTCGCCCTGCAACGTGTGCGAAATCAATACCGGCGTTCACGGCCAGATCCGCCGTTACAACCTGGACGGATCTGGAATGGAGATCGTCGCGCGCGGTGTGCGCAACAGCGTGGGCTTTGACTTCCATCCGAAAACCGGCGAGCTCTGGTTCACCGACAACGGTCGCGATTGGGCCGGGGAAGTCGGATTCGAGGAAGAGCTGAACCGCGTTCCGGCCAATCAGATCGGCGCGCACTATGGCTTTCCGTTCTGCCACGCCAATGGCATCCCTGATCCGGACATCAAGAAGCCCAACGCCTGCGCAGGCGTGAATCTTCCGGTCACGACCTTGGGTGCCCATTCGGCAGCGCTAGGCATGCGCTTCTACACCGGCAGCATGTTCCCGGCCGATTACAAGGACTCGATACTGATCGCCCGTCGCGGGTCCTGGAACAAGACGGTGAAAAGCGGCTATGACGTGGTGATGGTGAAGGCTTCGCCCGATGGCAAGAACGTGGTGGTCAAACCGTTCCTCACCGGCTTCCTTGATCCCAAGACGAATCAGTTCTGGGGCCGTCCGGTCGACGTGCTGCAGATGCCCGATGGTTCGGTGCTGGTTGCCGACGAGCAGAACGGTGCGATATTTCGCGTGAGCTACGGCAAGTAGATGGTGGCAGGCAGAAAAGCGCGGTGGGCCCGGTCGGCTCGCCGCGTTTCTTTTTTGGCCGGTGCGCTCGCCTTCGCGGTCGACATCACTTTCGCTCAATCCGCTCCATCGAAGGGTGATCCGGTGCGTGGCGAGACGAAGGTCGCGTCATGCGCGACCTGCCACGGCGATGCGGGCCGTGCGCCCCTTGCAGGGATGCCGCTACTTGCGGCGCAGCCCGAGCAATATCTGGCCCTGCAGATGATCCTTCTGCGGGAAGGGCTGCGCGATATCCCGCAGATGGAACCTTTCCTGAAAGGGCTGTCCGACCGGGACGTAACGGATATCGCGGCGTATTTCGCACGCCAGCCGCTCCCGAAGAACGACGCCCCGCGTAGCGCCGAGCACTTCATGCGCGGGGCAGCCCTCTCCAAGGGGATGGGCTGCGGCAGTTGTCATCGCGCGGACTACACCGGACAGAATCAGGTGCCACGCCTCGCCGGACAGCGCGAGGACTATCTCGCCGATGCGCTCAAGGCCTATCGTGATAACAAGCGGGTCGGGACCGATACCAACATGAACGGTATCGTGGGTCAAACGAGCGATGAGGACATGCGCGCGCTCGCCCACTACTTGGCGCAGCAGTAGGCCGGGTATCGCGAAGAATCCTTATCATGTGGGTCCCATCAGATCCCTACGGAGTCCTGAATTGAAATCTTTGTCGATGCTTATCGTCGCCGCCGCGTTCGCCACCCCAAGCTTGGCCCAGTCGGATGCCGCTGCGAAAGCCGCCAAGGAACCTGGCGCGATCGTCACCCAAAGCGGGATGGTTTTTCTCTCGCTGACGGAGGGAAAAGGCGCAACCCCGAAGGCGACCGATGTCGTGTCGGTGCACTATCGCG
Source organism: Burkholderiales bacterium (assembly GCA_046160305.1). Lineage (GTDB taxonomy): Bacteria > Pseudomonadota > Gammaproteobacteria > Burkholderiales > SG8-39 > SHXR01. Next base: position 14,323 of record JBJXGX010000257.1, read on the forward strand.
GATCTTTCCCCGATGGCAAGGAATTCGACAGCTCGTACTCGCGTGGCGCGCCCACCGAGTTCCCGCTGAACGCTGTGATCAAGTGTTGGACGGAAGGGGTCCAGCGGATCAAGGTGGGCGGCAAGGCGAAACTCACCTGCCCCGCCGCGATCGCCTATGGTGAGCGGGGCGCGGGCGGTGTAATCCCGCCGAACGCGACCCTGCAATTCGAAGTCGAGCTGATCGCGATCAAGACGCGCTAAAGAACGAGATTAACCACAGAGGACTCAGGGGACTCAGGGGACGCAGAGGAACAGCGGGAAGGGTAAAGGTGATTGGCGTTTCTCATTTCCCGTTTCTCTTTTCCCAGCCTTCCTGCGTCCTCTGCGTCCCCTGTGGTTCAAGAATCAGGTATGGGTGCGGTACCACCGCCTACATCCGCACGCCTTCTCGCGCGAACTGCTCGCGCTGGAATTTGAAGGATTCAGGGTCGAGATGGCCGGTCGTGGCGTAGATCTTCACGTCCTCTTCGATCGTTCGCAGGATCTCGTCGACCGGCTTGGTGAGATCGACCGCGACGCCGTAAGGCTGGCGCGCTTCGAACGGCGTGGTCCAGTAGACCTCGCAGACATTGCCCTCGGGATCGTGAAAATAAAGTCCGACCGCATTGCCGTGCGACACCACGCGGCTGAAGCGCACGTTGTTGTCCTTGAATCGCTTGTAGTAGTCGACGACGTCTTCCAGCCGCTCGCAACTGAATGAAATCTGTTGCACGCAAGTGCGCTGCTCTTCACCCTGGGAACGAAAGATCACGAGCTCATGGTGCTCGCGCTCGGGGTCGGAGGTCATGAACGCGACATTCGCGGCTTGGTCAGCGATATGCAACCCAACGACATTCGTATAGAAGTCGCGCAAACCCTCGAAATCCTTGGCGTAAATGCCGACGTGCCCGAGTTTCTTGATGGCCATGGCTGTCCTCGCGGTAGTGAGAGTCGTGAAGATCCCAACTATACCTCCACTGGAACCCGATTTCGAGTCGGCGCCGCACGCCCACGCACCCTGACGGCGCTACGGCCGGGCGAGGCATGACGATTCCGTCGCAGCGTGCGTCGTATCCATCGCCCGGGCGTGGTGAATTATGATCGGCTAACCAACCGTTCCGAAAGGGAAATCATGCGCGTTTTCAATACCCTACCCGCCGAAGATCTCCGGCAAGTAGGCCCGGTAGTCGCTGCTTATGAGCGCGATGGCTACGACGGGGTGGTGAGCATGGAGAACCGCCACGACCCGTTCCTGCCCTTGGCGGTCGCGGGCGTTGCAACGTCGCGGATCGAGCTGCACACCGGCATCGCGATCGCGTTCCTGCGCTCGCCGATGAGCGTGGCGAATATGGGATGGGACCTCGCCGGTGCGACCGGTGGCCGCTTTGTTGTCGGCCTTGGCCCGCAGGTGAAAGCCCACAACGAACGGCGTTTCTCGGTGCCGTGGTCGCCGCCCGCGCCGCGGATGCGGGAGTATGTGCAGTCGCTGCGCGCCATCTGGCGCTGCTGGAAGGATGGCGTCCCGCTCAACTATGTCGGCGAGCACTATCGCTTTACCTTGATGACACCGAACTTCGTGCCCGAGCCGATCACGGCGCCCTCACCGGCGATTACGATCGCGGCCGTCGGCCCGGCAATGATGAAAGTCGCGGCGGAGGAATGCGACGGCGTGAAGCTCCACGTCTTCGCGACAAAAAAATATATCGAGGATTCTGTCATGCCGGCGGTCGCAGCCGGGCTCGCGAAGGCGGGTCGCGCCCGCGAGCACTTCGAGATCGCGGGCGGCGGGTTTCTTTGCACCGGCAAAGATGATGCAACGGTTCAAAAGATGTTCGACTGGGTGCGGATGCGTGTCGCGTTTTACGGCTCGACGCAGGCGTACTGGCCGGTGCTGGCGGTGCACGGGCTGGAGGATCTTGGCCGCAAGCTGAACGCGATGACGCGTGAAGGCAAATGGGCCGAGATGGCGAAGGAAATTCCAGATGACGTGGTGCACCTGTTCGCGGCCGTGGGTCGCCACGACCAGATCGCGAGCATCATCGGGAAGCGTTTCGGCGGATTGGTCGACGCGTTGTTCGCGAGCGCGAACAGCGCGGTGCCGGGTGATCTGCCGCCTGACCTGATCCAGGACATCCGGCGGATTCCTATTGCGTTCAAGCGGTACGCCAACTAGATCTCTCAAAAAATCACCACGGAGGAAACGGAGGGTGTGGAGGAAAAGCATGTGAACGCATCGTCTTCGCCTCGATGCGATGGTCGGCTGAGTTCGCATTCAAACGACCGAGATATCCTCTCCTTTCGCGTTCCTCCCTTACCTCCGCGTCCTCCGTGGTGAATTTTTGAGGATTCTCGACGCTACTGCGGCTTGATCCCCGCCGCCTTGATGACCCGGTGATTGTTTTCCACTTCGCTTCGCACGAATTTCGCGAATTCGTCCGGCGACATGTCGAGCGTGTCTTGGCCCATGTTGACCAACCGCTCCTTCACTGCGGCGTCCGCAAGCACTCTGCGCACATCGGCGTTGATCTTGTTCACGACCGCGGTAGGCGTGCCCGCTGGCGCCCAGATCCCGAACCAGCCGGGTGCGTCGGCATTGCTCACGCCCGCTTCGCCGGTCGTGGGAACGTCAGGCAGCATCGGATTGCGCTTCGGCGTACTGACCGCCAACGGCCGCAGCTTGCCACCGCGAATGTTTGACAAGGCCGCTGACAGCGGTGCCCAGAAACAATCAGCGGTTCTGCTCATCACCGAGCCGAATGCTTCAGGGGTTCCTTTGTAGACGATCTGCGTGACCTTGATGCCGGCCGCCGCAATGAACACTTCGGTGTTCAGATGCGTCCCGCTGCCGATGCCCGCGTGCGCGAAGTTGATGGCCTCGGGCTTCGACTTCCCGTAGGCGACCAGATCCGCGACGGTCTTGAACGCACTTTCGGGCGAGACGACGAGTACTTGCGGCTGCACCGTAAACGGCGCGACATCCACGAAGTCCTTGAGCGTGTCATAGGGGAGTTTGGCGAAGATCGCCGGATTGACCGTATGCGCATTCGAGTTGATGAGGAGCGTATAGCCGTCGGGGTCTGATTTCGCGACATACGCCGAAGCGATCGATCCGCCCGCGCCGGCACGATTTTCCGGGACGACGGGCTGCCCCCAATATTCCGAGAGCTTCTGCGACACGACGCGCCCGACGATATCGGTCGCGCTGCCCGGGGTGAAGGTGATGACGGTTTTGACGGGCTTGTTTGGAAAGGTCTGCGCCTGCAAGGTGGCGGCGATGCCAAGGGCAACAAGGCTGCCCAATACGCGGCGAATGATCTGGTTGTTTCCCATCCTGGTCTCCTGGTAACGCGCGTCTCGCACCTGAATCGTTCAATCACCGATGCCCGGATCGCGTTGGGTTGCTTTTGTCCGCGCCACGACCGATCATGCATCGTCGTGGCATGCCGGATCTTAGCCCGTTAACTGCCGGCGAAGGTCATCAACGAGTTCCGGCAGATCATCGGTCGAATGCACAACGCCGAAGATGACGAAGTCCGGTCGCATGATCACTGCCATGCAACCATGAGCTTGAAAGTAGCGCCCATAGGCACCATCGCGGTCGATGAAATCATCGCGTGACGAGGGGCGGCTCGAGATCCGTGCCACAGCGCTGCCAAGTGACTGCAAGAACGCGCGCTGATCCGGGCGCAGGAAGTCAGCCGGATCACAATCCCAACCAAGGAGCTGAAATCCCCAATCGACAAGATCGTCGAATCGGCCGGTCCTGCCGCCATAGGTCACGACACCCTGTGGGCCCGGCTCGCCCACCGGCCGCCTGATTTGGCCGTGATCATCCCGATGCAGAATACCCGCCGCGAGCGTGGGCGCAGAGGACGATGCGGGCGGGCCGCCACCTAGGAACATCCGGTCACGCGCCGCCGCATCGAGCGGGTCGGCAACGAATGCGAGGGACGCAAGCCGGTCCGAACCATCAATGTATGTCCGGGTATGGGGCATGCGTTCGACTTCGTAGGTGTCGAGCAGCGCATCGGGCGCGACACTACGCAACACGAGGTCGAGCTTCCACGCAAGGTTGATCGCATCGCGCAATGCCGAGCAACCCCCCTGGCCGAGGAACGGCGTCATGAGATGCGCGGCATCGCCCGCGAGAAACGCCCGACCGATCCGCCATGTCGTCGCGAGCTTCCCTTCGAATGGGTAGACGGCCTGACGATAGACGTCGACATCGGCCGAGGTCACGCCGTAGACCGTTTCGAGCGCGCGGTAGGCGGTAGCGGTATCGAGCTTGTCCGCATGATCCGCGTCCGGATCGACCTGAAAGTTGAAACGAATATGGCGGGTGCCGAGCGGAATGATCGAATGGGCACGGCCATTCGGCACGCAAAAAATCACCGCGACCTGACCATCGGGCGAAAGTCCCCAGAAATCGTGAAGGCCTCGCTTGCGGCCCGAATCAACGCTGAGCCATGCGGCGCGAAACGGCCACGACTCGCGTGCAATGCCCAACGCGGTGCGAATCGTGCTGCGCGCACCATCGGCGCCCACCACATAGCGCGCCTTCACGACTCTCGAATCACCAAGCGCCGCTCCACCGTCCCGACGCACATGCCGCTCGCGCGCCGTGATGCGCGCAAAATCCGCATCCTGTTCGATCGCGACGACCTCCCAGCCCTGCAGCACGACGACACCGTGCGTGCGCGCGCTCGTGTCCATCGCGTCTTCAATGTCCGGCTGATGCACGGAAATCCGGAATGGAAAGCCGGAGATATCCACGCCGCCCCATCGATGATCGATCAGGACTTCGCCGGCGCCGTTCGCAAATACATAGCGTGAACGCGGCAACGCATTGCGCAAGGCTGCGTCGATGTCGCATGCAGCCTGCAGAATGCGCGCGGATTCTCCATCGATGGTCGCCATGCGCGGCTGGCCATAGAGCGTCGGCCAACGCTCGATCACGCAGACGCGATGACCCTTGCGCGCGAGCAGGGACGCCAGAGTGAGGCCGGTCGGACCATAACCCGAGATCGCTACGTCAAACGCATCAGCAGTGATCGACATGCCGCGCGCCATCGGTGCGTCAATCAAATTTGAGGTTACGGGCACGTACCAGCCTCGCCCACTTGTCGACCTCGACGGTGACCGCCGCGGCAAGATCCTGCGTGGTGCCGCCCGCGACTTCGGTCCCCAACGACATCAGACGCTCGCGGACATCGGGCAGGGTGATCGCCTTGTTCACCTCCCGATTCAAGAGCGTCACGACCGCGTGCGCGAGCCTTGCAGGCCCGAGCAGCGCGAAATAGGTGCCGCCTTCAACCGGATACCCCTGCTCCGCAAGCGTGGGGACTTCGGGCAGGAGCGAGAACCGCTTGGCGCTCGCTACGCCCAGCAATTTGAATCGACCGGTCTTCACGTGCGCAATCGCGGTGGCATAGACGTCGAGGGACGTCTGGACTTCACCGGCGAGCAACGCGGCAATCAGCGGCGCGCCACCCTTGTAGGGAACATGCACGACCTCCATGCCGGTCCCGTGCTTGAGCAGCTCGAACGCAAGATGGTTCGAGCTGCCGTTGCCGAACGAACCGAAATTGAGCTTGTCCGGATTGCCTCGCGCATACGCGACCAACTCCTTGAGTGAGGCGGCCGGTACGCTCGGATGTGCCAGCAACAGGTACGGCGTCGTTGCGATCATCACGATCGGCGTGAAATCGCGCACGGGGTCGTAGGGCAGATTCTTCTGCGTGCTCGAGTTGGTGCCGAATGTGCTGGCCGTCCCGAGAATGAGCGTATAGCCATCCGGTGCTGCTTTCGCCACGAAGTCGGTCGCGATGGCGCCGGCCGCCCCCGGTCGCGCCTCGATCACGAACGATTGGCCGATGGCCGCACCGACCTTATCGAAAACGGTTCGCATGACCACATCACCCGACCCACCCGCCGGAAATGGATTGATGATCCGGATCGCACGTTCAGGGTAACTCTGCGCGCTCGGCGACGCGCTCGCGAAGAGGGCCAGTCCGGCCAACACGTACCGCAACCATTGCTTTGCCATGCCGGTTCCTGTTCCGTGGATCATGTAGATCAATAAGCATACGGGCTTATCGCGTTGCGATGGACCGCACTGCGAAGCATCGAGATATTTACACGCAATCGGCCCTGGCATTACGCTCGCACTATCACGCTCGCACTCCCACCTCACTGCAAGGGCCATTCCAAATGACAACCCGAACCCAATACATCGTTCGCGCGAGCGAACAACCTTCCTACGGCCCGGCGAACCACACCGGCACGCGCAACACGCGGCTTGCATCGGCAGCGCTGACCGGTGCCCAGAAAATGGAGATCATCGTAGCCGAGGTCGAGCGCGGCGCCGGGGTGTCCACGCATGCGCATCCGGGCATGGAGCAGGCGCAATACATCCTCGAGGGCGAAGCGCGCGTCGAGGTCGGCGGCGAAATCCACCATGTGGGTCCGGGCGATCTGTGCTTTTTCCCGGAAGGCGTTTTTCATTCGGTGACGGTGACGAGCGAGCGAATGAAGACGCTGGTGATCTATTCGCCGCCGTACGGGGAATCACCGGAGAAGGTTGTGCGCAAATAAACATCCAAAGCTACTCAGAAATTCACCACGGAGGGAAAGGAGGAAAAGCTAAAAGCGAGCCACGATCCAGCACGATCGCTATCAGTGGTGCCCTTTCCGGCCCTCTTGCCTTTCCTCTGCGTCCTCCGCGTCCTCCGTGGTGAATTTCTGAGCGCTCGATTCTTTAGGCCATTCTCCGCACTAGAGCAAACTTGTCGTTTCGGAACACCTCTTCGTCCCGCTGGTTGTAGACGTGATCACGGAACACCACCAGTCCGCGATCCGGTTTCGATATTGGGCGTTTGTCGATCACCTCCACCTCGGTGCGGATCGTGTCGCCGGGGCGCACAGGCTTCAGAAATTTTGCGTTCTCGATCCCCAGCAAGGCGATCACGCTGTCGCTGAACAAATCGCCGGTCATCGCGGTCGAGAACGACATCACCAGATGGCTCGGACAGATGCGTCCCTCCATCCCACGTGCGCGCGCCGCCGCATCATCGAGAAAGATCGGCACCTGATAGCCGACGAGCCGGCAGAAGGCATCATGGTCCGCATCCGTGATCGTGCGCACGCGCGTCGCATAGCGCGCCCCGATTTCGAATTCTTCGAAGAACCGGCTCATGTCTTGATCACTCCCCGCGCAACGTATTTCTGGATCTCTTCGACCGACACACCCGCCGCTCTAAGGACCTCGACGGTGTGTTGCCCAAGTCTTGGCGCACTGCCCGGATGCCGCGCCGCGCGCGCATCGAAGAACCCTGGTGATGCAAGCGCCCGGGTCATCCCCACGCCGGGCTGTTCCCGATCGATCAACGTGCCGCTCTGCGCCAACGTGGGGTCCGCCGCCACCTCGGCCAATGTGCGAACACCCTGCGCGGGAATACCGAGCTTTGCTGCAAGCGCTTCCCATTCGTTGACCGTACGCTCGCCCACGATCGTGCCGATCAGGTCGTAGAGCTCCGCGATATGCGCATTGCGTCGAACCGGGTCGGTGATGCGCGGATCGGTCGCGAGGTCCGGACGCCCGGCTGCCGTGAAGAAGGCGGCCCAATGTTCGGTGCCGTACGGTGCGATCGACAGGTAGCCGTCACGCGCACGATAAATGCGCCGGCCCCGCCCGATCAGACGGTGATAACCGATCGCGCCTTGCGGCGGCACATAGGTGTGCCCCTGCAAATGTTCGACTAGCAGAAAACTTGCGAGGGTCTCGAACATCGGCAGATCGATCGCGCCGCCGGCACCGGTGCTTTTGCGACGATAAAGGCCCGCCAACACCGCGCAGGCAAGGCTCAGTCCCGCGATCTTATCGGCGACGAGACTTTGAACGAGCTGTGGCACGCCATCGCGATCGGCGTTGAGCGCCGCGAGCCCGGCGGCGGACTGGATCACATCATCGATCGCCCCGGCATCGGCCCGTTCACTCGTGGCGGCAAAGCCCGTCGCGGAACAATAGAGAATCGCCGGATTCAATGCCTTGACCGCCGCATACGAAAACCCCATGCGTGCGATCGCCTTCCGGCGCACGTTGTGAATGAAGATGTCGGCGTTCGAGATCAACGAGCGCAGAAGTTGCTTGCCTTCTTCCCGCTTGAGGTCGATCACCACCGAACGTTTGCCGCGATTCAGGTTGAGGAAAATCGGACCCATCGCACTGCCCGCACCCACACCGTTGTGACGCATGATGTCGCCTTCCGGGGGCTCGATCTTGATGACATCCGCACCATAGTCGGCCAATATTTGCGTGGCAAGCGGACCGAAAACGACGGTCGTCAGATCAACGATGCGTACGCCCGCGAGCATTGCGCCGTTCAGTGTTTCACTCAATCGATGCTCCCAGGATTCGTCACGATCACGTTCGTTCATCCTTGAATCGAACCGCCTTGGTATCGCGCGCCGGATCGTACAAGTCACTCGCCACCGCGAATTCGACGCGCGGCCGCACCTGTACCGCGGCCTGCGCGCACGCGATCACCTGCGATTGAATCGCATCGTGATCACCGTCGACCGCCACCCGCACCAGCATCTCGTCGGGCGAGAACGGGTCGTCCGTCTTCTCGCGCCGGATGATCACCTGCACTTCCTGCATTCCGGTTATCGCGTTGAGCGCATCGAGCAGCAGCGCCGGATTGATGAGCATCCCTTTGACCTTGACGAGGTCTTTGGTTCGCACCACCGGCCCCACGATCCGATCACCAAAGCGACCGCAGACGGGACACGCCCCATGCACGATGCCTACGGTATCCCCGACCAGGAAGCGGACCAGGACGGTGCCGCGCCGATCGAGATGCGTTGCCGCGAGGGCGCCCCGCTCGCCATCAGGCAATCGCCGCCCCGTGTCCGGGTCGACGACCTCGTGATACTGAATTTCCGGTGCAGGGTTGTGCCAATGGCCTTCCTCCGCGCATTGCGCGAACGCGCCCATCTCGGTGGATCCATAGCGATCGAACATAATTGTCCCCGCCGCCCGCAGCTCGCGCAGGCAGCGCCGCAGGTCTTCGCGTAGCGCCGGCGTCGTCGCCTCGCCGGTGAGCGCGCACATGCGTACGCTCGTGAAGTCCGCGCCCCGCTCGATCGCGCGCAACAACACGCGACGCACGAAACTCGGTATCCCCCAGAGGATCGTGGCGCGGTGCGAGACGATCAGATCGATCGCGTCTTCCATCGGCCGCTGTACACCGAAGCTCCCGATCGGTGCACCCGGAAGCGCCGCGAAAATCGTCGCACCCATGGCATACGCGTTCGCCGCGGAGCGCACGAATGCACCCATCGGCGCCGCGGTGAGCGGGAAGAGATTGGCGATCACATCGCTCGATCGCATGCCCGATATCTCCGCCACGCGGCGCGACTGGAACAGGTAGGCGTGATAGTCATGCGTGGTGTTGTAGACCGGCGTCGGATCGCCCGTGCTGCCGGTGGTGTAGCCGACGTCCCAAAGGATGCGTTCATGGAGCGGCAGCTCGCGCACCTGCAATCGAAAACGCTCCGGATCACTCATCAGATCGAGCTTGGGCGTGAGCGGCAGGCGCTCGAGATCGGCCACGCCACGAATCGATGCGATGTCGATGCAGGCTTCGGCCCAGCGTCGTTGGTAGTACGAATGCCCTCGCGCGCACAGATCGAGCATGCGACGAAGGCGCTCGTTCTGAATGCGCTCGATCGCGGCTTCGGACTGGCGAAGAACGTCGACGGCGCGATCAATCATCGCGTTGCGTGGCACGACGGCGCGCAAAAAGCATCATGATATGAGTTCGAGTGAACGGCCGCGGCATTGTGCCATCAGCCCGCGATGGGTACGAAGCAGCGCGAGCGAAGCAGCGCGTTGACACCGAACGCGCCGGCTTATAGTGTCAGCCTCGACGATTCATGGAGCCTCTGCAATGCACGGACCGTTTGTACGCGCGCCGAACACGATACGACCCGCGGATCTCGCATGATTCCAGTTCGCGATCTCGCTTTCTTCCAGGAGTGGTTCAACAACCAGATTCCGCACAACGCGGCGCTTGGCACGCGTGTCGTATCGGTGGGCAACGGCGCCGCAGTGATGCAACTCGATTGGGCCGAGCATCTGGTGGGCGATCCGGCGACCGGCATCCTTGCAGGCGGCCCGATCACGGTGCTGCTCGATTCATGCTGCGGCATGGCGGTTGCCGCGCGCATGATCGAGCTCACCGCATTCGCGACGCTCGATTTACGCATCGACTACGCGCGACCAGCGGCGCCACGCAAACCCGTGATCGCGGAAGCCGAGTGCTATCGGCTCACCGCGAATGTGGCATTCACGCGCGCGATTGCGCACCAGGGCGATCCGAAAGAATTGGTGGCCGCCGCGGCCGGAACCTTCATGATGGCGACGAAGGGACCCGCGGTGACGACTCCCGCGCCGCTCGGGAAGCGAAAGGCGGCGTGATGACCCTGCACGATCTTCTTCTCGTCGCGCGCGAAACTCGCGATCCGGCCCGACTCGTCGAAGCGATTCCGTATGCACGATGGATGGGCATGGCGCCTGAGATCACGACGGGCGAATTCCTCACCCGGATGCGTTATCGGCCTGAGAATATCGGCAATCCGCATCTGCCGGCGTTGCACGGCGGCACGATCGGCGCGCTCCTCGAAATGGCCGCGATCCTGCACCTGCTATGGGAAAGCGAATCGGTCACGTTGCCGAAGATCGTGAACATCACGGTCGACTACCTGCGATCGGGGCGCCCGCTCGACACGCTCGCGAAGGCAACCGTCACCCGTCAAGGCCGGCGCGTCGTCAATGTCGAAGTGAGCGCGTGGCAAGACGATCGGTCGAAGCCGGTCGCCTCGGCCCAGGTGCATTTTTTAGTGACGCCGGCGGATACGACAGCACGGTAACGAGGAAAACGGTCGAGACATGCCCATCCTGCAGAATCGTCAAGTACGCCTCAAGACCAGACCCACCGGCATTCCGCAAGCTGAACATTTTGAGATCGTGACCGTGCCGGTCACGGAACCCGCGGAAGGTCAGGTTCTCGTTCGCAATATCTACTTGTCGGTCGAGCCGGCGATGCGCGGCTGGGTGAGCGCGATCGCGAACTATTCGCAACCCGTTCCGTTGGGTGCCGTGATGCGGGCGATTACCGTCGGACGTATCGAGGCATCGCGCCATTCCGACTTTGCAACGGGCGATATCGTCACCGGCATGTTCGGTTGGCAGGACTATGCAGTGGTCGGCGCCAAGGAGATTGAACGCAAGATCGCCCATGACGATCTGCCGATTTCAACCGCGCTTGGCGTTCTCGGGCTGAATGGGCTCACCGCGTATTTCGGTTTGCTCGACATCGGGCAGCCGAAGGCCGGCGAGACGGTCGTTGTCTCTACCGCCGCAGGCTCGGTCGGTTCTTGCGTCGGTCAGATTGCCAAGATCAATAGATGTCGCACCGTGGGGATTGCGGGCGGTGCCGAGAAAGTCGGCTTGTGCCGGGACGCGTTCCGGTTCGATGCGGCCGTCGATTACAAGCGCAACGATTTCCAGTCCGCGTTCGCCGCGGCGTGTCCGAATGGCGTTGACGTCTATTTTGACAATACTGCAGGCAGCATCAGCGACGTAGTGATGAAGCATCTCAACATCGGCGCCCGGATCGTGGTTTGCGGAACGGCATCCGTTTCCAGCTGGGACCCGATTCCGCCCGGACCGCGCGTTGAACGGCACTTGCTCGTGAAGCGCGCAAGAATGCAAGGCTTCATCATTTTTGATTATGCACCGCGTTTTGCGGACGGCTTGCGCGAGCTCGCGCGATGGGTGCGCGACGGACTGGTCAGTTACCGCGAAGATATTCTCGAGGGCATCGAACGGGCGCCCGGCGCGATCGCGGGACTCTATCGCGGCGAGAATCTTGGGAAGTGCTTGATTCGAATCGCCGGCGAATCATCCACGAATCATGCGAATCAACAACGCTGAGACCACAATCCCTTGTTCGCGTGGCCCTCGCAACGGCTTCCTTCACACTTTGCGCGGGCCACGACCTTGGCGCGATGACGCAAGCACGTCAGAAGAAAACTGAATTCTCGGCTTGCCCGCTCAAAGCGACGTGAGCCCCGCTCGAACCGCGTATTTGGTGAGTGCGGCGATCGAATGCAGGCCGAGCTTGCGCATGATGTTGCGCCGATGCACTTCGACCGTCGCGGTGGCGATAGCCAGTCGTTCCGCGATGCACGGCGTCCGATTGCCTTCGGTGATCAATCTCAGCACTTCGCGTTCGCGCGCGCTCAGGCACGACGCGGGTTCGCCGGCAAACTCGTCCCCGCACGCCTGTGCGCTCAGCACGGCCCAAGCGGCATCGAATGAAGGGTCCGATTGACCTGCGGCCACCGTGCGGATCGTCTGCGCGAGGGCCGGATGCCCGGCCCGCTCCTCGGCGAGCGCAAGCCGGCGCATGACTATCTGCAGCTTGCGCGACCCGGTTTCGATTTCTTGTCGCAGACGTTCGTTGCAGGCTTCAAGATCGAGGACACATGATTGAATCGTCTGGTTGCTCTTTGTCAGCTCCTCGATGCGCGCTTGCAGCCACTCGCCCGTCGCGGCCCCTTTCCTGGGCTCTGTCGCAGGGTCCGGCATGCGCAGTCTGGTTGTTTGTTGGACAGCCGCCGCTCGTTGAACCAAAGTTCGACGCGAAGAATTCTGGTACATGGTCCACCTCGCTATCTAGCCCTCGGCTTCTGGATCTTCTTCAATCTGCCCGCAGGCCGCATGCGGCCCTTGGTGGACGCATCGACGGCAACGCCTTCGCGCGCAAGAATCAATCGGCCGATTTCACGCGCCCGAAGGGCCGCATCGCGATCCCCTTCGCCCGCGGCCACAATCGAACCTTTCATCAGGATATGCCACTCACGCGCGAAGGCATCGGGATCCCTGACGCCGGCATCGTCGGCGAGTGCAGAAAGAATCTCGCGGATGGATGCAAGGTGGGCAATCGTCGCCACGCGCACCGGATGATCCGTGCGATCCGTCTCGAGCAGGATGTTGATGAACGAGCAGCCCTCGAAATCGGCGCGGCGAAACCATTTGTCGAAGATCTCGAACACGGCGAGCAGCTTTTCACCCGGTGTGCCGCCGCGCTGCTCCAATCCGGATTGCAACCACGCACGCGTCCATAGTTCTTCGCGCCGTCGGAGAAATCCAAGCGCCAAGTGATTCTTGGAGGGGTAGTGGCGATACAGCGTCATCTTCGCCACGCCGGAGCGCGCCACCACTTCGTCGACACCAACGGCGCGCACGCCACGGCGCGAGAACAACTCATACGCTGTCTGGTCAATCCGCTCGCGCGGTGTTGCGATACGAGGGCCAGCCCGCGTTAGCGGTCTTGTCGGGGATGATCGGATGGGGGTGCGCATATTCCTTCGTTTGACCGATCTGCCTCGCAATCCGAGGGTCGGATCAACGGGATCCTTGAATCCTATCAGAAGACAGATCTGTCTTGTCTCGAAGCCTGCAGTCCCGCAAGCCTACTGCCAGAGGAGCGCCGATTCCGCCGATACCCGATACAGGGTAGTCTTGCTACCCGGTTCCGTGGATATCTGCATCGGACGTGGATCGTTACGATGGCGGGGGCAGCTCGCGCAAGGCAAGCAGAGCGCCGAGCGCACCCACCACACTCGATATCAGACTCCAAAGGAGGAGACACGCCATGGATTACAACCCACGAACGGCAACGGGAATTCCCACTGAACCCGTTGGTTCCCTGCCCCGTCCCACTAAACTTCAAGCCGCCTACGCAGCGTACGACGCGAGCAAGATCACCAAGGCGCAACTCGAAGCCGAGCAGGACGAGGCAGTTCGCGACTCCATCAAGCGGTTCGAGGCAACCGGCTCGCCGATCATCTCCGATGGCGAGCAACGTTGGTCGAGCTTCGCCACCTATCCGATCACCGATACGCTCGCAGGAACGGGCCTTGCCGCGAATCTGGGCGGCGGCGGGCAGTTCTTCGCGATCTTTGCGGACGGGCACAATCGCCAACTGCCTCGCCTGACTGGCGGGCCGTTTCGCTACAAGACGTTCGCGGCCGATACGCTCGCGAAATCCATCAAGATGACCAAGCTTCCGATGAAGCAAGCGGTTATTGCCCCATCGATGCTCGCGCTCCTCTATCCGCTGCATCAGAAGGTTGAAGGCTATTCGCAGGAGCAGTTCGAAGAAGATCTGTGCAATGAATGCGAGAAGGACATTCGCCGCGCGTTCGAAGCGGGTGCCGCGCGGGTCTCGGTCGATTTCACCGAAGGCCGGCTCGCAACCCGGCGCGATCCGCGCAATCCCTGGACCGGCGCAAATCTACTGCCGCACTTCATCGAGCTCAACAATCGCGTGATCAATCGCTTTAAACCGGAAGAGCGCAAGAAGATCGGCATTCACACCTGCCCCGGTGGGGATCGTGATTCGGTGCACAGCGCCGACGTGCCGTACAACGATCTCCTGCCGAGCATGTTCCAGATCAACGCGGGATACTTCCTGATCCAGTTGGCGAGCGAACGCGACCGCGAGTCCGTCTACAAGTCGATCGGCCAGCATAGTCGCGAAGATGCCAATGGCATTCCGCAATTGTGCTATGTGGGCGTGACCGTCACGCAAAGCCCGCGCCCCGAGAGCGCGCAGGAAATCTGCGATCAGTTGGTAGCCGCCGCGAAGTACATTCCGAAAGAGCGTCTTGGCTCCACCGATGATTGCGGCTTCTCACCCTTCAGCATTGATGAGAAACCGAACCATGGATCGCCCGACTATGCGCGCGATATCGCGTTCCAGAAGATCACGAACCGGGTGCAGGGAACGAAGATGGCGGCCGAGAAGCTGCGAATCGGCTAGCGAAGCGCGGAGGTAACCGAGCGGCGCGCCGCTCGGACTTGCCTTATCCTCGCCCAATGAAGACACACGCGTGCAACCACTGCGGCTATTTCTACGATCCGGCCGCGGGCGACCTGGAGAGGATCGCGCCCCCGGGAAGGATCGCGGCCGGTACCGCGTTCGAGGCCCTGCCGGACACATGGCGTTGCCCGACCTGCCGTGCGCCAAAAGCCGATTTCAGATCGCTGAGTGATGCTAAGGGCACGCATGCGCATAAGGACCCGCAACCAGGGTGAGCTGGACCCTCGTTCTCGGGAGCGTATTCGCGGTGCACGTCCTGGCGATTCTCAGTCCGGGCCCTAACATTCTGGTCGTCACGCACACCGCGATGAGCGGAACGCGGCGTGCCGGTGTCGCAGCGGCGCTTGGCATCGCAGTCGGCGCAGCCATTTGGTCGGGCACGGCGCTCATCGGCCTGAGCGTCGCGTTCGCGCACTTCGCGTGGCTCTACGCCGCCTTGAAAATGGCGGGCGGGATCTATTTGCTCTTGCTCGCGTTCAAGCTTCTGCGCCGATCGCGCCTACGATCTTGCACCGCTGCGACGCCACCGGTCGTCACGACCAATGGACAGGCATTCCGATTGGGCGTCCTCACGAACGTGACCAATCCAAAGGCGCTCGTTTTCTATGGAAGCATTTTCGCCGCGCTCGTGCCGCCCGCCGCACCGCTTGCGCTCAAGCTGGCGTCGATCGGCGTCATTGTGATCAATTCGGCCGCGTGGCACATTGCATTCGCCTGGCTATTCTCGACGCCGAGCGTGCAGCGGATTCATGAACGCGCGGGAGCATGGATCGATCGAGGCGCGGGCGCTTTGCTCGGGCTGCTGGGGATCTGGTTGCTGCTGTCAGGTGCCTGAGCAGGCCGAAACCCGAAGTTGAGGTAAAAAGCCTCTTCGTCGATTGCGCGCAACGTGCGCGCCGCCGAGATGCTCATTCCATGTTCCACCCACAAGGACCGCGCTACGATGAATGCTCAGGATTTTTGGGTTTCGCACGAAAGCACGACCCAGTTCAAGACCGATGGCCTTCGCAAGTTCTTCGAATACCGCGACCTGGGGATCAAACAGGCCACCAAGGGGCAGGTCGTCGCCCATATCATTCGCGCGATACCGAGTGACCACTTCGAGGGCAAGCCCCATCTGCACGACACGCAGTTCCAGATGATCTACGTGATGAAGGGGTGGATCAAATTCCGCTACGAGGGCCAGCCTGGTGAGATCACGCTGACGCCCGGCTCATGCGCGTATCAGCCGCCCAGCTTGAATCATCAGGAGATCTCTCATTCCGACGATCTTGAAATGATCGAAATCGTCATGCCGGCGGACTTCGGGACGCGGCTCGTCGATAAGGTTTGATTCAACCGGGCAGACCTCTCTTAAGTCGCTCCCTCTAAGTGAATGATTCATCTCAACATTTCTGAGCGACTTTCGGGCGATTTGCGGCACTCCGCCGATTACTGCGCTAACAAGCAGATCCTTTAGTAGGAGCCAATCGCCCCACCGAGGAGGGAGAGGGGCGCACTACCGCTCAGGGTAGCGTTTCGTGCGTACGAACGTGACCCCCGTCCCTGTCCCGTCGAGCTAATCATTACCCACTTCTTTGCGTGTTATTCGAAGGAGTTGCATCCATTGCGTGCAGGCAAGACACGCCGAAGCCAGCCACCCGCATGTCGCGCAAGATCACGATCCGGATCGGGTCTTGGGCGATCTTTGGTCGGTTCGCCATATTGCAGCGTTTGTCCTCTTCCAAATACGCGTCGCCAATCGCGCCGCATTCTTCGCCACAAGTTCGTGCTCCCATATGCGGAGAACGAGCCACCCAGCCGAACACAAAGTTCTCGTAACAAGCCGGTCCCGTGCCTTATTCGCGGCGAATTTCCGCCGCCAAAATGCGGCATTGCTGCGTGGTTTCGTTGCATGCTGCAGGCAGCCGTGCCAGAAGCAACCATCCACGAATACTGCGACGCGCAATTTGGAGAAAACGAAATCGGGTTTGCCGAAGACTGGTTGATTCCGCCGCCAGCCTGTGATGTGCTGCGCGCGAAAAAACCGAATCAGCGCAAGTTCCGTGTCTTTGTTCCCGTGCGAACGGATGCGGGACATGACTTCGGAACGTTTAGCCTTGGAAAAGACGTCAGACATCAGCCGTCGCGTCTCACCGAAAAACTTCGTTGCGCGACGCTAGCGCTCGGTTATTGAACGAGAGATACCAAGCGTTCATGCGCTTGTCCCACGAGCGGACTTTCACGAAATACGCCCACCCCAGTTGATGGATCAATTGAAGCGACCAATCCTCGGCCAGCTTCACGATGAGGACATGCTCGAAGAGTTGTTTGTCGTGGTCATTGGGTTCTGGATAGATGGTTCCCGTCTTCAAGCCTTCCCGAACGGTCTTGATGGAGAAGCGGTCGCCATTGCGGGAAAGGGCGTCAACGTTCTCCGTGCCGCGCAGGGCAAGTTGCATTTTGGGCAGGCCTGGAGTCCTGCGAAAGTGTTCGATGGCCAACTGTTCCCCGACCGCGCCCACCGAATCGGCAATTCCTCTCTTGCGCATCTCAGCCCGAAGGTCCGCGCGAAGAATAAGATTTGGTCTCACATCCGAGCCAGATTGACCCGAATTCCGGCTGTCTGCTTTTCATGTGGTGGCATCTGATTCGACTCGGTTAATGGAGTGAATCAGCTAGAAAGAAAGGTAACCGACCCGCGACGCCTGGCTTGCGTGCCAGTTGCGAATGTCGGTCACCAGCATGTCTCGCAAGCGAAGTCGCGGACCAAGCCACGCGGGGTGCTGGTCAACGGGCAATGTGAGCCGGTATCGACCACAAAATACGAAACCAATATCTCCGACCGGATTCGAGTAGCGGTCTTCAAAAACTGGTGTCGATTTGCAGGCGTCTTTGGTATTCGCCCTCTTTTGAAGATCGAATGGAAAGGCCAGCCCAGCCAAAAGGGTTGCACAACGCCTGTGCCCCTGATGAAAATCGCACGCGGGAGTGATTTCCAGAAGGACCGGCTTCGTTCGCGTCTTGAATTCTGCAAACGCGGGGCTTTTGTCGGGATCTCCTTCAAAACAGTCGCGCTGCAATCTCTCGACTGAAAACCCCGTCGCAGCACAGAAGCCCGCAGTGTCCCGCACATCGAAAACCGTTCCCGGTGTGAACGCGGCGAAGCTGGGTACGGCGGCGGAAGTTAGGAGAACGGCATTCAGTGTCGCAGAACGATGTTTCTTCTTGGTTTCATCATCCACCTTTTCCGCAAGCCATTCAGCGTGTTCTTCCAACCTCGCAACTGATGCTCCTGCATCCAAAACATCCTGTCCCATTTGGGAGAACACCGTCAATAAATGTCTGGGTGCCGTGGCGACAGAGCTGTCCGGGCCTCCCTGCTGTTGAGCGAGCAACCGAAGCATCAACTTCAGCTTGATCTCCAACGTCTGTGCGTTGGCCCCATTCGTCTCCATAAGCTTTGTGAGTGTTTCGCTAACTTCGATGCCAGCGTCACGAGCGAGAGCTTCCCACGTCCACAGAATTTCAAACGCGCCGATCGTTGTGAGAACCCTCTCAATCTCTATTTGCAGCGTCTTGACCCATTCCTCTACGGCAGGCCGGTCAGGCAGCTTTGGCTTCGGCATCTCAGCAAAAGCTACCCTCCCTTTGAACTTGGGTTCCGAACTTAAAAGCTCGGTCTTAAATAAGTCCGCCTCCGTTGGCTGATCTTCCGGCGGAAGTGAAGCATTCCCGGCCGGATCACCTGCATACTTGCTCCAGATTACGATCAGAACTGGGCCACATTCCGCTGAAACAACTTTTTTGACGACGTTCGCAGTGTGGGATGCAGCTGTTTTTCCAACTTCTCCCGAGAGGTGCAGGTCGGTGAAAACCAGCCGAAGTGCTTCGAACGGCTTTGGTGGAAGTGGGTCGCCATTATTCCCACGCACGTGAATACATCCCAACCCGAGCGTCATTAGCGCGTCAAGGATCGGAACGTATTCCTCTTCTTCGTCGTCGATTACACACACCGATGGAGACGCGAGTCGTGGAATCATGGCATTTTAAGGAATTGAAGAGCTACGACAGCGCCATCGAATTCGTTAGCCAATTCGATGTCTCCAGAGTCAGGAAAAACGAGCCTGCCTTTATTCGTGCGCATCACTTCGTTGACGATGTAGAGGCCCAGGCCCATTCCACCGTTACGACGCGTAAAGAATGGAGCAATTAAATCCTCGGGATCGTCATTGCCAAAACCAGGTCCGTTGTCCGCGACTACGATGGCTGGACCGCCTTCTAAATCTTTTGTCGTCGAGATGAGCAGCCGCTTTTTTCTCGGGTTCTTCACCTCTAACCAGTGAATGGAGTTGTCGATCAGGTTGGTGAGTGAAGCGACCAACATCTGCTTCGACCCCTCCACCTTGAAATCCGGACATCCATCCTTCGTTCCGTCCGATAGCTCTATGCCGTGTCGCTTCAAACGCAGTTCTGTCGAGAATATAGCCTCTTTGATAAGGACTGACGCCGATGTCTTGGCGACGGCTGGGTTTTTCAAGAGGTTGGTGACTGGACGCATAGCCCGGTAAAGGCGATCAACCAACTCCTTAATTCGCTCGGGTTTGGCATCTCGCCTTGTGGCTTCCCGCAGTTCGTCCAGAATCTTCTCCGCCCCGTGGAGCATGATGCCGAGAGAAAGCCCTGGCACGGCCGCATGCAAAAGTTGGTCGCGGTAAATTTCAAACTCTTTCTCCACTGCTTTGAGCTTCGGCTCCACGTCCGCCAATACCCCTTTTTCTTCGAGCACATCACGAAGCTCCGTCAGTTTGGTGAAGATCTTCTGCCCCGTCCCTTTGCCAAGCACCTCCCTTAGCCGCTTTTGGTCCTTGGATTTTTCCGCCTCAGCATGGGTCAGAACGCTGATCACGGCATCACGAAAATCAGCGTACGCGGGTGTCTCAATGAAACCTTCGCGGTTGGATTTCTCTTTCAGGTCACCGCTCGTGACTGCATCTAGACGCAATGCGCCGAGAATCTGGTTGTTGCTCGTCCTTGCCGTTGGCGTATTGACGCGGCGAAGGTCGAGGTTGAGCCAGTCGTTGCCCGGCTCGCCAAAGTCGTAAACCCGTATTCCATCGCGGTAGATTCGGATGCCGCCATTTTCGTCGAGGTAATCCTTCAAACCTTTCAGGTCATCAGTAACAGCTTTAAGCACGGCTGAATCTCGATCGAACAACCAGAACTCAAACTCGACTTTCCCGATCTCGTGAACAGATAAATCAAGAGGGTCAGTTTTCCGCTCCCCCTTCTTCCTTGTCTCCAGCTGCGCGATATCTACTTTGGTCTTCCGTGATGTGAGTTGAGAACGAAACTCTGCTGGCGGTCGAAATTCGTAGTCGAATCGTGCCGCAAATCCGTCAAACGAGCCATTGATCCGATACACAGCACATTCATTCGCCTGCTCGGACGTAAACATGCCTTCCAGCCACGCTTCGCAACCGGGCGCAGACAAAGTTATCTTGAAATCGTCGGGACCTTTGAATGGCGAACACAATCCATTTACTGCTCGATGCAATCTACGAACTTCACCGCGTGCCCAAGTTTCACGCAGGTGGCTTACCTCCAAGCGTGTTCCGTGTTTCGCGCTAGGAAATGTTTCCGGCTCTCGTCGTTCAAGCTTTACGTTTGCCTTGCCCAGATCTTCCGCATTTTCCAACCGGTCCCAGTCAAACTCGACAATGAGCTCCTCTCCACCTTTCACGCGGGTAATCAATCGAATGAATCTGCCGAGTTTGTGGACTGAGAGCCGCCCTAAACCTTTCTCGCCAAGAGGGAAGCGCTTAAACCGTGGCGTGCGGAAATTCGAAGCACGCTGCACTGCACGAAAGTCGGTTGCGATAACCATCCATGCATTGCGAATAGTGCTTTCATCCATTCCAACGCCGTTGTCCTCGATCTCAATCCGTGCCCTTGATGCGTTGTCGGGACACTCCAGCCTTACGGAACATCTTGTCGCGTCCGCATCGTAGGCGTTCTTAACCAACTCGAAGACGGCAAGATTTGCGTCACGAATGAGTTGATCGCCGAGTAATCGGAGAAGCCGCGGTTTGACTCGGAAAACAAGATCTTTCGACGAAGGCATGCTATTCGTTGCCAAAGACAAGCTGCTTAACGACGCGTCTCATCACCGGCGGACACACCGCATTGCCAATCATCTTGATGCGCTCGCGCCGCGTGCCGGTTTCAAATTTCATCTTTGGCGACATGCCCATCGCGGCTTGAAGCTCTGGCACCTGCAACATCCGCATGACGTGACCGTGTTCCGGATCGGGTTTCACCAGAGCGAAACGATCCACGGTGGTAATGGTGCGAAGAGGTCGGTTCAACTGTTGCCAGCCGCCGCCGCCATCCGAGCCGTAGTAGACAAGCAGAAAGGGCTTGCGCTTGCCGACCGTGGCGAAACCCCGTTCGGCTCTTTCGAGCGTGGCCGTGGCGCGTTTCGGCTGGCGCAGCGGCGTCCATCTATACGTGCCGTTCAAATCCACAATGTCGGCGACTTTCTTTGGCTCCGTCTTTCGCGGCGTAACGTTCAGCGGCATCCGCCGGTTGTCTGCAACAAGGAACAATCGGCGTCGAGTTTGTGGCACGCCGAAGTGTGCGGAGTTCAATACCTGCTCCTGCAAGTGGTAGCCAAGCTTTTTCAGCGCGGTCTTGAACTCGGCATACCGAGTCCAATTCCGCATGTTCACCACGTTCTCGATGGCGATCCAGCGTGGTTTGAAAGCTTTGGCAAATCGCACGACCTCAAACGCCGTGTCCTTGCTCTGCTCGCAACGCGGCTTGTTTCCCTTTGCCGGGCTGTGGTTGGTACATTCGGGGGAGGCGAGGATGAGGTCGATTGGGCCAAGCCGCTTTACCAATGCACCTAGATCCATTTCCTCCAATCGGCCAAGGATGAATTCGGCTTCGGGGAAGTTGGCGTCGTGCGTTTCGCCGGCAAGCGGCCAGAGGTCAAACGCAGCGACGATTTCAACACCCGCTTCGCGTGCACCCCAACTGCTGCCGCCCGCCCCGCTAAATAAATCAAGTGCGCGAATTCTCATGATCTAACAGTATCTCGCCAAGTGCGTGGCGCGACAAACCATGCACGGCCAACGGTGCCTACTTCGGCGCATCCGGCCGCTTGCGTGGATGCGCCGATGCGAACGCATCGAGCGCCATGCACGCCGCGTGGATCCGTAGCACGGTCGGATAAGGCTTCACATCGCAGTCGGAATTCTGCGCACCGATCACCTGCCCCGCGAGACAAATATCGGCCATGGTCGGGGTGTCGCCGTGGCAGAACCGGCCGGTGCGCTTGTCGTGGGCAAGCATTGCTTCGATGGCTTCCAGGCCGAGCCCTACCCAATGCCGGGTCCATTCGACGCGTACCGCTTCGCCCAGCTTCAGGTCTTTCTCGACGTAGTTGCGAACGCGCGGCACCATGAGCGGATGGATCTCGGCGATCGGCACCATCGCGAGCGCCCGAACGCGCGCACGATCAAGCGGATCGCGCGGCAAGAGCGGCGGATTGGGATGCGTCTCCTCGAGGTATTCCATGATCGCCATCGACTGCGTGAGCGCCGATCCGTTGTCGGTAATCAAGGTGGGCACCACCGCAAGCGGATTGATCTTGCGATACGCATCGTTGAATTGCTCACCCTTGGCAAGGTCGAGCGCTTCGTCGTCAGTGGGCGGAATCCCCTTGATATTCATCGCGACGCGTACCCGAAACGTCGCCTGCGAACGCCAGTAGCCGTAGAGTTTCATGGTTGTTCCTTCCTTGGAAATTAACGCATCATCATTGAACATCAGGAATCTGCGCGGTCCGCCGCGCAGATTCCTGGGAGCGCCGCGCGCGTCTGCGGCGTTTCCAGACTGATGCGGCCGAGCACGCCGCTCCGATAATCATCGAGGAGCGTACGCGCCGCCCGCTCGAGATCGAGCTCTCCGCCACGCGCACGATAGCCGCGCCGCTTTGCAATGGCTTCGATGACGGCCGGTCCATCGAGCGATGCGGTGTCGAACGCATAGCGATCGGTGAGCTGCTTGGGGTACCGCGCCAGCAGGTTCGCCGCTAGAAAGGTTGCGACCTCTTGATCGATGTAGGCGTTGGTGCCGACCGAATGGCTTGCCGCAAGCATGAGGCCGTCTGTTGCCTGTGCGATCGCGGGCCACATCAAGCCTGGTGTGTCGATCAATTCGAACCGATCGCTCACCTCATAACGCGCCTGATTCTTGGTCACGCCCGGCTCGTCGCCGACGACCGCGACCCTGCGCTTGAGCAGCGCATTGATGAATGTGGATTTGCCCACATTCGGAATGCCCATCACCATCGCGCGCACCGGCTTCAAGAGGCTATCGCGATGCGGCACCAGGCTCGCCGCATGCGCCGGAATTTTCGCGATGTCAGCGGCGCGCTTGCACGAGACGGCTACGGCTTTCGTATCTTTCTGCGCGCCAAGCACGCGCAGCCACGCGGCCGTCGCGGACGGATCGGCAAGATCCGCCTTGTTCAGGACCTTGAGGCATGGACGCTGGCGATGCAGGCGCAACTCGTTGATCATCGGATTGCTGCTTGCCGCGGGCAGGCGTGCATCGATGATTTCGATCACGAGATCGACGCGGGCCATGGCCTTGGCCGCGTCCTTGCGGGCCGTGACCATGTGACCGGGATACCAACCAATTGCCATGTGTCTACTTGGCCATCACGATACTATAGAGGGGCGTGTACGGGTCATTGTCGCGATATCTGTGGTTGACCTTGCGCGTGTACAAGTCGAGCTGAAGCCGAATGCCGCGCGAATCATCCAACAGGTAGACCGACCAATCATCTCGCCCGACCTCGCGA
>JBJXGX010000258.1:0-22766 GCA_046160305.1 Burkholderiales bacterium
TCTGGAGCGGGAAATGAGTCTCGAACTCACGACCTCAACCTTGGCAAGGTTGCGCTCTACCAACTGAGCTATTCCCGCAGCGAGGGCGGATTATAGCGGGGGAGGCAAGCCCACTTCAAGTGCCGTGATCGATTGCCTGCCGCAGCCTCGCCTGGCGCGATAATCCGGTGCTACCGCCCCCGCAGCTCCGGCATTGCAAGCTTGAGGTAGTAAAGCATCGATGCCAGGGTGAGAAACGCGGCGGCGTACATCAACCAGGTGCCGATCTGTTGGGTCTGGAAAAGATCGTGCAGCGGCGCATGATAGAGCAGCATCGGGATCGAGACCATTTGCGCCACGGTCTTGAATTTCCCGAGAAAATTGACCGTGACGCCGCGTTTGGCGCCCACTTTTGCCATCCATTCACGCAACGCCGAGATCGCGATTTCCCGGCCGATGATGACGCATGCGACCCACGCCTCGGTGCGCCCGTGCTCGACCAGTACGATCAAGGCCGCCGCCACCATCAATTTGTCCGCGACCGGATCCAGAAACGCCCCGAACGCCGAGGTCTGATTGAGCTGCCGGGCGAGGTATCCGTCCAGCCAGTCGGTCAGCGCCGCGATCACGAAGAGAATGGTCGCGGTCAGATTCTTGCCTTGCGGCGTGAGCCAGGTGTCGGGCACATAGAAAACCCCCACGATCAGCGGAATGAAGAGAATCCGCAGCCATGTAAGCGCAATCGGCAAATTTGGGATCATTAGGTTCGACTCGATGCGGTTCGGCTCAATGCAAATTCTGATAAATACGCTCGGCGAGCTTTCGGTTGATGCCCTCGACATTCGCCAGGTCATCGATGCTCGCCGACGCCACACCGCGCAGGCCACCGAATTTTTCCAGCAGTTGTCGGCGCCGCTTGGATCCTACCCCTGGAATATCCTCGAGCGTGGACGTTGTGCGTGCTTTGGCACGCTTGGCGCGATGTCCTGTAATCGCGAACCGGTGGGCCTCATCCCGAATCTGCTGGATCAAATGGAGCGCGGGCGATTCCGGCGGAAGCATCATGCCGTCGATCCGACCATTGACGATAAGCTCTTCCATACCCGGTTTGCGTTCCGGCCCCTTTGCCACGCCAACCAGCGGAATATCGCTCAACCCCAGCTCGGCCAGCACTTCCCGCGCGATATTCAACTGACCCTTGCCGCCGTCGACAAGAATCAGATCGGGAACCACGCCTTCCCCGCGCGACACCTTTTCGTAGCGCCGGGTCAACACCTGTCGCATGGCCGCGTAATCGTCACCGGGCTCGATGCCATTGATGTTATAGCGCCGATATTCGCCATTGCGCATCGCCAGTTTGTCGTAGACCACGCACGACGCGACGGTCGCTTCGCCTTGCGTGTGGCTTACATCGAAGCATTCAATTCTTTGCGCGTGCTCGGCCAGATCGAGCGCGTCCCGGAGGGCGACCATGCGGCCTTCCTGCGTCCCGTGCTCAAGGAGGCGCTGGGCCAAGGCTTGCGCGGCGTTACGCCCGGCCATCTCGAGCCAGACTTTGCGTTCCGCCGTGACGCGGCTCGCAATCAAGACCGGATGCCCCGCATGCGCCGCGAGAATCGGCGTGAGGTCATCCGTTTCGGGCTCCGCGCTCATGAGAATCAACGGCGGGATCGGCGCCTGCGCATAGTGTTGCCCGGCAAAAGCGCCAAGTATCTCGCTCTCCACGCGATCGTCGGCATGCTGCGGAAAAAAACTCTTGTCACCAAGATATCGGCCGTTCCTCACCATCACGAGATTCACGCAAGTCATGCCGTTTGACTGCGCACAGGCAATCGCGTCCGCATCGAGCGCGGTGGTCGTATCGACGAACTGGCGCTGCTGCATGCGGGACAAGGTACGAATCTGGTCGCGCACGATCGCCGCTTCTTCGAATTCGAGGCGCTCGGACGCCGCCTGCATGCGCTCGCCCAGAACCCGCAGCACGTCGTCTTCCTTGCCGCGTAGAAATAGTTTCGCATTCGCAAGGTCGATGGCATAAGCGTCGGGGGTGATGGCGCCGACGCAAGGTGCCGAGCACCGCTTGATCTGATGCAGGAGACAAGGCCGCGAGCGATTGCTGAAGACCGAATCCTCGCAGGTGCGCAGTCGAAAAACCTTTTGCAGGAGATGAATGCTTTCACGCACCGCCCATGCGTTCGGATAGGGACCAAAATAGTCGTTGGCGCGATCCAGCGCCCCGCGATGAAAGCCGATGCGCGAGAAGGTCTGACCACTCGCCACCAGATAGGGATAGGACTTGTCGTCGCGAAAAAGGATGTTGTAGCGGGGAGCGAGCGACTTGATCAGATTGTTCTCGAGGATGAGCGCCTCGCCCTCGGAGCGGGTGACGGTGATCTCGACCGCCGCGATCTGATCGACCATCATGCGAATACGCGGGCCGAGATCGCTCTTCTGAAAGTACGACGACACCCGCTTCTTGAGTTCCCTCGCCTTGCCGACGTACAACACCTCGCCGCGGGGATTGAGCATGCGATAGACGCCCGGCCGATCGGGAAGCGTAGCGATCAAGGTCGCGCTGTCAAATGCCATGCTTGCGGAGGGCGTCGACACGAGAGACCCGGTGGCGGATATTCAGTGGCGTGGAACCGCTATTCTAGCGTCGCAAGCGAAGCGCTTGGCGCTTTATCGCGTGCCGCGCACCGTTGTTGTCGCGCGCCGCGCACCGTTGTTGTCGCGCGCCGCGCACCGCATTAGGCGCTGAATTTCGATGCGTAGGTTCTGCGCGCGACCAAGTAGTCCGCATCGGCGTGCAATCGCGATCCGGCATGCATGCGTGGCCGGACCAGATCGATTTTCTCCTGTGCCAGACCCGGATTCCGAAGCTCGCCAAGTAGCGTGCCCGCGGCGGTGGGTGCGTTGCAGACCAGGACCATATCGCAGCCCGCGGTGAATGCAGCATTCGCGCGATCCACGATTCCTCCGGCCACCGCCGCGCCTTCCATCGACAGATCGTCACTGAATACGATGCCGCGAAAGCCGAGTTCGCCGCGCAACACGTTCTGCAGCCAGTAGCTCGAGAATCCCGCGGGTCGCGCATCGACCGATCGATAGATCACATGCGCCGGCATGACTCCGGCCAGGCCGCTTGGGATGGCGGTTCGATACGGCCAAAGGTCTTCTTCGTAGATCCGATCGTAGGGGCGCTCATCCACGGGCACCTCGTGATGGGAATCCCCGCGCACGAAGCCGTGTCCGGGAAAATGCTTGCCAACCGCCCCCATGCCCGCCATCCGCATGCCGGACACCAGGCGCGCGGCGAGCTCCGCAACCACCTGCGGCGAACGATCAAAAGCACGATCGCCGATCACGCTCGATC
The DNA here is from genome assembly GCA_046160305.1 of Burkholderiales bacterium. Taxonomy (GTDB): domain Bacteria; phylum Pseudomonadota; class Gammaproteobacteria; order Burkholderiales; family SG8-39; genus SHXR01. The sequence continues at coordinate 3,356 of JBJXGX010000258.1, forward strand.
CGCCGAAGTCGATGTCGAGGACGGGGGCGAATGTGAGGTCCACGCCGTGGCTTACGAGCTCGTGCGCCATGATGATGCCGATTGCCTGCGCGACATCCCCCGCGATACCGGGAGACTCCGCATGCAGCGCCCCCAATTCACGCATCGGCGGAATGCGCGTAAAGCCGAGCTGGAAACGCTGCACCCGCCCGCCCTCATGATCGACGGCGATCAGCAGTTGCGGGTCGCGAAGCCCATGAATGTCGCCGGTCAGCGCGCGAAGAAGATGCGGCGTCTCGAAGTTTCGTTGAAAGAGGATCACTCCCCCAACCGCGGGATGACACAGCATCTCCCGCTCGGCCGGTGTCAACGTCGTACCGGCCACGTCGATCATGACGGGTCCAAGCGGCATTGCGATCGGATTCATCGTGCCCTGGTTATCCTTCGAGGATGACGAACGCACAGGCCATCGCGCGTTCGTCGGTAATGGTTAGGTGAACGGTGCGGATGCCGCGACTCGCGACCAGCGCACCGAGTGCCTCGGACAAATCGAAATACGGCGCACCGGATTTGCGGTTGAGCACGCCGACATTCTGCCAGCTCATCGGCGCGCGAATCCCGGTGCCAAGCGCCTTGGAGAGCGCCTCCTTGGCGGCGAAACGTTTCGCCAGATAAGCGGCGGCCTTGCGGTGTTGCAAGTAGCGTTGGAACTCCGGCTCGACGAGCACCCGCCGCGCGAAGCGCTCACCGTGGCGCGCCAGAGCCTGCTCGATGCGTCCGATCTCGCAAAGGTCGGTGCCGATGCCGATGATCATCGGGATTGCGCGGCGCCTTCGCGCAGGAGCGACTTCATCTCCCGTACCGCTTCCCGCATCCCGACGAATACCGCACGACTGACGATGGCATGGCCGATGTGCAATTCACGCACACCCTGCAGTCCCGCGATCGGCTGGACATTGAAGTAGTTGAGCGCATGGCCTGCATTGAATCGCATGCCAAGATTGCGGATCGCCACGCCCGCGGCGCGGATCCGTTCGATCTCGCCCACCACCGCGGGACTATCGGCATCGCGCCCTCGCGCATGGAACGCATGGGCGTAGGGCCCGGTATGAATTTCGCAGACCTTCGCGCCGACTTTCGCGGCGGCCTCGACCTGCGCCAGATCAGCGTCGATGAACACGCTCACAATGATGCCCGCCGCGCTCAGGCGGCGCACCGCCGAGGCGATGCGCGCCTCGTCTCCGGCGACATCGAGGCCACCTTCTGTCGTGACTTCAAGGCGACCTTCGGGCACGAGCATCGCCATTTCCGGTTTCACGCGGCAAGCGATATCGATCATCTCGTCGGAGGCAGCCATCTCCAGATTCAGCTTGATGTGCACGAGTTCGCGCAGCCGGCGGACATCTTCGTCCTGGATATGCCGGCGATCCTCGCGCAGATGCACCGTGATGCCATCGGCGCCGCCAAGATGCGCCTCGACCGCGGCCCACACCGGGTCCGGCTCGTAGGTCCGTCGCGCCTGGCGAATGGTCGCGACGTGATCGATATTGACGCCGAGCTCGATCATGGATTTTGCATATCCCGAAATACCTGCCGGCTGAGCAACGGCCGATTGTCCAGGCGGTGATTGATAAGATGGCGCATCAGGTGCTTGGCCTCGAGCTGCGTGCGAACATCGGTGAAGTCGTCGTCGTCCAGATCGAGCAGCGTCTTCCCGTGGACCCGCACGACGTTGTCCCGGTCACGCGGAATTCGCACCGCGCCGCGATCCGGAAGATAAGTATAAAGATCACCGGGATCGATCGTCTCTCCTTCCGCGGTTTTGGAAAGCGTCATCGCGTAGCCAAGCTCCTGCAGGAGGCGCTTCTCGAACGAACGAAGCGCGGGCGCGGCTTGCTCGCCACGCGCAAGATCATCGAGCGCATGGGTGTAATGCTCGAACAGGACGTCATGCGGGTCGTCGCGGGCAATCGTACGCATGAGCAGCTCATTCAAGTAAAAGCCGCACAGCAGGTTTTCTCCGCGCGGCAAGGGCATGCCGCCGACCCACTCGATGCGGGTTAACGTTCGAACCTCGCCCTTCCCAGTCCAGGCCAACGCCACCGGCTGGAATGAGACGAGCAGGCCCCGAACGATCGAACGCGGCCGCCGCGCGCCCTTGGCAAGCAACACGACGCGCCCGGCGCCTCGCACGAACGCATCAGCCAGCAGACTTGTTTCCGAATACGGATAGGTGTGCAGAACGAAGGCGGGTTGCAGGTCCGCGCGTGGACGCCCGGCCATCCTATTCCTCCAGCCCGAATCGGCGCATATCGGTGGGATTGTCGGCCCATCCGTGCCGGGCCTTGACCCACACATCGAGATGGACCTTGCCGCCGAACAGCTTCTCGAGGTCACGCCGGGCGCTGCTCGCCATGGCCTTCAGCTTGCCGCCGCCCGCGCCCACGATGATGCCCTTGTGGCTCTCGCGATCGACATAGATGACGGCCTGGATGCGGCGCAGTGTGCCTTCAACCTGAAAGGATTCGATTCCCACTACCGACGCGTAGGGAATCTCATCACCAAGCGTGCGAAAGAGCTTTTCCCGAATCGCCTCCGCGGCGAGGAATCGCTCATCGCGATCGGTGATGTCGTCCGCATCGAACATGAACGGCTGTTCGGGCAAGTGCTTGGCAATGATGGCAAGCAGCGTATCGATGTTGCGCCCGCCTTGCGCGCTCGTTGGAACGATATCGAGGCCGCCGAACCGCTTACCGGCGCGCGCAAGAAAGGGCAGCATCTCGGTGGGACCGGCCACGCGATCGCTCTTGTTGGCGACGATGATGCGCACGATGGTATCGGGAATCTCCTCGAACGCGCGCTCGTCTTCCGGCGAGATGCTTCCGGCCGCGATGACGAGCAATGCGACATCAACGCCATCGACCGCGCGCCGTACCGCGCGATTCAATGCCCGGTTGAGCGAACCACCATGACGCTCTTGGAATCCCGGCGTGTCGACGAATATGAATTGGGTGTCGTCCTGGGTTCGGATGCCGCGCACGCTATGACGTGTCGTCTGCGGCTTGCTCGAGGTGATGCTCACCTTTGTGCCGACGATACGGTTGAGCAGGGTCGACTTGCCTACATTCGGCCGCCCGATAATGGCGATCGTGCCGCAACGCGTGGTCACGTCCGTACCTTTTCGAGCGCTTCCCGTGCGGCGGCCTGCTCGGCAAGGCGCCGGCTGGAACCGCGGCCCGACGTTTCGATCGCCAGGCTTTCGATAACGCAGCGCACCTCGAAGATCTGATTGTGGGCCGCGCCGGTTGTCGCCTGCACTTCATAGACGGGCAGCGGCGCGCGCCGGCCCTGGAGGATTTCCTGCAATTCGGTTTTCGGGTCCTTGACGTGCGCCAGCTCATCGAGCCCGCCAAGCAGCGTATCGAACAGATGCGCGACCACCGCGCGTGCCGCGTCGAATCCGCCGTCGAGAAAGACCGCACCGATCACACCTTCAAACGCATCGGCAAGGATCGATGGACGAGTGAATCCCCCGCTCTTCAGCTCGCCTTCACCCAGAAGAACCAAATCACCGATCTGGAGGGATTGCGCGATCTCGTGCAAGGTGGCCTCGCGCACGAGGTGCGCGCGCAGGCGCGAGAGCTCGCCCTCGCGCAAACGCGGAAACCGGATGTAAAGCTCGATGGCGATCAGGCAGTTGAGGATGCCATCGCCCAGGAACTCAAGACGCTCGTTGTGGGGCGACCCGAAGCTGCGGTGCGTCAGTCCCTGGTTGAGCAGGGCTTTGTCGGTAAAGCTATAACCGAGTTTGTGTTCGAAGAGAGGGATGCCTTGCATCCCGCATTTTAGTCCACGCCGGCCCGCTTGCGGGATGGCGCCGCGCCGGTTGAACCCTGGAAATCGAAAACCACGCTCATATTGGCGACGATCGGAATTTCCTTCCGATAGCTGAATGCCACGCTGAAGCCGCTTCCGGTTTTGGAAAGGTCGAGATCCTGCCCGCGAAGGGCGGTGATGTATCCGACCTCCGCGCGCTTATCGAACGACTCACGCACGGCGGGCATCGGCTTCGCGAGATCCCCTGCTTTCTCCATGCCCGCGATCGCTTGACGGATGTTGTAGTACTCGATCCAGACCGGGCTCACCTTGATAAAGAATACCGCCACGATCCCGACGAATGCCAAGCCGATCACCAACGAGGTGATCGTGATACCGCGCTGACGACCTACCGGGGAACGAACCATTGGATGCCTCCTACCGGAAGCCGCCGAACCTAGTCAGCTCCCCGAAATTGAACCAGATGAAAAATGCGCGCCCCACGATGTTCTCATCAGGCACGAAGCCCCAGACCCGACTGTCCTGGCTGTTGTCGCGATTGTCACCCATGACGAAATAGTGACCCGCTGGCACGGTACACGTAACGCCCTCGCGGGAGTAGTTGCAATTTTCACGGTGCGGAAAACTTTCCGGTGCGCCGACCATCGGCGGTGCATCGTCCTCAATCAGCATGAGATGCGATCGGTCCCCGAGCGTCTCGCTGAACTGCTTCACGAAGCTCACCTGCCGTCGGTTCGAGAATTCGCCCGCCGACTCGCGAGGCGCCTCTGTTCCATTGATGGATAGCCGCTTGTTGCGGTATTCGATCCGGTCTCCAGGCAACGCAACGACGCGCTTGATATAGTCGACACTCGGGTCTCTTGGATAGCGGAAGACCATGACATCGCCCCGGTCGGGCGTGCCGATGTTGATCAGCTTCTGATTCACGATCGGCAGGCGGATGCCGTAGGTAAACTTGTTCACCAGAATGAAATCCCCGACGATCAGGGTCGGCAGCATCGACCCCGATGGGATCTTGAAGGGTTCGACGAGAAACGATCGCAACAGAAATACGATGAGAATGACCGGAAAAAAACTCTTCGAATACTCGACCCACCAGGGCTCGCGGTAGGCACGCGGGGCCTTTTCAGGATTCGCCGCTGTTCGTGCCCCACCGTCGGCCACGGCCGCACCCATACCCCGTTCGGATCCTGCCGCTTCTTCTCCTGCCATGACGGATTTGGTGCGACGAGGTGCCAGATATCGGTAGTCGATCCAGGTCACGAGACCGGTGATCACCAGCAGGACAAAAAGTATGAGGGCGAAGTTCATGGCGTGCGTTCTGATACCACTGACATTTGTGATCGGGATGCCGGGCTACTTGCTTTCAACCTGAAGAATAGCGAGGAACGCTTCCTGTGGAATCTCGACCGAGCCCACCTGCTTCATGCGCTTCTTGCCTGCTTTCTGCTTCTCCAGAAGTTTCTTCTTGCGCGTGATGTCACCGCCATAACACTTGGCAAGAACGTTCTTGCGCAGTGCCTTGACCGTTTCCCGGGCGATGATATGCGCGCCCACCGCGGCCTGGACTGCCACATCGAACATCTGGCGTGGAATGAGCGCTCGCATGCGCGCTACCAGATCACGCCCGCGCCACTGCGAGCTCGAGCGGTGCACCATCAATGAGAGCGCATCGATCTTGTCGCTGTTGATGAGGATGTCGCGCTTCACCATGTCGGCGGCGCGAAATTCCTTGAACTCGTAATCGAGCGATGCGTAGCCCCGGCTCGCCGATTTCAGCTTGTCGAAAAAATCCATGACAACTTCGTTGAGCGGCATGTCATAGGTGAGCATCACCTGGCGACCGACGTATTGAATGTCGCGTTGCGAGCCGCGCTTTTGCGTGCAGAGCGTCATGATCGCGCCCACATATTCCTGCGGAACAAAGATCGTTGTCGTGATGATCGGCTCGCGGATCTCTTCGACCTTGGCCGGGTCGGGCATCTTCGCGGGGTTTTCCACCCGGGCGATGGATCCGTCTCGCAGCAGCACCTCATAGACGACTGTTGGCGCCGTCGTGATGAGATCAATGTCGTACTCGCGCTCGAGCCGCTCCTGAACGATATCCATATGGAGAAGCCCGAGAAATCCGCAGCGGAATCCAAAACCCAAAGCGTGCGACACCTCAGGTTCGAATTGAAGCGACGAATCATTCAGTTTGAGTTTCTGGAGCGCGTCGCGCAGTCCTTCGTACTGATTCGCTTCCACCGGATAGAGGCCGGCGAATACCTGCGGCTTGATCTCCTTGAATCCGGGCAAGGCGGTGGCCGCGGGACGGTCGACGCGCGTGATCGTGTCCCCGACCCGCGCGGCTTGCAGCTCCTTGATGCCCGCGATCACGAAACCGACTTCACCCGCGGACAACTGGTCACGCCCGAGGGACTTCGGGGTGAAGACCCCGACCTGCTCGCAAAGAAAATTTCCGCCCGTGGACATGAGGAGGATACGGTCTTTCGGGCGGACCACGCCGTCCACCACGCGGACCAGCATGACCACGCCCACATAGTTATCGAACCATGAGTCGATGATCAATGCCGTGAGTGGGGCGTTCGGATCGCCCCGCGGCGCGGGAATTCGTGCGATGACCGCCTCGAGAATATCTTCGATCCCCTCGCCCGTCTTCGCGCTTGCGCGAATCGCGTCCTTGGCATCGATGCCGATAACGTCCTCGATCTCCTTGATCGACTGCTCGGGGTCGGCCGAAGGAAGATCGATCTTGTTGAGGACCGGCACCACATCGACGCCTTGTTCGATCGCCGTATAGCAATTGGCGACCGTCTGCGCTTCGACGCCCTGGCTTGCATCGACGACAAGGAGCGCGCCCTCGCAGGCCGCGAGCGAACGCGAAACCTCATAGGAAAAGTCGACGTGCCCGGGTGTATCGATCAGATTGAGGTTGTAGACTTGGCCGTCGCGCGCGCGGTAGCTGAGCGATGCCGTCTGGGCCTTGATGGTGATGCCCCGCTCACGCTCGAGATCCATCGAGTCGAGCACCTGATGTCCCATTTCGCGCTGCGACAATCCCCCGCAGCGTTCGATGAAGCGATCCGCAAGCGTGGACTTCCCGTGGTCGATGTGGGCAATAATCGAAAAATTGCGAATGTGCTGCATAGCTGCCAGTGAAGGGGCGCCTTACCGGTGGCCGGTGATAACCCCTTGGCGACGCGGCGAAAAATCGAAGGAGTTTATCCTAACCGCGCGAGATAGTCTCGCACGCTGGCGCGATCGAGGAAGTAATGGCAGAGCTCGTTTTCCGCGTGAAGCAGAACAGGCACGCGCATGCCGTATTTTTCCTCGAGCAACGGGTCGCGATCAACGTCCACGAGTTTAACCGTGGCACTGAACTCACGGAGCAGCGGCTCCAATGCCACCGCCATGTCGTCGCACAGGTGGCAATACGTTCGAATGATTAGAGTCAAGGCCGCCACGGGTCGCGGCCCCACTCAACCACCGCCGGTTTCACCACGGATCGTCGCGAAGATGTTCGACTCGCCACGCCTGATCTGCAAGGTGATCGTGATCGTCTTGTCCGTGGAGGCGAGAAGCTTGTTCAAATCGGCGACGGTTTTCAATTCGGTCGTGACCCCACGCGCCGTGACCGCGACGATGACATCCCCCCCACGGACATCGCCACGCGGCGGGCCACGAACCTCATCGACGGCAACACCCGCCTGCAAGTTCAATTTCGTCCGTTGCTCGGCCGTAAGGTCACTCACGACCAGACCCAGTCGATTGGCGGCGACTTCAGCCTGTGGTTTGGGTTTCGGCGCGCGTAGCGCAACGCGATCATCCGGCAACTCGCCGACGGTAACGGCGAGATCCTTGCTCCCGCCCTTACGCCAAATCTGCATCGAGGCTTTCGTACCTGGTCGGGTTGATCCGACGATTCGCGGCAGGTCGCTCGAACTGTTGACCGGTTTGCCATCGAACCGGGTGATGATGTCGCCCGTTTCAACGCCGGCCTTTTCGGCGGGACCGCCTTTTTCGATCGAGTTCACCAGCGCCCCAACGGGTTTCGGCAGGCCGAACGAATCCGCCAACTCTTTCGACACTTCCTGGATCACGACGCCGATGCGACCGCGACTCACGCGCCCGGTCGTACGCAACTGCTGCTGGATATCCATCGCAACGTCGATCGGGATCGCGAACGACAGGCCCATGAACCCGCCGGTACGACTGTAGATCTGTGCGTTGATGCCGATCACCTCGCCGCGCATGTTGAACAGCGGTCCGCCGGAATTGCCGGGATTGATCGCGACGTCGGTCTGAATGAAGGGAACGAAATTCTCAGAAGGCAATGCGCGCCCTTTCGCGCTCACGATCCCCGCGGTCACCGTGTTCTCGAAGCCGAACGGCGAGCCGATCGCAAGAACCCATTCCCCCACTTTGAGCTTGTTGGCATCGCCAAGGCGGACCATCGGCAACCCCGTGGCGTCGATCTTGATGAGGCCGACATCCGTGCGCCGATCGGTACCGATCACTTTCGCCTTGAATTCGCGCTTGTCGTTCAGCTTGACCGTAATTTCATCGGCGTTCTCGACGACATGCGCATTGGTCAGGATGTATCCGTCGGTCGACACGATGAAGCCCGAACCAAGCGAATTCTGCTCGAACCGCGGGCCCGGAGGCTGGCCTGGTCCGGGCTGCTGGGGACGTGGCGCGAAACGCCGGAAAAACTCATAGAACGGATCGTCCTCCTCCAACTGCGGCCCGCCGCCGCCGCCCTGTCCGGGCGCCTGCGGCTGTTGTTGCTGCGGCCGCGCCGGGCGGCCCTGCGAGGAGCTGATGTTGACGACCGACGCCCCGTTCTCCTCGACCAGCCTGGTGAAATCCGGCAACTCTCGCGACTGCGCGAACGACGCGGCCGGAGCGAGAAGCGTCAAGGCGGCGCTCGTAAGGAGTCCAGTGGCGATGCGGGAAAGGAACATGGTGGCCTGCGCGGTTTATTGGGACGTGGATTGGTGAGGAGGAGGCTATACGGTGAGGCCGCTGCCTGATACGGGTGGCGCGAATGGAACCCGCCTCGGGCACTACGCTATTCTAGGCCGGAAGAACGGACGCGGCCCGGGAAGTTGGCAATAGCGGAGCACGCGCCTCGCTCGCTTGAAAATACTACATGGGCGGCCGGGGTTCCGACAAGAATACCGCTAGTTTCCGCCGCTGGCTATTGGGACCCGCGAAACCGGACGCCGTTCGCGATGGTTTGCACGCATTCGGCGGGCGCATCGCCCACGGCGGTGACGAGATGTTCATCGATCTTGCGGGTGAAGGCATGAAGCGCCCCCCGCCGCGAGGCACCAAGGGAGGGCGGCGGCTGCCGGCCTTGCACAGGCTCGATGAACACCGACACGGCCGATAATCCATCGCTCAATACGATCTGGCTGACATCGGGCGCACTGCGGAAGCGACGCTTCAACTCGGCAAGCCGCTGAAACCCGGACGGCGGATTCTGAAGCGTCCACGCGGAGCTTGCCGCGACCACCGCGACCGCATCGGTTTCCTCGACCCGCCAATCCCGGGACAAGCTCGCAAAGCGCGGGCGCAACCATTCCCGTGGGATCGCTCCGCCGAATTCAATCTGGGTAAACGCGAATCCTTCCATCGGCTCCTGGGCGGAATCAAGGGTCTGCGCTTTCAGCACCATGCGCGTTCGAACATCCGCGCACAGTTGGTGTCCGTATCGAAGCGCATCTCTTGGCTCCAGCACCAGCGACTGGCAGTCGTTGCCGGCAACGCGGTCGACCCCCGCCAGGCGCATCCGATAGTTGTCGGCAATGCCCTTGAAGTTTCCCGGCAGCACCGGCAGCAATGGGCGATCGCCGAGATTCTTCTCGATCTTGACGGTCATCGTGGCCGGCGTATAGCACCGCACTTCGTCGTTGGAACGAATAATTTCGCGCAGCGGGCCATCCAGAACTTCGATGCGTTCATGCACGTTCGCGCCATCAACGATGTGGATGATCCGGGCGGTCTCTACCTCCCGGCCATTCTTGTAGGTGAACACGCCTGCGTAATTGAGCCGGCGGGTCGCCTGATAGATCGACTCAAGCCAAGCGAGCGCGTCATCCTGCGTCTGTGCGAATGCGAGCGAACAATGCGCGCCGGCGAGCAGTGCGACGGCCAATCGCTTCATTGCCCTGCCCCGCGCCCCGAAACGAGACGGACATACGGCGCGACATCATGCATGAGCGATGCCGGCGAATACCGTTGGTGCGCCCAAACGTAGTCGTCCAATAGGGCATCCGCGCCCGCCGCCGCGACACCTTGTGCTGGTGGCAGCAACATGCCGTCCGGCCTTATAAAAAGAGGGACAGCAACCGAGGGCGGTGTCGCAGCCGATAGCACCGGCACCTGTTGTTGGGTAGAGAGAAATCCTGACTGGGAAGGCGACGATTTGCCCCCTGCCTGGGTCGACACAAGCGAAGGTCGCGCCATGGATCCGGCTAGCGGACTCGCCTGACCGGGGGATTCGAACATTGAACTGGCGAACCAGCCGACAAAAACGACCGCGGCGATACTCGCCGCGATCGGCAGTGACCAGCGCATCGGACGCGCGCTTGGAGCGGGCTTCCGCCGCGGCGCGAGCACGGTCGGCTCAGCCGCAAGGCGCTTCGAAAAACCCTCACGTGAAAGCCCTCCTGCGCCGTGCGTGGCGCGAAGTGCATCGCCGATCAGGTGATAGGTGTTCCATTCCTCGCGATGGGGCGCGTGCTCGCCCAATTCGCGCAGTACCTGATCGATTTCGGCGTCGCTGCCGAGCTCGCCGTCAATCAGAGATGAAATTCTCTCGCTCATCGATCACCACCTCTTGTCCTTGCCGGTATCGAGGAGGGGCCGAAGCTTCTCTGCGATTGCTTCACGGGCTCTGAAAATGCGCGAACGGACCGTTCCGATCGGGCAATCCATGACCGCTGCAATCTCCTCGTAGCTCATTCCCTCGATTTCACGTAACGCAATGGCCGACCGCAAATCCTCTGGCAGCGCGGACATCGCTTGGTTCACCGTGTCCGCGATCTGCCGTGACATCAGCACGCTTTCGGGTGTGTTGATATCACGCAACCGCTCCCCGTCCTCAAAATTCTCAGCTTCGTCGGCGTCGTGCTCCGTTGCCGTCGGCGGTCGCCGTCCCGCCGCGACCAGGTAGTTCTTGGCCGTGTTGATGCCGATGCGATAGAGCCAAGTATAGAAGGCACTGTCGCCTCGAAATGAAGGCAGCGCACGATAGGCCTTGATGAAGGCCTCCTGCGTGACATCCTCGACTTCGCCCGGATCACGTACCAGTCGCGCGACCAGACGCGACAGCTTGCGCTGATACTTCGAGACGAGCAGGTCGAACGCCGACTTGTCGCCACGCTGCACGCGCTCGACCAGCGCCTGATCCAAATCGCGCTCGCTCATGCCGGGCCTTCAATCCCCAATTGCCTGCCCGGCCGACACGATGCGCCCCCGCAGCGCCTGTTCCCATCGCACTACTCGCGTGTGTGACCGGAATGTTCGGCCCAAGTTCATTGCCACACCCGGATATTGCCCGAAAAATTCGTCCTTTTCCGATTCACGTATCTGGGTGCGCCTCATTCATGCCCCCGCGGGTTGGACCGCCACTGGAGCCAAAGGCGCAGTTGTCGGAGAGGCTCTTCGTCTTGATCCCAGGCAAAGAGCGGGATTGGCGTAGCGCGCCGGGTATGGACCGGGCGAAGCGCCATGACGACGAATCCAGGCGCAAGAATTCGATGCGATGCCAGTTCGAGCGGGATGGGTTGATCGTTCACGTCGTGTCCGAGGATCGAGCCGTCCTCGTTCAATGTGAGCGTACCGCCGAAGAAATTCTTTCGCGAGACCAATGGTGCGATGCAGGTGCCGGCCGACATGATGATCCCGGCCAATGCGAGCGGAACCGCGAATCCCGGCAGGGACAATGCAGCGAAGGCAGCCAACCCATGCACGACGAGCAGGGCCGTGGATGCCCACAAGCCGGGCTTAAGGGATACGCGAACCGAGGGTGCGCTCAAACCCGGGTGAAAATAAGCGTACCGTTGGTGCCGCCAAATCCGAATGAATTGGACATCGCCGCGCGAATGGGCATTGCGCGCGCCACGCGCGGAATGTAGTCCAGATCACACGCGGGATCCTGATTATCCAGATTGGCCGTCGGCGGCGCTACTTGATGATGAAGGGCCAGCGCCGAGAAAACCGCTTCGATGCCACCCGCCGCGCCAAGCAGGTGTCCTGTCATCGACTTGGTCGAGCTGATCGCAACACGCTTCGCGTGCTCGCCGAAACAACCCTTGACTGCCACGGTCTCGGCAATATCGCCAAGCGGGGTCGAGGTGCCGTGGGCGTTGATGTAATCGATATCTTCGGGATTGAGTCGCCCATTGCGAAGCGCGTTTCGCATGCAGCGCGCCGCGCCTTCACCATCTTCGCAAGGCGCCGTCATGTGATGCGCGTCGGCGCTCATGCCGTATCCGACCAGCTCCGCGTAGATGCGTGCGCCGCGTTTCTTCGCGTGCTCGAACTCTTCCAGGACGACGATACCGGCCCCTTCGCCAAGTACGAATCCGTCGCGATCCTTGTCCCACGGTCGACTCGCGCCCGCCGGATTGTCGTTCCGCGTCGACAACGCCCGCATCGCGGCGAATCCGCCCAGCCCAAGCGGTGAGATCGTGGCCTCCGCGCCGCCTGCAACGATTACGTCGGCGTCGCCGTACTCGATGAGCCGCCCGCCTTCACCGATGCAGTGGTTCGAGGTCGTGCATGCGGTCGCGATCGCGAGATTCGGTCCCTTGAGACCGAACATGATCGACAACTGGCCCGCGATCAAATTGATGATGCTGCCCGGAACGAAAAACGGCGAGATCTTGCGCGGCCCGCCTTTCAGGAAATCGTCATGCTGCTCCTCGATGCCGGGCAGCCCGCCGATTCCCGATCCGATCACGCAGCCGACCCGCTCGCGATCTTCGGCATCGAGATTGATTCCGGAATCCTTGAGCGCATCGATTGCGGCGCCCAGACCATAGTGAATGAAGAGATCGAAGCGCCGCGCTTCCTTCGGCGCAAGGTACTTCGTGATGTCGAAGTCCCGCACCTCTCCGCCGATCTGCGATGCGAACGCACTTACATCGAAGCGGGTCAGTCGCCGAACGCCGGACTTTCCTTCCGATATGTTGGCCCACGCTTCCCCGACGGAATTTCCAACCGGGGAGACGATGCCAAGACCCGTGATGACAACGCGCCGTCGCGACATCGTTCGATCTGCTAGCTGACAGTGGGTTGTTCGGGCCTTGGTTGTTCAGACTTTCTTGGCGCGACTCGTGACGTAGTCGATCGCCTGTTGTACGGTCGTGATCTTCTCGGCGTCTTCGTCGGGAATCTCTGTCTCGAATTCTTCTTCGAGCGCCATGACCAGTTCAACGGTGTCGAGCGAATCGGCGCCCAAATCGTCCACGAACGAAGACTCATGCTTGATTTCAGCTTCGTTCACGCCTAGCTGTTCGGCGACGATTTTTTTTACGCGTTGTTCGACATTATCCATTTGGAGCTCCTTCTCCTTTTATGGCCGTGCCCCGGCGAGTAATTCGAATTCTTGAGGGCGCGAATTGTAGCAGAAGCGTCGTCGACCTTCCCCAATCAAATTCGATAAGCTGCAATCGAGGGTCTCATGACATGTACATCCCGCCATTCACATGCAAGGTGACGCCGGTGATGTAGCTCGCCGCCGGTGAAGCAAGGAATGCAACAACGCCCGCGATGTCCTCCGGGGTGCCGAGTCGGCCGAGCGGAATACGATCGGTGAGCGCGGTTCGCTGCGCGTCGGGCAGAGCACGCGTCATATCCGTATCGATGAAACCGGGCGCGATGCAGTTCACCGTGATGCCCCGGCTCCCGATCTCCTGGGCCAGCGAGCGCGTCAATCCGCCGACGCCCGCCTTCGCCGCGGCGTAGTTGACCTGCCCCGGATTGCCCATGCTGCCGACGACCGAGGTGATGTTGATGATCCGCCCGCGTCGTGCCTTCATCATGCCGCGCAACACCGCTTTCGAAAGCTGGAAGACCGCTTTCAGATCGGCGTCGATCACGCCATCCCATTCGACTTCCTTCATGCGCACGGCGAGATTGTCTTTCGTGATCCCCGCGTTGTTGACCAGCACACCGATCGCGCCGAACTCTCGCTCGATCGCCTCGATGAGCGGTTCGATCGCACCGGTCGCGGTCACATCAAGCACCATGCCGCGCCCTTTGCCGCCGACGTTCGCAAGTGCCTCGGACACCGCCGCCGCTCCCGTCTCGGTGGTTGCCGTTCCGATGACGGTGGCGCCTTGTTGCGTCAATGCGAGGGCAATCGCTTTACCGATGCCACGCGAGGCGCCCGTGACCAGCGCGACTTGATCCACCGTATTCATGAGGCGCCCTTGATCGCCGCGATGCCCTGCTCGATCGCCGCACGATCGGCCAGCGCGATCCCGTTGATGCGCTCGTCGATACGCTTTGCCTGTGGCGCCAGGACTTTCCCCGGGCCGCTTTCCGCGAGTTGCGTGACGCCTAGATCGCCCATGCGTCGAATGGTATCGACCCAGCGCACCGGATGGTTCGCCTGCATGGTCAGAACATCGCGGATCGCGTGCGGTTCGATATGCTCGGCCACATCGTAGTTGTGGATGACCCGGATGGCCGGTGATTTGAATTCCACCGCGGCGAGGTATTCCTTGAGGCGATCGGCCGCGGGCCCCATCAGCGAGGAATGAAAGGGCGCGCTGACCGGAAGAGGAACGGCGCGCTTGGCGCCTTTCTCCTTGCACAACGCGCTCGCACGCAGGACGGCCTGCGCATGCCCGGCAATGACGACCTGGGAGGGCGCATTGAAGTTGACCGCTTCGACCACTTCACCTTGGGCCGCCTCGATGCAAGCCTCGCGAATCTTTTCATCGTCGAGTCCGAGGATCGCCGCCATCGCACCGACCCCTTGCGGCACGGCGTCCTGCATCGCCTGCGCGCGCAATCGCACGAGCGGCAGACACGCTTCGAATGTCAATGCGCCGGCCACCACGAGCGCGGTGTATTCACCAAGACTGTGTCCGGCGACAAATGCCGGCAGCGGACCACCCTGCGCCCGCCAACAGCGAAACGCAACCATGCCCGCGATCACCATGAGCGGCTGGGTGTTGGTTGTCTTGCTCAATTCTTCAGCAGGGCCCTCTCTTACCAAACGGGCGACGTCCTGATGCAGAATGTCGGACGCAGACCGCACCGTCTCGAGCACTTCGGGTGAGTCGCCATACGCATCGAACATGCCGATCGACTGCGATCCCTGCCCCGGAAATACCATCGCGAAACTCATGATTCCTCCCCGTCGCCATGCATGCGACTACATCGTGGCAAGTACGGCGCCCCATGTGAAGCCGCCACCGACACCCTCGAACAACACGTGTTGCCCCGATTCGATCCGACCATCGCGCACCGCCTCATCCAGCGCCAGCGGAATCGACGCCGCGGATGTGTTGGCGTGGCGGTCGACCGTTACGATCAGTCGTGACGCATCCACGCCGAGCCGCCTGGCCGTGGCTTCAAGGATGCGAACATTGGCCTGATGCGGAATCAACCAATCGATGTCATCGGTCGTCAATGCCGCTTTCTCCATCGTTTCGCGCGCAACCTCTTCCAGGACCCTGACGGCGAACTTGAATACCGCCTGCCCATCCATCGTTAGAAAAACCGAGCCTTCTATCTTTCCACCACACACGTTTCCCGGTACGGAAAGAATGTCGGCCTGCCGGCCATCGGCGTGCAGCGCGGTGGCAAGAATACCCGGTGTATCACTCGCGCTCAGGACGACCGCGCCCGCGCCATCACCAAACAGCACGCAGGTCCCGCGGTCGTCCCAGTCAAGAATGCGCGAGAACACCTCCGCGCCCACGACCAGCGCGTGTTGGTACTCGCCGCCACGAATGAACGCGTTCGCGGTAGAGAGCGCATAGACAAATCCGCTGCAAACAGCCTGCAGGTCGAAGGCCGCGCAGCCTGCGATCCCGAGTCTTCTTTGCAATAGACATGCGGTGCTCGGAAACACAAAGTCGGGCGTGGACGTAGCGACAATGATCAGATCGATCTCGCTCGCCGCGATGCCGGCGGCCTCGATCGCCCGCAGCGAAGCATGCAATGCGAGATCGCTCGCTCGTTCATCCGGACGAGCGATATGGCGCTGTCGAATGCCTGTCCTCGAACGGATCCATTCATCGGAGGTTTCGAGTCGGTGCGCCAATTCGTCGTTCGTGACGATTCGCTCGGGAAGGTAACTCCCCGTGCCGACGATCCGCGTGTAGAGCATGGATGGTTGTACGTGTAGCGGGATTTACTGCGCCGGTGCCGTCGCGGCCGCCAGTCGTTCGGTGATCCGCTCCAGCACGCGATTCCGCGCTTCCTCGGCGGCCCGTTCGAGCGCGCAAAGAAATGCCAATCGATCTGCGGAGCCGTGGCTTTTCACCACGATCCCGCGCAGGCCGAGGAGACTTGCGCCGTTGTAGCGTCGATGATCGACGCGCCGCCGAAAACTTGCGATCACAGGCCAGGCCACCGCAAGCGCGATATAGCGAAACACGTTGCGCGTGAACTCTTCGCGGAGCATTTGCCGCAACATCTGCGCGAGGCCCTCGGAGGTTTTCAGCGCGACGTTTCCGACAAAGCCATCGCAGACGATCACATCGGCCTTGCCCTTGTAGATATCGTCGCCTTCAACGTTGCCGATGAAATTGAGTCCGCTTGCCCGCAGCAATTCGCCCGCCTGCTTCACGACTTCGTTGCCCTTGATCGCTTCCTCGCCGATATTGAGCAGCCCGACCGTCGGACGATCGAGATGCTCGACGGCCGCGACCAGCGAAGCGCCCATCAGCCCGAACTGGAGCAGATGTTCCGGGGTGCAATCGACATTCGCGCCAAGGTCAAGCAGATAGGTGCGCCCCGTCATGGTCGGCAGCACCGAAATGATCGCGGGTCGATCGATGCCCGGGAGCATCTTCAGGACGAATCGGGAGATCGCCATCAGCGCACCGGTATTGCCCGCGCTGACACTGGCGCCCGCATCGCCGCTTTTTACCAGGTCGACCGCGACCCGCATCGATGAATCACGCTTGTTGCGCAGGGCATTCGCCGGCGGCTCATCCATCGCGACGATTTCACTCGCAGGCTGAACGCGCACGCGCTCGTCCGGCGACTTCTTATGCCGGCCAAGTTCGGCCGCGATCGCATCGCCCGAACCAACGAGGATCACACGGGCATCGGCATTGCGTCTGAGGAACTCGAGTGCCGCGGGAACGGTCACGCGCGGTCCGTGATCGCCACCCATGCAATCGATGGCGAGGACCAGTGACGAACCGCTCGCGTGTTGCACGTCAGGTGCCGGAGTCCGCGGACACGCGAGGGTCGATGCCCTCGCGGACTGGATCGTCCTTGCTCAATCCGCCTTGGTCTTGATGACTTTCTTTCCGCGGTAGTAGCCCGACGGGCTCACATGGTGCCGCAGATGGACCTCGCCGGTCGATGGTTCGAGCGCGAGCGGCGGATTCGAGAGACCGTCATGCGAACGATGCATGCCACGCTTCGATGGGGACTTCTTGTTCTGTTGTACAGCCATGAAAAACTCTCCTGTTCAAATCCGCGGGACCAGACTCATGCCCGAATTGCATACATCCATACATCTTATGTGACTCTTGCGATCATCGACGCTGTCGATTGGCCAGCGCGGCAAACGGACTGGCGCGCTTCGCCCCGGACGGATCATCGTTGATGGGCTCGCATGCATCATGGCGGGCCACCATCGGCAATTCAAGCAGGACTTCGTCTTCCACCAAGGTGGCAACATCCATCGACTTGCCGGCCAACACGCGATCGACATCGTCGTCCGCGCCTTCAATCTCGTCCAACGCCTCGCGCATTTCGAGGTCGCTATTGACCGCAACCACCAACTCTACGGGTTCCAGACAACGCTGACAGGCCATCATGACGCGCCCATCCACCCGCACGCGCAAGCTCGGATGGCCAAGCACGTTGATAAAACCCTTGATCGAATAGCCAAGCGCGGACGCCGATCCGCCCATCGCTTCGATACGAGACAGCCGGCCGCTCCCGATCGACCCGGCGATGGATTTGCCCTCACGCGCGAACTGCACGCCATCGCCGATGATGCCGTCCTGCCCGTCACCTGCGTTGTTCGTTGCTGGAGGCATCGACACTGCGCGATCCATCGCTCCGCACAATCGAGGGATAATAGCAACCAAGGCCGAAGACTGTCAAAGAAATCATAGCTCTAGCCTGATATTGCCGCCCTCCCCGCTGACCATCCATCACCACCGTGCCCATCTTTCCACCCCCGTTGATTCTCGCCTCGACGTCCCGTTATCGCCGCGACTTGCTGTCCCGTTTGCGCCTGCCCTTCGAGGTGTCCTCACCGGGCGTCGATGAAGTCGAGCGCCCGGGCGAGCCTCCCGGCAAACGAGCCGAGCGTCTCGCACTGGAGAAGGCCCGCGCGGTGGCCGATCGCCGATCCAGTGGACTGATCATCGGTTCGGATCAGGTCGCGGCGCTCGGTTCGGACATTCTCGACAAGCCCGGGGGGTTCGAGCGGGCATTCGATCAGCTAAGGCGGGCGCGCGGACGCGAAGTCGTCTTTCACACTGCGGTCGCACTGGTCGATGCGGCGTCCGGACAGGCAAGCGTGCAATGCGTTCCCTACGCCGTGGTCTTTCGTTCGATCACCGACCGCGAGATCGAACGCTATCTGCGGCTCGAAGAACCCTACGATTGCGCAGCCAGCGCCAAGGCGGAAGGACTGGGCATCACGCTTATCGAGTCGATGCGCGGAGACGATCCCACGGCGTTGATCGGCCTGCCGCTCATTGCGCTCTCGGCGATGTTGAGACGGCACGGCGTAGAAATTCCTTAGACCGCCGCACGTGCCAGGCGAGCTCATCCTCATTCCCGTTCCGCTCGGTTCGGTGCCGGCCGGCGATTGCCTGCCCGCTCCGGTGATCGCGAAGGTACTCGTGCTCGAGCACTTCATCGCCGAGTCGGCAAAAAGCGCGCGCGCCTTTCTGAAGACGATCACCGTGCGACCGGTAAGCGAGTTTCATATTGTGGAGATCGATCGACACATGGACGCATCGCGCATCGCGGCGTTGTTCGCCCCGATCGAGGCCGGCAAGTCAGTCGGGCTGCTCTCGGAGGCCGGGATGCCTTGTATCGCGGACCCCGGGCAGTTACTCGTGCGGGCCGCGCATGAACGCGGGGTTCGCGTGGTGCCGCTCGTTGGCCCCACCTCGATCGTATTGGCCCTTGCGGCAAGTGGTCTCATCGGACAGCGATTCACGTTTCACGGATATCTTCCGGTCAAGGACGAACCGTTGCGCGAGGCGATCGTGAAGTTGGAACGCGATGCACGGGAATCGCGCACCACGCAGATCATGATCGAGACACCCTATCGAAATGATCGGCTGCTCAAGATCCTGATTGGAACGTGCCGCGCCACCACGCAGCTCGTGGTGGCGGTCGATCTCACACTGCCGGGCGA
>JBJXGX010000259.1:0-3887 GCA_046160305.1 Burkholderiales bacterium
CATTTCACTCCATCACCACTTGAGCGGGGTACTGCATCGGGTCAAATTCGTCGAGCGCACCTTGGACATGCTGATGAAGCGCTCGGACACCGTGTTCATGACAGGCGGTGAGATCGCGGACTGGTTCCTCGAGGCAGACAAGGCGAACGACGGCAAGGCCAACCAAGGGAAATTTTGAAAGGATCATCCATGCCAACCCTCATTCCATCGCCGACCATCATTCAATCGGCGGGCAACAAACCGAAGCGCATCGAGGAGTTCATTGGTCGCGTGAACTCGAAAACCGAAGGAGTCAGCATTGCGAAGATGACCAGCCCATCGGGTTGGGTCGAACCCGGACAAACCCCTGCGTTCGATGAATACACGCTCGTGCTCGTCGGCACATTGCGCGTCGAATCGCGCAGCGGTGCGATCGATGTCCCGGCTGGTCAGGCCATCATCGCGCACAAGGGGGAGTGGATTCGCTACAGCACGCCGGGGCCAGACGGCGCGCAGTACATCGCGGTGTGCCTGCCGGCGTTCTCGCCGGATACGGTGCATCGGGATGCGTAGGCCGGTACGTTCAATGGAGACCGCCTCCTGCAGATCCGCCTACGCGGTACCGCTGTTTTTTTCGAGAAAGCGTGCCACTACGGGTGCGACCTGGTCCGCGTTCGAGGCGGCTACATGATATGAATCCCCCTCGATTACGAGCAACTCGGAACGGGGAATCTGCTTCTGCCAGGATTTCGTGTCTTCGACCGAGCCCAGCCCGCTGCCGGTTGTCGTGATCACAAGGGTCGGGCATTGAATGCGCCCGAGTTCCGGCGTGACGTCTAGCGTCGGCACCATCCGCATGAAACCGAGCTGGGTGGAAAGACTCGTGCGTCCCATCAAGACGGACCAATAATCAAGCATGGCTTCCGGTACCCGGCTGCCCAGGCGTCCGCGCATCGACTCGCGAGCCCATTTCTCCAAGCCGTGTTGACGAAGTTGCACGACCCACAGGCTCACAGTCGCGGCCAGGGTGTGCTTCGGCGCCGGCGGAACCCCCAGCACGGTAAGGCTCCTCAGGAGCTTTGGATGCACGGCGGCGAACTTCAGCGCAATCGTGCCGCCGATCTTCGCAGCAACCAGATGGAACGACGCGAGACCCAGATGTGCAGCAAGACGCGCCAGATCGTCGACGAGAACGTCGATTGTCCACGGGAAATCCTCCGGCATCGGCGTCGATTTCCCGAAGCCGCGGAGGTCCGGCCGCACGATACGGTAGCGGCGGCCGATGTGGGGTATCCAGGCGCGCCACGCCTCGCCGCTTTCCGCATTGCCATGGAGCAGAATGACTGTTTCGGACGCGAGCCAGGGATCGGTGAAGTCGTCGATCTGATAGAACAGTTCCCGGCCGGGTGACAGGCTCATAGTCGGCATGCATGCAATCCTTTCGGGCATGTTTGCCCGCTTCGCAAAACCAGGAACGGCAGCCGCATCAGTTGGTCTTCATGCCGGTCTCGGCGACGATCTTCGCCCACTTTGCAATGTCTGCTTCAATGATCGCGCCGAATTCCTCGGGAGAGCTGCCCACTACATCGATCGCCCGCGCGGCGAACCATTCCTTCGCGTCGGCACGCCGCAGGATGCGCACCACCTCGTCATTCAGCTTGCGAATGATTTCCCTTGGCGTTCCGGCGGGCGCAAGAATTCCGTTCCAGCCGGTGACCTCATAACCGGGTATGCCGGCTTCGGCCATCGTCGGAACGTCGGGGAGCGTTGCAATACGGCGCGCGCTGGTCGCAGCCAGCGCGCGAACCTTGCCCGCCTTGACTTGCGGTGCGGCGGTAACCGGGACATCGAAGAATATCTGCACGTCGTTGGCAAGCAGCGCGGCCTCGACTTGCGGCGCGCCGCGATAGGGCACATGGACGAATCGCGTTCCCGCCATGCGATTGAATACGACGGCGGCAAGGTGCCCCAAACTGCCCTCGCCGACCGCGCCAAAGTTCATGCTGCCCGGATTCGCTTTTTCCAGAGCGACCAGCTCGCCGACGGTTTGGGCGCGCACCGATGCATTGACCACCAGCACCAAGTCGACATTGGTCACTTTTGCGATCGGGGCAAAATCCCGGATGGTGTCGTAGGGAAGCTTCGGGTACAGGGCCGGATTGACGGGATGGCTCGGGAACACCCATAGCAGCGTGTAACCGTCAGGCGGCGACTTCGCGACCAATTGCGTCCCGATGGTGCCACCGGCGCCGGGCCGATTTTCGATCAGGACCGGCTGCCCGATACTTTCCGCGAGCTTCTGGCCGGTCCATCGGGCCACGATATCGGTGATACCGCCTGCGCCAGTCGGCACGACGATCCTGATGAGCTTCGAAGGATAGGCATTCGCGTCCGTGTTCGCAGGCTGGCTCCGGACCGATGCAGTCATGAGGAGGAGCAGAGCCAGGAGCGCAGCACCGCGGAGCCTTACACGTCTTTGCATCGCGCGAGCAATACCAGTCATTCGATCAATCCCGAACCGTCGTATGAGGCGCAGATGCTACACCGCACGGTCGGATCACTAAAACCGGCCATCTTGGCGGTAAACCGGGATCCGGAATCCCCCAGCCGATGACGAAAATATAGTCTCCAATCCTTGTCTTCGGTGAATAAGGATCAACATCCCTGGCAGGCGAACGCATACCCGCCAAAAGCAGGTACCATTCGCGCCCTCCGCGACACGCGCCGTCGCCGAAGCACCCATTTTTCCTTGTAGTACGCACGGAGTCCCGTTTGCTCAGCACCGCTGGTCTCACCCTGCAGTTCGGCGAAAAGCCCCTGTTCGAAAACGTCTCGGTCAAGTTTGGTGGCGGCAATCGCTACGGCCTCATTGGCGCGAACGGCAGCGGCAAGTCCACCTTCATGCGCATCCTCGGTGGCGAGCTCGAATCGTCCGGAGGCAATGTCTCGCTCGATGTCAATGAGCGTATCGGCAAGTTGCGGCAGGACCAGTTCGCCTATGAGAACGATCGCGTCCTCGATGTCGTGATGATGGGCCACGTCGAGATGTGGCGCACGCGAGAGGAGCGTGATGCGATCTATGCGAACACGCACTCGACTGAAGAAGAATACCTGCACGCGGCCGAGCTCGAAGCAAGGTTCGCCGAGTACGGTGGCTACACGGCCGAGGCGCGTGCGTCGACATTGCTGATCGGCGTCGGCATTCCGATCGAACAACATGATGGTCCGATGAGTGCTGTCGCCCCAGGCTGGAAACTGCGTGTGTTGCTCGCCCAGGCCCTCTTCTCCGATCCCGATGTTCTATTGCTCGACGAACCGACCAACAATCTCGATATTGCGACGATCCGCTGGCTGGAAAACGTACTCAACGATCGCGGCAGTACGATGGTGATCATCTCGCACGACCGCCACTTCCTGAATGCGGTCTGCACGCACATGGCCGATCTTGATTACGGCCAGATCCGCGTCTACCCCGGCAGCTACGACGATTACATGCTCGCCTCCACGCAAGCGCGCGCACAGCTCGTTGCCGCCAACACCAAGGCCAAGGAACGCGTGACCGAGCTCCAGGAATTCGTGAGGCGCTTTTCGGCGAACAAATCGAAAGCGCGTCAGGCAACGTCTCGTCAGAAGATGATCGAGAAAATCGAAATCACGGATATCAAGCCTTCCAGCCGGCAGTACCCCTACATTCGCTTCGACATCGACGAGAAAGCGATGCCGCGCCGACTCGTGGTGGAAGTGAAAGGACTCCGCAAAGGATACGAGCGTACGTTGTTTGCGGGAGTCGACCTTGCGATCGAAGCAGGCGAAAGGGTCGCCATCATCGGTCCGAACGGCATCGGCAAGACGACGCTCTTGATGTGCCTGGCCGGTCGTCTCGCGCCCGATGCCGGTACGGTGGTTTG
>JBJXGX010000260.1:0-5246 GCA_046160305.1 Burkholderiales bacterium
CCGCCCGGCAAACGCATGGGCCACGCCGGTGCCATCATCTCCGGCGGCAAAGGGACCGCGCAGGAAAAGCTCGCGGTGATGGAATCGTGCGGAATCAAGGTGACGCGCAACCCGGCCGAAATGGGCAAGCTGCTGAAGTCGGTGATCTGAGGATTCCAACGAAGATTGAACCGCAAAGGACGCAAAGGACGCATCGGGAAAGCTTTGAAGTCGGGCCTTTGAATCCTTCAACCGGCCCCGAGTCGGCCCGATCCGAATCCTTGCAATAATGGCGGGCCGTATTTGCGAGGGACGCGCCGTGACCACACCCGTTGAGTTCGATACCCGAGTCGTTCAGGACTTCCTGAAATACGCGCGTCTCCTCTCCGCGCGGGGTTATGTCCACAACACCCTTGGCAACATCGTGATGCGGGTCGCGCATCCGGATTTTGTGCACGGTGTCGCGTACACAAAACACGCCGAACTGTCGCTTGAGGAGATGGGCGAGGACAACATCGTTATCACGGACATTCCTACGAGCCGCAGCCTCCGTGGCGATCGCATCACCAGTATCGGCCACAACCTGAGCCGCGAGATTCTGCGATTGCGCCCCGACATTCACGCTACGATCCATGTGCATGATGATGCGATGATCGCGTTTTTCGGTTCCGGTGCGTTCACCGAAATCCGCACGATCTCGCTCGATCTGCCGTTCGTGCTGGGCAAGCCGATTCACTATGTGCCCGCGCATGTCGACGTCGAAGCCGATGTGAGTAGCGTCGCCTCGTTCATACAGGATACGAATTCGGTGATGCTGATCGGGCATGGCATGACGATTCTCGGGCGCACGGTGTCCGAGGCGTATCACCGCCTCAATTCGGTCACCGCCGAGATCCGCCGTAACATCGCGGCCGCGCAGCTTGCGGTGCTGCACCGGTCGACGCCGCAGTATCGATCGAATGAAGAGATCGAATCGATGTACCGATTTGCCGAAGCGATCATCTACCCGAAGCGGGCGGATCACGTCATGCAGGAGGATCACGCTCTCCAGGCGACAAGCGCACGCGCGGTGTAGCGGCGCCCGTCCCGATTGATTTGCATCAAGCACGCCACTCGCACTACGGCGTTAGCATGTGCGGCGGTTCGCAGCGGCGCGCGGACCCGTCCGCTTCAACCTGCCGCCTTTCAACCTACCGATTCCACCGAGAACCTGCATGGTAAGCACGGTCATTCCGATCAAACAGATCAAGGCGCGCTCGACCCCGAAAGGCCGGCAGGTCGAGCCGGTCTCGCTGGCCGAGGTGCAGGCATTGCTTGGCGCCGCCTCGCGCCGACGTGATTTGCTGATCGAGCATTTGCATAGGATCCAGGATCGATTCGGTCATCTTGCGGATCGGCATCTGGTGGCGCTCGCCGCCGAGATGAAGCTCTCGATGACCGAGGTCTATGAGGTCGCGACGTTCTATCACCACTTCGACGTCGTGAAGGATGGCGAGGAAGCACCCGCCGCCATCACCGTTCGCGTGTGCGAATCGCTGTCATGCGAAATGGCGGGAGCGCGCGATCTGCTCGAACGCCTTCCTGGGTTGCTCGGTCCGAACGTGCGCGTGATTCCGGCGCCCTGCATCGGTCGATGCGAGTCGGCGCCCGCCTGCGTGGTGGGACAACATCCGGTGTTGAGCGCCACGACCGAGGCGGTGCAGGCGCTCGTCGAGCAGAAAGCCGTGAGGCATCCTGCTTCCCCCGTAGCGGGCGATGCCGCGAGCGTGACGCCGTTGGCATACAACGCGCCTGGTATTGTGAGCCCCGAGTTCGTCGACTACGAGCACTATCGCGCCGCGGGCGGTTACGCCTTGCTGAAGAATTGCGTCGATGGCAAGAGAACGCGTGAAGAAATCATGGGTGCAATGGAGCGTTCGGGCCTGCGTGGCTTGGGTGGCGCGGGGTTCCCGACCGGGCGCAAATGGCGGATCGTTGCCGCCGAGCCCGCGCCACGCCTGATGGCGGTCAACATCGATGAGGGCGAGCCTGGCACATTCAAGGACCGGTATTTCCTGGAACGGGATCCGCATCGGTTTCTCGAAGGCATGTTGATCGCGGCCTGGGCGGTTGAAATCTTTGAAGTGTATGTCTACCTTCGCGACGAGTACGCCGGTTGTCGCGCGCTGCTCGAACAAGAGCTCGCGAAGCTGCACGCCAATCCGCCCTGCAAGCTGCCGGCGATCCATCTGCGGCGCGGCGCGGGTGCCTATATTTGCGGCGAAGAGTCCGCGATGATCGAATCGATCGAAGGCAAGCGCGGCATGCCCAGGCTTCGCCCGCCGTATGTGGCGCAGGTGGGGCTGTTCGGCCGGCCGACCCTCGAGCACAACATGGAAACGGTCTTATGGGTGCGCGACATAATCGAGCGCGGCCCGGAATGGTTCGCCGGCCACGGGCGTAACGGTCGCAAGGGATTGCGCTCGTTTTCGGTGAGTGGCCGGGTCAGGAAACCGGGTGTCCATGTCGCGCCGGCCGGCATCACGATTCGCGAATTGATCGATGAGTTTTGCGGCGGGATGCAGGACGGCCATGCGTTCTACGGCTATCTGCCGGGCGGCGCATCGGGTGGCATCCTCCCAGCCTCGATGGGCGACATCCCGCTCGATTTCGACACGCTGAACCAGTACGGATGTTTCATCGGTTCGGCCGCGGTCATGGTGCTGTCCGAGCACGATCGCGCAACCGACGCGGCGCGCAACATGATGCGATTCTTCGCGGACGAATCGTGCGGCCAATGCACGCCCTGCCGCGTCGGCACAGCGAAGGCCGTCCAACTGATGAACACCCCGCAATGGGATCAGGCGCTCTTGAAGGAGCTTTCGCAAGCCATGATGGATGCATCGATCTGCGGACTAGGGCAGGCGGCGCCGAATCCGGCGTTGTGCGTGATGAAGTATTTTCCGCATGAGATTTCATAATGACCGCCATCACCAGACACGAAATCGCCGCCCTGCCCGTCGAGTTCAAACTGAACGGCCTCACGGTCGTCGGGCGCAAGGATGAAACGATCCTGCAGACGGCCAAGAAGCATGGCATCGAGATTCCGCATCTTTGCTTCAAGGAAGGGTTGCGGCCCGATGGCAATTGCCGCGCATGTGTCGTCGAGATCAAGGGCGAGCGGGTACTTGCGCCATCCTGCTGCCGCTATCCGCAGGACGGCATGGAGGTCACCTCCGACAGCACCCGCGCTGTCGCATCGCAAAAAATGGTGTTCGAGCTTCTCTTGTCGGATATGCCTGAGGGCGCGCGCGACGCAACATCGTCCGAGTCGCCTTATACGCATGATTCGGAGCTGCATGCCTGGGCGCGCAAGTTGTCGGTCGGCGCGCCGCGATTTGCGGCTCGCGTGCAGCCCGCTTGTGACGTCTCGCACCCGGCGATCGCGGTCAATCTCGATGCCTGCATCCAATGCACGCGGTGTGTGCGCGCATGCCGCGAGGTGCAGGTGAATGACGTGATCGGCTACGCGTTTCGTGGCGAGCATTCGAAGATCGTGTTCGATCTCGACGATGCGATGGGCGAGAGCACCTGCGTGGCGTGCGGAGAATGCGTGCAGGCGTGCCCGACCGGCGCGCTGATGCCCGCGCACAACGCCGGCTTGAAGGCGGTCGACAAGACCGTCGATTCGGTCTGCCCGTACTGCGGGGTCGGTTGCCAGCTCACCTATCACATCAAGGACAACCACATTCTCCAGGTGAGTGGGCGCGCCGGGCCGTCGAACCAAAATCGGCTCTGCGTGAAGGGCCGCTACGGTTTCGATTACGTGCATCACAAGCAGCGCTTGACGAAGCCCTTGATCCGCCGCTCGGATGTGCCCAAGTCCGCCGAAAGCCTGCTCGACCCGGCGCGCTGGAGCGAGGTATTCAGGGAGGCGACCTGGGACGAAGCGCTCGATGTCGCCGCCAATCGCATGCGCACGATTCGCGATCAATACGGTAAGCGCTCGCTCGCCGGATTCGGATCGGCCAAAGGGTCGAATGAGGAGGCGTATCTGTTCCAGAAGCTCGTGCGCACCGGGTTCGGGTCGAACAATGTCGATCATTGCACCCGCCTCTGCCACGCCTCGTCGGTCGCGGCGCTGATGGAAGGCATTAATTCGGGTGCGGTGTCGAACCCCGTTCGCGACGTGCTGCACGCGGACGTGATCTTTCTCATCGGCGCGAATCCGACAGTGAATCATCCGGTCGCGGCCACATGGATGAAGAATGCGATCAAGCGCGGCGCCAAGTTGATCGTGGCCGATCCGCGTCGCGGCGAGTTGGCGCGTCACGCAACCTACAACCTGCAGTTCAAGGCGGATACCGATGTGGCGCTCCTCAATGCGATGCTGCATACGATCGTCGAGGAGAAGCTCGCGAACGAGGCGTTCATCAAGGAGCGTACGACAGGCTACGAGGCACTTCGCGAGAACGTAAAGAAATTCAGTCCGGAGGCGATGGCGCCGATCTGCGGTATTCCCGCGCAAACGATCCGGGAAGTCGCCCGACTCTATGCAAAGTCGGACGCCTCGATGATTCTCTGGGGCATGGGAATCTCGCAGCATATCCACGGCACCGACAACGCGCGTTGTCTCATTGCGCTCACGATGGTGACCGGGCAAATCGGTAAGCGCGGCACCGGATTGCATCCACTGCGCGGGCAGAACAACGTGCAAGGGGCGTCGGATTCGGGGCTCATCCCGATGGTGTATCCGGACTATCAGTCGGTTGCCAATCCCGAATCGCGTTCGCGGTTTGAAAAACTATGGGGCGTCGCGCTCGATCCGCAGCCGGGCCTCACTGTCGTCGAGATCATGCATGCGGCCGCAGCGAAGGAGATTCGCGGCATGTACATCATGGGTGAGAACCCGGCGATGTCGGATCCGGATGTGAACCACGCGCGCGAAGCATTGGCCGCACTCGATCATCTGATCGTGCAGGACATCTTCCTCACCGAGACGGCC
Source organism: Burkholderiales bacterium (assembly GCA_046160305.1). Lineage (GTDB taxonomy): Bacteria > Pseudomonadota > Gammaproteobacteria > Burkholderiales > SG8-39 > SHXR01. Next base: position 4,964 of record JBJXGX010000260.1, read on the forward strand.
TCATTCGCCGATGTGGTCCTACCGGCCACTGCGTTTCCCGAGAAGACCGGCACCTTCACGAATACCGATCGCCAGGTGCAACTGGGTCGCAAAGCCATCGAGCCGCCGGGGGAAGCGCGCGCCGATCTGTGGATCATCCAGGAGCTTGCACGCCGGCTCGATCAGGATTGGCAATACACCGGACCGGCCGACGTGTTCAATGAAATGCGCCAGGCAATGGATTCGATCCACGGCATCACTTGGGAGCGTCTTGAACGCGATTCGTCGGTGACCTATCCGTGCG
>JBJXGX010000261.1:0-6594 GCA_046160305.1 Burkholderiales bacterium
CGTGCATGCGCGCGGTCACTCGGCTCTTTGGCGCGAGCGTCATTCCAGTAACGTTCACCCGCCTCGCTCCAGGCGCGCGCCCATTGATCGCGATCGAGTGAATCAATCTTCCCGAGGATGCCTTGAACGTCATCCATCTTGTATCCATGCAATGGATAGGCCTGCCGCTTGACGCGATCGAGTACCGCTTCGCGAAGCTCGGGCCACGTGCGGGCAGGGGCGATTTGCGCGCTTGCTTGAGTGGCAATGGCGAGCAAAGCTGTGAGAACCACAACGAGTACATTGCGCACGACCTTCTCTCCAATGATCATTCGATGCCGCACCCGGGCGACTACCCCAATCTTTATCACACAATCGATGCATGCACTCGTCAGATTTCTGATGATCGCGAGCCTGCTCACCGCGGCGGCGTCGTGGTGGATGAAGGACGTGCTGCCGCCGCCCGCGCAACTGAAGCCGGAATTGCTCGATGAGCCGAAGCAGATCCCGGTGCGCAAGCCGCCCATCGACACCACCGTCAACGGTATCGACTATCGCATCCAGCCACGCTATTCGTACGACATCAGCGCGCTGGTGGTGAGCCTGCATCATTCGGACAGTTGGTGGGACTACGCGCACAAGGAATGGGGCGATCACATCAACCTGATGGACCTGTGCGTGGTGTGGGGCGGCAACGCGCAGAGCGGCGCCTACAAGAGCGTGAGCTTCTCGAACAACCAATGGGAATGTCACTGGAGCTGGTCTGCAGGCGGGCTCGTCTTCAACAATGTCGAGGCGTCCAACAATCACATGGTGACCGATGACCCCGCGGTGGCCAAGGTGCTGCGCAAGATCCGCATCGGTGACCAGATCCGCGTTAAAGGCTATCTCGTCGACTACAGTGTCGGAGGGCGCGGCGGGAGCCGCGTGAGTAGCGCAACCCGCACCGATTCGGGCAACGGCGCCTGTGAGGTGCTCTATGTGGAAAGCGTCGACATGCTCGGTTCGGCCGGACGCCACTGGCGCACCGCGCAGAACGCTGCGCTCATCGTGCTGCTGCTCAGCCTGATCGCGTGGTTGTTCTTACCGCCAAAATTCGACGACTGAAGCTTCACGCCCGTCTGTACCGCTCGCTCTTCTTCGGGATTTGCTACGCCGATCCCTGCGCAATCCGGATAGCGAAGGCAACTAGCGGATAGACCGTCCACACCCTCCATCGCTAGAGTCAACGGCATCGAGATCCCGCAGGCGAGTGAACGCGGGGCCGCACGGAAGAAGTGCGTACCGAGTTCAAGTTTCCGCGCGGCCTCACCGATCCGTCATGAATGGAGAATGGCCATGAATCGGTACTTGCTAATTGAATCGCGCGATCCGTTCGAATCGAACGACGTTGCGCACTTTGGAATGCTCGCTTGCGAGCTCGCCGCGGCGGGCAACGAAGTCACGATGGTGCTGGTACAGAACGGTGTTCTACCAGCCCGACGTGGCGCTCGCTCCGACGGATTGACCACGCTTTCGGCGAGTGGCGTGAAGGTATTCGCCGATGCGTTCGCGCTGCGCGAACGCGGCATCGCGCCGGACAAGCTCGCCGCCGGCGTCACGGCCACGGATCTCGAGGTTGTCATCGATGCAATGGCGAGCGGCGCGAAGGCGCTGTGGCACTGAAGAGAGAAACCGTGAGTCAAAAACCTACTCTGGCATTCGCGCTCATGGACGCACCGTTCGAGAGTAGCCGCTCGACCACCGCGTTTCGACTCCTCAATGTCGCGGCGGAGCGTGGTTACAACATCAACGTCTTCGCCTACGAAGGCGCCGTCTTCATTCCCTTCGCCCATCAGAAGCCGCATGCGAATCCGGTGCATGGCCATGATGTCACCGAGGAGAACCATCCGCTGCCGAAGGATTGGGTAACCGCGCTGATCGAGGCCGCGGAGAAGAACGGCGGCAAGCTCGATTGGGTCAATTGCGGCTTGTGTGTCGATGAGCGCGGCGCGATGGACGCGATCCCACGGGTGCGGCGCGGATCGCCGGCGGACTTCTGGAAGATGGCAACCGAGTCCGACAACACGCTCGTCATCGGTACCCGATAAGGACGGGCATATGAAAGTTCTGCAAATCGTCGAAAGCGCCTATCGCGCCACCTCTGAAGAGCAAGACGACACCGTACTCTGGCTCACCCATGCCATGAAGGGCGCTGGCGGCGACTTTACCGTTCTCTTGTGTGGCGCCGCAGTGAATTACGCGGTGCCTGGACAGGATGCTTCCGGCCTCACATTCGGTGCATGGAAGCAGACCGAACCGCCGCGGTTGGCCGAGAGCATCGCCGGTCTCATCGCCAAGAGCGTCGATGTCTACGCGGTCAAGGAGGACATGGAGGAGCGCGGGCTCGCGGACACCACGCTGGTCCCCGGCATTCGGCGCATCAATCGGTCGCGCATCGCGGGTCTCATGGATGCGCACCAGCAGGTCTGGCACTGGTAGCGGGCGATGATGTCAGCGGCGACCCGCACGCATGTCGAAGCGTTCTTCGATCGCACGAGCTGCGCGGTGACCTACGTTGTGGTCGAACCGAACGGCCATCGCTGCGCTGTCATCGATCCCGTCCTCGATTTCGAGTCTCGCTCCGGAATCGTCGCGCTCGATTCACTACAGCGAGTCGTCGCGTGGGTGCGTAAGCGAAGCCTGAACGTGCAGTGGATCCTCGAGACGCACGCGCACGGCGATCATCTTTCCGGCGCATTTCATCTCAAGCCGATGGTGGGCGGACGAATCGGTATCGGACGCGGGATCACGGCGGTGCAGCGGACGATGCGCGACGTGTTTAATCTGGGTATCGACTTTCCTTGCAATGGCACGCACTTCGACCACCTGTTCGACGACGGCGACGCGCTCGCATTGGGTGCCATGACTGGCAGAGTGCTCGCCACGCCGGGCCATACGCCGGCGTGTGTGACCTACGTCTTCGATGATGCAGCGTTCGCCGGCGATACGTTGTTCATGCCCGACGTCGGCTCCGCCCGCTGCGATTTTCCGGGTGGTGACGCGGCCACGCTGTATCGATCGATCCGGCGCGTCTTGTCCTTGCCACCTAATACGCGGCTGTTCACAGGCCACGACTATGCACCGGGCAGCCGCACCACCGCATGGGAATCGACCGTCGCCCTACAGCGCGCGCGCAACATCCATGTCAATGACGGTGTGGGCGAGGCCGAGTTCGTCGCGCTACGCACCGCGCGGGACAAGACGCTCGCAGCCCCTGCGATGATGCTGCCCGCGCTGCAAGTCAACATTCGCGGCGGCCGCCTACCACCGCCCGAATCGAACGGCGTCTCCTATCTGAAGCTTCCCATTCAATTGAATCGCACTGCCGAGGTGAACGCATGAAATTTCTATCGACCTACGTGGTAGCGCTGTTTGCCGCCATGCCGGCTACGGGAGCTGCTCAGACGCCGTTCCCGCACGCCGGACGCGATCTCGCAGCCTCGTGTGCAATCTGCCATGGGACGAACGGCGTGAATTCGGGCGGGATGCCCAATCTGAATGCACAGCCGAAGGACTATTTGGCCAGGCAGTTGCGTGAATTTCGCGATGGCACGCGGACCGCGACGATCATGCACCAGATCGCCAAGGGCTTGACCGAAGAACAGATCGAGGCCGTCAGCGCGCATTGGTCGGCGCAGCGGAGATAGGAGCGAACGATGAGCGCAGCGTCTCCATTGAATTCCCGTCGCACGTTCCTCTGTACGCTAGGAGCATCCGCAGCGTCGCTCGGATTACCTGGGTTCGTCACGGGCTGCGCCACCGATCCCGGCGCAAAGCCGATCGGACGCGTCGTCGTGATCGGCGGCGGCTATGGTGGCGCCACGGCGGCGAAGTATTTACGACTGTGGAGCGAGCAGCGCATCGAGGTTATCCTGGTCGAGCGCAATGCTGCATTCGTATCGTGTCCGCTATCGAATCTCGTTCTCGCCGGCACGCTACGAATCGAAGAATTGACGATCGGCTACGACGCGCTTCGTGGACGCGGCGTGCGGGTCGTACACGACGAGGTCAAGACAATCGATCCGGAGAAAAAGCAATTGACGCTCGGTCGCGGTGCCCCGATGACCTACGATCGGCTCGTGGTCTCCCCGGGGATCGACTTCCTTTTCAACGAGCTGCCGGGCTTGCGGAACGCCGAAGTGCGGGAGGGCCTGCCGCACGCATGGCGAGCCGGACCGGAGACGATTGCGCTCCGCCGCCAGCTCGAAGCGATGCCGGATGGCGGCGTTTATGTGCTCGCGATTCCCAAAGCGCCCTACCGATGTCCGCCGGGACCCTACGAGCGCGTCTGCCAGATCGCTCACTACTTGAAAACGGCCAAGCCGGGCTCGAAGATCATCGTGCTCGATGCCAATCCGGACCTCGTCTCGAAGAAAGGCCTGTTTCTCGCGGCGTGGAACGAGCTCTACAAAGGGCTCATCGACTATCGCTCGAATCAGGAAGCGAAAGACGTCGACGGCAAGGGGCGCGCCGTGATCACCGAATTCGATACCGTGAAGGGCGATGTGCTGAATGTGCTGCCGCCGATGCGTGCGGGCGATATCGCCGTGCAAGCGAAGCTGGTCACCGCCAATCAACGCTGGTGCGGCGTGAACTGGCAGACGATGGAATCCGTCGCGGTTCCGGGCATTCACGTGCTGGGCGATGCGACCCTGTCGGCGCCGGCGATGCCCAAGTCGGCCAGCATGGCGAACAATCACGCCAAGATCGCGGCATCGGCGATCGTCGCGATGATGACTGGCCAACCGATCAATCCACTACCCACCATCAACAACACCTGCTACAGCTATGTGAGCGATCGCGAGGCGATGCACGTCGATTCCGTGCATCGATGGGACGCCGAGCAGAAGACGCTCGTGCCGGTGAAAGATTCAGGCGGCGTGTCGAGCGCGCGAAGCGAGCTGGAGAAACAATACGCCGATGCCTGGGCGAAGAACATCTGGGCGGACACGCTAACTTAACGGAATTGCGTGCTCTCCGATGGAGATACCTTTCGAACGGGGCTTGGCATCCGCTTACCTCAATCGGATCTCGCCCGCCCCCGCGCAAGGGTCACCGAAGGACTTTCGCCGAACCGCTTGCGATATTCGATCGAGAAGCGACCCGCATGGGCAAATCCCCAATGCAAGGCCACCGCCGTAACAGTGTTCGCCGTGCCCGCCGCGAGCTCCCCATTGACGCTTTCCAGTCGCAGGTTCCGTACATAGCGCATCGGCGGAATGCCCTTGAAATCGCGGAAGTGCTTGATCAGCGTGCGGCCGGCAACGCCCGATACCGCCGCAAGATCCGCGAGCGTAATCGGCTCGCCTATGTTCTCGTGGATATATTCGATCGCACGTCTGAGATTGCGGGGCGCAATCGGCCGCTCGCGGGCGCGGAGCCTCGCGAAATAGTTGCTCGGCTGTATCGTCAGCAAAGCGGTAAGGATCAGTTGCTCGAACTGATTCGCGAGGAGCGGGCTCGTCATCGCGCCGTCGCATTCGAACTCCGTCGCTGCCAAGCGAATGAATCCGGCCAGACTGCGTCCGGGGCCATTGCCTAACAGCATGCTGGGCGAAAATTCGAGCGGCTCGCCCGGATCATCGCCAAGCAGTGCGGCGAGATGCCGCTCGATTGCTTCACGTTGAATCGACAAACTCAGCCGGTCGCTATCGGGGAAGGTCCGCAACACATGAATGGCCGAAGGCGATGTCACAACCCCACGCGATGCATCGCAATCGATGTTCTGCCCGATGGAGCTCGCCACGAATCCGGAGTGCTGCGGGAAGTGCACCCAATAGTCGCCCCGGCTCGGCGGAACCCGCAGCTCGACTCGGGCGCCGTACGAGAGGTAGCCCAACCATAGCCGCGACAGATAGACGCCATTTATGACCGTATGGAATGAACGTGATGCCTTTCCGCATGGGGCGACGATCAGATCGACGTCCTTTCCAGCAAGGAACGCGCGCGCTTCGCCCGGATCATGGCTCTTGAAAATGCCGCGACTATGCAGGGGAAGAAGCATGGTCACGCGGAGCGAAGGCGACTGCTTGCGAGCGCGGCAGACGGGCTTTCGCCGAAACGCTGCCGATAGTCGACCGCGAAGCGACCGGCATGCGTGAAGCCCCAGTTCGTCGCCACGTCGAGCACCTGCTCTGCACCGGCGCCCCTCAATTCATCGCGAACCCGCTCCAGCCGCACATTGCGAATGTAGCGCATCGGCGAAACACCCTTGAAATCGCGAAAGTGCTTCAACAGAGTACGTCCCGCAACGCCTGACACGGCCACCAAATCCGCGAGGGTGATCGCCTCGGCGAGATTTTCATGGATGTACTCGATCGCACGTCGAACATCGCGCGGCGCGATCGGCCGTTCGCGCAACCGAAGTACCCGTGTGTAGTTGTGGGGTTGCGATAGGAGCAACGCGGTCATCATGAACTGCTCGAATTGCGCGGCAATGTGCGCGCTCCATTGCGGGCCGTCCCGATCGATCTCATTCGCCGCGCACCGTAGGAATCCGGCCAGACTGCGTCCATGCCCTTCACCCAGCGGCAATGCGGGGCTGAACCGGATCGGCGCTGATACCGAATCGCC
>JBJXGX010000262.1:0-6291 GCA_046160305.1 Burkholderiales bacterium
CTCCTGCGCCGATGCGCTGGGCGCGCTTCGCTCAAGCGCGTTTTCCAGATCGACATTGAGCACTGCTTACACTGCGGCGGCAATCTGAAGATCATTGCCGCGATCGAGGATCCCGCGCTGATCGTGGCGATCCTCACGCATCTCGGTCTGCCAAGACGGGGGAGGGGCCCTGTCTTCCCTCCTGGTCGCGCCCCGCCGCGATCCCCGACGCGGCACCTGCCGCTGCTCCAGGCGGCTCGGAAATCGCCATCCCCGCAGTCGATCCGAATCGGTTCCATCGCGCAGCCGAGGGTCAGGCTCGACTCAGGTTCGCGCCGCTCAAGCAATTCGCGGCGGATTGGCACCGAGCGCATCGGCCACTCGAGTCATTACCGGAACACGCGCCGATTGCTCTACAAAAGGCGCCTCAACCCGGGTGCGCACGCGCCAATCGACTCCACGGTGGTCCCAATGTACGGCGCTCATTCGAGGAAAATGGGGTTTGAAATTACTATCCTCACCAAAATCCCAGCCCATCCCACAGCAGCGCCTTGGCTCGGCTGCCGTCTTTGCTGCGAAACAAGAAACACTCGCCACCGTACGGATCGCGTTGCAACTGATGCTGGATGCGCGCGGCCTCGCGTTCGTGGCAACCACCTCCGGGGGCACCAGCGTGGCACCGCGCGTCTCACCCCTGCCTCGGCGCTGCACTGCATCCCCATCGATTCGATAGCGCCAACGCTTGAAGCCGTCGTAACGAATCCCCTCGCGCTGACAAAATGCCAGCTGGGTGAGTCCGCTTGCCTTCCAGTTCTCGATCCGCGCCCCCCACAGTGCCGATTGATCTTCCCGATTGTCTTGATTCTTCATCGCGCTCGCCTCAAAGAAAACAACTTCGAGTATTTCCGAGCAACGCGATGCGATCAATGTGGGTTTGCCGGACGCTTACCGGCGAACCACGTGGTTACGCCGTTGCGTTTGTAGTCGTGCGGATTTCTTCATCGCTTTGCTCCTTCCATTCGAAGGCTCAGTTCGACGACATTACTCCAGCTTTAAACTGTTATGAAATTTCGGGGAAGCTCAGATAGCATCATTACGCCTATCAGAGGTGCCCGCTAAACTCGGGGAAGCCCATTCCTTGCTCCCATTGCACTGGTTTGCGTACAGTTTCGGCTCAACTGACGATAGTTCCTAGCATTCCACGGTTGGTCCGCCAGCCTATCCACACGAAGGAAGGACACGCGACATGAGCACATCAGCGGAGGGTCAAGCGCAAGGAGCGGCCGGCTCCCACCAAGACGATGTCATTGTCGTCGGGGCCGGCTTTGCCGGCATGTACATGCTGCATATCCTCCGAGGGGCCGGATACCGCGTGCGGTGTTTCGAAACCGGCAGCGGGCCGGGTGGAACTTGGTATTGGAACCGTTATCCCGGCGCGCGCTGCGATATTCATAGCCTCGCCTATTCCTACTCGTTCTCGAAAGAGCTCGAGCAGGAGTGGGAATGGAGCGAACTCTACGCAGCCCAGCCCGAAATCGAGCGCTACGCCAATCATGTCGCCGACCGCTTTGATCTGCGCCGGTGGATTCAATTCAATACGCGCATCGTCTCCTGTTCATACGATGAACCGGGCCATACATGGACGGTGATGACAGACAAAGGGGAGACGGCGAAGGCGCGATACCTCATCATGGCGACGGGCGGGTACTCCGTACCGGCCAAGCCGCAGATCCCGGGCATTGAGACATTTCGCGGGGAGGCTTACTTTTCCAATCAATGGCCGCTGCATGACGTCGACTATGCCGGCAAGCGGGTCGGCATCATCGGCACTGGTTCGAGCGGCGTGCAATCGGCCACGGCCGTCGCCGCCGAGCCCGTCAAGCACCTCTACATTTTCCAACGCACGGCGAACTTCGTCGTCCCGGGCTGGAACCGCGCGGCCGATGCCGAATACACGCGGGAGTTCAAGGCGGGCTATGACGCGTTTCGCGAGGCTGCGCGTCAGACCGGCAACGGTACCCTTTTCCCGCGGGTCAAGTCGCTGCCGAAGCTGACGACAGGCCCGATAGCCGACCTTGACGCTCGCACGCTCCAGAATCGGCTCGAGGAGCTTTGGGAAACCGGAGGGCTTTACTTCTTCAGCGGCGTTTCCGATCTCATGACCAGCGAAGTTGCCAATCATCGCGTCTCGGAATTTTTCCGACAAAAGATCCGCGAGCGCGTGCGCGATCCGAAATTGGCCGAGCTACTGACGCCGCGGGGATTTTTCATTGGGGAGCGGCGCATCATTGCCGAGAACGGCTATCTCGATATCTTCAATCAGACAAACGTCAGCCTTGTTGACGTTAAGAGCGATCCGATCGCGGCGGTGACACCTTCAGGGGTGAAGACCCGAGCCAAAGAATATCCACTGGATATCCTGATTCTGGCGACCGGTTTCGATAGTGGAACGGGCGCCATGCTGAGAATGGACGTGCGCGGCAAGAAGGGCCAACAGTTCAAGGACAAGTGGGCTGACGGGCCCCGCACCTACCTTGGCCTGATGGCCAGCGGTTTCCCGAACATGTTTATGATCGCGCAACCAGGCAGCCCGTCCATTCGCTCTCAGGTTCTCGTGTCGATCGAGCAGCATGTCGAATGGGTCTTCGAAATGCTTGAGCATGCCCGCAAGGCCCAAGTCGTCGAGATCGAGGCCAGTCAAGCCGCCGAGGACGCCTGGACCAAGCACGTGTCCGACGTCGCCATGAAATCGCTCTTCGCCCGCACCGATACGCAATACGTTGGATCGAACATTCCCGGAAAGCCACGGGTCTATCTGGCCTATCTCGGTGGCGTGGGCGTCTACCGGAAGACCTGCAATACCGTGCGCGACAATGCCTATGAAGGCTTCATCCTAAAGACCAAGACCGGTCTACTACCCGGCCGGGAGAGTTGGTCGGGCGCAAACGAAATCCCCTTGGTATGGGGAACCGCCGTTTAGCGCTGCATTGTGACGGGTCGTAGCAGTACGCCGCAAACCCAGGCCACGTCTTGGACGGCTGCAGATCTAACGCCTTGCTCGCGACGGAACAGCCAGGGCTCCGCGGACTACGCGGTGCGATTGTGCCCCTCTTGAGCAAGAGAAACAAAAGGCGATGCCTGATGCTTTGACCCGCGAGCGCGTCAGCGTGCGGGCGAGGTGCTGCCGGCGTTCGCGCGCGGCGGCAGCCACGACGCGATGCGCCACTGCGCCGCCCAATACGTCGTGAGGATCCACAGGCTCGCCAGCGGCAAGGGCCAGGCAAACTGGTTGGTTGCACGCAGCGCGCCACACGCCACGAAGAGCGCGCCGCCGATTGCGAGCACGCCACCGCGCGGCTCGCCGCGCCGCCATCGATGCCAGGCACAGCACGTAGGCGACCACCGGCACTTGCAGCGCGCCGGGAGTGCGCACTGAGAGGCATCGACCGGGTGGCTCCCGACGCGTTGCTCGGCAGCGTCGGCGATGCGATCTGTGGCATTGTCCCGGCTACAAGAAATTCAGAACGAATCCAACGGGGCGCTGGTTCGGCGCGCGGACCTGCACATCCACTCTTTTGGCGAGGGTGGCTCATACGATGTGGCGGACGCGTCGATGACGCCTGAAGGCATCGTCGATGCGGCGATTGTGGAGCGGCTCGACCTCATCGCGATCACCGATCACAACAACATCGCGAACGTCCGCCCGGCACTGAAGTACGCCGACGGCAAAGGCCTGCTCGTCGTCCCCGGTGTGGAGCTTTCAACGCCACAGGGGCACCTGCTGGTGTACTTCGAGACGGTTGTAAACGGCGTCGTCGATCCGCCTGATTCTGGGTATTTGGACGATTCGTGACCGACGGAGTCGACATCGATTCTGTTAGCGGCTCGGATATTGCGATCGGTGTGCGCAGTGCGTGCGCGCTCTCGCGCAGGGCGTAGCCCGATGCGCGAGGCTTGGTCTTGAAGACGGCGTCGATCTGGCGAACGTGATGTCCTCGGATGCGCACACCCTCAACGCATTGGGCCGCAACGCAAGCGGCAACAGAAAGCTGACCCGGCTGAAGATGGAGGCTCTGAGGTTCACATCGCTGCGGATTGCACTGAAGGATTCCGCGGCGCGCGTGCGCCTGGAGGACCTTATCCCTGCATCCGTGCCGAGGTTCGTGGGGATGAAGCTTGAAGGCGGCTTCCTGCTACGTCGAGCGTCTGCATCGCGCGATGACTCCGGGCGCGCACATCGTCGTGGAGAGTTTCAGCGTGCCGGAGGGCGCACCGAGTCGCCCCGGCACCGCGATCGAACGCCGAGCGCCTACTGCCCGCGTTCCGCCACTTTCGAATGATCCCCTTCGAGGACAAGATCGGCCGGGCCGACTGGGGGCCGGCGCGACGGCTCGTGCTCATGGTGGCGATGAAACGCGGCGCGTAAACCGCGAACGATCATCGCGATCCATCAACTCGTCGCTAGCGCAGCACCTCATCGGCCATCACCTGCACTCGGGTGGGCACGGTCATTCCCGCGGCCCGGGCGGTCGCGAGATTGAGCACCAGCTCGTAGCGCATCGGTCACTCGATCGGGAGGTCCGCCGGCTTCGCACCGTTCAAGATGCGCGCCGTCATCGCAGAGAGGCTACCGAATAGCTCATGTAGATTCGGGCCGTAGGACATAAGATCCCCCGCCTCGGCGAATTTGCGAAACTGCGTGATGGCCGGTAAGCGCCGCTGCGTGGCGTAGCCGGTGATACGCGTGCGATGCAGGTAGAAGAGCGGCGAGGAGAGCACGAGCAGCGCCCTCGCATCGGTGGCCGCGAGCGCGGCAAAGGCGCGATCGAAGTCGCCGGCGTTACGCACCTCGATCGTCTGCAACGTAATCCCGAGTGCGCGCGCGGCGGCCTCGGCCGCGATCAATGGGTCACGGTCCGTCGAGGGATTCCACAAGGCCGCCGCCTGCGCGCGGCCCGGCACCAGATCCTTCAGCAGTGCAAGCTGCTTGCCGCGCAGTTCGGCGACATCGAGGAAGACCCCGTGAGATTGCCACCCGGCCGCGCAAAGCTCGCAGCGAATCCAACGCCCACTGGATCGGCTTCCAGATCGAAGGCCACGATCGGAACGCGCTGGGTCGCGCTTTCGCCGCTCGCGTCGCACCGATCGATGTGGTGAGAATCACATCGACGCCAAGTCGAACCAGCTCGGCTGCGAGCGCGGGTACCGCGTCCTCATTGCCCGCGGCGTAGCGATGCTCCACGACGAGGTTCTTCCCTTCGGAGAACCCGAGTTCGCGCAGCCGCCGCCAATAGGTTTCGTGGAACGGGCTCGGATGCAATGAATGGAGATGCCCGACCCGAAACGTCCTCGTCTGCGCATCGGCGGTCGGCACCCACGCCGGTATGCCGAGCACCAACGCGGCGACGAGGCCTCGGCAGAACTTCGTGATCATGTGGACACCCCGTCGCTGTGCGCGATGAAGATGGTACGGCTGCGGCCGCGCTAGTGCGAAATCGAAGTTCGAAGGACTGCATAGCGCGGAGGAGCACGTTGCATCCCTACTGCTTTCGATCATCGTGGCGGGTTGTTCTCGCCGCCGCGCTTGCGGGATTCGCGGCGCTCGCCTCCGCGCAGAGCTACCCCGCAAAGCCGCTGAAGTTCGTCGTACCGTACCCGCCCCGGGCTTGCCGACTCGTTTGCCCGCACCCTCGCGCAAGGGCTGTCCGATCGGCTCGCGCAACCGGTCATCGTGGAGAACCTTCATCCCGCGAGTGCCGGTGCGTCAATGGGTGTTGTCGTTGCCGATTCCGTTGCGCATCCTGTTGGCCGCCCAGCCGCAGCTACTCTGCGCGGTCCTGCGAGAATCGTTCACCGCGTCATCGCCACGTTCTTGATCAAGCAATCCGGGCTGCAACGCACTGAGGCCCACACCGGCGCGGTCACGCTCATTCAACGCTTCGGCTCGGCCGCCAATCTGAACATTCACCTACACTGCCCCAGGTGGGAAGGGAAGGGCCCCACCCCCTTCCTCGGCTCGATGGGGTGTACCAGCGCACCGAGCACGAGCCGGTCTTTCACGCGGGACGCGCGCCTCGCGCCGAGGAGCTTCACGCCTTGCTCGGCAAGATTATCGTGCGCCTGATGGGGCTGTTGACGCGTCAAGGCTTGCTCATCGAAGAGCAAGGCGTGCGCTACCGGGCCGGCATCGGCGCCGATCAGCGAAGCGAGCTCGAACAGTTGTGCCGCACCATCACCCGCCCGGCCGCATCGTCGTAACGCGCTAACGGACGCCTCAGTCGCAACCGTACCGGTGAGGTGGTGCTGCGTCTG
>JBJXGX010000263.1:0-9670 GCA_046160305.1 Burkholderiales bacterium
CTGGTGTTGCGGATATCGTACCCTTTGGCGGCTACCTCAAGGAAGCGCATGTCCAAGCCGATCCCGCTCGCCTGTTCGCCCATGGCCTGACGTTGGCCGATCTCGAGCAGGCGCTCGCCAAGTCGAATCTGAATGTTGGTGCGGGCTTTCTCCGGCATGGCGACCAGGAGCTCACGGTGCGCGGCATCGGCTACCTCGACTCCCCGGAGGACATCAAGCGCATCGTGCTCAAGAGCAAGGCCGGCACACCGGTTACCGTGGGCGATCTCGCCAACGTAGTGCAGTCCTACACGCCCCGGCGCGGTGCGGTCGGCGTGGGCATGGAGAAAGAAGGCGTCGAGAGCTTTATCTGGATGCGGCGCGGCCAAAACCCTTCGCGGGTCCTCGATGGCATTCATGACAAGGTGCGCGAGCTGAACGAGAAGATCCTGCCCAAAGGCATGCAGATCGAGACCTACTACGATCGCAGCGATCTCGTTGGACTCACGCTCTCCACGGTACACAAGAATCTGCTCAGTGGATTTCTGCTGGTTGTCGGTGTCGTGTGGTTGTTCCTACGCAGTATCGTGAGCTCGGTCGTGGTCGCCGCCGTCATTCCACTGTCCCTGCTCGTGGCGTTCCTTGGCCTTCACATGCTGGGACTGCCCGCCAATCTGATCTCAATGGGCGCGATCGACTTCGGCATCCTCGTCGATGGCGCCGTCGTGCTGGTCGAGAACGTGATCCACGCGCTGCGCCACGAGCGGCCTGCCAATCGCCGCGGCGTGCTGCAACTGGTCGTGCGCTCGGCGGTCGACATCGGTCGCCCCACCCTCTACGCGATGCTGATCATCATTGCCGCGCTGGTACCGGTCTTCACCTTACAGTCGGTGGAAGGACGCATCTTTCGTCCACTCGCCCTTACCTATTCCTTCGCCCTGGGCGGAGCGCTGATCTTCGCGCTGACCCTGGTGCCCGCGCTCTGCGCCGCATTGTTCCGGCCGCGCCACGCGCAGATCAAGGACCCGTCCTGGATCGATTGGCTGCGCAAGCAGTACCGCCGTTCGTTGTCGTGCCTGCTGGAGCGGCGGCCGATCGTGCTCGGCGCGGCGGCGATCCTGTTGGTCCTGGGCGCGCTGACGATCACTCGGCTCGGCACCGAATTCCTGCCCGAGCTGGATGAGGGCGATATCCAGCTGTTCGTCGAAATGCCGCCCAGCATCGCCCTGGCGAGCGGCCAGGAGATTCTGCTCGAGGTGCGCAAGCGCGTCCTCGCGTTCCCCGAGGTGCGCAAGACCATGAGTGAGCAGGGTCGGCCCGAGGATGGCACCGACAATGAAGACGTGAACATGAGCGAAACGTTCATCCGCCTGAAGCCGGTGCGCGAATGGCGCGAGGGCTACAACAAGAAGCGGCTGATCGACGAGATGCGTACCTCGCTTAGCGAGATTCCCGGTGTGCGGTACAACTTTTCGCAGCCGATGAAAGACAACGTCGAGGAGGCGGTGAGCGGCGTGCGCGGCAAGGTCGTGCTGAAGGTATTCGGCCCTGATCTGCCGCGGATGCGTGCCACACTTGAACACGCCAAGGAAGCACTGAAGGCGGTGCCTGGTGTGGTCGATCTCGATCTCTACCGGGATGCCTTGAAGCCGCAATTGCAGGTGCGTTTCAATCGCCCCGCCCTCGCACGCGCCGGCATTACGGTCGAAGACGCGCAACGCGCACTCGAGACTGCGTTGGCCGGCCGGGTGGCGACCATCATGTGGGAGGGTGAACGGCCGGTCCCGGTGCGGATCATGCTGCCCTTGGACCAGCGCGACGACATCGAGAAGATCGGTGCCATCACGCTCCAGAGCGAATCGGGTGCGCGTATTCCGCTGCGCGATCTGGCCGGCATCACGACGGAGAATGCGCTCGCGTCGATCAATCGTGAAGGCAACATCCGCTACCTCGCGTTGAAGTTCAACATCGATGGGCGCGATATGGGATCGGTGGTCAACGATGCGATCGACACCGTCGCGAGGAGCGTGCAGGCGCCCGAGGGCCACTATTTCGTATGGGGCGGTGAATTCGAGAATCAGCAGCGCGCGCTGGCACGCTTGAAGCTGGTGGTGCCACTGGCGTTGCTCGCCGTGCTGCTGCTGTTGTATTTCGCGATGAGCTCGGGGTATAGCGCGCTCGCCATCTTGTTGACGGTGCCGTTCGCGCTCACCGGCGGCGCGTTTGCATTGCTGATCGCGGGGGTGCCGCTCTCCGTGAGCGCGGCGGTGGGATTCATTGCCCTGCTGGGGCAGGTTTCACTGATGGGACTGTTGGTGCTAAGCGCTACCGACACGCGAAGGCGCAATGGCGAGGCGTTGCTTAGCGCGCTGGTCGACGGTGCGAGCGATCGACTGCGCCCGGTCCTGATGGCTGCCATCCTCGCGCTGGTCGGACTCTTGCCGATGGCCCTGTCCACCGGTGTGGGCAGCGAGACGCAGCGGCCCTTCGCCCTGGTCGTAGTCGGGGGCATGATCACCGCACTCGTGGTTGCCCTGTGGATGCTGCCCACCCTGTACAGTTACATCACGCCCAGGAAACTGGCAACCCCGGAGGAAGAAGACGCGCAGATCGAGGACAAAGCATGAAGGCCCCCATGATTCTTGTGGCGTTGTTCGGCCTTGGCATGGGTCCGGCGTATTCACAGCAAACGCCGCGCGTCACGACCGAGGTGGATCTCGCGGCGGTATTGCGGTTGGTTCGCGACGCGAGTCCGCGTTTGTCGATCGAGCGCCAGTCCGTCGCCGATGCCCAGGCGAACCGCATCACCGCCGGCGCCTATCCGAATCCGACCATCAGTTACGGGCGGTTCCAGCCGAGCGGCTCGCGCTCGACGTTATTCGAGGGCGGCCGCCAGGAGCAAGGCACGGTCGAAGTGCCGCTATTGATCGGCGGGCAGCGGCCGGCACGCATCGAGAAAGCAGAGCGCGAAATCGACGCAGCCCGCGCCCGCGTCGCCTCAGGGGCGAGCTCGCTTGGCGGCGAAGCGGCAAGTGCGTATGTCGCCCTGCTGGCCGCGCAGGAGAAGCTCGCTTCCTTCAAGACAAGTCATGAAGAGCTGGTCCGATTGCGCGATATCGTTGCAGGCCGCCAGGCGAGCGGCATGGCAAGCCGCTATGACCTCGCACGGCTTGACATCGAGGTCGGTGGCCTCCAGACGAAGGTCAATGAAGCCGAGGCAGACGCCGCGGATCAGGCGGGCATGCTGGCAGGATTACTCGGATTGCCGAGCTGGCGTCCCAGAGCGTCCGGTACCCTTGCGCCGCTAAAGCTGGAGGGCGGCACCCTCACCGATCAGCGCGATCGCACCTTGGACAGCCCCGCCGTCATTGCAGCGATGCGGGACGAGAAAGTTGCGCAAAGCGGTGTCGAAGTCGCCCGGCGTGAACGTTGGCCCGCGCTGTCGTTGAGTGCCGGTCGCGCATGGACCAGTGACCCGTTCGGTGCGGCGAATTTCGTCGGCCTCTCCATAGAGATTCCGATCCTCGACACGCGACGCGGCCCGCTTGCAAAAGCCGAAGCAGAAGCGATCACCGCCGGCCTTCGTCGCGAGCTCGCGGTCGCGGAGGTGGCCGCGAATCTGGAGCGGTATGCCAATGTGATTGCCGCTCGCGAATCGGCGCTGCTACGCTTCGAGAAGGACGCCTCGGCGCATCTGCCCGCGCTCAAGCAGATGGCCGAGGATGCCTATCGACTCGGGCGCAGTTCCATATTCGAGTTGCTAGACTCCACTCGTTCGCGACACGACCTGACCCAGCGGCGCATCGACCTGATGGCCGCGCTGGTGGAAGCGCAATTGCGCTATCTGGCTACCAGCGGCGAGCTCGAACGCAGCGTTGGGCTCGCGCCCGCCGAACCAGACCGTCGTTAAGGCGTTCAATGCACAGCGGCGCCGTCGATGCGCTGGCGGATCGAAATAAGATTTACACTCGGGCCGGGTCGACGCCAGAATCGATCTTCTTTGAGACAAGCCGTCGTTCCCGTCCGCGTGAACCTTTTTGGAGGAGGTACACAAGATGTGCAAACTTTGCGATGAAGGCAATCCGCAAGACCATTACGGCTCGCGCCGCGATTTTCTTAAGGCAGCAACTACGACCGGGGTCGCCGCGGCCGGTCTGAATCTGTTCGCCGCACAACCAGCGTCGGCAAATGACAGAGACGATGGTCCTGATGACAGCGGTCGACCGGGACGGCGCTACATCATTCGCGGTGGCCATGTGATGTCGATGGACCCAAAGGTCGGCGATTTCGTCAAGGCCGACGTGCTGGTCGAGGGCAAGAAGATCGTCGCGGTCGGACTGAACCTGCACGCAGGCGGTGCCGGAGAGATCGACGCGCGTGGTCGCATCGTCATGCCCGGTTTCATCGATACGCACCATCACCAGTTCGAGACGGCACTGCGAAGCTTTCTTGCCGATGGGCTCCTCTTCAACGACGGCAAGCCGCACGGCGCCATCAACTACTTCGAATACATCCTCGGCAAGTTCGCCCCGGTGTATCGGCCGCAGGACGTGTACATCAACGAGCTGTTCGGCTCTCTCAGCCAGCTCGATGCCGGTGTCACGACCGTGCACGACATCTCGCAGATCCATCACTCGCCCGATCATTCGGATGCCGCGATCAAGGGCATCATGGATTCGGGTCGTCGCGCCGCGTTCGGTTATTTCGAGAGCGCGGGAGCTGTTAGCGGTAACAAGTATCCCGACGACGCGCGCCGGATCAAGAAGCAGTGGTTCTCCTCCGACGACCAGCTCGTCACCATGATCATGGGTGGCGAAATCTACTTGCCGGGTTACGAGAAGGCATGGGCAATCGGGCGCGAGCTCAAGATCCCGGTGTGCGCGCACATCGTCGGCAGCTTCGGCATGCGCCCGGAATTCGATAAGCTCGCGGCAGCGAAGGCCTTTGGTCCGGACAACCTGTTCATCCACATGACCGGCATGTCCGACTTGGGCTGGCAAGCGGTAAAGGACGCCGGCGCCTCCGTGTCCCTCGCCGTCCCGATCGAGATGAACATGCGGCACGGCATGCCGCCGATCCTGAAGACGCTCGCCATGGGCATCCAACCGTCCTTGAGCACGGACGTGGAGTGCACCCTGACAGCAGACTTCTTCACGCAGATGCGTACTACCATGGCGCTGCAGCGTGCAATCGTCAACGAGATGGCGCTCGAGGGCAAGGCCAACTTGCCCGAACTGCTTACCACGCGCGACGTACTGCGCTTCGCCACCATGGAGGGCGCGAATGACTTGAGGTTAGGCAACAAGGTCGGATCGCTCACGGCAGGCAAAGAAGCCGACATCATCCTGCTCGATGCCACCGCGATCAATGTGGCGCCGCTCAATCATGTGCCGGGAGCTGTCGTATCGCTGATGGAACGATCCAACGTTGAGACGGTGATCGTCGCGGGCAGGGTGCGCAAGTGGAAAGGGAAACTGCTCGACGCCAATCTCTCCAGACTGCGAAGAGAACTCGAGGCCTCGCGCGACTATCTCTTCAGCGCGGCGAAAATCGAGCAGAATCTGTTCCGCCTCAACTGACGCGACGCATTGCATGAAGGCCGCGGGCGGCTCCGGCCGCCCGCGATTTTTCTGCATCGCCGACGCAACGACGATAGGAGAGCATTCATGCGTGTGTGGGAGCAAGGACTGGTCGCAACCTATTCCATGCCGGGCTACAAGGCGCTGATCGAGGAACACTATCGCGCTTATCAGCGTCCGGACACCGTGATCGAAGTCCATGGCGTGAAGGACGAAGCGGGCGATAACGCCTCGAAGATCGCAGGTCGCGTCGTGAACTACGCGTATCTGCACCGCATGCACGACACGCAGATCCTGAAGAACGTCCTGCGTGCCGAAGAGCGAGGATTCGACGTGGTCCTGCTTGGGGTCCTGCAGGATCCCGGATTGAAAGAAGCGCGCAGCATCGTCGACATCCCCGTGCTCGGCTATGGTGAAGTGTCGATGTTGACCGCCTGCACGCTCGGCGAGCGCTTCTCGTTCCTCTGCATCAATCCGCAAATGGATCAGCTCGTCCAGCAGACCATTCGCGAACGCGGCATGGCGGCGCGCGCGGCACCCACGACCTACATGGAATGCGGCTATGACACGCTCTATGCCGGCGTGCAAGGGAAGACCGAGGCGTTCATGCGCGCGTTCGAAGTCGCCGCGCAGCGCGCCATCGACCAAGGCGCGGACGTTATCCTGCCGGGTCAGACGATCATCGCCGAGTTGCTATGGAAAGCGGGCATCACACGCTTCAACGACGCAGTGGTGCTTGATCCGCGCCTGCCAATGTTGCGCATGGCAGAGATGATGGTCGATATGCGCAAAGCCGGCATGAGCGCATGCCGGCGCGGATTCTACTGGGCCAAGCCGCCTGCCGATCTCACCGCCGCGATGAACGCTTTCTACGGCGAGTGATCCGAATACGCGACACGGCAGGCCGCGCAGCGTTCTGGACGCTACCGCTGCACAGCCTTGCCGGTGCCGCGCCACACCGCAATACGCTTGATGCTGAGCCCCGCGAATTCGAAGAAATTGATGTTATCGCCGGTGCGCTCGGCAACACCTCTGTCGGTGCGGCGGACATCGAAGCGCGTCGCGACCCGGCCACTCACCGGATCGGCGGCATGGGTGAAGTTGCCATGCCACGACTTCACGACGATATTGTTGCGCTGTTCGAAATAGGCTTTGACGCCTGCGTCGCGACCGGCGAACTGGCTGCCGTCGGTCACGTATTCGACCACGCAGTCGGGTGTCATCGTCGCAAGAATGCCCGCGAGATCAGAGCGATCGACACATGCAAAATAGGCTTCGACCCTTGCCGTCAGCTCTTGGGACGTATGCATTTCCATTACTCCAGTTCAACGCCGGAAGCCTTGGCCACTTCCGACCACTTCACGACCTGGGCGCGAATGTAATTGGCGAATTCTTCCGGCGTACCGGTCACCGGCTCGATGCCAAGATTTGCAAAACGCTCCTTGCCGTCGGCGCTATGCACGATGCGTGAGAACTCCGCATTGAGCCGCGCGACCACGTCTCGTGGCAGGCCGGCCGGTCCGAGTATGCCGTACCACGATGTCGCATCGTAGCCTGGCACGCCGGCCTCGGCCATCGTGGGAAGATCGGGAAGCAGCGCGGACCGCTTCGGTGTGGTCACTGCCAGCGCCCGGACCTGCCCCCCTTTGACGAACGGCAGCAATGCAGCCAGGTCCGAATACAACAATTGCACGCGGTCCACCGCAAGATCGGCAATCGCAGGCCCCCCTGCTTTGTACGGCACATGGACCATGTCGACCTTCGCCAACATCTTGAACATCTCGCCCATCAGATGCATCGAGCTGCCGCGCCCGGATGTAACGTAGTTGAGCTGACCGGGCTTACCCTTCGCGAGGTCGATGAATTCGCGGACGGATTTCGCGGGCGACGATGCAGGCACGGCCATGAGAAACGCGCCTTCGGCGATTTGCACGATCGGTGTAAGGCTCTTGACCGGATCAAAGTTGCGCTTCGGATAGAGCCCGACATTCGCGGCAATCGTGCTGGTCGCGCCGATCATGACGGTATAGCCGTCGGGTGCGGCCTTCACCACGAGATCGGTTCCTACCGTGCCGCCCGCACCGGGTCGATTCTCCACGATGACCGGCTGCCCGACGCTCTCGGTCAACTTCTGCGCGAGGATGCGCGCAACGATGTCGTTGCTGCCACCCGGGCCGAACGGTACGACCAGTCGAACAGGTTTGGTTGGATAGGTCTGCGCAAGCGCGCCGCCGACCGCCAACAGTACTGCGCCCAACCCTGCGAACACGCTGCGAACGCGCGACAACCTCATGCTCGACTCCTGAATGCCCGGCGAAGCACGAGGATAGCGCACCCTTCTGCCGTTCTGCGCCCTTCTCCCGATCATCCGCGGCTCACCAGGAGATTGCTTTGCGGTGGTCTGGAGCCGCGGTGTCGCGCTCGGACCATGACGGACTCGCTTGTCGCCCCGTCACGATGCCAGCCACCAGGTTGGGATCGGCAGGCGTTCGATCGCCACGCCAACAAACATGCAGATCCGGACGCAGCAGCAGCAGGTCGCTCCCATAGAACTCGCGAAGCCGCGGCTCGTTGACTTCGACGATATCGAGCGGCGCGCCGACCGCGCGGAGCGCCTGCACCAGGGCCGATGCATCGTCAGCTTCGCGTCGCAGCTTGAGCAATGTGTAGCCCTCGCCCAAGCGATCCTGCAATGCACTACCGTCCTGCAACCACATGTGCGGCAGGCGGGCACCCGGCCGGCTCGTCGGGATGTACACCTCCTTGACATCGGGCGGCCATAGTCCGCCCTCCGAACAGATGATCGGCGAAGATTCGTAGCGATAGCCTTGCTCGGTCCCCACTTGCTCATGCGTCTTGCGTTGCTCCACGCTCGCTGTCCGGATCACGGCTGCTTTGACGCCGCGCCCCTCGGGCGTGTCCTCGGCAATGTTCGGACGGACCATCGCGCGCCACGTCATCTGCCCCTGCGCGGCGTAACGCGAGCCTTCCTTGTTGCGCTCACCGACGGCATGCCGCTCGATCTCGTAGGAGCGGAGCAGATACGGACCACCCCAACCCTTCAACGTCCCGGCAAGCTTCCATGAAAGATCGATCGCATCGGCAATGCCGGTGTTGAGGCCGAGCCCACCGGTCGGAATCACCAGATGCGCCGAATCGCCCGCGATGAGGACACGCCGATCCATGTAGCGTTCGGCCACCAATAGATGCAAGGTCCATCCGGTCGTGGAAAGAATCTCCAAATCCACCGGCAGTGCAATCGTTTTGCGGATAATCTGCATCAGCTCGGCTTCGTTCCCCCAGCAACTCGTATGGAACACGAAGTGGCGAAGCGAATCCTGCAGGCTGAGGATGCTCTGGTCCTCGTTGGTGAAGAAAATCATGCGCGCCTGCGGATACTGATAGGCCTCCCACAACTTGTTGCTCCGCACGAATACCTGGTTCTTCTTCGCAAGACCCCCATCACCGACCAGTGGAATGCCAAGGCCCTTTCGCACCGTGCTGCGGCCACCGTCGGTACCAACCATGTAGGCGGCGTGAATCGTTTGTTTTTCACCCGCTCGATTTCCGCCGCCGGCGTGCTCGACATTGGCGGTGACGCCTCGCTCGTCCTGCGAGAACGTCCTGAGCGCGCACCCTTTCCACACCGTCACGTTCGCTGTGCGCTCGGCCGTTGCCATCAAAAGCGGTTCCAGCGTGTATTGCGAAACCAGGTGCGCGGGTTCCACCGGCAAGGTGCCGTCACGGCATTCAGCACTCGCCTGCCTGGCCTCGCCGGCCGAGGGATAGACAAGGCGCAACAGCGGCGCTTCGGCCATCGTGGTCGTTATCATCGAGTCCATGCGTGCCGTCGCGGGCGCGCCGGCATCGCGAATGGCATCGGCAAGTCCGAGCCGCCGATACATCTCCATGCTGCGCGCATTCACGCGCTCCATTTTCGGCAGCTTGCGCGGCTCCGACTGCTCTTCTATTAACAGGCAGCGGATGCCCCGCCGCCCAAGATCAATAGCGAGGGTGAGGCCGACCGGACCGGCACCGACAATCAGAACCTGCGTCTCCATGGAGCTCCTTTCAATCGATGGGCGAATGTATCGCGAAACGCGCCATTGCCC
>JBJXGX010000264.1:0-4275 GCA_046160305.1 Burkholderiales bacterium
ATCGCGAGCACATCATGGCTGTCTTCCGAGGACTTCATGGCCGGTCGGCTGGCGTTCACCGCGCCGGCGCGCGCCGCAGACGGCACATGCCCATGGTCGAAGTGTGAAGGCGGGAGCATCGTCAATCGCGGAGCGATCAGCGCGCGTGACCAGGGGCTCGTCGCGTTGGTGGCCCCGCATGTACGGAACGACGGTGTCATCTGGGCCAAGCTTGGCAAGGTGTCCCTTGGCTCCGGATCAACTTTCACGCTCGACATCAATGGGGACGGACTATTGGGCATTGCCTTGCGCCCACAAGATGTAGCCGATCTGCGCGACGTCGAGGGCAAGCGGGTGGTGGCATTGATCGAGAATACCGGAACCATCAACGCCCCCGGCGGACAGGTGTTCATCACGACCCCTGCGGTCGCGCGCGAGGCGATCGACAATGTCATCAACCTCGGTGGCGTCATCCGCGCCGACACGGCGGAGCAGAATGCGCGCGGGACCATCGAGTTGCGGGCCGCGAATGGACGCATCAATATTGCCGGTGAGATCGCTACGCTCGCAATGGAAGCAGGCCGCCTGGGTGGCACGATCGCGATACGCGCGCCCTCGACCAGCCTGACCGAAAAGGCCCTCCTGACTGCCGGCGGCGTGGGCGGTGGCGGCACGATCACGATCCAGGGCATCGACGGCAAGCCTGCGACGCAAGTGGTCATCGAGAAGGATGCGTCACTGAATGTCAGTGCATCCGGTGCCGGCAACGGCGGGCGCGTATCGGTTGCGGGCGATAGTGTCGAATTCGCGGGCTCGGTGTCTGCGCGTGGCGGTGCTTCCGGCGGCGATGGCGGACAGGTTGATCTCGTTGCCGACAAGCTCAATCTCAGTGGCGGCGCTGTCGATGCGTTCGCGACAGCGGGACAGTCCGGTGGATTCGTCGCGCGCCAGAACAAGGGTGACGTGCGGATCGACGATCGCGCCGCGACGTCCCTTAGCCGCACCTTGCGAAGCGGTACGCGCGTGAGTCTTTCGACTGCGGATCTGGTTCGGATCGAGTCGCGCATCGATGGACGTGGCGACAAGGCAAAGGGTGGTTTGGAGATCAAAGCGGGCGAGATTCAGATCGCACACGACATCTATACGAACGACGGTCGCATCACGCTTCAGTCCGCCAAGGGCGCCGTGCAGATGATTCAACCCGCGTCCGGAACGCTCGAGGGCACCCGCGTGAATCCTGTAGTGTTCGCCGAGTCCGCCGATATCGTGATCGATGCACAGAAGGATGCGATTGCCCAGCACCTCATCACCAAGGGCAATGTGACCGTCACGTCTCGTGACGGCAATGTGGAGCTCAAGCAACGCCTTGGCAGCGACCTCGTTGGCACGTACCAACTCAAGTCGTTGACGGTCCGCGCGTTGGGGACCCCTGTTGACGACGCGAACGTATTGAAGATCGGCAACGTGAGCTACATGCGGGATGTCGCAGTCGCGCCGGGCGTCGATCCGCTGAGCGGCTTTATCGACATCCAGGTGACACGCAACATCCGACTCGTCGAGGGGCCCGCGACCAGTGCGAATACGCGCGCCGGCATCATTGCCGCGCGCGATGGCGTGGGCGGGCGAAGCTTGCGTATGCAATCCGATCGGCTGGGTCGTTCTGCAGCCGCCGATGGCAGTGAGCGTCTCGGTGATCTGACGGGCGATACGTACTACTGGACCGGCATCAATAGCCGCATCGGATACGCTGGGGCCGACAAGAACATAGCGCGCGTCGACGGGCGCTATGTCGACCTGGGCGCTATTCCCAGCAGCGACCGGGACCCGGGCAATCCGACGATTACGCCGCCTAGCCCGCTATCGGTGCTGGCGAATAACGTGTCTCTCGCTCGGATCGTGGAAGTGCGTCCGAGCGATGGACCAAGGAACCCTGGCGAGATCGATGTGCCACCGGTGTTGGCGGCGGAGCCAGCAGTTCCGGCCGGCAACGGCGGTGAAACGACCGGTGTTACAGTAGCGCGGTTGGATGAATCGGTTGCGGATGGATTGCCGCGCCCACCGCAGTTTGCGAGTGTAGAAGCGGCCCGGCTGACCGAGTCGTCGGTAGGCGACGAAGCGAATGAGGGCGACGTTGACCGAAAATACAGTGGAGGGCGTGGGCTGGCGCAGATCGCCGATGTCGGACGAGGCCGGTCCCATAACACGCGAGGCGATGTTTTTCGCGCCAAAGAACATGTCGTCGAGCTCACTGATTGTGCGAGCCCGGTGGTAATCGGCAACGCTTACCTCACCACCACCGTGTTCGGCCTGCCGCTTATGAAGGGGTGCCATTAACGTGCTTAAAGCATTCATGCAGTGGCTGCTCTGCTGTTTGGCGTCGCTATTCGGCGTGCAGTGTGAGAGGCGCTCACCACCTTGGGGCACCGAGCCTCGTTTTCCGCCCAGGGTGCCACGCACGACACGCCCTGTTCAGCCCCAAGTCTTGGTTTTCTTGGACGACTTGGCGGGGATCGACATCGAAACCGCAACTGAAGCCCAAATTCTCGCCAAGCTTCGAGAGACAGCGGAATGGCAAGCACTCGAGCGGGCGACCGGGCCGGTGAGCTTACAGCGTGCGATCACGCTCGATCCGACACGCCTGAATCGGCTGGTCGAGGATGCGGGGAAAAACGCCGAGCGTTACCGGATGCAGGGCTATAAACCGCGCTTTCGTAACTACTTCTATGTGGTGCCCCAACGGGCATCCACCAAACCCGAAGACGTTTACTGCGCGGCCAAAGGCAACCGCAATGTTCGCTTCGCGCAGTTCGTGGCGCCGCTACGGAATGCGTCCAGTCGCAACTTTCTTTTGCCGCCAGCCAACCGCGGTGTGAACGCGATGTCGGCAGCCGGGGTCGGCATCGTAAACAATGTCGACGTATCGGACGTTGCGCTGATCGACATCGAGAAGGCGTGGCCGGCGTTGCTTCCGGGTGGGGTGATTTTACTCTCCACGCCGCGTATGGAAAGCGGCCATCTCGATGATATCGGTCACGGGGTGGCAACCTATGGTGCAGCAGTGGCGCCCGAAGACCTTGCGCTGGATGTTCGCGGGGTCGCGCCGGGAGCGAAGTTCTTTCGCTGTCCGTATCTGTCTGCGGCCAACCCAAACCAGACGCCCATGGCCTTTCTCGCGTCGGCGATCCTCGGGACGATCGACTTCATTAAAGCCGAGGCCGCGGCCGGGCGACTTGGCACTGCGAAAGGCCACGTCATTCTCATCGAGCAGGAAACCGACCAAGGCTATCCGGTGGAAGTCGAATCCGCGGTCCACGACGCGATTCGTACTGCGACACTCAACGATCTCATCGTCGTCGAGCCGGCGGGTAACGGTTGGAGCGACCTTGCCGGCGTTGCGGGTCAGGCGCTTACCAACGGTGTAGTGGTTGTACGCCAGCTGGATGGTCAGGACGATTCGCTCCGGTCGGGCGCAATTCTGGTTGCGGCGGGCCACTCCGGCGAGCCACCGTTCAATGCCTTCGGCGAGCGGCACGACTTCTCCAACTTCGGCAACGTCATTGATTGTTGGGCGTGGGGAGATTCAACTCGGACCTACACCGCAACGATCGTTGGCCCGAATGTCGTGATCCGGGATTCCGTGGAGGGCTACATTGGAACCTCGGGTGCTGCGGCCATCGTGGGCGGCGTGATAGTCGCCATGCAGGGGCTCCAGATCAAAGCGGGCGCAGCGCGCCTGACCGAGCTTCAGGCGCGGCCGATGCTTCGCACGATCGGCACACCCGGGAAGGGTGACTTACTCGGTAAGGTCATGCCCGACTTGGGTGGCATGGCGCCGAAACCGGGCGTGCCGCTGATCGGCTAGGGCGGCGCGTTCATCAACGGCGCGCAACCCGATCATGCGAGCGCCTCTTGCGTTGGTTGTGATACAGCGACCTTTCGCGCCCGCGATGGTCGTGCGCGTATTGTCGTGCGTCGTGCTCGCCAGCTGGATGCCCGTCCAGGCGACCGCCGCGCCCGCGATCCCAACCCTCCGCGTCGACACGTCGATGCACACCGCGCTCATCCGTCGCATCGCGCACGACCCGCGGCATCAGCGCCTGATCAGCGCATCCGACGATAAGACCGTCCGCATCTGGTCGTTGCCGAGCGGCCGGCTCGAACGCACGCTACGCGTGCCGATCGACCAGGAGCACGAGGGCCAGCTCTTCGCGCTCGCGGTCTCTCCCGACGGTAATCGTATCGCTGTGGGCGGCTGGACCTGTTGGGATTGGGAACGTGCTGCGTGCGTGTACATCT
>JBJXGX010000265.1:0-30566 GCA_046160305.1 Burkholderiales bacterium
CAGTGGTGGGATCTCGAGCTTGCGCTCGATGCGACGGGCAAGATCTGTGGCCTCAAGCTTGCCATGCTGCATGACAACGGCGCGTATTTTCCTTGGGGCATCATCATGCCCTACATCGCGGTCACGACGACACCGGGACCCTATGTCGTGCCGGCGATGACGGTGGATCTGAAAGTCGCCTTTACCAACAAAGTCGCGACCACGCCGGTGCGGGGCGCGGGGCGTCCGCAAGCCGTCTTCGCCATGGAGCGCATGCTCGACAAGGCGGCGCGCCTGTTAGGCCTCGATCGCGCCGAGATTCGCCGCCGCAATTTCGTGCAGCCTTCGCAGATGCCGTATTCGGTCGGATTCATCTATCGCGACGGCAAGCCGGTCCGTTACGACAGCGGCGACTATCCGCAATGCCAGGCAAAGGCGCTGGCGGCCGCCGACTACGACGGGTTCGCCGCGCGCAAGGCGAAAGCGCGGGCGGCGGGCCGGTTTATCGGCATCGGCATGGGCAACTATGTCGAGGGAACGGGGCTTGGGCCGTTCGAGGGTGCGACCGTCCGTGTGCAGCAGAATGGCAGGATCACCATCCTCACCGGTGCATCGCCGCAAGGTCAGGGTCACAAGACCACGTTCCAGCAGATCGCTGCGGATCAGCTCGGTGTCCCGCTCGAATTGATCGATGTGATCACCGCCGATACCGCCGGCATCTCGATGGGCATCGGGACCTTCGCGAGCCGCGTAACGGTCAATGCGGGCAACTCGGTTTTTCTTGCCGCGCGCAACGTCCGCGACAAGATCGCACGCTTGGCGGCATTCATGCTGCAAGTAAAGCCGGCCGAAGTGGCCATGGAAAACGGCTGGGCGCATGTGGCGAGCGAACCGGCACGGCGCAAGTCGTTCGGTGAGCTTGCACGTGTTTCGCAAGGCATGCCGGGGTTCTCGTATCCCGAAGGCGTGACGAACGGGCTGGAAGACACCCAGTATTTTTCGCCGGTGCAGGCGGCGTATTGCAATGGCACCGCAGTGGTGGAACTTGAAGTCGATCCGAAGATCGGCCAGATCAAGATCCTGCGCTATGTGATGGGCCACGATTCCGGCAAGCTCATCAATCCGCTTATCGTCGATGGGCAGGTGCAAGGCGCGGTGGCCCATGGCATCGGCAATGCCACGCTCGAATGGATGCGCTACGACGAGAATGCGCAGCCGATCACCACCAACTTCGGTGAGTATCTGCTTCCCGGCGCGGGCGATGTCGTGCGGGTGAATACGCAGCATCTCGAAACACCCTCCCCGCTCAATCCGCTGGGCGTCAAAGGCGCTGGCGAAGGCGGAACGATTCCGGCGGCGCCCGCGATCATCGGCGCCATCGAAGATGCGTTATCGGAGTTCGCGCTTTTCATTACCGAGGCGCCACTGACGCCCCAGCGGTTGTTTCAGCTCTTGCGCGAAGCGGGGGCGTATCGGTCATCGAAGTAGATTTACGGTGAATGAGCGGGATGTGCACAGACACGTGTCCCTAGAGGCGAATTTGTTCGAAACGCTTCGTGTTGGTAAATCTCCAATGGACGCGAAAGGCGGCGCCTCCTGTCATGCTATCCGCTTGGTCAACGATTGCCGGCCACCATCGAACCAGATTGTGTGCCTGATCCCAGTACCGATGATGGGTCCATTGCGAGTCAAGCACGAAGATGATTAGACCTGCTTGCCGAAGGACTTCGCGCTCCTCATCGCTCTTGGAAAAGTGATCACAAGAGATTACGACCCAGCCTTCTTCGTGGGACAGCAAACCGATCCATTCGATGTCCTTTGCGTTGGCGGGAAACTTTTCGCGAAGGTGGACAACGGACTCTATCCTTGCGCCGTCGATGCCCGAGAGTCCCGCGATTCCGCGTGCAAGGTGCGGCGAAAGATTGTTGTCAAACAGGAACTTCAAGCGGCAAGGCGCTGCTCGAATCGGACTGCCGCATCAACGGATGCGGGGGACAGATCATAGATCCGCGCCACGACTCCGCGCTGTTTGTCTTCCGCGAGGTATGCGGCGTATATCGCCCGGGTCGGAATCGCGTACTCGGTCAGGATAGGTTTCCCGAATGAAAGCTCCGGATCCAGGCAGATCGTCTTGCTCTGCGGCACGGGGTACCAGCGGCTGGCTGAACCGTCAACATTGAATTCAATGCCATCGTAAAGCGAAGGTCTGATTACGCTATCGAATACGCGTTGGCGCTTGTGTAAATCCGTGAGGCCGACGTCGTCGCCATCAATCGCATCGTGAAAGATCGTCCGCCCATCCGTGAGGAACCGCCGGGACGTAAATGGGTATGCGTTGGAGAACAAGTCGCGTGCCACGTCCGCACATTTCTGCACGACGCGAAGATCGACGCCCTTTGCAACGAATCCCTGCACGAAGCGGACTTCGAGCAAGTCGCGAAAGCCGATGACTGGCCGTCCGGAACCTTGAAGCTGTGTCGCCCAGAGGGGGGACGTCACGCGCGCAGGACCCTTGTTCGACTGTCGACGACGCTGCCCAAACAGCCAGCGCCTAAGGTTGCGCGTGGGACAGCCCGTGAGCCTTGAAGCTTCGTGGAGCGAGTAGATACCGACACCAGTCCGCAACGAGTGGGGGTCGGAACTAGTGTTCAATGGATCGATTACAGGCGCAGCGGCGTTCATGGATGCGACTTCCTCGCGGAGGCGGGCGGTGAACCCCGGGCCCGATATTGACGATCAGCGTCTATTGTTGTCAACGATCCATGCCGATTGCGTTCGATAAACCGCCAACAAACGTCATAAGTGCCCCGCTCGCATCGCAGGCCGGCACCGCCTGCCGCCTCCCCGATCAACTGGCCGGCATCCGCAACACCGCCTTGATGGTCCGACCGCTGATCGCATCATCGACCGCCCGATTGATGTCCGCAAAATCGTAGGTGGTGACGAGCCGGTCCACCGGCATCTTGCCCGCGCGGAAATACTCGATCAACTTGGGAATGAACGTATCCCCAGGCGCGTCGCCTTGCACGCAGCCGCGTACCGTCCGTCCCCATTGAATCGTCACCATTTCGAGTGACGTATCCACCTTCGGTCGCGCGCTGCCCACCAGGCAACAGGTGCCAAGCGACGCGATGCAATCGACCGCCTGACGCAACGCCTTCGGTTCACCCGCCGCTTCGAGGGAGTATTCGACGCCCTGCCCGCCGGTCAGCGCCTTGATGCCCGCGACGACATCGGCGGTGCGTGCATTGAAGGTGTGTGTCGCACCGAGCTCTCGCGCCAACGCGAGGCGATTATCGTGCAGGTCGACCGCGATGATCGTGGTGCAGCCCGAGAGTTTGGCGGCCATCATCCCGGCGAGCCCCACGGTGCCTGCGCCGAAGACCGCGAACGAACTGCCTGCTTGCGGCTTGAGGACGTTGAGCACCGCGCCCGCGCCGGTGTTCACGCCACATGGAAACGCGGCGAGCTGCTCGAACGGGACGTCTTTGGGCACTCTTACGACATTGCCGCCGGTACACAGCGAATAGGTCGCGAACGACGACTGCTGGAAAAATCCGCCGTGGATCGGTTTGCCGTTCTGGCGGATCGGGTGCTTGCCATTGCGCAGCAGCCCGTTCATCTTGATCGTGCGCGCGCCGAAGCAGTAGCCGGGTAGTTTCTTCTGGCACGGCGGACAGGTTCCGCAGCCGGGTGAATACATGATGACGTGATCGCCGGGCGCGACGTTCTTCACTTTGGCGCCGACCTGATGCACGACGCCGGCGCCCTCGTGCCCGAACACACATGGGAATGGCGTGCCGTAGTAATCGTCGCGACCGTGTACATCCGTCTGGCAAATGCCGGTTGCGGCGACACGAACGATCACCTCGTCGTCTTGGGGTTCGGTGAGCTCGGCCGTTTCGATGCGATACGGGGCACCCTTTTCATGAACGATGGCGGCTTGGATCTGCATGCGGTTATCCTTGCGGGTCGATGTGGTAAGTCAAATCTTACGCGGGAATGGATTTTCAGAGGAGATCGGCAGGATGGCCCAAGTCATGATCGTTACCGGCGCGGGCCGCGGCATCGGCGCGGCGATCGCGCGCCTTGCCGGGAAGCGCGGCTACGATGTCTGCGTCAATTATGGCAAGAGCAAAGGGCCGGCGGACGAAGTCGTCGCCGCGATTCGCGCAGGCGGCGGCAAGGCGATCGCGGTGCAAGCCGACGTGAGCAACGACGATGCCGTCAAGCACCTTTTCGCCGAGGTCGACAAGCAGCTTGGCGCGGTGAATGTGCTCATCAACAACGCCGGCATCATCAATCGTCAATGCCGCGCCGACGAGATGACACCCGCATTGCTGGCTGAAATCTTCGCGCAGAATACCTTCAGCGTGTTCTATGCGACGCGTGAAGCGCTGAAGCGCATGTCGACCCGACATGGCGGCAAGGGCGGTGCGATCGTGACGATCTCATCGGCGGCGGCGCGGCATGGCGGGCTGCCGATGGAAACGCATTACGCCGCGAGCAAGGGTGCGTTGGAAAGCATGACCATCGGTCTCGCCCGCGAAGTCGGCCTGGAGGGTGTGCGGGTGAATGCGATCCGGCCCGGCCTGATCAATACGACGATCCATGAAGCGCATGGCGGACAAGCCACCATCAAGGCAGCGGCGCCGACCATCCCGCTTGGGCGCGCCGGCACCGTCGAAGAACTCGCCGAGGCGGCGGTGTGGCTGGCGTCCGATGCGGCCTCGTACATACACGGCGCGATCATCGATGTCACCGGCGGCCGCTGATCGCTCGATCAGTTAAGATCCAGCCGCCTTCCCACAAAAAAGCTCGCCCCGAAAACGCGCCCCGCCCACTCAAAGGAGAACACAGTGCTGTTTACTTGTCCCGGTGCTGCCGCACGCAGCGGAAATTGGCAGTCCATGAAAGGTCGCCCACGCCATTTCTGCGTCGATGTGCATTGCCATGTCCACACGCCGGTGGTGGAGGACATGATCAAGCACGTGTTCTCCCCGGACAAAGAGCCCGCCATGACGTTTTCGAACGCGGCCACGCGGGCGGCGAATGTGCGTCAGGAGCAGAACGTCGGTATCTGCCTCACGTCGGTCGAGCAGCGGCTGCGCGACATGGACAAGATGGGGATGGATGTTCAGGCAATCTCCTCGTCGCCGCGACAGTTCTACTATTGGCTCGATCCGGAACTCGGTTGCAAGACCGCGCGCGCGGTGAACGAAAATCTCGCGAGCATCGTCGCGCGGCATCCGGACCGCTTCGTCGCGCTGGCGAATGTGCCATTGCAAGATGCCGACGCCGCGACCGCCGAGCTCGAGTACTGCATCAAGACGCTCGGTTTCCGCGGCGTGGAGATCGGCACCAATATCGCCGGTCGCGAAGTCTCGCGCGGGTTGGACAAATTCTGGGCCAAGGTGCAGGCGCTGGATGTCATGGTGTTCATGCATCCGAACGGCTTCACCGGCGGTGAACGCCTCTCCGATCACTACTTCAACAACGTCATCGGCAATCCGCTCGACACGACGGTGGCGGTCGGCCATATCGTGTTCGATGGCGTGATCGAGCGCTTCCCGAAATTGAAAATCGTTTGCGCCCACGGTGGCGGCTATGTCGGCCACTATCCGGCGCGAATGGATCACGCCTGGGGCGCGCGCACCGATACCCGCACCGTGCTCAAGAAGAAGCCGCGCTGGTCGCTATCGAAGCTTTTCTTCGACACGATCGTGTTCGATCGCGAGCAACTGCGTCATCTTGTCAATGTCTGGGGTGCTGATCACATCGTCGTCGGTACCGACTATCCCTACGATATGGGCTGGTACGACCCGCGCGGCTTTCTCGAAGGGTGCGATTTTCTGAAGGGCGACGATCAGGCCAAGGTGCATGGCTTGAATGCCGCCAAGCTGCTCAAGATCGGCAAACAGCAGATAAAATCGATGGGCATCAAGGCGCCGGCTGCCGCCGCGGGCAAGCCGGCAGGTAAGAAAAAGGCGGCCTCCAAGAAGCGCGCGAAACGATAGGATCAGCGATGGCAAGTCTTACCCTGAATCAAGCCTCCATCATCGTCGACACGGCCTTGGCCAAAGGTCGTGAGACGAAATGCGCGCCGTTGGCGGTTGCCGTGCTGGACGCGGGTGGGCATCTGAAGGCCCTCAAGCGTGAGGATCAAACCGGCATCCTGCGCAATGACATCGCCATTGGCAAAGCGTGGGGCGCCCTGGGAATGGGGTTCGGATCGCGCGCCCTCAACAAACGCGCGGCCGACAACCCGATTTTCTTCAACGCGCTGTCCGATTTGGCGGGCGGCAAGATGGTGCCCAATCCGGGTGGCGTGCTGATTCGAGATCCGGCCACCAACGAGATCATTGGTGCGGTCGGAGTCAGCGGGGATACATCGGACAAAGACGAAGTGTGCTGCGTCGCGGGTGTCGAGAAGGCCGGTTTGAAAGCCGACACCGGCGCGGTGTAAGGG
The DNA here is from genome assembly GCA_046160305.1 of Burkholderiales bacterium. GTDB lineage: Bacteria > Pseudomonadota > Gammaproteobacteria > Burkholderiales > SG8-39 > SHXR01. The sequence goes on from JBJXGX010000265.1 coordinate 6,449, forward strand.
TCGGGCGTTTTCAATTCAACGGCGGAAGGGATTCGTGGGTATCAAGGTAGAAAACGACTTCGTCATTCCGGCACCGATCGAGGACGCTTGGAAAGTCCTCATCGACATACCGCGCGTGGTGCCGTGCATGCCCGGGAGCGACGTAACCGAGATCATCGACGACCGGCGGTTTCGGGCCACGGCGCGGATCAAGGTCGGGCCGGTCGAGCTGCAGTTTCGTGGTGAGGGTGAATTTTTCGATGTCATGCCTGACACGCATTCGTCGAAGCTGCGTGCCAAGGGTAGCGATGCCAAAGGACGCGGATCGTTTCAGACCGAGATGGCGTTCGTCCTCACGGCACAAGACCATGAGACCCGTGCCAAGGTCAGCACCGATATCACGTTGTCGGGGTCCGTCGCCCAATATGGACGCGGCGCGGGGCTCATCAAGGAAATTACCAATCAGCTTACGGCGCAATTCGCCGCCAATCTCTCCGCTTTGATCGCCGCGGATCATGTCGTGCAGCGGGCCGCGTCGCACGCCGGAAACAGCGTTGTCAGGACGCGTGCGGAGCCGGCCGCGAAGGCACGCGATGAGCCGGCTCTTGCGAGTGCAGCCGCAACGGGCGTGGAATCCGGGCACCATCGCCGATCGGACATGCAGTCAAGCGCTCAGCCCGCCGCGCCCGTCGGCAGCGTGAGGGAGCCCGCCCCCCCATCTGCCGCGGCACCACTTCCAGCCCGAGCCCAGGCAACGACGTCCGCTGCGGCGCCGATTTCCGGCCTGTCGTTGCTATTTGCCGCGTTCAAGGCCATGGTGCGTCGTTGGCTTGGGATGAAGCCCTGACGCCGTGCCTTTGGAGACCCGGTGAAGCCCGCCGCATTCAAGTATCACGATCCACGAACGTTAAGCGAGCTCGCGGGACTACTGGCATCGCTCGAGAATACGAAACTCCTCGCCGGCGGCCAATCGCTTGGGCCGATGCTCAATTTCAGGCTCGTCGCCCCGGACCATCTGATCGACCTCAACAAGATCCCCGACTTGGTTTTTGTGCGCGCAGGCAATGGAACGCTCGACATCGGCGCCATGACCCGCCAGCGCGCGCTTGAACGCTCGTCAGAGATTGAGCGCGCATGCCCGTTGCTGAACGATGCGCTGCGTTTTGTCGGGCACTTCCAGACGCGTAATCGCGGCACATTGGGCGGCAGCCTGTGTCACCTCGACCCCGCGGCCGAGCTGCCTGGCCTATGCGCGTTGTACGACGCCGAGCTTACGGTGATGGGGCCGAACGGCGAGCGAACGGTGCCCATGCCGAAGTGGGGCGTGTCCTTCATGACCCCGGATGTCGGCATCGACGAAGTGCTTATCCGCATTCGCCTCAATCTCTGGACACAGCCGCATGGACGGGCGTTCCTCGAATTCGCGCGTCGCCATGGCGACTTCGCGATCGCGGGGGTTGCTTGTCTGCTCGCGCTCGATGATGCGGGCAAAGTCAGCCGTGCCGCGATCTCCCTCGTGGGGGTGAGTAACGCGCCGATTCGTTTGTCGGTTGCCGAGCAAGTGCTGGTCGGATCCAATGTGGATGAGGCAGCGATCAAAGCGGCCGCCGCCGAAGTCGCCAAGATCGAGGCAATCGACGATGCCCATGTGAGCGCGGCCTACCGCAAACGAATTGCCGGCGTTCTCTTGGGCCGCGCATTGAAGCAGGCGCATGCCGGAGCAAAGCCATGACCGATCGGCGCACCATCACTGTCACCGTCAACGGCAAGCGCCATACCCGCGACGTCGAAACACGTTGGACGCTTGGCGATTTTCTGCGGCGTGATCTCAATCTCACCGGTACGCATTTGGGATGCGAGCATGGCGTCTGTGGCGCTTGCACCATTCACCTGGATGGCGAGGCGGTACGCGCATGCATCCTGTTCGCGGTTCAGGCGGACGGCTGTTCGATCACCACGGTCGAAGGCTTGTCGCAGCCGGACGGACCCCTGCACCCGGTACAGGAAGCCTTTCGCGAGCATCACGGCCTGCAATGCGGTTATTGCACACCCGGCATGCTGATGACCGTGACCGCCTTTCTCAAGGAAACGCCCAAGCCAAGCGAACGCGAGGTGCGCGAAGCGTTGTCGGGAAATCTGTGCCGGTGCACCGGCTATCAAGGCATCGTGAAGGCCACGCTCGATGCGGCCAAGCGGCTGCGGGAGGGGCAGGCCTGATGGGCGCGCGCAACATCGGCGCGGTCGTCAAGCGCCTCGAAGATCCGCGATTGCTCACCGGCCGCGGCCGCTACACCGATGACATCGTCATTTCCGGCACGCTGGAGATGGCGTTCGTGCGTTCAACCGAAGCGCATGCGCTGATCAAATCGATCGATGTCGCGCGCGCGATGTCCGTGCCGGGTGTGGTGGCGGTATTCACCCTCAAAGACTTTGGCGCCATCGCCGCGAAGCCGATGGTGCAGGCCTATCCTAACCCGGCTATCAAGCAGAACCTCACGCCGTATCCGCTGGCTAAAGACGAGGTGTGCTATGTCGGCGAGGCGTTCGCGGTGGTGATCGCCGACAATCGGTACACGGCTGAAGACGCGGCGGAACGGGTCGACGTCGACTATGAATCGCTGCCCGCGATCATCGATGCGCGCGACGCAGTGAAGCCGGGCGCGAGGCTTGCCCATCGCGGCGCGCCGAGCAACGTGGGCGCATCCGTCGTCTGGCGATTCGGCGATGTGGGCGCCGCGTTTGCGAAGGCACCGCATATATTCAAGGAAGCCTATCACCAGCATCGCGGTGCGCCCCATTCGATGGAAGGCCGCGCCGTCCTTGCGCAATACGAATCCGCGAGCGATCAGCTCACGATGTGGAGCTCGACGCAATCGCCGTTTCTCGTGCGCCGATTCCTCGCGCAGTATCTGGAGCGCGAGGAAGCCGGCATCCGCATCATCGCACCCGACGTCGGTGGCGGATTCGGGCCGAAAGCGGGCCACTATCCGGAAGAGCTGGTTGCCGCGCTCGTGGCGATCAAACTCGGGCGGCCGGTCAAATGGACTGAAGATCGTCGCGAGCATTTCCTCACCACCACGCAGCAGCGCGATCAGTTCTGGGAGGTCGAGGTCGCCTGCGACGCCGCGGGCAAGGTGCTCGGTCTGCGTGCGAAATGCATTCACGACAACGGCGCGTATCTGCCCTATGGGTTGTTGTTGGCCCTCACATCGGTGGTGCCGTTTCCCGGGGCCTATGCGATTCCCGCGATCGATGCATCGCTCGATGTCGTGTTCACCAACGCGGTGCCGACCACGCCGATTCGTGGCGCGGGCCGGCCCAATGTCGCATACATTCTCGAACGCACGATGGATACCGTCGCGCGCAATCTGAAGCTCGATCGTGCCGCCGTGCGCCGGACGAATTTCGTTCGCACGGAGCAGATGCCGTACGAAACAGGCGGGAAGCTGCCCTCCGGCCTCGCGATTCAATATGACAGCGGCGACTACCATCGGTGTCTTGATATGGTCATGCGGACCGTCGACTATGCCGGCTTCGAAGTGCGCCGAGCGGAAGCGGCGAAAAACGGTCGATGGATCGGATTGGGTATCGCCAGCTATAACGAGGACACCGGACTGCCGCCCTACGAAGGCGCAACGGTGAAGGTATTGCCAAGCGGACGCATCGTCGTGGAAGTCGGCTCATGCGCGCAAGGGCAAGGGCTCGAAACCATCGCGGCGCAAATTGCCGCGGACCAGTTCGATGTCGATCCTGCGAGCGTCATCGTGAAAACCGGGGATACCGCGCTGTCGGCATTGGCCCTGTCGACCGTCGGCAGCCGCGTGACCGCCACGGCCGGACCGAGCATTCACCTGGCGGCTCGCGAGGTGCGCGACAAGGCGATCAGGCTCGCCGCGTTGCAGCTCGAGGCCGCCGAGCAGGATCTCGAAATCACGCGTGGAGCGGTGCATATCAAGGGCGTGCCTGACAAGAAGATTGCGCTCGCCGATCTCTCGAAGCGCCTGCTGTCGGTGGTCAACGCGCCGCTACCGAAGGGGTTCACGCCCGGGCTCGAAGCCACCGCGTATCACACCACCGAGCGGCCGGTCTACGCGAACGGGTCGAACATCGCGCAGGTCGAAGTCGACATCGACACGGGTGAAGTGACGCTCCTCAATTACTGGGTTGCCCATGATTGCGGCACCGTAATCAACCCAATGCTGGTGGACGGACAAATCATCGGCGGCGTCGTGCATGGCATCGGCAACGCGCTGTTCGAGCGGATGATGTACGACCGCGATTCGGGACAGCCGCTGACGACCAATCTGGGCGAGTACCTCCTCCCGGTCGCGACCGAGATGCCGCCGATCGATGTTGAACATATGGAATCGCCCTCGCCTGTCAATCCGCTTGGCGTGAAAGGCGCGGGAGAAGGCGGGACCATTCCGGGCATCGCCTGCATCGTGTCGGCGGTCGAAGACGCGCTCAAACCGCTCGGCGTGAAAATCAACGACTATCCGATCAGTCCCGAACGCCTGCTCGCGCTCATCGATGAAAAGCGGAGCGGATAGCCTTCGCGCGCCGCGCGCGCCGCACGTCCTCGATCCGCTCTGAACAACCGAATGGCTACGCCGCGAGCGGCGCACGGCGAATCGACCGGCTTCATCGCGCTGATTGCCGCGCTTACCATGCTCTCGCCCTTTGCGACGGACACCTATGTGCCCGCGCTGAACGCGATGCGTGAGTCACTTGGGGCAACCGAGGTCCAGGCGCAGCAGACCCTGTCGGCGTACATGCTCGGCCTGGCCATCATGGCCCTATGGCATGGCGCGATCTCCGATGCGATCGGACGCAGGCCGGTCATGCTCGCCGGACTGGTTGTCTACACCGGTGCGGCGTTCGGCTGTGCGCTAGCCCCGACGGTCGAGGCGCTCATCGTTTTCCGGTTCATTGCCGGACTGGCCGGTGGCGTCGGCATGGTCCTCAGTCGCGCGATCGTGCGTGACCTCTTCGAGGGGGCTGCCGCGCAGCGCATGCTGTCGAACATCATGGTGGTCTTCGGACTGGCGCCGGCGGTTGCACCGATCGCTGGCGGCTGGCTGTTCGAGTGGCTGGGATGGCGCAGCATATTCTGGTTCTTGTTCGCAGGCGGTCTTGCGCTGGCGGTCTGGGCGTCGCTTGCCTTGCCCGAAACGCATCCCAGGGCGAAGCGGCAGTCCTTGCATCCGATCGCCCTCGCCCGCGGCTATCTCGAGATCCTCCTCTCGCCGACGTTCTATTCGCTCGCCGGCGTTTCAGCGTTCAGCCTGCAGATGTTCATGCAGTACATCGGTGCCGCGCATCCTTTTCTCGTGAATCAACTCGGCCTCGACGAAACGCAGTTCGGCTATCTGTTCATCCCGGTTGTCGTCGGATTCATGCTCGGCTCATTCATCTCGGGGCGGATTGCCGGCAAATGGTCGAATCACAAGACGATCTGGACCGCCCTCGCGTTGATGCTTGCGCCCGCCGCATTCAATGTCATATGGCATGCGGAATACGAAGCGAATGTGGTCGCGAGCATCGGACCATTGCTCTTTGCGACGACAGGCATCGCGATAGCGGCACCGGTCACGCAAGTCCTGATCATGGAACTCATGCCGGCACGGCGTGGTCTGGCCGCATCGTGCCAGGCATTCTTCCAGTTGCTCGCTTGTGCGGTGTCGCTCGGATTCGTGTCGATCGCGTTGTCGGCCACGACGCTTCTTCTCGCGCTTGGCCAACTGGGGTGGGCCGTGGCGAGCTTGTGCTGTTGGCTTGCGTATCTTGCGATTCACCGGGGCGAACCGCGCCGGCGCCACTGATGGCGCCGGCGCATCAACAGCCGTTCAGCGCCCGAGCGCGTTCTTCTTCCATAGCTCCCATGGCCGCGCGATAGCGGCGAGATTCGTGAGGTTGGCTTTCTCGCCCTCTTCACGTGACAGATAGGTCGGCGTGCCGCCAAGCGCGCGCACCTGCTGCTGCAATCGCGCGTTGATCTCGGTATAGATCGCGCGATAGACGGCGCCGGGCACGGACGGGCCGACCACGACATTGCCATGCCCGCGCATGAGCGCCACCGGCGCATCACCAAGAACGTCGGCGAGCTCGCGTCCATGCTCTTGATTGCGAACCAGGAGATCGGTCATGCCGAACTTGGTGCGGATGTCGAACACCGGAATACCGCAGCAAAGAAATCCCGCCATGTGATACACGGCCTGCAGCGGGACACCGGCGACCCCGAACGGCACGATCGACGGGGAATGACTGTGCACGATGGCCATCACGTCCGGGCGGCGTTTGTAGATCTCTCCGTGGATGAACCGCTCCGTGTAGAGCGTGAGTCCGCGCTTGTTGTCGAGTGCGTTGGAATCGAGATCGAACTCGAGAATATCGTCCGCTTTCACGATTTCCGGGGCGCGCGAACAGGAGATGAGATAGCGGTTCGGATCCTTGTCGTGCCGGGCGCTGATATGCCCGAACGCATCGACCACGCCGTATTGGGCAAGCACCCGATTGCCGGCGACGAGGTCATCGATCAGCGCCGTGCTCGCACTCGACCGCTGCGATGCACTCGTTCCGCGCGCGGCGTGTTTGGCTGATTTTTTCGCGGCCGGCTTTCGTGCGGCTGTCTTGGTGGCCATGTCTTCTCCCCTGTGATTGGTCTGAAAACCATTATACGAATTGCCGGTGATCGCGCATGCCGCATCACCAGGCGGGCATTTATCGTCCCGAATCGATCGAGCCCGCGCGATCGTGCACTAGTTCCGCATGTCCGAAGACTGACGGTTTTGTCGAGCCGACCACTGGGGCCGCCTAACCAGTGGATATGCGTCACCATTGCCGGCAGTACTCGTAATCGCGCGACGTTGCGCACCCTTCCCGACAATCACGGCAAGGCTTCGATGAACCTCCTCGCGCATCACCGGCGGAAGGATCACCGCCGAGACCTTCGCCCACGACGGATCAACATGGCCTTTACTGTCTATGTCGTCTGCTTCGCGATCGCGTGGCTTTGCAACCAGGCGGGCATGCTGGCGCTGGAGCCCATCCTCTATGCGTTGCCGATCGCCATCGCCTTCAATGTGGCCTTCTATGGCGCCCTGGTTTCGGGCGTCAACCTGCGATTCCGTGATCCGAGTCTCACCCTGCTGCAGCTCGCGGCCGCCACCGCATTCATCATGTATGGCGCCTATCATGCCGATGGTGCGCGCCCGATCTTTCTGCTTCTCTATACCGTGCCGTTCCTGGTCGGCGCCTTTCGATTGCCGCTCTTCCAGCATCTGCTCGCCGCCGCGTTCGCGATGGCATGCCACGCGCTGGTGATCCATATGGCGATGCAGACACGGCCCGAGTCCGTCAATCTCACCCATGAAGGTCTGCAGTGGGCAACCCAAGCGGTGGTCCTCATGTGGATCGTGGCAATCGGGCACTCGCTGCAGGCGATCCGCCGGCAGGCAAGCACCGACCAGCTGACCGGTGTCCTGAATCGCCATCAGATCGTCGCAAATCTGCAGCGTGAGCAGGAGCGGTGCAATCGGGGCGGCCCGGGATTCAGCGTGTGCTTTCTCGACGTCGATCATCTCAAGGCAGTCAATGACCGTTTCGGACACGGTCTTGGCGACCAATTGCTGCGCCGGTTGGCGAGCGAGATCGCGACGCACCTGCGCGGCATGGATGATTTCGGACGCTTCGGCGGCGACGAATTCGTCATCGCACTACCCGATACGAAGCTCGATAGCGCGCTGAAAATATGCGCGCGTGTGCAGGAGCGGATCGGCGCGTTATCGTTCGCCGATCTCGGCATCCCGACGCGCGTAACCGTATCGATCGGCGTGGCCGAGTCCCATCGCGGTGAGATGATCGACGCGCTTCTTGCGCGTGCTGATCAGGCGCTCTACTGCGCCAAACATGCCGGGCGCGACTGCGTAGCCTCGATCGGCGATTCCGGAATGTCGAACCTCTCGCCACCGGCCGCGGGCGTCGCCCTGGCCGCCTGAGTCGCTCGATCCGCCGCGCGCGCTCACGCAAGGGTGGGCGCGGTCACCCACACCGGGACGCGGTCACCCGCACCGGACGCGATCACCGAAACCGGATTCCGCGGGCCTGCGCTAACATAGCCGCTGCCCGCTCCTACTGCCACGCATTGAACGCGCAGGTCGCGCGGGCGCTCATTCAGAGGAGGTTCCGCGTGAAAGCGCCCAAGTTCGCGTATGCAAAGCCGACCACGCTCGCCGCGGCACTCGCACTGCTTGCGCAGCATGGCGATGACGCCAAGCTGCTGGCGGGCGGGCAGAGCCTGATCGCCACGCTCAACATGCGGCTCTCGTCGCCGTCCATCCTGATCGATATCACCGGGATCACTGCGCTCGCCGGTATCACGAACGCCAATGGCCGGCTGCGGATTGGCGCGCTCACCCGCCATCGCGAGATCGAGCGCTCGCCCGTCATCGCCCGGGACGCGCCGCTGCTCGCCAAGGCGGTGTCCCATATCGCGCACGCCGCTATTCGCAACGCCGGCACGATCGGTGGTTCCATTGCATTCGCGGATCCGGCCGCTGAATGGCCGGCCTGCATTCTCGCGCTGGATGCGGAACTCGTGATCGCGGGCGAGGCCGGAGAGCGCCGTGTGAAGGCCCGCCAATTCTTCAAAGGGCTCTATACCACCGCGCTGCAGTCAAAGGAAATCCTCGTTGCAATCGAGTTCCCCGCGCTCGGACCCGATTACCAGAGCGCGTTTCTCGAACTGGCCCGTCGCCATGGTGACTACGCAATCGCCGGCGTGGCGGCGATCGCCAAGCTGGATAGCGGCAAGTTCCGCGATGTGCGGCTCGCATATCTGGGCGCCGCCGCGACGCCAATCCTCGCGAAAAGCGCGATGGCCGCGATCGAGGGTCAAGCATTCACACCGGCCGCCGTGGCTGCGACACAACAGGCGCTTGCGGCGGATCTCGACCCGATCGGCGATCTCTACTCGGCGCCGGCGACCAAGATCCATCTTGCCCGCGTACTGACCGGTCGCGCGCTCGCGGCGTTGGCCGCCTGAATGGAGTCGACAATGGACTACGAGCTCGAAACCACCATGACATTGAACGGCACGGCGGTGACACGCCGTATCGCGGCGCGCACGCACCTGGTCGATTTTCTGCGCGAGGAGATGGGCCTTACCGGATCCCACGCGGGCTGTGAGCATGGCGTGTGTGGCGCATGCACGTTGCGCGTGAACGGCGAGATCGTGCGCGGATGCCTCACGCTCGCCGTTGCCTGCAATGGCAAGACGATCGATACGATCGAAGGCGTGTCCGATTCCGGCGAAGCCGCGGAAATGCAGAATGCGTTCTATGAGCGCAATGCCTTGCAGTGCGGATTCTGCACGCCGGGCATGATCATGTGTGCCATCGATCTGGTGAAAAACAAGCCCACCGCCAATCGCGAAGAGATTCGCGAATACATCTCGGGCAACTACTGCCGCTGCACCGGCTATCACGCGATCGTCGATGCGATCGAAGCGGTGCTGATTTCCAAGCAGCGGCTCGGAGGAAAATCATGAGCCATGAACTTTCCAACAGTACGACCACACCGGTCATTGATCGTCCGGTCCAGGCGCCGGCCACGCGCGAGAAGACCGGCTACATCGGCAAGAGCGAGCCCCGCGCGAATGCCAAGCGATTGCTGCAAGGTCGCGGCGCCTACACCGACGATCTGCGCTTTCCGCGCCTTGCGCAGGTGGTGTACTTCCGCAGCCCGCATGCGCACGCCAAAATCAAGAAGCTCGATTTCTCCAAGGCACGCGCGGCACCCGGCGTGATCGCGGTCGTTGACGGTTATGCGGTCCGCGAAATCTGTTCGCCATGGATCGGGGTGCTGACGCATCTCAAAGGGATTCGCTCGCCGCAGCAGTTTCCGCTCGCCATCGAACGCGCCTGCTGGCAGGGCGAACCGGTCGCGGCGGTGGTGGCGGAGACCCGCGCGCAAGCCGAAGACGCACGCGATCTCATCGAGGCCGATTGGGAAGAGCTGCCCGTCGTGGTGGACATGCGGGACGCGCTTGCCGGCAAGACGGTCATTCATCCTGATTTGGGCGACAACATCTGCTTCAACCGCGAGCTCGACACGGGCGAAGTCGATTCCGCGTTCGCCAACGCGGATTGCGTCGTCGAGGAAAGCTATTCGTTCGGGCGCCACACCGGCGTGTGTCTGGAGCCGCGCATCATCCTGGCCGATTACAACGCGGGCGAGCATTCGCTCACTGTGTATCACAACACGCAATCGCCGCACATGATGCAGCAACTGTTTGCCAAGCACTTCGATCTGCCCGAAGCGAGCATCCAGGTCATCGCGAAGGATGTCGGCGGCGGTTTTGGCATCAAGGTGCATACCTATCCGGACGAGATGTGCACGGTCGCGCTGTCGATCATGCTGCGCCGGCCGGTCAAGTTCGTCGCCGATCGGATGGAGTCGATGGTCTCCGACATCCACGCGCGCGAACACCGCGTGAAGATTCGGCTGGCGGCCGACAAGGCGGGAAACATCCTCGCATTCGATCTGGATGATCTCACCGCCATCGGCCCCTACTCGGTGTATCCGCGTACCAGCGGCATCGAAGGCAATCAGGTCGTCAACCTCACCGGCGGTCCCTATCGACACAAGCAGTACCGCGCGAAATTGAACGCGGTCTTCACCAACAAGAACGTGACGTGCCAATACCGCGCGGTGGGTCATCCGATCGCGGCGGCGATCACCGAGGGGATCGTCGATGCCGCGGCGATCAAGCTTGGCATCGATCCGGCGGAGTTTCGCCGCCGTAACCTGATTCGGGACGACGCGTATCCCTATACCTTCCCGTCCGGCATCCGATTCGAGAAGCTGTCGCACCATAAGTGTCTCGACAAGCTGCTCGCGATGATGGACTACCCGGGGCTGCGTGCCGAACAGGCTGCGCTTCGCAAGCGCGGCATCCATCGCGGCATCGGCCTGGCATCGATCATCGAGGTGACCAGCCCATCGGCGGCGTTCTACGGTGTGGGTGGCGCGCCGATCTCCGCGCAGGACGGGGCAACCTTGCGCCTCGACGTTTCGGGCATGGTGACCGTGCTGTGCGGTGTGACCGAACAAGGACAAGGCACCGATGCGATCTTCGGGCAGATCGCGGCGACCGCGGTCGGTGTGTCGCTCGACAAGGTCCGCGTGCTGACCGGTGATACACGCGTTACGCCGTACGGCGGCGGCACGTGGGCATCGCGCGGGGCCGGCATCGGCGGTGAAGCGGTCCTGCAATCGGGCAAGGCCCTGAAGTCGAACATCCTCGATGTCGCGGCAGCGATGCTCAACGTGAAGAAGGTGACCCTCGATATCGTCGAGAACCACGTCATCGATACGACCACCGGTGAGAAGAAACTCCCGCTCGCCGAAGTCGGGCGCGTCGCCTACTTTCGACCTGACACCTTGCCGATGAATTTCCAGTCCGAGCTCACCGTCACCCGCCATTTCGTGCCGCGCGAATACGCGTTCACGTTTGCCAACGGCGTCCAGGCATCGCTTGTCGAAGTCGATCCGGACACCGGTTTCATCAAATTGCTCAAGCACTGGTGCGTGGGCGATTGCGGCACCGTGATCAATCCGTTGCTGGTCGATGAGCAGACGCGCGGTGGCATCGTGCAAGGCATCGGCGGTGCGATGTTCGAAGAATGCATGTACGACGAGCGCGGACAAATGCTCAATGCGAATCTCGCGGACTACCTCGTGCCGATGTCGTTCGAGATGCCCGATATTCAAACCGCGCATATCGAGACGCCGACCAAGACCTCGGAGCTTGGTGCGAAAGGCGCGGGCGAGAATGGTACGGCCGGAGCGCCGGCGGCAATCATGAATGCCGTCAACGATGCGCTGATTCCGTTCAACGCCAAGGTGCGGGATATGCCGTTCACGCCGGAGCGGGTGCTGCGGGCACTCGGAAAAGTGTAAGGCGCGAACCGCGTCCATCTCGCAAAAATTCACCACGGGGGACGCGGGGGACACAGAGGAAAAGCGGCGGATCAGGATCGGCGGGGCGTTTGCAGCCGGACGCTATTTCGCTTTTGTCGTGACCGGGATTCAACAGCAGATCCTCCCTGCCCCTCATCTTTTCCTCCGCATCCTCCGTGGATAATTTCTGAGGGACCTGCGATCGGGCGCCGATTGTCGACTTTCGAGTCTGGACGTATGATCCGCCCGTGGTTCGCTGCGGCACCCAGCGGCGCGAACCGGCCGTAGCACACTGGGCTTCCGCATGAGAAGAGTCGCTCGCCCGCGCATGCAGGCGTCGAACCAGTCGCTACCCAAGCGCAGTACTGAGGAGACGAAACATGAAACGACGCGGTGTTCTATCCGGCATCACCGGCCTTGCGGCAGCGTTCGCGCTTGCCAGCGGTGCAGCGGTTGCGCAAAGCAAAGATCCGATCAAGATCGGTTGTGGCATGGCCTTGACCGGTGGTATCGCCGCCAATGGCAAGGCGGCCATGATCGCCATGAACCTTTGGGAAGAAGATGTCAACGCCCGGGGCGGCCTGCTTGGCCGCCAGGTCAAGATTACTTGCTACGACGATCAAAGCAATCCGTCCACCGTTCCCGGTATCTATTCCAAGCTGATCGACAGCGACAAAGTCGATTTGATCGTATCCGGCTACGGCACCAATCTGATCGCGCCCGCGATGCCGCTTGCCATGCAACGGAACCTTCTGTTCATGGGCCTGTTCGGGCTCGATGTGAATCAGAAGTTCAAGTACGACCGTTACTTCCAGATCATGCCGACCGGGCCGACGCCCGCCCTTGGTTGGAGCGAGGGGTTCTTCGAGGTCGCGGCCAGCGCGGGCGTCAAGACGATTGCCCTGGTCGGTACGGATGCCGAGTATCCCGCGGTCGCGTTGCAGGCCGCGCGCGAGCACACGAAGAAGAGAGGTTTGAAGCTCGTCTACGACAAGACCTACCCGCCGAATACCGTCGACTACACGCCGATCGTCCGCGCAATCCAGGCGACCAATCCGGACGCCGTGTTTCTTGCGTCGTATCCGCCGGATTCCGCGGGAATGGTGCGTGCGGCCAACGAAGTCGGGCTCAAGACAAAGATGTTCGGCGGTGGGCTGGTCGGCCCCCAATTTGCGGCGCTTCGCTCGCAGCTGGCCGGACAGATCAACGGTATCGTGAACTTCGAGTTCTGGGCACCCGAAGTGGCCGACAAGTTCCCGTTCATCAACGACTTCCTCAAGAAGTATCAGGAGCGTGCCGCGAAGGAAGGCGTCGATCTGCTTGGGTTCTACTTGCCGCCCTACGCCTACGCGATGATGCAAGTCTACGAACAGGCAATTCGCTCGGTCGGCAGTCTCGATCAAGGCAAGCTCGCCGAGCATATCCACAAGGCCGAGTTCGACACGGTTGTCGGCAAGATGCGCTTTGGCAAGAACGGCGAGTGGGACCGCGCCCGCGTCATGCTGGTGCAGTATCACAGCATCAGCGGCAACGATCTGGACCAGTGGCGAAAACCCGGTCGTGTCAGTATTCTCTATCCGAACGAATACAAGACAGGAACGCTCAAGGCGCCGTTCCACGACAACAGGAAGTAACCGCCGATAAGCGCGCGGGCAATGTACCCGCGCGCGGTCCGCTACCTGCGCGCGGTTCGCGCCGCGTACCCCAAGGGAGATCATGGAATTCAACTGGGCGTTGCTCACCAACGCCGTTATTTCCGGCTTGCTGCTGGGCGGGTTCTATGCCGCCGTGAGCGTCGGGATCGCGATCTCGTTCGGGATGCTCGATGTCGTCAACATCGCGCATCCCGCGTTCATCATCCTCGGCTCGTACATCGCCTTTATTGTCAATCAGTGGCTTGGCCTTGATCCGATTCTCATCACGCTGATTCTTTCCCCCGCGTTCTTTGTGCTGGGGATGGTGATCTACCGCATATTCTATTATTGCTTCGAGCGGCACGGGCAGGAATCGCTGCGCGGACTCGCCTTCTTTTTCGGCATCCTGTTCATCACCGAGGTCGTGCTGATCCTCATCTTCGGTGTCGATTACCGCTTGGTGAAAACAGCCTACTCCGACACGACCTGGCGACTCGGAGAAATAGATCTTCCCTTGCGGCTGGTGGTGCCGTTCCTGATATCGGTCGTCATGGTGATGGGTCTTCACATTTTCATGAAGAAGACCTTTTTCGGGCGTGCCGTACTTGCGGTGGCCCAGGACCAGCAGGCGCTGCGGCTGATGGGTGTGAATCCGGTGCGGATCAAGGAGTTCGCATTCGCCATTTCGATCGCGACCGCTGGGGTCGCCGGTGCATTTCTGGTGGTGATTCTGCCGGTGCAACCATCGCTTGGACGTGAGTTCATCGGTCTGGTATTTGCTGTCACGGTGCTGGGTGGCATGGGCTCGATCTACGGCGCGCTCCTTGGTGCATTTGTCCTGGGCATTGCCGAGTCGTTCACCTCGACCTATGCCGGCCCATCATGGGCGCCGGCAGTCTCGTTCGGGTTGTTGCTCCTTGCGCTGACATTCAAGCCCTCCGGGCTGCTGGGGCGCTAGCGCACATGAAGAAAATGAGCAATCCGGCGTTCGCCGCGGTCACGATAGTGGTGACGGTCGCGTTGATCGCGTTGACATTCACCATCCAGAACGACTATTTCTTCTCCGCCGGTTATCGCGTCCTCATGTTCATCATCCTCGCGACGGCCTGGAACATCCTCGGCGGCTACACCGGGTACGTCAATTTCGGTATCGCCGGATTCTTCGCGATCGGCGCCTACTCGACCGTCGTTTGCTACAAGCTGGGTGCGCCGATCCTGGTATCGGTGGCCGTGGCGACCCTTGCTGCCGGCATTGCGGGCTATGCGCTCGGCTATCTCACGATGCGCCTGCGCGGGGTGTTCTTCTCGATCGCGACCCTGGCGCTCGCGGTCATGCTGTTCACGTTCGTCGTGAACTGGGAGTATGTCGGCGGCGCGCGCGGAACCTACGTGATCCAGCCGCGCGACATTCCATTCGGGCTGCCGCGTTATATTCATTGGCTTTATGCGCTGACCGCAATACTTGCCGCGCTATCGATCATCGTCGCGCGCGTGATCGAGCGCTCCAATGTCGGTCGTGGATTGGCGGCTATTCGCGATGATGAATTGGCCGCCGAATGCTCGGGCGTGCCGACGCTGAAGCTCAAGCTGCTGTCGACCGCTGCAAGTGGCGCCTTGATGGGAACCGCGGGCTCGACCTTTCCCTACTTTGTTTCCTATGTGGAGCCAAGCTCGGTCTTCGATCTGGCGTTGGCCGTCAACAGCATCGCCATGCCGGTGATCGGCGGCATGACGACGTGGCTGGGTCCGTTGATCGGCGCGGTGCTGCTCGCAACAATGCAGCAGGTCGTTCAGGTGACCGTCTCGTCGGCGTGGGGGCTTTTGTTCACTGGTCTGTTGCTCGTAGTCTTCGTGACACTGGCCCCGAACGGCATCATGGGTTGGGTGCCATCCATACGGCAAGCGGCATCGGGTTGGGTGCGGCGCGCCCGAAACAGCATCATGACACTGGTCCTGCGCGCACGCGATCGATAAGGCTCCCATGGCGAATGCGTTGCTCGATGTCAAAGGCATGACCAAGCGATTCGGTGGATTCACCGCGCTGGATGGTGTCGACCTCACGCTTGCCGCTGGCGAACGTCTTGGGCTGATCGGTCCGAACGGTTCGGGCAAGAGCACCCTCGTCAATTGCATTTCCGGTGTCTTGATCGCTGAAGAAGGGGCGGTGAATTTCGACGGGCACGACGTGTCCCGGCTGCCCGCGCATCAACGCATCCGGCGCGGACTCGCGCGAAGCTTCCAGATACCGAAGCCGTTCGCCAGCATGAGCGTCGTCGAAAACCTGTGCGTGCCTTTGATCTATGCCACGCCAACGGGGTCGAGTTCGCGGCGGCGTTCCGCAGACGTCCACGGTGAAGCGATGGTTATCCTCGCCGAGATCGGCCTTGCGGACAAAGCCGATGTCAAATCGGGCGGCCTTACGCAAGTGGATATGCGCAAGCTCGAGCTCGCTCGCGCAATCGCCGCGAAGCCGAAGTTGCTGATATCGGACGAAGCAATGGCCGGTCTTTCCAGCAGCGAGGTCGATGACATCATCGGGCTCCTTCTCAAGATGAAGGAGCGCAATATCGCCGTGATCATGATCGAGCACATCATGCGCGCGGTCGTGAAGTTTTCCGAGCGCGTGGTTGTGCTCGATGCCGGCAAGAAAATCGCCGAGGGCGATCCCCTGTCGGTCATGAAGAACCCGCTCGTGGAGAAGGCGTACCTTGGCGAATAACGGCACCGGCAAGAACGGCCTGCGGGTCGAAGGGCTCGACGCCGGCTATGGCGCGGTGCGCGTGCTGGACAAGGTGTCGATGCACGTCGGCGACGGCGAGACCGTGACCTTGCTTGGCACCAACGGCAACGGCAAGAGCACCTTGATCAAATGTCTGATGGGTCTGGTGCGGCCGACCGCGGGCAAAGTGACCGCCACGATCGATGGCAAGGACTACGATCTGTCGCAGTACGAAACCGAAGCGATCGTCAATCTTGGAATCGCGCTGGTTCCCGAAGGCCGGCGTCTTTTTCCGAAACTCACCGTCGAGGAGAATCTCCTGCTCGGTGCGTATCGCGACGCGGCACGGTCGAAGATTGCGGCGAATATCGATTTTGCCTATACGGCGTTTCCGCGTCTGAAAGAACGTCGCACGCAACTGGCGGGCAGCATGTCGGGCGGTGAGCAGCAAATGCTTGCGCTCGCCCGTGCGGTGATGACCGCGCCAAAGATCCTGCTGATCGACGAACCCTCGGTCGGCCTCGCGCCGATATTCGTGTCGCGTACAATCGAGAAGATCGCCGAGCTGAAAGAGCGCTACAACCTCACCGTCCTCATGGCCGAGCAGAACTTCAATCAGGCGATCAAGATCGCCGATCGCGGCTATGTGATCGTTCATGGTCACATTGAATTCGAAGGCAAGACGCGGGACGAACTGCGCAACAACGAGACGATCAAGAAGCTATATCTCGGAATCTGATGGCAACCCGACGCAAGACCGTTCCCCTCCTGAGTGACCGGGTCCCGTATTCGGCGATCGTCGATCGTGCGCCGCTGACCCTTCCCGATCAGGCGCGCATTGCGGTGTGGACCATCGTCAATGTCGAACACTGGTCGATCGAGCGGGCCATGCCCCGCACGGTGCTGCCGCCGCCGATGGGGCAGCCCCTGCTGCCAGACCTGCCGAATTGGGCCTGGCATGAATACGGCATGCGGGTGGGCTTCTGGCGACTGCTCGAGTGCATGGAGAAGTTCGGGATCACGCCGACCTTCGCGGTCAACGGCTCGGTGATCGGCAAGTATCCGCGGATCGCGAACGCCGCGAAGAAAGCCGGATGGGAATTCATGGGGCATGGATTCGTGCAAGGCCCCATGCACCATGTCGCGGATCAGCGTCAGGCGATTCGCGATACGGTGAGCGCGATCAAGCGTTTCACCGGCAAGGGCCCGCGCGGCTGGGAGAGTCCCGGCCTCACCGAAACCGCCGACACGATCGATCTGCTTGCCGAAGAAGGCATCGAATACGTGGCGGACTGGGTGCTCGATGATCAGCCCACCCGCATTCGCACCAGCACGGGTTCGGTCGTCTCGGTGCCCTATACGGTCGAGACCAACGACATCAATCTCTTTGCCTTGCAGCATCACTCCTCCGAAGAATGGTTGAAGCGCGGCATGGCGCAGTTCGATCGCCTATACGACGAAGGCGCGTCGATCAGGCGCGTCATGGCGATCTCCACGCATGCGTATCTCTCCGGGGCGCCGCACCGCATCGGCTACCTTGAAAAGCTCTACCAGCACATCCTGTCGAAGCCCGGTGTGTGCATGTGGACGGGCGGCCAAATCTACGACTGGTATGTCGATCAAACCGGCGGTGCGCGGGGGACGACCGCCGCCCGGCGCCGCAAGCCCGCCGCGAAGCGATAGCGGACGAGCGCGGCGATGAATCAGTCGGTGCGCTTCGTGCCGGTCGGTGTCTTCGGCGCGGTAATGGGTGTCGCCGGCCTTGCACTGGCATCGCGCCAGGCGCATGAACGACTCGGTGTCCCCGCATGGATCGGCGAGGCGTGGGCAGCGATTGCGGTGTTGCTGCTCGTCGCGCTCGCGGTCGCGTATGGGCTCAAGGCCATCGGCCATCGCGACGCCATCAAGGCGGAGCTCGACAACCCTGGGCAGCTTGCATTCTTCGGTTGCATCCCGATCGCGCTCGCGCTCACCGGCGGTTGCCTAGTTCCCTATGCTCTCCCGCTGGCACGGGGGTTATGGTGGATAGCGGTCATCACGATGGTCGGGATGCAGATATTCAGCTTGAGCCGCTGGCTAAAAGGCGGGGTCGAGCCCGCGCAGGTGAATACCGGATGGATGATCATGATGATTGGTCCGATGCCGATGGCCGTCGGCGGCATCGCAATCGGTGAACTCGAGTCGGCGCGCTTCCTCTTCGGTATCGGCCTCATCGCGACTCCGTTCATCATGGGGATGGCTTTTCAACGAACCGTGATCGGATCGCCGCTGCCAGACGGTGCGCGCCCGCTCTCGTTTGTACTCCTGGTGCCGCCCGCTTTGATCTGCGCGTTGGTCCCGGCGTTGTGGAGTGTGCCCGGCCACTACCTGCTTGATGCGCTCTACTTCTTCGACCTCGTCTTGTGCGCAGGGTTGTTGGTGGCCTCGCGCAAGGTTGGACGTTGGCCATTCACGCCCGTCTGGTGGGCGATGACCTTTCCCTTGGATGCCTTGGCCGCGGCAGGACTGATATTTGCAACGCTCAATCCAGGGCAGCCGGCTGTCGCGTTGGCATGGCTGACATGGGGCCTCGCGACCATTGTCGTCGTCATGGTCCTGCTCCGCTCGATTGCAGCCTTCGCGCGTGGTGTCCTGTTCGTTGCGCCCAAAGCGGCGTAAATCATGGCAAGCACGCGCGGATCGCCAAAGCGCCGAAAGATCGCTGGCGAGGCAACGGCAAGACCGCGGCGCGCATGACTCGCACCCGAAGCGAAAGTGATTTTCCGCCCGGAATGGATCCGCCTCTATATGTATTCGGGGCTTACCGGCGCGGGCTTCAACAAGCGCTATGTCGCGCGCCTCGAAAAACTGATCTTGCAGCGAATCCGCATCGAGCTTCGACATGACGCGGGCGCACCCGGCGTCGACCAGGCGCCGATCTCACCGGATGAGCTGGAGATCGTCTGGTGCATGCATAGCGGCATTTTCTATTACGGCATTCGAAAGTTCATCTACCGGATCAGGGTTCATCCGGATCCGTTGCATGTCATTGCCCCGGCCGTGGACGAAACACTCGAAGCCACACCGAGCATGTTGCGCCGCCTGCTCGACACGAAGCCAAACGAGGCGCGGCCGGCGTAGCGTGCGCGACGGTAGAATGCGGTTTGCGCCGTCGTGGTCATCCGTAGCAATCTGGAAACGCGAACCATGAATACGTCCAGCATCCAGTCGATCGAAGCCCTCGCCGCCGCGATCCCGGACGGAGCGAAGCTCGCCATCCCGGGTGACGATCGTGGCGTGGCGATGGCCGCGACGCAGGCGCTCGTGCGCCGCGGGGTGCGCGATCTGCATCTGGTGTGTGTCCCGATTTCGGGCATTCAAGCCGACATCCTCATTGGCGCAGGCTGTGTGCTGACCGTTGAAACCTCGGCCGTCACGCTCGGTGAATACGGCCTTGCGCCGCGCTTCAGTGCGGCCATCAAAGCGGGGCGCCTGCGCGTTCTCGATGCAACCTGTCCCGCCATTCACGCCGCGTTGCAAGCCACCCAGAAGGGACAGCCGTTCGTGCCGATTCGCGGGCTCTTGGCGACCGACGTCCTGCGCAACCGCCCCGACTGGAAAGTGATCGACAATCCGTTCAATGCGGGCGAGCCGATCGTGCTGGTCCCCAATATTCAACCGGACATCGCGCTGTTCCATGCGCCCCTTGCCGATCGCGACGGCAATGTTTTCATCGGACGCAAGCGCGAGCTGCTCAACATGGCGCATGCTGCGAAGCAGACCTTCGTCACTGTCGAGCAGATCAGCAATGAAAGCCTGCTGGCGGACGAAGCGCGAGCCGCCGGCGTGATCCCCTCGATCTACATTTCGCGCATCGCCCAGGCGGAACACGGTGCATGGCCGCTGCGATTCTGGGACGCCTATGCCGAAGACGAAGCAGCGCTCACGCATTACGCCGCGATGGCCAAGTCGGCCGACGGTTTTCGCGACTGGCTCGATCATTGGCTGAGCGTGACCGCGGCATGAGCTCGACGGCGCTGCTGATCGCGGTCATCGCGAAGCTCTTGGCCGACTGTCGTCATGTGGCGGTGGGTGTGTCCTCCCCGATACCCGGATCGGCGGCGCTGCTCGCACGGCACCGAGCGAAGGGCGCGATGCGGGTCACGGTGCTGGGCTCGATGCGCAACAACGCCTTCACCAACGGCGGCGTCGAATTGTTCGATCTTGCCGCGCAGGGACGCATCGACGCGTTTTTTCTTGGCGGAGGACAGATCGACGGCGAGGCGAATATCAATCTCGTCGGGACGGGCACCTACCCGCAGGTCGATGTGCGCTGGCCCGGTTCGTTCGGATCGGCGTACCTGTACTTTCTGGTGCCCCGCGTCATTCTCTTTCGCGAAGAGCACACCCGCCGGGTGATGGTGCCGAAAGTCGACTTCGTGAGTGCGCCGGGTGTGAGCGCGCCCGGTGTCTATCGTCCCGGCGGCCCCCATGCCTTGGTGACCCGCCTCGCGCTCTTTTCATTCGACAAGATACGGCGCCGCTTTCGTATCGAAAGCGTGCATCCCGGCCACACGCTGGAAGAAGTGCTGGACAACACCGGATTCGCATTCGATCAGCCGGCGATCGTGCCGGTAACGCCCGCTCCCGATCCGGAGACCGTCGCGTTGATTCATGGATCGATCCGCGAGGAAATAGCGGAAACCTATCCGCGGTTTGCCGTGCAACTCAACGCTGGAACTCCAGCATGTACTGATACGGCAGATCGTCGTAGTGGCGCGTGAGCCGAAACCCGGCGCGCGTGAATTCATCGATCACCTCCTTCTCGGCGAGTTTCATCGCGACCGGTGGCCCGACCGGAAGATCACGCTTGTGGAAGTCGACGATGACGATGCGACCGTTTGGCCGCAAGCCCTGATGCAGCTTCGCGTAATACGCGGGGCGATTCGCGATGTGATGCAACACATCGCAGATGAATATGGTATCGATGGACTCCGGCGGCAGGCGCGGATCATCACGTGCGGCTAGCACGGGAATGACGTTCGGCGGCTTGGCGCGCGTGATCACTTCTAGGAGCGCGGCATCGATGTCGACTGCATACACAGACTTCGCTACCGGCACGAAGCGCCGGGTGAAATAGCCGGTGCCGGCGCCGATGTCGGCGACGATTTCGTCGGGACGCAGTCGCAAGGCCGCGATCACCTGGCCGGGTCGCTGCCACGCATCGCGATCGGGGTTCTCAAGGATCCGCTCCCATTCGGCCACCGGTCGGTCGCGATGATGATGCGCGGTGCCTGCATGACAGCCCGCGAGCAAGGCGGAAATGGCGATCAATAGCAATGCCGGACGCATGGGCGCGCTCTCCTTTGCAGTGTCGGAACGCAGGTCTTGATCTGCGATACTCGTACTTTAGCGCTGAATGCGATTCACGAGAGGCGACGATGAGCGTTGTGAAAGAAGGCGCGTTGCTGTGGCAGCCCGATGCGGACCAGCGCGAGCAAAGCCAGATGACGCATTACATGCGCTGGCTTGCGAAAAAAAGGGGTCTCAAGTTCGACTCGTATCAGGCGCTCTGGGAGTGGTCGGCGACCGACATCGAAGGCTTCTGGGCGTCGCTCTGGGAATACTTTCCGGTGCGCTCGTCCGCGCCGTACCAGTCGGTGCTGAATTCGCGCCGCATGCCGGGCGCCAAATGGTTCGCTGGGGCCAAGCTCAACTACGCCGAGCACGCCTTCCGGTACGCCTCATCGAGTCATCCGGCCCTCATCGCGCAGTCGGAGACGCGCGCGCGCATCGAAATCGACTGGGACACCCTCGGGGCGAATGTTGCATCGGTGGCCGCCTCGCTCCACAACATGGGCGTACGGGAGGGCGATCGGGTCGTCTCCTACATGCCCAATGTGCCGGAAACGGTCACTGCATTCCTCGCCACGCTCAGTCTTGGCGCGATCTGGTCGAGTTGCTCCCCGGATATGGGGGCGGGTGCCGTCATCGATCGCTTCAATCAAATCGAACCGAAAGTCCTGTTCGTCGTCGATGGCTATCGGTACGGCGGCAAGGATCATGACCGGCGCGCCGTGGCGGGCGAATTGCAGGCCGCGATGCCTTCGCTCGAGCATGTCGTGCTGCTGCCCTATCTCGACCCGCACGCGAGCGCGTCCGTCTTTCGCAACGGCGTGACCTGGGAAAGCCTGCTTGGCCGCAGGGCCCCGCTCCGGTTTGCTCAACTCGATTTCGATGCACCGCTCTGGATTGTCTATTCGTCGGGCACGACGGGGCTGCCAAAAGCGATCGTTCACGGCCACGGTGGCGTGCTGATCGAACATCTCAAAACGATGTTGTTGCACAAGGATATGCGACCGGGCGATCGATTCTTCTGGATGTCGAGCACCGGATGGATCGTGTGGAACCTCCTGGTGAGCGGCTTGCTCGCAGGCTCGACACTCGTCCTCTACGACGGCAATCCTGCGTATCCCGACTGGAACACCCTCTGGCGCCTCGTTTCGGAAACCCGAACCAATGTGTTCGGCGCCGGGGCGGCTTTCTTCAATTCATGCATGAAAACCAACCTTGCGCCCGGTACAACATTCGATCTCAGCGCATTGCGGCAAATCGGCTCCACCGGCTCGCCGCTCACCGTCGAGAACTACGCGTGGGTCTACGGCTCGGTCAAGCCGGACGTGTGGCTCGCATCGATCAGCGGCGGCACGGATCCGGCGGCGGGCTTCGTTGGCGGCAGCCCGTTGCACCCGGTTACCGCGGGGGAAATGCAGTGCAAGTACCTTGGCATGGCCGTCTATGCCTACGATGACAGCGGTCAGACCGTCGTGAATGAAGTCGGCGAGCTGGTGGTAAGCGAACCGTATCCGTCGATGCCGCTTTACTTCTGGAATGATCCGGGCGGCACACGCTATCGGGAAAGTTATTTCGAGATGTATCCCGGCAAATGGCGTCATGGCGATTGGATCCGCTTCACGAGCGATGGCCGCTCCGTGATCTTCGGGCGATCCGACACGACGATCAACCGCTTCGGCATTCGCATGGGCACGAGCGAAATCTATCGCGCGGTCGAGGAGATCCCGGAAGTGCTGGACAGCATGGTGGTCGATCTCGAGTATCTCGGGCGCGAATCGTTCATGCCGCTGTTCGTGGTCTTGCGATCCGGCGCGGTGCTCGATGACGCACTGAAGGCACGCATCAAGGAGAGCATTCGCCAGCGGGCATCCGCCCGCTATCTCCCAAACGAGATTTACGCGGTCAGCGATATTCCGCGCACGCTCACCGGCAAGAAACTGGAATTGCCGGTGCGCAGGCTCCTGCTCGGGCAACCGCTCGATAAGGTTGTCAGCGCTGATGCAATGGCCAACCCGGGGTCGCTTGCGTACTTTGTCGAATTGGCGAAGACGCTGAAGGCGTGATCAGCCGCCGCCGTTGCCAATCGTGATGGCGGCTCGGCAGCACTCGCGCCGGTCAGTTCTCCAGCTCGGCTTCATCGACCGTCAGCGTTCCAATGAAAAACTTGATCTTTACGACCGTGCCGGCTGTCGTGCCGCTCGCGGGCGTAACGGCTGCGAAGAACGCCTGACGGGACATCTGCGCATCGTTCACATCGTTGAACTGAACGGCACCGCTCGCGAGGTCCGCGGTGACGCCGAGCAGCACGAGCGAGGAGAGCCCTCCATTTTCCGCGGTGACGACGGCCTGAATGATGTCCCTGCTGCCGCCGGAAGGATTGCCGTCAATGCGCTCGGCCACGATGGCGCCGCCCGGCTCGACATAGCCGCGCGCCTCGATTCGTGTGAGACTGGTGACCCACATCAGGTTCGTGCCACCACTGCCGCAACCC
>JBJXGX010000266.1:0-11422 GCA_046160305.1 Burkholderiales bacterium
AGCTCATCGAGGACGACATCGACGCCAAGGCCTATAGGATGGAAATCGCGCGCGCCCGGCACCCGGACGTGACGCTCAGCGAAATCATCCACAGCCTGCTGTGGGAACTGTCGTTTCACGGCGGGCCAGAGGAGCAGGCAGCGATGCGCGACGAGCTGAAAAGTCGTGTCGCCGAGCTCGAAGCCGGAACCGTTGAGGCGATTCCCGCTGACGACATCTTCGGCGAGCTCGACCAGCCGGGGTGCCACGCGCTCTTCGACGACCTTGGCGGCCGGTCGGCGAGGGAGATCGGCACCGCCCTTCGCGACATCGACGACGACCAGAACGCCGCCGCCTGGCTCGACAGGACCTTCGGTGGCTCGGTTGTCGTCAAGCCTCAATTCCGAGACCGGAATGGCCGGCAGTTCCGCAAGGCGTTCCGCGCGGCGGCACGCTGATGGCGGCGTGATGCAACCGTTTGAACTGGCCCCGCAGGACCGCATCACCGCCTACGCCGAGACGGCGCGAGAATTCTTCCGAGTGGTTCTCGACATCGACTACGACGAGTGCCTGGTCACCGACGAGAGTCGACTCAGCGATTTCGCGAGCTGCGGTCTCCCGGATGAAATCGCCGATGCCACCGTCGGACTGAAAACGCTGTATGCAGCCTGGGACGCGTGGGTCACGCCGGTGATCTGCGAGCGCTACAAGCTCTTCGATGTGGCGCCGACCGTCTTGCTGGTCGATCTGTTCGAGCGGATCGAGCAGCGGCGATTGACGCACCTTCACTGAAGCACGCGTGTCAGCCGTCGAGCTCACCCTGCGCGCAATGCTTCGAGGAGTCCGCGCAGCGCCGCTTTCTCGAAGGTCGGCCGGTACTTCAACGCGTCAATCGCGCCGAACTGTGCCCTCAACACGCCGGCCCGCTGGGTCAATTGTTCGACGAACGCGGCGCGGTGCCGTACCAGGTGCTCGGAGAGTTGCAAAAGCACGCGCGCCCGGGCGTGCCGCGCCAGCGCGACGAATTGTTCCGCGGCGAAAGGCAACGGTGTGTTCGCCTTGCTGCCGACTCGAGGGCCGCCGTGAGGAGCGACACGGGGAACCTGGGAGACCGCTACGCTTCGCGCAGCATTCCTGGTGGTGGAATCTTCCGTGGCACTTGTGAAACGCGAAGCCCAACTCGCGAGTTGCATCGCGCGGCCGCCGCCTGATTCGTAGTACGGGAAAGAGGCGATGTCGAGACGCTTAGCCGAGCAACTCCGGCCGATAGCTTCGGAGCCAAGCCACCAACGCCGCCTCGAGTTGGCTGGTCACCTTGATCAGGTCGGCAACATCGCCCTCGGTCGTGTCGACAATCCCTACGTACTCCGCTTCGTTGCGTTTCGCGTGCGCCCGCACGAGGGTGAGGGAAACGGCTTGCGTTGTGCCGACTGAATCCGGGAGAACTTGGAACACCAGCACGCGATGACCCTCGCGGGCGGCGGTTCGAAGATCGTTTGCCCGCAGTGCAGCGAGCGCAAACGCATGCGCCGCCATGTAGGCAAGCTGGAATCGCCCCAAGACGCTTAGCGAGACTGTCCGCGCGTCGTTCAAATGCGCTCTCCCGGCCTCAATGAACGCACCGATCTCCTCCGGACTCGTTGGCTCGGGCGCGAGGCTATTAATCCGCTCGAGATTACGGAGTCGGCCGCTGGGCCAACGCTTGGAGCTCATCGCTCGTGCCGATCAGGAAGATCATGGGCTGGGAAAGCACTCGATTGATAAAATGTTGCCGTTTGCGCACCCGCTCGGCCAGCTCCTCGGGCGAATAGATTTGCGGTGAGATCGACCGCGACAGCCTCGCCTCCGCGCGCGCGAGCGCTTCAACGACATCAGACAGAGCGAGCTCGCCGACGATTAGCAAGTCGACATCGCTACTTGCCTGATCCTCACCGCGCGCGACCGAACCATACACCGCCGCGATGCTGATCCGCCTTCGCAGCGGAGCGAGCGCAGCATCGATCACGGCGGCTACTCCGAACGTCTTCAGCACGATGCCACGTAGCTCTCTGAAGATCGGCGCTCGTTGATTGGCCTGGAAGTAGACCTGGTTTGCCCGGCGCTCGCGCTCGATCAGCCCGACAGCACTCAGCAGCGCCAGCTCCTTTTGCACTTGGCTCGCGCCGGTTTCGGCGTACGCGACGATCTCGCGCGTATAGAAGGCGCGATCCGGATTGCCATAGAGCAAGGCGAGCACGCTCCGGCGGGCCTTGCCAAAAAGGGCGTCCGAGAGGGTGGGCTTTCGCGCCGGCTTTCGATTGGATGTCGTGGCGGGCATTGGCGTACTGAAAGAAGGTACGATCGTACCGTATTTCGGTGCGGGTCGCCACCGACCAAAGCGATCCGGAAGGGACCCTGCTCTGCCTCCTAGGCCGCCGAAGGAAACAACGTCGTCAACGCGATGACGATATCCGGCAGCGCCTGTGGGCTCACGCTCGCCTCACCCGACACCGTGAAAGCCGTTCGATAGCCGTTCGCTGCCGGGTCCCGGAAAACGTGCACGCATCGGCCCGGCAGATTGACGACCCAGGCTTCGGTGATGCCGTTCCGGGCATAGATCGGGATCTTCCTGCGCAGGTCGAAATCGAGCGAACTGTCCGCGACCTCGATCACGAGCAGCACGTCTTCGGACCGCGGATGCGAACGCACGTAGCTGTCGGCCCGCGGCTTGAGGATGGCGAGATCCGGTTGCGGCATCGACCGCCTGCCGATGATCACCGGATTTTGCACCACCACGACCGCCCGATCCCCTGCCGAGCGAGCGAACACGCCGTTCAATATGTTGACTTCGCCCGCATGCGGGCTCCCGATCGGCGGCATCTCGACGATCTCCCCCTCGATCAACTCCAGGCGCGCATCGGGCGGGAAGACGCCCGCCTCGCCCATACGGACGTACTCCTCCACGCTGAAGGCGTAGCGTTGCGGGCTCTCGAGGACGGCGCTCATGCCGCCATCTTATCTACTACTTGACGATCTCGGTCAGCAACGTCGACACGCTCACCCAGCGCCCGCCCTTCAGCTGCTCGACCCGCGCCCGCTCCAGGCCGAGATGGTTGGCGGTGAAGCGTGACGGGCTGAGCGTAATGAAGTCGTCGTGCGGGATGGCCTGCACTGCCCTGCCGAAGCTCTCGGCGGAGAGGCCGCAGCGAGCCGCCTGCATCCCCTTCACGAGTAGATCGGTGTACGAGTAGGCGAGCATCGCGTTCTTATCCGGAGCGGACGACCATATGTCGTAGCCAAGGGGGGCCACTCACGTAGGTGCTCAATCCGGCTGCATTTTCGGCTGCCACGTTTTCCCGGCGATGTTAAGACGGTCAGCCAACGAACGAACCAACGCTTCCTCGCGCCCAATGACAAATCGCTGGCACCTGTCGGCCAAAGCGAGATTCGTGTGGCGAATCGCGACCGCGTCGATTTCGCAGTGCTCCAGTGATCCTTGGTTGCCGAACATGACGAGCGCGCATGACTGAGTGAGCGGAAATACCGCCATCGCATCGGAGTTGCCAAAGCCAATGCCCCAAAATCTCGACTCGCTGGGCTGTGTGGTACTCAGCATAACGGGAGCATCGTCGGCGGATAAGCCGCGGCACCGGCCAGATCGTTCTTGAAGCGCGCATCGAAGCGCGAGAGGTCGATCTCTACGACTCAAGGCGTATCGATTCGACCGACGACGATTGCCTCGCGCGTTCCGCGGGTGCATCATTCGAGGATAATTTTTCTACATCCTTGTTGGGCGCCGAAAGAAACGTACACATGGACGGCATTCACGATCTCGGCGGGATGAACGGCTTCGGCCCGGTCGAGATCGAGCGCGGTGAGCCCACCTTCCATGAGCCCTGGGAGGCCCGCGCGTTCGCGCTCAACCTGCTCGGAATCGGCGTGTTGAAAACGTACAACGCACACGAGTACCGCCACGCGGTGGAGCGAATGGACCCGGCCCACTATCTCACCGCGCCGTACTACGAACGATGGCTCACCGGGACGGCGACGCTCTTCGTCGAAAAGGGTGTGGTCACGCGCCAGGAATTGGAGATGCGCGCGGGTGGTCCGTTTCCGCTTTCACGACCGCCGGCGTCCGTACAACCGACCGAAGTGGCCGAGCCCGAGGAGCCTCTCTTTTCGGTCGGCGACGCCGTGACTGTCCGCGACATCCATCCCCGCGGCCACACCCGCGTGCCCCGCTACGTATGTGGCAAACGCGGCATCGTGCTTCGGGTGGCGCCTCCATTCGTGTTTCCCGACATCGCGGGTCACGGAATCTGGGCCCATCGGGAGCACACCTATCATGTCGAGCTTGCGGCGCAGCACCTCTGGCCGGATGCAGCAACGAACGAGAGCGTGATCGTGGATCTGTGGCAGAGCTACCTGGAGCGTGCGCGATGAGCCACTCGCGCGATGGTGTTCCGCCCGCGCCTGTCTCCAATCGTGTGCGCGCGCTCGAAGACGCGTTGTCCGCAAAGCAGCTCGTGCCCGATGATTACTTCGAAAACACCGCGGCGCACACCGAAAAGGAATTCGACTCCAGGAACGGCGCGAAGGCCGTCGCGAAGGCCTGGGTTGATCCCGCGTATCGCGTGCGCCTGCTTGCGGATGGCGCCGCAGCGTCGGCGGAGCTTGGATTCAACACGATGAACAGCGAGCACCTCGTGGTGCTCGAAAACACGCCCACACTGCACAACGTGATCGTGTGCACGCAATGCTCGTGTACGGCCTGGTCGATGCTCGGCTTGCCGCCCGACTGGTACAAGAGTCCTGAGTACCGAGCCCGCATCGTGCGCGAGCCTCGCGCGCTGCTCGGTGAGATGGGTCTCGATCTGCGGGCGGAGACCTCGGTTCGTGTTTGGGATACAAGCGGAGGAACGCGCTACTTCGTGCTACCGCTTCGACCGCAGGGCACCGAAGGCTGGAGCGAGGAGCGGCTGGCCAGCATCGTGTCGCGGGAAGCGATGATCGGCGTTGCACGAGTCGAAGTGCCGCCGAGGAGATAGGCTGCCGCTGGTCGCGGGCAGTGCAGGTGAACTGCTATCGCACTGTACGCGAGCGCACGGACGCGTTTCGGCTGCGGTGCGACGTTGGATTCTGCATCCCAAGGCAGCCAACCGCTCCTACACCAGCGCCTCGAACATCTGCACGGTCACAAGGTCGCCCGCGGCAATGTCGCCCCGCGCATGTTCGAGGACGATGAGGCAATTCGCTTCCGACATTGATCGCAGCACGCCTGACCCTTGTTGCCCGGTGATGCGTGCCGACCAACGACCTTGCTCGTCTTGTTCGACGATGCCGCGCTGATACTCGGTGCGGCCGGGTTTTTTGCGAAGCGCAGTGCGGCTGGCCACCTGCAGGCGAGGAAGCGCGAACGAATCGGAGCGTCCGGACATGGCAAGCAACGCGTCTCGTACGAACGCATAGAAGGTCACCATCACTGCAACCGGATTACCCGGTAACCCGAAGAATCGGGCGGCATTGGGACCATCCCCGATGCGACCGAAGGCCATCGGGCGTCCCGGACGCATGGCGATTTTCCAGAACGCGATCTCGCCCAGGCGGGCGAGCAAGCCTCGGATGAAATCCGCCTCGCCCACCGAGACGCCGCCGGAGGTAATCACCGCATCGGCATTCGCGGCGGCCTCCAGCAAGGCCCGTTCGAGTGATTGCGGGTCATCGCGCACGACGCCCATATCGATCACCTCGCAGCCAAGGCGCGTGAGCATGCCGTGCAAGGTATATCGATTCGAATCGTAGACTTGCCCTGGGGCCAGCGGCTGGCCGATGGAGGCGAGCTCGTCGCCGGTCGAGAAGAACGCGACACGCAGGCGGCGCTTGACCGCGATTTCGCTGATACCCATCGATGCGATCACGCCAAGCTCAGCCGGTCGTATCAGCTTGCCCGCGGGAATGGCGACCTTGCCCAAGGCGAGATCTTCCCCGGCAAAGCGCATGTTCTCGCCCGCTTTCTGCCCAGGTGGGATCGTGACGACGCCGTTCTCTTCGCGCGCCACTTCCTGCACGATGACGGTGTCGGCGCCGGTGGGCATCACGGCGCCCGTCATCACGCGTACGCATTCGCCCGCGCGCAGGGTGCCTGGAAATGCGCGTCCGGCAAACGCCTCGCCGATTCGCTTGAGCGTCGCAGGTTGATCCGCGCGCAGATCGCTTGCCCGCACCGCGTACCCGTCCATCGCGGAGTTGTCGTGGGCCGGCACGTTGATCGTCGAAATGACGTCCTCGCCTAGCACCCGGCCGAGCGCGCTTCGTATGGCAACCCGCTCACGGCTTGCGACCGGCGCGAGAAACCCGCGAATGATGGCCTTTGCATCGTCCACCGGTAGCGCGTTCGGGTCGTACGCCGACAGGCAACTTGCGATGACCTCGTCGAGTGCGCTCATGATCGTTCGAACGCTTGCAGCTCGGCGCGTGTGTTGATGTTCGAAAATGCGTCCGCTTCATCATCGAACGGCACTTCGATCACGCGCAAGGTGGCATACCACGCATCGATCTTGCGGCCGCCCCCATCGAGGAACGCTTCGAGATGGGAACGGACGCTGGTGCGCGCGAGCGCGAACACCGGATGCGGTTGATCGAAGGTTTTGGCGACGGCGATGTCGGCGTCGGCCGCGGCCCGCGCGACGGCAAGACGGCTGACCAGATCGAGCGGCAGAAACGGCGAATCACAGGGGACGGTGACGAGCTCATCGGTCGCAGCCGCGCAAAGGCCCGCATGGAGTCCGGCGAGCGGGCCGGCGAAACCGCCCACCGCGTCCGCAATCACACGGTAGCCGTAGGCGCCATACGCCAGCGGATTCTGATTGGCGTTGATCACGAGATCGTTCACCTGCGGGCGCAGCCGTTCGATGACCCACTCGATCATCGGTCGATTGCGCAGGATCTGCAGTCCCTTGTCGACGCCGCCCATGCGCCGCCCCTGCCCGCCCGCGAGGATGAGGCCGGTGATCATGCAAGCATCGTCGGCATGCGCGTCTTCACGAAGCGGTGCTTGCCGGTGAAGAGCAGGTAGTGCTTGTTGACGGCGCGGCCGATCATGGTGATGCCGATCCGGTTGGC
This sequence comes from Burkholderiales bacterium, assembly GCA_046160305.1. Lineage (GTDB taxonomy): Bacteria > Pseudomonadota > Gammaproteobacteria > Burkholderiales > SG8-39 > SHXR01. The sequence goes on from JBJXGX010000266.1 coordinate 7,081, forward strand.
GATCTCCCAGCCCATTTGGGTGAGGCCTGAGCGCGAGACGAGAAACGGAATCTCCATCTGCGCGGCCTTGATCACCATCTCGGAGGTGAGCCGTCCGGTGGTATAGAAAATCTTGTCGGCACCGTCCCAGCCTTCGAGCCACATCTGTCCGGCGATCGCATCGACCGCGTTGTGCCGGCCGACATCCTCGACGAACGTGATGATGCGGCTCGCTTCCCCCTCGTTGGTCGCCAATGCGCAGCCGTGCACCGCCCCCGCGGCCTTGTAGATCGTTTCATGCCGGCGCACGGCCTCCATCACCGCATACAGGCCCTCTTCAGTCAGGGCGACGTCATCGCGCAGCCTGATCGATTCGATCTCTTCCATCAGATCGCCGAAGACGGTGCCTTGGCCGCAGCCGGTCGTAACGGTGCGTTTCTTCATACGCTCGCGCAGACCTTTGACGCCGCGGCGGGTTTTGACGACTACGGCATTCACTTCCCAATCGACCTGGACAGCCGCGATTTCATCGAGCGACTTGACGAGCCGTTGATTGCGAAGATAGCCAAGCGCAAGCGCCTCGGGTGCCTGGCCAAGCGTCATGAGCGTGACGACCTCGCGCTTGTCGACATAGAGGGTAAGGGGATGCTCGCCCGCGATCGATGTGGCGAGTGCTTCGCCGTTCTCGTTGAGGGCCTCGACCTCGAAGGTAAGAGGGCGGGTGGCGTGGGTGAGGGTGGGTTTCACTTAAAGCTCACTCAGAAATTCACCACGGAGGACGCGGAGGGAAAGGAGGAACAACAAGGAAAGGTCACTTCAACGAATCCGGTGTCATAGAGAAATTCAATATCGTTCAGCGCACGAGAAACGAGAGGCTTTTAGACGAGAGGCTTTCCCTTCATTTCCTCCGCGGCCTCCGTGGTGAATTTCTGAGATCAGGAGATCCTGAGTTCCTTACCCACCAATGTACGACATCTCAATTTTTCGCAGACCCGCCGTCGCCGCCGTTCGGATCTCCGAATATCGATCGCCCCGCGCCCGCCACACCGCGCCTACATGCGCCGCGATATCCGCATCCGATGCACCGCCTCGCAGCAGCGCGCGAAAGTCGTAGCCCGATGATGCGAACAGGCATGTGTACAGCTTGCCTTCCGTCGACAGGCGCAACCGCGTGCACGTGCTGCAGAATGCTTGCGTCACCGACGAGATGACACCGATCTCGCCCGAGCCGTCCTTATAGCGCCACCGTTCAGCGACTTCGCCTTCGTAGCTTGCATTGACCGGCTCGAGCGCCATCTCGGCGCTGATCCGGCGCACCACTTCCGCGGAGGGCACGACGTCGTCCATCCGCCAGCCGTTGCTTGCGCCCACGTCCATGAATTCAATGAAGCGCACGATGTGCCCCGTGCCTTTGAAATGGCGCGCCATCGGTACGATGGAATGATCGTTCACGCCGCGTTTCACGACCGCGTTGATCTTGATGGAACGCAGTCCAACGGAGGCGGCCACTTCAATCCCTTGCAGCACTTTCTCGACCGGGAACTCGGCATCGTTCATGGCCTGGAATGTTGCATCGTCGAGCGAATCGAGACTGACGGTCACACGCTTCAGGCCCGCATCGAAGAGCGACTGCGCCTTTCGCGCGAGTAACGAACCGTTGGTAGTGAGTGTGATGTCGACGCGATCGTCGATCTTCGCGAGCATTTCGATCAGCCGCTCGACATTGCGACGGAGCAGCGGCTCACCGCCGGTGATGCGGATTTTCCGGGTGCCAAGGCTGATGAAGATGCGGGCGACGCGCTCGATCTCCTCGAACGAGAGCAGTTCCTTGTGCGGCAGGAATGGGTAGTCCTTGCCGAACACGTCTTTCGGCATGCAATACGTGCAGCGAAAATTGCAACGATCGGTCACCGAGATCCGCAGATCGTGGAGGTGGCGGCCAAGCGTATCGACCAGCACACCTTGTCCCTCTTTCTCAGCGCCAGGCGTCGGCAGCCTGCGATCGCGCCTTGCATCCGTGATCGGGATGATGCGATTCGGCACGGTGCGGACAATACGTTCGGTCATGACGGTAAGATCTGGCCTGGTGAATCGATCATTGCAATTGAATGCGGTGGAACGCGGTGGGATGCGGCGGTCGCTCCGGGTCGATCCGAAACTCGCCCGGACCCCGCGCACAAACTGAAACATACTGAATAATGCGCGATGATTGCGATCTTCGTGAGTATACAGAAGCCTTCCGATGTTCGAACCTGATCCAACACGTCCGGCGACCGCGATACCCCTTGTCGATCAAGGGCCAATACGCGTTGCCGTGATCATGGAACGAACGACGATCCACAATCGCTGGCAGCCGTATCGCTGGGCGCCGATCGGCATCTTGCCCGACGATCAGTCGAACGCGGCGCCGGGCAGAATAGGGGTCGACGCGGCGGCAGAGCAATGGCGCCATCCCGGCTTCGCGATCGCGCTATATCGTGACGAGGCAGAGGGGTATTACTTGAATGTGTCGTCGCCCGTTCCTTGCGCCTTCGTGAAATGGGAAATGGTCGATGAGCAGGCCGTGCCGCACAGCGTGACCTTGAGTTACAACGAGGCGGCACGAATCATGGATGGGGGCGGGCAGGTCGACAGTGTGCCGCTGCCCGCGGAGGTCCTGGGGTGGCTCGCGCGATTCGTCGATGCCCATTACCATCCCGAGGTGAAAAAGAAGCGGATGCGCCCACCGTCGTTCAAGGGCGCGCATCGGCAGGAACCGCAATGACCGACGACGAGCCGTTTCTCTCGCGCTGGTCGCGGCGCAAGGTCGAGGCGCGTGAACAGCCGATCGCGGAACCCGATCTTGCGCCTGAGATCCATCCTCAGCCGCCTGCGGATTTGGTGCCCACGCGCGCGTCCGGAAATACGGATTCCGGTGGGCGCGCCGAAGACGCCGCGACGAAGCTTCCGTCCCTCGATTCGCTGCGTGGCTTGGAATCGGAGTATCGCGAGTTTCTCAAGCCGGACGTGGACGCCGGCACCCGGCGCGCCGCCCTCAAGAAGCTTTTCAGCGATCCGCATTTCAATCAGATGGACGGGCTCGACGTCTACATCGACGACTATGGCAAATTCGAACCGATGACCGCCGCCGTTTCGGCATCGCTTGCGGCGAACAAGTATCTTCGGGTGGTGAATCACCTCTTGAGCGAAGAGCAAGTGAAGAAGGCGGACCTGCAGACCGATGACTCGCTGGAATCCGGCGCTGCAGCCGCTGCGATCGAACCTATCCAGGAATCGATGCCTTCGGCGAAGACGATCGAGCCCATCCCGCCAATCGAAATCAGCGAAGACCGCACGTCCGATCCAGCCGCGACCGAACGCGAAGGCGTGTCATCGAGTCCGGCGGCTTAGCCGCGTTGCCTTTTCCCCGAAAAAAAATGTCACTCGATGCCCGCACCTTGAAAGTCTGCAACTGCAATCGCACGATGAAGATCGATGCGGGCGCGTTGGCCAAAGCATTGAAGCTGGACGAACCGATTTCCGTGCACTCGGAGCTCTGCCGCAAGGACGTCCAGGCGTTCGCGGCCGCACTGGGCGGGGATGATTGCATCGTTGCCTGTACGCAGGAGTCCACGCTGTTTGGCGAGTTGGCGCGGGAATCCGGTTCGACCAGCCGCATCAAGTTCGTCAATGTGCGCGAGGCGGGCGGTTGGTCGGGCGAGGGGGCGCAGGCGTTGCCCAAGATCGCCGCGTTGTTGTCGGCGGCCGAGTTGCCGGAACCCGAACCGGTGCCAAGTGTTTCGTTCCAATCGGGCGGGCAGTTGTTGATCGTCGGACCGGGTGCGGCCGCGATTCCCTGGGCGGAGAGATTGGCCGACGACCTCGAAGTGAATGTGCTCGTCACCGATGCGCGGGATGGTGAGATGCCGATCGATCGGCGCTATCCGATCTGGTCGGGCAACGCGGTCCGTGCAAGTGGTTACTTGGGCGGATTCGAGGTGGCCTGGGAACAGAGCAATCCTATCGATCTGGACGTCTGCACCCGTTGCAACGCGTGCGTTCGTGCGTGCCCCGAGCAGGCGATCGATTACAGCTATCAGATCGATCTCACCAAGTGCAAGGCGCATCGGGCGTGCGTCACAGCGTGCGGCGCCATCGGTGCCATCGATTTCGATCGGCAGGATCGCTCGCACACCGAGCGGTTCGACCTGCTGCTCGATTTGTCCGACGAGCCGTTGATCAAGACCGCGCAAAAGCCGCAGGGCTACGCCGCACCCGGTCGCGATCCGCTCGATCAGGCGCTTGCGGTGCAAACGCTTGCGAAACTGGTTGGGGAATTCGATAAGCCGCGCTTCTTCCAGTACAACGAAAAAATCTGCGCGCA
>JBJXGX010000267.1:0-4051 GCA_046160305.1 Burkholderiales bacterium
CGCCGTCGGCACCGATTGGGTCACGCTGTCGAGTGATTGCGGGGAGCCGCTCTTTCCGAATTCGGTCGAGGGCATGCGAATGATCATCGCCTACATGAAGGCGTACGGTCTGACGAATGCAGAAATCGAGCAGGTGACGGTCACGAATCCGCGGCGGTTGGTGGGGAGGGCGTAGCTCGCGGGGCTTGAATGCTATGGGCAACGCATTGCCACCTGCGCGCAATCCATAGCGTCACGCAAGCGATCGCATTTTGCAATAGCTTGGATCATGCGCCTCATCAGCAACAAGGCCTTGCGTGATTTCGCCGAAACGCATCCCATTGCGCAAACGCCACTTCAAGGATGGCGGCGCGTTGTCGAACGAGGTCGATACCGCAATTTCGCCGAGCGGAAACGGGCGTTCAATTCGGTTGATAAGGTAGGAGACTATTTTGTGTTCAACATCGCGGGAAACAGCTATAGGCTGATTGCCGCGATTCACTTCAACACGCAGATTCTTTATGTTCGTTCGGTGATGACCCATACCGAATACCACGAATGGAAGCCATGATGGGCGCTTTGGATATTGCCGCTGTCACGAGCCATTATAAAGCGCTTGCGCGGCTGATCCCGCTCAAGGGGATTGCCACCCGTGAAGCCGACTACCGCAAGGCGGTTGCCGCGCTGTGATTCCGGGAGAAAGGACGCATCAACGATCCCACGCTTACCCTGGAACGGTGGAGTTTCCCGTCGAGCAGGTTTAAGTTTCCGGTCGTTCGGATGCCGCCGGTTGCACACGCCGGCATCAAGATGACGATCATGTTTGACCAGCTTTCGCCGCCACAGGCCGGCACGCTGTTCATCATCAACGGCATGAAAACGTACGAACCTACAGCGCGAAGTTCGAGCCGGCCACCGTTACCAATTCACAGCGGCTGGGTGGGGATGCCTGTCAAAATGCGGTGACCATCCGCTATAAATTGAAGGCGTGACCTCGTTGCCCGCACGCAGGTGGTTAAAGCCCAATTCCCCTTGCCTACCTTCCTCTACTCGGATCGCGATCCAACGTCGTTGGAGAAAAAGCCATCGTGAAGAAAATATTGAAGGCCTTTCTGCTCGCCCTATTCTTCGTCGGCGCCGCCGGCATGAGCCAGGCGATGGCGCAGGCGTTGACTTCCACATACATGTACGTGCCGGGGATAAACGGGTCATCAAGTGACCTGCGCCACAGAGATTGGATTGACGTGGTGTCGCTCACGCAGACCTTGGACCAGAGCAAGAAACAGCCCGAGTGCACGATGGAGGTCGTCAAAAGCCTCGACATCTCGGGTCCGGCGCTGTGGGGCGCGGCCGTCACCGGTCGGGTGTTCGGCGAAATTCTGATTGACGTCACCATCAATGAAATCAGGAGCGGAGCACCTAAATTGTTCTACCAAATCAAGCTGCAGAGTGCGCGCGTCCGAGGCATCTCGACGATCGGGAGCGGCGTGTACGTCGAACGAGTCACTTTGGACGCCGGTTCGGTGCAACTGCTGTTCTACCCTCAGGGAGCGAACGGCAGTCTGGGCGCCCCTGTCACCTTTGTGTGCTGACCTTAACTGGCGAAATCAGCGTGCGGGTAATCCGTCCTGCTGATAGCGCGGCGAAAGCGGTTCTTCAAAGTCATGATCCCGACGGGCCAAGGCGGAATCGGTAAGTTCACCGGCAGCACCTTGAGCGGCGGAAGATTTGCGCCGAACCGCAACATCGAAGCCGGAAAAATCGCCAGGTAGGATTCGCTTGCAAGCAGCGCGCCGAACAGAAGGATCGATCCCATTGCTACGCCCGGCGGCGGAAACTTCATATCGTTTTTGCGAAACGTATCGGCGATGAAGGCGCCGACCAGCGTATCGGCTGGCGGAAAACACCAGGGCTCCTCGGCCAGTTCGGAAAATTCGATCTTGCGGCGGCGCGCCCATCGGCTCTTCATTCCCGCCACCACAACCACTCGGTCGTGAAACAGGATTTCCGCATCAATGTCGTCCTCGATCGATGCGGCGATACGCCCGAGGATGAGATCGGCGTTGCGCTGGCGCAATTCGCCGTATTGCTGCGCGATTGACAACACCGAAGTGACATGCATCGAGGTTCCCCGATATTTCCGGCGTAACCGCCCGAACACCGTCGGCAGCAGGCCGGCGATGCTGGCGTCGTTCGCACCGACCCTGATGCTGCCGACCGACGGATCGGCCTGGAACTCGATCTTCTTTACCGCTTGACGCAAATCATCGAACACTGCCGCGCTGCCCTCGAGCAACGTCAACCCATACGCGGTCGGTTCGACGCCCTGGCGGTTGCGATCGAGCAGCCGCTGCCCGATTGCATATTCCAAATCCGCTATGCCTCGTGAGATCGCGGGCTGCGTCGTATTGAGCAGCGCCGCTGCCTTCCCCATGCTGCCGGCCCGCGGCGAGCGGGTACACGCTCCCGATCCGCACTTCCCCGGCCTCGGGGTCGGCGAGAAACTCGATGTTCTTACACCGACGCGGGGAGTTTATTCTATATGGCCACCTAGATTGATGCTACTCTGCATCAGAATTGATGATGACGAGGCTTCACATGAGAACAACAGTAACCATTGATGATGAGCTCTATCAAAGGGCACTAGACGTCGCCGATCCGGGAATGGACAAGGGCGATCTGTTTCGCGAGGCGATCAAGGTGTTCGTGCGAGTGCAAGCGGGCAAACGGCTTGCCGCCCTGGGCGGAAATGCCCCCAAGATGAAGGATATTCCCCGTCGGCGGCCCGCGAAAGTTCTGCCTCGGTGAGCCTGGTTCTTGCGGATACCTCGGTCTGGGTTGCCCATTTCCGCAGCAGCAATCCAATGCTTCAATCGCTGGTAGCGATGGACCAGGTGTTGTGCCATCCGCTCATCGTGCTCGAGCTCGCTTGCGGAACACCACCAGCACCGCGCGAGCGCACACTCGGCGATCTCAAGAAGCTGCAGCAGGCGATCGTCGCGACAACCGACGAGATACTTGCCCTGATCGAGAGGGAGCAATTCCAAGACTCGGGCTGCGGCGCTGTAGATATGGCGTTGCTCGCCTCCGTTCTGCTCACCCCGGACACTCTGCTCTGGACGATAGACAAGAACCTCGACGCCTTGGCGGCGCGCCTGGGCGTGGCATTCAGCGCGGCCAGCCATTAGTCCCCAAAACCACACTCGATCGGCGCCAACGTACCTAGCGACAAGTTGATGGCGGTAATCGCGAATGTCGAGTTACTGGTAGCCACGACGCGATGCGCAGGGGACGGTGCGGTCTTGCGCCGCGCTCTGCTCGTCCGCGGGCCGATCAATCCTCGCCGAGGCAGCGCTGGACGGGATCTACATCATCCGCGCCTCGGTGAGTGGCGCACAGATGGACGCCACCCAGTGCGTGCGCAACTACAATTCGCTCGCTAACGTGTGGAGCGAGCGTTCTGTTCGCTCTAGCCTATTGACCGGAAGTCGCGTCCGATCCACCACCGCACCGCCGACCGGGCGCGCGCACAAAGCTTCCTGTGCATGCTCGCCTACAATGTCGAGTGGCATATGCGCGAGGTTTGGCGCGAGTTGATGTTCGCCGACACCGCGCTCCGAGCCAAGGCCACGCGCGACTGCCGTCGCCTCGGCGTGTCGCTCCAACGCCGCGCTGGTCAAAGTGACACGGCGCACCCGCGATGACGGCACGCCGGCACACAGCTCCTCCACCCTGAACTTCAGTCTAGGCGGTTGACCGTTCGCCCTGAGCACAGACGGGATAATTAAGTGCCATTCGGGTCAAACGCGATTTGTTTGAAGCGCAGTCGGAGCGGAGTGGCTTATCGGGCTGGTCGGCAACGCTTTCAGCCTATGCGTGAATTTGCCGATCGAGCGGATGCAACAGTTCGCGCGGGCCGACATCACGATGAACTTCACCTACGACGAGCTATCGCCCCTGATGGGGGTCGACCCCTACGCCATGTACACGGCGATCCGCGCCGTCGGCACCGATTGGGTCACGCTGTCGAGTGATTGCGGGGAGCCGCTCTTTCCGAATTCGGTCGAGGGCA
>JBJXGX010000268.1:0-16774 GCA_046160305.1 Burkholderiales bacterium
CAGAAGGTCGCGGGCCGGCGGATCGATGCGATCAATCACGCCATCAAAGGATTGCCGGCCGATCGCATCCGCTTCCATGTCTGCTGGGGAAGCTGGCATGGCCCGCATAGCACCGACATCGGGTTGAAGCATCTGCTGCCGCTCATCTTCCGATTGAATGTCGGCGGATTCTCGGTCGAGGCCGCCAATCCCCAGCATGCGCACGAATGGGAGGTGTTCGAAGCGACGAAGCTGCCCGACGGGATGGTGCTGATTCCCGGCGTGATCGCGCATACGACCAATCATGTCGAGCATCCGGAGTACGTTGCGCAACGGCTCATCCAGTACGCCAACATCGTCGGTCGCGAGAATGTGATCGCCGGCGTCGATTGCGGCTTTGCGCAGGGTGCGGATGTATCGCGGGTGCATCCGAGCATCATCTGGGCCAAGTTCCGCAATCTCGCGGAAGGTGCGCGCATCGCCTCTAAGAAGCTCTGGGCCCGATAGCGGGTAGCGGCGGCAGCGGCGGCAATGCGGCCTCGATCCGCGCCGCCAGACGCAACAGCGCACGCTCGACGCGTCCCGGGCCGGTGAGTAGCAGGCCAGTGGGCAAGCCTTCCGATAGTCCCATTGGAAGGCTGATCGATTCGAGACCGCCCAGTGCCCCGAACGTGCAGAACACACCGCTTGAATCAGCGACGACCGATGGTGGTGTCTGTTCAAAATTGCGCTCCGCAACGCGGGGCGCCACGATCGGCATGGTCGGGCTCAGAATCAGATCGATGTCCTTGAACTGGTCGGCAAGCCAGGCACGTGTCTTCGCCCGCAATTGCTGCGCCTTGACATAGTGCGGCGCGGGGATATAACCACCGAGCCGCACCAGCGCCTTCAATTCATCGCTGTAACGCTCGCCCACTTTGGCGAAGCGTTCTTCATGCGCAACATGGGTTTCGACGAGCGAGATCAATCGGAGCGCATTGAGCAAATCGATTGCATCCGGCGGTTCGATATCGACCAATTGCAGACCCGACCGCTCCGCGACTTTGCAGGCCTCGTCAAACCGCGCGCCGACACCGGGCGAACAGCTCGCCTCGATCCAGCGGCGCGGCACGCCTGCGCGTTTGAGCGCATGCGGCCTCGATAGCGTCGGGAGCGCGGGTTGCCATGCTTCATTGCGCGTTGACGGATCGCGGGAATCCGGCCCGGCGATCGCATCGAGCATGGCGACCGCCTCGAAGAGCGAATTGGCGATCGGCCCGACGTGATCCATCGACCAGCACACGAGCATCACGCCATGCCGGCTCACGCGACCATAGCGCGGCTTGAGCCCCACCGCGCCACAAAATGCGGCAGGACGCCGGATCGAGCTGCCCGTGTCGGTGCCAAGCGCGCCGATACAGAGCCCCGCACCGACCGCGGCGCCGGATCCGCCACTCGACCCACCCGGGATATGGTCTTGATTCCAAGGATTCAAGCACGCGCCGAAGCGCGCGTTATTGGTTGTCACGCCGATCGCGAATTCATGCGTATTGTGCTTGCCGAGAATGAGCGCACCCGCATCGCGTAGTTTCGCAACAGCCGCGGCATCCTCGTCGGGAATCCAATCGTCGAGTGCAGCCGAGCCGCCGGTTGTGCGCAGACCACGCGTCTGGATGATGTCCTTGATGCCGATTGGAATGCCGTGCAGCGGCCCGCGCGACCGGCCGGCCTCGAGCTCGCGCTGCAAGGCCTGCGCATCATTTCGCAATTGATCCGCGGCGATGATCGTAATGAAGCTGTTGATCGCGGGCTCGATCGCAGCGATCCGCTCGAGCGCGGACTCGAGCAACTCGGGAACACTGATCGCTTCGCTGCGAAGCGCCCGCGCTTGGTCACGCAATGACGGCAGGCTGGTCGCGCTCATGGCCGATCAGAGTCCCGGATCGAGCGGCCCCGATGGCGGATAGACCGGCCATGGACCGATTTTCGGTGCAAGAGAAAGCATCGACGGCAATGCAGTCGCGATGCGCGCAAGATGCGCCGCATCATGCGGCCGGTCGCCCGTTACGGTCGCCAGCGCAGTCACATAGGCGCGAATTTCCTCCGGTGTCGGCGTTTTCATTTCCGCCGTCCTGATCCTGTGCCCTTTTTGGCCGCCGGTGCCTTGGCGGCTTTCTTCGCCGGCACTGCCTTCCTGGCCGGCGCTTTGGCTTTCAACGCGAGGAACGACTGGATTTGCCCGGCAACCAGTTTCGGCTTCTCGACGTGCGGGCTATGCCCTGCCCCGGCGACGATCTTCAGTTTCGTCTTGCCCCCAAGCCCCGTTCGATACGCTTCCGCATGGGCGAGCGGCACCATTCGATCGGTGTCGCCCCAGACGAGCAGTGCATCGCCCTTGAAACGACCAAGTCGCTCACGCAATTTGCGGTGATAGAAGTAAGGGGGTTTGAAACCAACGCGCGATGCGAAGCGCATTGCCTTGAATTGGCTGAGCGCACGCTCCATGTCGGTCCGGACATTGGGGAACAAGCTCAATCCGGCGGGATGATCGGCACGGGAGAACAACAGATTGCGCAGGCCGGTGTACTCGATGCCATTCTCCGGTTGAATCTGCCAGAACAGGTCACCAATCGATTGACCCGGCACCATCAGACCGGAAGCACCGATCAGCACAAGGCGACCGACACGCTCCGGATTGCGCACCGCAAGCTCCGCGGCGATCCAGCCACCAAAGCACGTGCCGACGATATCGACCTTGCCAAGCCCCATGGCGTCCATCACCTGCAGCGTATGGAAGATGACATCGTCGATCGTGTCGATGCCTTCATCCTCATCCGTGCCGGCGCAAGCCGGATGCGCGGGTGCCACGACGCGAAACGATTCGGCCAGCGCCTCGTGAAACGGCAACCAGCCGACGCTGCCCGCATGCACATCCGCGAAGCCGTGCAAATAAAGGATCGGTCGACCCTTCCCGGCTTCTGCCACGGCAACATTGCGCCCGCCAACGGTGATGACTTTCGTCGTCATGCGGCCACCCTCCCGAGTTCGGGCATCTCGTTCAACTCCGGGTAGTCGCGCGCGAACATGGCCGCCGAGTCGCGACGCAATGCCGGTGCGACCTCGGTGGCGAACAGACGCATGCTCTTCCTGGCCAGATCCGCACGCATGTTGCCGAAGTGGAACTGGATCATCAGATTACCAACGCCGGCCTGCTCGATCAAGGTCCACAACTTCTCGCGCACGGTTTTCGGACTGCCGATCGTAATCGACCCCCACGCTTCAAGCTCTTCCCACGTATTGGCGTCACCCAGCATCTTGGCACTGGGGTCCGCATTCTTCAGGAATTGCTCCCAGGACCGTACCGACGTCGAGGGGACGCCCGCACCAAAGGTCAATGTGCGTCCTTCACGGCGCAGATGGCCTTTCAGCGTGTTCTTCAGAAAGTAGAACACGCCCTCATGCGCTTCTTCCTTCGCCTGCTCATCCGTCTCGGAAACGTAGACCGATAGCAGGATGCCCATGCGGAACGGATGAAACTTGCCGCCGTAGGACTTGATGACGTCCGCGAATCGCATCGCCGCCTTGCGCGTACCCGCGCCATGCGCGCGGGAGGAAAGAAAGTAGTCGTAGCCGCGCTTGGCCACCTCCTCCATCGTCTCGACCGAGAGCGCGCCCGGGATCCAGATGCGCGGATGCGGCCGCTGCTGGGGCAGCGGCCAGACATTCGTGTACCGAAGCGGGTAATGGTGCCCTTCGTGCACGAACGGTCCCGGTTCGGTCCAGCAGCGATGAATGAGATCGATCGCTTCCCAATACTGTGTACGGGCCTGCGGTTGCGGAATATCGTAGTTGAACGCCTCGGGGCCGCCACCGACCGCGAATCCGGCGATAAGCCTGCCATCGCTCATCGAATCGATCATCGCATACTCTTCGGCGATGCGAAGCGGATTGAGATGCAAGGGCAGAAGATTACCAAGCACGACCAGCTTCGCCCGCTTGGTGCGTTGCGTGAGCGCGGCGGCAATGATGTTCGGCGATGGCATCAAGCCGTAGATGTTCTGATGATGCTCGTTCAGGACCAACCCATCGAAGCCGAGCTCCTCGCCATAGACGAGCTGGTCGATGTATTCCTGATAGAGGCCGCGCGTTTTCTCGCGATCCCAGAGCGTATTGGGGACCGTGACCCAGGCGCTGTCGTACTTCGCGTCGAAATCTTTCGGCAGGTGCGGGTACGCCATGAAGTGCCAGCAGAACATCTGCACTGGATGCATTCTTGTCTCCATTTTCGGGGGATGCGCGATTCACACGTAGTCAGGCGACACCATCGAAGAGTATCGCCATGACGGCGGCACCCGTCTTTTTCCACTCTTCCAATGCCCGCGTCAAGAGTGTCGTATAGTTGAGATGTAATCTCGCGACGACAGCGCGTCCGGGACCAGGGTCCGTCATGCAACCCGAACGCGCCACCCAAAAGGGGAGACACCACCCATGAGCACGCAGACGCCGCTGCACGGCATTCGTCTTATTCTGGCACTTGTCATCGGGACGCTTTCGCTTGGCGCGATCGCCCAGACGAAGATCGATATCGCGATCTTTCATCCGGAACGCAACGCCTGGTCAGTCACGTTCAAATGGTGGCTCGATGAAGTCGACAAGGCGACCGATGGGCGTGTGAAGTTCAACCCCGCGTACGCCGGGTCACTGGTCACCGCCAACGAAACGCTGAAATCAGTCAGGGACGGCGCGGTGCCGGCGGGCTTCACATCGGCGGCAGCGATGTCCGGCTCCATTCCATCGCTTGCGTACCTCGAATCGATCGGCGGCATGCCGGGCGATGTTCAGAAATTTGCCGACGCCGTCGCAGCGCTCCGCCCGACCCTCGATGAAGAATTCCGCAAACAGGGTGTCGAGTACCTGTGGCCGCAAGGCTCCGGGCATCTGATCGTGTTGTGCCGTGATCGTCTGATGAAGAATATCGCCGATTGGAAGGCGCGGAAGGTCCGTACGGCGGGACGCTGGCAAGGGGAGCAGCTCCTGGCGATTGGCGCATCGCCGGTGAGTACCGATATGTCCGAACAGTACCTCGCGCTGCAGAATCGCACTATCGACTGCGCATTGAGTGTCGCCGTACTGGCCTCTGCCTTGAAGCTCTATGAAGTCGCACCGAAAATCACCGTGCTTGGCATGCCGGTCAATCTTTCCTTCTACCTGGTCAACCGGGCCATCTGGGAGAAGATCTCACCGGACGATCGCGCGGCCATCAAGCGGCTGGGTGCCGAGGCGGAAAAGCGTTCCGCGCAGTATCTGAACGAGGTGCAACTGGAAGCGCAGGCGCAGATGAAGACCCAAAAGGCGGAAATCTACACCCTCACCGCGGATGAAATCGCCGCCTTTCGCAAGGGGATCGAGCCGGGATTCCTGAAAATGGACGCGCAAGGCGGCGCGGCAGGAAAACAGGTCGCCGACACCGTAAAGCGTTTCTGGTAGCGCGCTCGGGTAGCAATGCGTGACGATGGACTGACTCTGCGGCACTCGCATGGGCGCTGACTGGCTGGATCCGTACGCGCGATTCACGAGCGCGGTGAATCGCGTATTTCTCACGATCGCCGGGATCGTCATCGCGACCATCCTCGGCATCATCAGCTACGACCTCGTACTTCGCAACATCTTCGACGCCCCGACGCTTTGGGCACTCGACTTCTCGCGGTTCCTGCTCGTCTTCGCCGCGTTCTTCGCAATGGCGCCGACCCTCGAACACGGCCAGCATGTCACGGTTGATCTCGTCGAGCAGATGATGAAGCCGGGTCCCAAACGGATCATGCAGATTTTCGCACTCGTGCTGGTCCTCATCTTTGCCGCATTCCTGATGTGGCAGATCACGCGCACCGCCATCGAGGCCTTCGAGGACGACAGTCTGTTCCCAACGGTGGTGCCGGTAAAGTTGAAGCACATCTATTGGGTGGGGCCGCTAGGCATCCTCCAGTTCATCCTCACCGCTATCGCAAGGCTCGCGACTGCGATCCGCACACCCGCCACCTGAATGGATCGCTCCCCGTGGACCCGATAATCGGTTTTTCGATCTTCATGGTCGTACTCCTCTTGTTCCTGGCAACGGGAACGCCGGTGGCCGTCGCAACGGGACTGGTGGGCATCCTTGGCGTCTACCTCTATCTTCCGCACGGTGCGATTACGCAGCTTGCAAGCATTGCCTTTGCGCAATCGGCAAGCTTCGTACTCGTTGTCGTACCGCTCTTCGTGATGATGGGTGAATCGCTCGCGGCAACCTCGATTGGTCGCGACCTGTTCACGGCCGCGCAGATTTGGCTTCGCAGGCTACCCGGGTCGCTTGCCGTCGGCACGATATTCGCCTGCGCGATTTTCGGCGGCCCATGCGGTTCGAGTCCGGTCACCGCCGCCACCATCGGCTCGATGGCTATTCCCGAGATGATTAAGAAAGGCTACAAGCCCAGCCTCGCGTACGGCGTCACTGCGGCCGGCGGCACCTTGGGCATCCTCATCCCGCCCTCTATTCCGATGGTCCTTTATGGCGTCATCACGGAAACATCGATCGGCGATCTGTTCATCGCCGGAATCGTACCCGGCATATTGATGACGATCATGCTCGCGCTCACCGTGATGTACCAGGTTTGGCGTGATCCTTCGGTTGCTCCGCACGCCCCGATCGCCACCGTCGAGGCGGAGCGTTGGACATCGCTGAAGGCGGTGATACCGATCACGCTGCTCGGTGTGGCGATCATGGGCTCTATTTACGCCGGCATTGCCACACCGACCGAAGCAGGCGCCGTCGGTGCCCTTGGATCCCTGGTGATCGCCATGTGGCTGCGTGCGCTCAATCGCAAAGCGATCGTGCGCATCTTCGACAACACGTCGCGCACGACGGCGATGTTCGTGCTGTTGATCATCGCCGGATTGTTCAGCGCGTTCGTGCTCGCCAGGCTCGGTATCCCGCAAGCCACCGCGAAATTGCTGGTCGGCCTCGATATCCCGCCATGGGTCATCCTCGTGCTCATCAATCTGCTCCTCGCGGTCCTTGGAATGTTCATGGACCCGATGAGTCTGATGGTGGTCATCGTCCCGGTTTTCTTCCCTGCGGTCGTAGCGCTCGGCTACGACCCGGTGTGGTTCGGCGTGATCATCACGATCAATATCGAAATTGCCGCGATTTCCCCGCCGGTCGGCTTCAACCTGTTCGTGTTGAAAACGGTCGTACCCGACTCGAACATGAAAGACATCATTCATGGTTCGCTGATCTTCATCGTGCCGCTCGCGTTGGGGATTCTCGGCTTGATCGCTTTTCCCGATATCGCGCTGTATCTTGTGAAGCTGATGAAATAGGCTCGCGGACCCCAATGACCATTCGCATCGTCCGACTCGGTTCCAAGCGCATCCCGGGCGAAGGCATTCGCATCGGCACCGTTCGGCGCCCGCCGCGTGGCGTCCTGAAGAACGACTATTCGAAGAAGGATTGGTACGACGTCTGGTTACCCGAATTGGCGCCCTCCGCGGACACTGTCAAACGCGTCTTGGCGGCCAACAACGAGCCGGCCTGGTTGGTCTTCGCACGAAAATATCGGGCCGAGATGAGCAGGCCCGAGCCGAGCCGATTGCTTGACCTGTTCGCGGCGCTGTCCCGGACGACGCATTTCTCGGTCGGGTGTTATTGCGAGGACGAGTCGCACTGCCATCGATCGATACTGCGGGTGTTGCTGACGGAGCACGGGGCGGTGGTGGAGTGATTTTCTAAAGGAGTTTCAGGCGACTTCCTCGGATCGATGAATGCCGAGTGATCATCGGGCGCACCAAGCGGTTCCCGAGCACGACTAGCGCAACGGGAGCGATGGCGTGGCGGTGGGTTAGCATGCTGCAAACGATGCTCTGCGGCAGCTTGCCGCGCCCCACCCGGCTGACCACCTCGGGCGAGATGGGCGTGCAATGGAAGCTCGAGGGCGACGCGCTCGCCGAGGGACAGGATGATGCCGCGCGCGTGGTCGGTCCCTTGCGCTGACGACCGTCCGCGATCGCGCAATCCGTACGTTTCGTGAAGCGGCACACGTCCGGAGAAGCGAAGGGCAAGGACCTCATGGTCGAAGTGATCGGCATTTGCGCGGCGCGGCGGTAGGGATCAAGTTTCCAAGAATTCTTTTCCGACAATGGCATCACAAGAACGTGGTGTTGATCGGTGATGCGGCACACACCGCGCACTTCTCAATTGGTTCTGGCACCAAGCTTGCGATGGAAGATGCGATTGCAAAGCTCCGCGCGCAATCGCATGGAGTGGTTCGAGAACGTAAAGCGCTACGTTCACATCGAACCCGAGCAATTTACGTACACGCTGCTTACCGGCAGCCGACGCATCGGCCACGAGAACCTGCGGTTACGCGATGCGAAATACGTTGAGAGCGTCGAGCGCTGGTTTGCGCAACACGCCGGTCTTGAAGACAAAGCCTTGCCACCGATGTTTACGCCATTGAAGGGGTGTGGCCTCACATTGACCAATCGCGTGATGATGTCGCCGATGGCGATGTATTCCTGCAATGACGGCCTTCCCGATGATTTCTACCTCGTACACATCGGATCGCGCGCATTGTGTGGGGAAGGGCTCATCTTCACCGAAATTACGGCGCCGTCCGCCGATCTGCGCGAAAGCTGACCTTCGATTCATTCATGCTGAGGCCGAATTCCTGGCGTTCTTGAACGGGATCTGTCCGACCTTGCCAAGTTCGTCGCTTTCCTTGGTCGCGGCAGGCGATGGCCGTACCTTGCCGTCATCCCGCTGCCGGATACCATCGACCAAATGCCATTCGCTGAATCGATTCACACGATAGTTGTTGGGCTTCCACGCGTCGGTCACGTAATCGGCATCACAAAAATATTCGACCGCGCCACCCAGCGGATTCTTGAAGTACCAGAAGTACGCGGAGGAAATGGGATGCCGCCCGGGGCCCACATCGGTCGCCCATCCGCGTTTCGCGAATTCCAGGCCACCGCCGAACACCTCATGCACGTCGCGCACTTCGAAGGCAATGTGATGAAGATCGGTCTTGCCGGTGCGGCTCTTGACGAAGAAAAGGTTGTGATGCTCGCTTTTTTCGGTCCAGCGCAAGAACACGCCCGCACCACCGACATAGCGATCGGACAATCGGAATCCAAGTCGCTTCCGATAGAACGCTTCGGCAACGCGCGTGTCCGGCACGAAGAAAACGATATGACCCATCTTGAACGGCTTTGCGCAATCGTAGACCGGACTGATTTGATCGATGCGCGTTCGGCTGCCGGGACCGTTCCACGCCGTTCCCGCACCGCGCGTTTCGCGGCGATGCTTCCACACCCGAAAGCCGACATTGATGCCGCTGTCATCGACCGTGTGCAACGTGCCATCCGCATCAACCGCTACGTCTCGATCGCGCGAGAGGTCCTCGGCAATCGCCTTCAAAGCGCTTGCGTTGACCACGCCGAATGTCACCTCACGGAAATTGGAACCGCCTTCCAGTCGCGGGCGAAGTGTCTTTGCGGCTTCAGGCCGCACGACGATCCGGCTACCGATCCCCGTCTCGAAGATCATGCCCGAACGCGAGTCGGCAATTTTCTTCAGCCCCCAATCGACAAAGAACTTGCGCGTTGCCTTGAGATCCGGTGATCCGTACGTGACGCTGTCGATGCCGATGATCGCCATGAGTGCCTCCGTGTTATTGATTGCCCGTGAATCGGATGCTATCAAACCCCCGCGCGAACCATCTTTCAGCCTGCTTGCGTCGCACGCCGCAACCCGCGATCATGTGTGCTGACCCGCTATCGAGGAGCTGTCATGCACGTATTCAGCCTGCAGAGTGAACAGCAGTGGAACCCCGAACGCCATGTCGAGAAGATTCTCGGGAAGATCGAGGATGGCGATGTCACCGTGGCCTGCTGGGAGCCCGGCCAGATCAGTCCGTACCATTGCCATCCCGAGGCGACCGAGATCTATTTCTGTTTCGAGGGCGGGGGCACGATGCGAACGCCCGAGCGCTCCGTTGACGTGGTACCCGGATCGTTTGTCGTGCATCCGCCGGCGGAGCTGCACGAGTACATCAATGGGCCGAAGCGAACGCTCCTCTTTCGCGTGCGATACGGCAAGAGAATGAAGGCGCGGCATATCGAATGGCGGAGCCATCCGGACAAGGCGCAATCGGCTGAAGACGCCGCGTTCTTTCGCGAACGCCCCGAGCTTCTCACCGGTGAGGTCAAGTAGCCGGAACGCCGCGACGCATGGCTACTTCACCAACCCTTTCGCTTTCAGGAACTCGTGAAACTCCTTCGCCTGCACGCCGGACGCCTTGGAGTTGAACGCCAGCGTCCAGAGGCCCTGCTGGAACTGCGCGATTGCCTTGTCGTACTGGGCCTTCTCCATTGATATTTCTTTCATGCCCTTGCCGGTGAGATCGCGAAGTTCCTGCTGCGTCCGTGCGGTCATCGCGTCCATGCCGATCGGCTCGATCTTGCGCCCCTCCTCGACAATAACCTGCCGGTCGGCCGGATCAAGCTTATTGAATCGGTCCAGATTCATCAGCAACAAATAGTACGAATAGCCGAAACGCGGCGCGACCATGAACTTCGATACCTCGTACCATTTGAAATCCATCGCACCCACGACCGGCCAGATCACGCCATCCACCGTACCGCGCTGGAGAGCACTGTATATTTCGCCGCCTTGCAAGGTCACCACCGATGCATTGAGCGAATCGGTGAACGCCTTGTAGAACGGATTCGCACGGAGCTTGCGCCCGCTGAAGTCCTGGCCAGGCTTGATATCGTCCTTCAGCAACACATGGAATGAGCCTGTCCCCGGCGCCTGCCCCGGAACGGCCGCGAGCAACTTGAGATTGTGTCGCGCGTAGTCGCGATCAACATAGTCGAACACACCGTTCTTTCGCCAGCCTTCCGGATCGGGATCGAGCGTGTAGAGCCCAAGCGAAACGGAGGCAACGTTCACATGCCACGGCTGAACGGTGAAGAGGACGTCGAAGGCCCCTTTCTGCACCGGCTGGAACTGCTCCTGCGCCGGCACGACTTCCGGGCCGCTCGTGCGGAACGAGAGTTTGCCCTGGCTCGCGGCCTTCACTGCCTCGATGTATTTTTCGACAACGAGCGGCGTACCCGGAAATCGACCATCAAATGTATTGAGGAGCTTAAGCTCCGTGGCCTGCGCGAGTGCCGCCGCAGGCAAGAGCGCGGCGAGCGTAAGGAAGACTCCTCGGATCGTTCGATGCATGTTCGCTGCTCCCGTGGCCGTGTTGGATGATGACTTCGGTTTCCCTACCAGATGGTCTGTCCGCCATCGACGACGATCGAGGCGCCGTTGATGTATGACGCGGCGTCCGATGCGAGGAATGCCGCGACATTCGCGATCTCGCTGCATTCGGCCAACCGCCCCATCGGGATGTTGGTTTTCACCGCATTCCCGCTGACGGCATTCGATTCAAGGTAGCCTTTTACGCGTGGCGAGAGCGTCGCGCCGGGACAGAGGCCCACCACGCGCACGCCCTTTGGACCGTAGTCGATGGCCAGTTGCCGGGTGAGTGACAGCACCCCGCCCTTGGCCGCGCAATAGGCCGGCATGTTCGGAAAGCCGATCACACCGAATGTCGAGGCGACATTCACGATCGCACCGCCGCCCGGGGCCTGTTGCAGTTGCGGCAGGAAGGCGCGGCACATATAGAAAATGGAGTTGAGATCGATGGCGATGATCTCGTTCCAATTCGCCGTCTCAAGCTCGGTGATCGGCTTGACGAAGTTGGTGCCGGCATTGTTGATGAGCGCCTTGATCGGTTCGTTCGATGCAGTGATTTTCTTGTGGAAAGCGATCACCTGCGCTTCGACTGCGACATCGACGACATGGCTCTCGCACTTCACGTTCTTCTTCGCGAGCATCGCGGCGGTCTTGTCGAGCTTCGCGCCGGTGCGACCGACCAGGATCACATTGGCGTGCAATTCCCCCAACACCTCGGCGCATGCCTCACCGATCCCGGAACCAGCCCCCGTCACGATCACGCGTTGGCCTTTGAATTTCAGTGCAGAAAGCATTCCCTTCTCCTTGTATCAACCCCTGACGCCAGCAATCAGGAATCGGCGCGGACGGCCCCACCGGTTCCCAGGGCCTTGACGCTTTCGGCTAATCCCATGTATTCGCGATCGGTAAGCGCTTGCAACGCAGGCGCGACTTCCGTCGAAAACAGCCGAATGTTCTTCTCCGCGAGATCACGCGGCAAGGTGCCGAACTGCAGCAGCGCGAGAAAATTCTGGAAACCCAGCAGGCGGTGCGCCTCGACCAGTTTCTTGCGCACGGTATCGACACTGCCGATCATGCAGATGCCAAGATTGATGAGCGAGTCGACCGTTTGCCCGCCCATGACCTGCTTTTTGTGCGTGGCCATGCGCTTGGCCGAATCGAGCGAGAGGTAGCCGGGCGGGAACATCATCTCGAAGGAAAGGTTCAGGAATTTATTGAACAGCGATTCGATGTGTGGCCTGGCTTCTTCTCTTGCGCGCTCGTCGGTTTCGGCGACATAGATCGGCGCCGCCCAGCCGATCTGTTCCGATCTTGCGGTGTAGCCGTGTTTTTGCTCTGCGACCTGCCGATAACCATTCAGGAAAATCGCGACCGACTTCACCGGACTGTAGTTCTGCAGATAGACATAGCGCCGGTCAGGATGGGCCGCCCATTCGATCGTCTCGGAGCTGCCGGTGGACGGGCACCAGATCGGCGGATGCGGCCGTTGATACGGCCGCGGCCAGCAATTCACGTACTCGAAGTGGTAGTGCTTGCCGTGAAACGCGAACGGGCCGGGTCGTGTCCACGCCTGGATCACCAGATCGTGGGCCTCGTGAAAACGCTCATGCGAAGTGGCGGGATTCGCACCCATCGAGTGGTACTCGGCACCGATGCCCCGCACCATGCCGCTGATCAGACGGCCACCGGTGATGGTGTCGATCATCGCGTGTTCTTCGGCCAATGTGAGCGGATGCTCCCGCAATCCGAATGCGTTGCCGAGAATCGCGATCTTCGCCTTTTTCACTCGACGCGAGAGCGCCGCGGCCGTCACGACCGGCGAGGGCATGAGTCCATAGGCAGTCTGATGGTGCTCGTTGACCGCGACACCGTCCAGGCCAAGCTCGGCGGCCAACTCGAGTTCATCGAGATACCGGTTGTAGAGCTCGTAGCCCTTTTCCGGGTCGTACTCCGAGTTGGGCATCACCACCCATGGCGAGCGCCATTTGGTCTGGTATTCCAGATCCATGTAGGCATACGGCATGAGGTGGAACATGAAGACTCTCATCGCGCTCCCCTGATGAATCCGGACACCGCGGCGGCGAATGCGTCCGCACACTCGATATACGGGAGATGGCCGCAGCGTGGCAACACGGTGAGTCTGGCTCCTTGAATTTTGCGAGCGAGGCCATGCGCATGGGCGATAGGCAGCACACGATCCTCGTCGCCCCACACCAGATGCGTCGGGACCTTCACGCGATGGAGCCACTTGCCCAGATTGGGATCCATCAATCGCGGATGCCACGCAAGACGCGCGGCCATCATCCGGTTGCGATGGGGAATCGCTTCGTCCTGCCCGCTGAACTCATTGGTGAGCACATCGCGACCGAGCCCCTCGTCCGCGAAGAAGAGCGCGGGCAACTCGTCGGGCCGGCAGATGAACAGATCGCCCTTGGGCACGCCATCGACATGCAACCCGGCGGCAGCGACCAAGGTGAGGCTTGCCACGCGCTCGGAGCGCATGGCGATCTCCATCCCTGCCCATCCTCCGATCTGGTGTCCGACGATATGCACCCGCGGAATCGCGAGCGCATCCAACGCGTCGAGATAGAAATTCGCCAGATCCGCGATGTTGTCGATGGTTCCGGGATCATCCGAGCGGCCGAAGCCCGGATGATCCGGTGCCAACACATCGAAGTGAGCGGCGAGTTGATCGATGCCCGGCCACCATTTGGCAAGGCCCGGCGTACCGTGCAGGAACAGCAACGAGGCGCCGGCACCAGCGCGCCGGACGAGAAGCTTGGCACCCCGCACATCGATCAGGGATTCGACGGGCTCAGTCATTGGCATCACCCCAACGGCACGCGAGACAATCCGCGAAGCGCTCGTAGCACCACATTGAATCGATGCGGAACAGCGCACCCGCTTCGGACATCTAGAGTTCTCCTTCCTTCACGGCACGGCGGATCGCGGCAAGCGTCGCATCCACGGCAGCCAGATAGTCCTTCTCCATCACCTGTCGAAATTCTTTTTCCTTCGCGCTGTCGGAATCGGCCTCCACGAGTTGGAGCGCGAAGCTGAAGCGCAGTTTCAGATCCCCGCTTGGATCATCGAGAATTTCATTGACGATGAAGCCGTCCGCGGGCCCTGACAGACGGAGGAACACGACTTTCCGCTCGGGATAGAACGTGATGCGCTCGCGCGCCGCCACGCCGCGGATTTCGACATCACGCGTCAATCCGTTGGCGGTCCGTTCGAGCACATCGCATTTCGACATAGCCGGAACGAAAGGCAACGCGTTGTCGGCCTTCATCTTGAGGCCATGCCACATCTGCGCGCGAGTGAGGGACGGATCCTCTGCGCCGCGCTCGCGGTTGACGGACACTTCTCTCGACACGTAGATCACTTCGGCCTCCTCGCTCTGATGGTGATGGGACCCGACTGAAACCGGCCCTTCGTCAGACGCTCTTCGTCAAACCACCGTCAAGAATATACGATTGACCGTGGATGTAACCCGCGCGGTCGGAAGCAACGAAAGCGACGAGTTCCGCGACATCAGCGGGTGTGCCATAGCGAATGATCGCCAGTTCCTCTTGCATCGCCTGCTTGGCTGCGTCGTTGGACACGCCCCGCTCCTTGGCGATAGCCTCGACGCGCGTGTCGAGCCGCCAGCTTTCAATCCAGCCCGGCACCACGCAGTTCACCCGAACGCCGTCGGCCAGACCAAGCTCAGCGGTTGCCTTGTTGAAATTGATGAGCGCGGCGCAGATCGTTCCGCCGATCGCCGACCCTGCGTGGGGTGTCACGCCGTGGATACCGGACACGGTGACGACGTTTCCTTTGCTTTTTATCAGATACGGCCAGGCCGCTTTCGTGACGCGCACCGCGCCGAAGAACATGAGATTGAATCCATCGATCCAATCTTCGTTGGAAAGGGAGGTCAGACTGCCTCGCTTGAAGTTTCCCGCGCAGTTGATCAGTACGTCGAGTTTCCCGAAGCGTTCGATCACTTCGTGGACGAGCGCCTGCGCTGCATCGGGCTGCTTGAGATCGCGCCGCGAGGCCAGCGTTTCGCCATCGCCGACCCCGCGCAATTGATCGACTACACGATCGAGCTTGGCCTGCGAGCTGGATGCAATCGCCACATGCGCGCCCTGGCGCTTGAACCCCGATGCGATCCCCGAACCGATATCACCACTGCCACCGGTAATAAGTGCGACCTTCCCTTTGAAATCCATCCTCGCTCCGTCTTGATCACCCGATCGAACACGCGTGTGGATCATACGACGACAACGAGAATCGAGGCGATAATAGTGTGCCGGCGCAACCTTTGTCAGCGTCGCCTCGATCATCGTCGGAACCCCAATTCGTCGAGAACACCTATGCCAGCACGACGCGTCTTCTTCGTCTCGCCGCTCACCGATGCGATCGCCTATCGCGGAGTGCTCGCCACTCGATCCGATATTGATTTTCGCGAGCTTACCGCCGCGACACCCGCAAAGGAAGCCGTTGCGGTGCTCGAGTCCGCCCACGCCTATCAGGTCGGATCGGTGCGCGACGAATTGCCACCGCCCTACCGCGTCAACGATGCTTTATTCGCGCGGGCGCCGAACATGCTGCTCGTCTCCACGCATGGCGCCGGCTACGACTCCGTGGACGTCGAGGCCTGCACGCGAGCGGGCGTCCTTGCCGTCAACCAGGCCGGCGGCAATGCGGAAGCCGTCGCCGAGCACGTCATGGCGATGATGCTCTGCCTCACCAAGCGGATTATCGAGACCGACCGCTTCATGCGCCGGCAAGACAATATTCCGCGCGTCAGTTACATGGGACGCAACGTGCTCGGCAAGACGATCGGTGTGATCGGCATCGGCCATGTCGGCACGCGGGTCGCCGCATTGTGCCGCGGCCTCTTTCAGATGCGCATCCTCGCGTATGACCCGCTGCTAACCGCCGCTGAGATCGCGCAACGCGGCGCGGAGAGCGTCGATCTGGACACGCTGCTGCGGCAATCCGACTACGTCTCGGTCAATTGCCCGTTCACTGCCCAATCGCGCGGACTGATCGGTGCAAGGGAGTACGCATTGATGCAAAAGCATGCGTATTTCATCAACACGGCTCGCGGCGGCATCCACGACGAACCGGACTTGATCGACGCGCTTCGCGAAAAGAAAATCGCCGGCGCGGGCCTCGACGTCTGGGACCTCGAGCCTCCGCCCGCATCGCATCCGCTCATGCAATTCGACAACGTTTTGGTAAGCCCCCATACCGCGGGGGTGACGTTCGAATCGCGCAAGAACATCGCCACCATCGCCGCGCAGCAGTTGCTGGATGTGCTCGATGGCAAACGCCCGCCGCGCCTGCTGAACCCGGAAGTCTGGCCGGACTACGCGAAGCGATTCGAGCGCATCCTAGGTTTCGCACCGACCCCATGAAGGACACATCATGTTGAAGCTCTATTACGCGCCCGGCGCCTGCTCGTTCGTGCCACATGTCGCCCTTGAGATGATCAAAGCGGCGACCGGCGAAGCGTTCGAGACGCAGATCGTGAAG
>JBJXGX010000269.1:0-19158 GCA_046160305.1 Burkholderiales bacterium
GCGATCGACGCCGCCGGCGCCAGTCGATGGCCCAAAGAGACGATCATCGCGTTGCTCGTGTTCGCCTTGCTTTGGCATTTCGCATCGATGGTCCTGCCGCCCTTCGTTGCACCGAGTTGGGCGCGCATCGGCAAGAGCCTGGTTGAGATCGCCGCGCAACCCGAATTCATCGCGATTACCATCGCGCGCGTGGCGGTCGCGCTCGTCCTCTCGTTCCTCATTGGTCTCGCGCTGGCCATGGCCATGTACTGGTCCGATCGCATCGAACGGTACACGATGCCGATGGTGAAGTTGTTGATGGCGGTGCCGGTGCTCTGCTGGATTCTTTTCGCGGTGTTGTGGTTCAAGGTCCGCGAAGTGCGTATCGCCTTCATCCTCATTGTCGTGTGCGCGCCGATTTTCGTGATCGACGTGCTGGACGGCATGCAAGGCGTACGGCGCGATCTGCGCGACATGGTGCGAGCGCTGCGGCCGAGCGCGCGACAGTTCTTCACGAAGCTCATTCTGCCCGCGACGATTCCGTCCATTCTCACTAGCTGGAAAGTGAACTTGAGCTTGGCGATTCGCGTCGTGACAATGGCCGAGCTGGTCGGCGCGACGTCGGGCATCGGCTATGCGCTCATGCAGGCGAACGAAACCTTTTCGATCGCGGACGTATTTGCTTGGACCGTCGTGTTGGTCGTCATTCTCATGCTGGCGCAAATGGCAATCACCCTCATCGAGCGCCGCCTGCTGGTGTGGCGGGATTGATGGACATCGACATCAAGGTCACCGGGCTGCGCAAAGTCTTCCGGCAGAAGGGCTCGGGGACCGCTGTCGTGGCGATCGAGCATCTCGATTTCGCGATCGCCCGTGGTGAGATCGTCGCGGTGGTCGGCAAAACGGGCTGCGGGAAATCGACCTTCTTCAACATCCTCACCGGACTCGAGGAACCGAGCGAAGGCCGGATCGAGATCGGTGGGCGCACGCCTTATGGGAAGGACTTCGATGCGTTTCGCGGCCGCATCGGCATCATCTTCCAGCAGGACCGGCTGTTGCCCTGGCGCACGTTGATGGATAACGTGACACTGGGGCTGGAGATCATGGATATCAGTCCGGCGGAACAACATGAGCGCGCGATGCTCTGGCTCGAACGGCTGGGCCTCAGCACTTTCCTGCGCGCCTTTCCGAATGAGTTGTCGGGCGGCATGCGCCAGCGGACGGCACTCGCGCGTGCCTTCGCGCTGAACCCCGAGATCTTGTTGGCGGACGAGGCATTCGGACATCTGGATGAAGTCACCGCGATGCAGATCCGCACGCAGTTTTTCGACATGGTCCGGGCCGAAGGGAAGACCGCGATCTTCGTTACCCATCAGCTTGAAGAAGCGATCGACACCGGCGACCGGTTACTCGTGTTCGGCCGGCCCGCCACCTTGCTCGCCGACCTGCGCCTGTCAACATGGCCGCGCGAAGCGTTGCCCGGCCTGCGCGCACGCATTCAGGCGATGATCCAGCGGAACGAGCCAGATCCCGAGCTCGACAGTCGTCACGCGGCGCAGGCCTGACCGGACCCTGCCTGACAGCGGATCCCTGTGGCATCATGCAGTCGACGCTACCCCAACGTGGAGGTTTGCCATGATCGTTCGGAAGCTAGCAAGCGGTGAGACCATCGTCGCAGGTCAGACCGACCACTCGCGCCTCGTCGGCCAGCTCGCCGCGCACTGGGGCAACGCCGAGTTCGACGTGCCAAGGCCCTATGAATCCGTGGTGCGCGCGGCAAACTTTCACGACTTCGGCTGGTTGCGCTATGAGACGAGTCCGCTCATCGACCCCGGCTCCGGCGAACCGTATCCGTTCCTCAAGGTTCCGCTCACACCGGCGCAGATGGGGTCGTACCAGTGGAGCCTCGATTGGATGGCCGATATCGATCGCTACGCAGGGCTGATCGTCAACATGCATCGCACCGGGCTCTGGAAGGTGCGGTATGAAACGATCAAGCACCCCATCGCGTACAACCTGAATTCGGTGCCGCCCGAGGTCGCCGCCTTCATCAAGAAGAACGAGGCTTGGCAGGATCAGACCAAGACTTCCTTCGATCAGGACGAGCTCTGGACGAACTACCGCCTCATGCAAATCTGGGATCTTCTCGGTCTTTATTTCTGCTGTCAGGATCCCTACGAGGATCATCTCGATCCGGTGCCCGTGCGTTATGGGGCCGGCAAAAGTGCAGGAACGAAGATCACGATGCGCCCGCTTGGCAATGGCCGGGTCGCATTCGATCCGTATCCCTTCGATATGCGGCCCTGCCGGATCCAGCTCGCATTCAGGCGGCTTCCGTCCGCGTCGTTTCCGAACGTGGATGCATTTCGCCGTGCCTACTTCCGGGCGGACGATGAGCTGATGAATTTCGAACTCGTCTGAGCCCGCCGATCGCGCGCGTTCAATGCTGCGCTGTCGAAGCGCGCGATCACGGCAGCGGTGAAGTTGAACCTCTTGAACCTCTGATTCCCCGCGCTCTTCATCGCACCGCGGCCCTACAGCCGGCTGATTGATACGGGACGTCCGCCTGCGCCCGAAGCGGCATTGCGCCCCTGACCTTTGGGGATATGTGCGCTCCAGTCGTCTCAGTCGTCCCAAATTGCAACCCGATTGCCACGCTACAATGCTTTCGATGGCGGCAAACCGCCGCGGCGCAATCGGATTGGAGGCGACAATGATTCGCTACAAGAAACTTGGCTACATCGCCTTGAATGTCAGCGATGTGCAGCGCTCCCGTGCCTGGTACGAGAACATGGTCGGGCTCCAGTTCAATCGCGTTGGTGCCGCAGGCGAGGTCTATCTGCGTGCCGATGCCGATCACCATAGTCTCGTGCTTTTCCAGAGCGACAAGCCGGGACTGAAGCGGGTCGGCTGGCAGCTCGAGAGCGATGCGCAGATCGACGTTCTCACGGACACCCTTGATCGTCACAGCATCGCGTGGCGCGCGCTTGGTCGCGACGAGTGCGATGCGATCGGCATGCGCGAGACCATCCGCATGACCGAACCGATCACCGGCATCACGCTCGATTTCTTCGGATCCGGGATGAAGCAGATGGAGGCGCCGTTTCAGCCGACGGTCGCGAAGCTTCGCTTCCTGTGCCATGTCGGCATCGGCACGTCGCGCTACCGGGAGGCGGTCGAGTTCTACGAGCAGGTGCTCAACTTCCGGACGTCCGATGAGATCAACGGGCGCATCAACCTGATGCGCTGTTTCCCGAATCCGCTGCACCATAGCCTCGCGCTCGCCGCAACGCCGGACAATATGCTCCATCACTTCAACATCATGGTGACCGACGACGAGGATATCGTCCGGGCACGCGCGCGTTTCGAGGCGAATAACGTTCCGATGGTATGGGACGGTCATCACCCGCCCTCGGGCAACACGTTCCTGTTCTTCCGCGACCCCGACGGCCTGCCGGTGGAATATGGACACGGTATGGAACTGTTCCCCGAGGTCGGCGCGCGGGCGCATCGAGTGTTCTCGGAGAAAACCGAGACGCTGAGCGAGCACGTTCAATTGGCGGATGCGCCGGTCATTGGCTGAGGGCTTATCGGGCGGGCGCTCGACGAACAACATTGCTGCTACGGCGCGGTCCTTGGCGCGAGAACGTAATCCTCCGCGTTCGCCCGTTCCGTCCACTTCCACACGTCGACGATCCTGAAGGGATTGTTCACGACCACGCGGCCTTTGGCATTGCGATAGTAGGTGCTCATGCCGCGATGGGTCCACACCATCCGCTCATGCGCGGCATCGACGCGCGCATTGTAGGCATCGTGCACCGTGGGCCGCACTTCGATCGCCCGCGCGTTCTTCTCGAACAGTATCTGCAATAACGACACGACGTAGTGGACCTGCCGCTCCACGACCGAGATCAGCGAGCCGCCGTGTCCGAACTGCGTGTTGGGACCATACAGGCAAAAGAAATTTGGAAATCCGGGCATCGTGGTGCCGAGGAACGCGCGCGCGTCGTCGCCCTGCCACACATCGTGGAGGCGTCGGCCTTCGCGGCCGCGGATCTCCATCGGCGCGAGAAAATGAATGACATCAAACCCGGTTGCCCAGATGAGCACATCGGCGTCGTAATGCGCACCTGCGGTGGTCGTGACGCCGTGCGGCTGTACGCTTGCGACGCTGTCGGTGACCAACTCGATATGTTCACGTGCAAGCGTGCGGAACCAACCATTGTCGAGCAGCATGCGTTTGCCGAATGGCGGATAGGTGGGCAGCACCTTGGGGATCAGATCGGGTCGAGCGGCGAGTTCGGACTCGAGGTAACGGGTGAGGCCCTTGCGATGACTGTCGTTGAGTTCGTTGACCGCACGATCGGGATGCGGCCACGCGGGATCCTTCTGCAGGCTCGCATGGGATTTGTCATTGAAGGCCCAGCCAAGGCGTAGCCGATACCAGGCCCGGTAAAGCGGCATTTCCCGAAGCAGAAAGCGAATGGCGGGCGGGACATCGACGCGGAATTTCTCGAACGGCGCCGCCCACTGCGCCGAGCGTTGGAAGACGATCATCGATGCGACGCGATCGGCAATCGCGGGCACGACCTGCATCGCGCTCGCGCCATTGCCGATGACCGCTACGCGCTTGCCTTGCAGATCAACGCCCGCCTGCGGCCACGCCGCGGTATGCACCGAAGGCCCCTCGAACGAGGCGAGTCCGGGTAGATCCGGCATGCGAGGCTTGTTGAACGCACCGACCGCAGAAATGACGGCATTCGCGCGCAGCGTTTCTTTGCGACCGCCTCGATCGGTCGTATCGACCGCCCACTCCTGCGTTGCCTCATTCCAGGCGAGTCGATCGACCGATATGCCGAAGCGGATGCGATGGCGAACGCCGAAATCGACGGCAACCTTCTCGAAGTACGCATGGATCTCATCGCGAAGCGCGAAGTACCGCGTCCAATCGTGCGGGGCGAACGTGTAGCTGTAGAGATGGCTCGGAACGTCGACGCCGCAACCGGGATAACGGTTCTCGAGCCAGGTACCACCGACCGTGTCATGACGCTCGAGGATGATGTGCTCGATACCGGCCCTGGTAAGCGCGACCGATGCGCAAAGGCCGGACATCCCCGCACCGATCACGATCGCGCGAAAACCGGATGGTGGTGCAAGCGTGGGTCCATCGGACGCACCCGGCGTGTTGGCACCGGCACGCGCGCTCATCGCCTCGTGCATTTCGGCCGCAATCATCGGGCCGTACTCGGCGGGAATCTCCTCTCCGAGAGAAACCCCTAACATTTTGACGAGGAGGTCCGGAGCCGGTGGAGTAGTCTCGGGCGAACGATCATCGCGCCATGCGAGCATCGCATCCAGCGCGGCAGCGCGTATGTCGTGTTGCGCCGTTTCGGATAGCCCGCCCGAATCGTTGTCACCCAGACCGCGCGTGCGCGATGGGCGATACGGATCATCCAGCCATCGAAGGTTGCCGGTCAGCTGCACGAGTAGAAGGAGCAGGGTAGGTATGTTTGCGACGGCAACCGCGTCCCGCCATGATTTTTCCTCGTCTTCACCCGGTCTGTTCAAGGACCTCCCCACGCTCAAGAATTCGTAAGTGTGTACCATTTGACGAATGCTCCCAGAGCTTGACCCGACCCCTGCTGTCGCTGACCGGCCGCACCAAGGTATCGCCGTGATTGGCGGAGGAACCATGGGGACCGGCATCGCCTACGTGTTCGCGATGGCTGGTCGATGGACGACCGTCGTCGAGCCAAGCGATGCGCGCGCCGCAGCAATGTTGGGCGAACTCGCATCCGCCGCCGCCAACGCGGTGCGGCGCGGTAAGTTGGACGATGCCGGTGCAACGGCGCTCTGCGGGAGGATCCGACGGACGCGCACGATCGCAGAGCTGGATGCGGGGCTCGCGCTCATCGTCGAATCGGTGCCTGAGAAGGCCGCACTCAAACAGGGCGTCCTCGCCGCGGCCGAAGATAAGCGTCCTACCGTGCTCGCATCGAATACGAGTTCGATATCGATCAATCTGCTTGGCGGGTCGTTGCGGCAGCCCGAAACCTTTCTTGGCATGCACTTCTTCAATCCGGTTTGGTCGTTACCGCTCGTAGAGGTCGTGCGGGGCCAAGCCACGAGCGCGGCAACGGTGGCGCACGCCCGTGCGCTGGTGAGCGCGATCGGCAAGCAAAGCATCGTCGTGGCCGATGTGCCCGGATTCGCCACGAGCAGGCTCGATTTGATTGCCTCGCTCGAAGCCATGCGGATGCTCGAGGATGGGGTCGCTTCCGCCGAGGATATCGATCGGGCATCGGAACTCGCCTATCGCCATCCGGTGGGGCCGCTTCGATTGAGCGATATCGTCGGTCTCGATGTGCGTCTCGACATCGCGCGCCAGTTGGAAGGCGTGTTCGGCGAGCGGTATCGTCCGCCGCGGATTCTCATCGACATGGTGGCGGCGGGCCATCTTGGGCGAAAGTCCGGTCGCGGATTCTATGACTGGGTCACGCAATGATTTCTAGGAAACCATAGTGGGTCATCACGCAATCGTCCGCTCCGATCTGATCGATACGGCATCGCACCACGCGCACATTCGTGACGGCGTCGCAAAACTCGTTGGCGCATTCGGGCGGCGCTATTTTCAGGACGTCGTGCGCCGCGACGCGAAGCCTGCCGAGTTATGGCGGGCACTTGGCGAAGCGGGCTACCTCGGCGTATTCGTGCCCGAACAGTATGGTGGCGGGGGCGCGGGGCTCGCCGAACTCAATGTCATCATCGAGGAGACCGCGGCGCAGGGCTGCCCGCTCCTCGCGATGGTGATCAATTCCATCTGCGTGCCGATTCTCGCGCGTCATGGCTCGGATGCGCTCAAGCATCAATGGCTGCCGGGCATCGCGGCGGGAACCAAGCGCATGTCGTTCGCCATTACCGAACCTGACGCCGGGACCAACACCCATCGCATCACAACCACCGCGCGCAAGACCGCGAACGGATGGTCGATCAGCGGTACCAAGTACTACACCTCGGCGGTCGATGAAGCGGATGCGATTCTGCTCGTCGCGCGTGGCACCGAGGCGGCGGCGGATGGTCGCCATCCTCTCTCGCTCTTCATCGTGCCTGCCGATGCACCGGGCATCACCGCGCATCCGATCGAATGCGAGTTGCAGGCGACCGAGAAGCAGTTCACCGTGTTCTTCGACAACGTGACCATTCCAGCGGATGCGATCATCGGCGCGGAGGGCGAGGGACTTCGACAGGTGTTCGTCGGGCTCAATCCGGAGCGCGTATCGGCCGCGGCCATCAACAACGGCATCGCGCGCTACGCACTCGACAAGGCCGCGGTCTATGCATCCGAACGCACAGTCTGGTCGGCGCCGATCGGCACGCATCAGGGACTGGCCCATCCGCTCGCCAAGGCCTATGTCAATGTGCAGCTTGCGCGCATGATGACCGCCAAGGCCGCGGCGATCTTCGATGCGGGCGGCGATGCGGCTGAGGCTGCGAATATGGCGAAGTTCGCGGCCGCCGATGCATCGCTCGAAGCGCTCGATCAGTCGATCCAGACGCATGGCGGCAACGGACTGTCGAAGGAATATGGACTTGCCGATCTGTGGTTCATTGCCCGCCTGCACAAGACCGCACCGGTCAGTCGCGAGATGATCCTCAACTACATCGCGCAGCACAGCCTCGGGCTCCCCAAGAGTTATTGAACATGCCGAACGAAAATTCATCCATCGATGCACCCGCCTGGATGCCCGCGTCGGTCGCCGACATCGTTCGGCGCCATGCGACAGAGCGGCCCGATGCGCGCGCGCTGTCGTTCGGCGATACGACATTGACCTATCGCCAGCTCGACGAGCGAAGCTCCCGCGCGGCCAACGCACTGATCGCGCTTGGCGTTGCACCCGGTGATCGCGTTGCCATCCTGTCAAAGAACGCGCCGGTATTCTTCGAGCTCGCATTCGCCTGCGCAAAAGCGAACCTCGTGCTGTGCGGGCTCAACTGGCGTCTGGCGCTCGCGGAGATCACGGCAATCGTCGCGGATGCCGCGCCCGCCGTCTTGATCGTGGCCGATGAGCAGCGTCCGCTCCTCGCCGATGCATCGTTGCGCACACCGGGACTCAAGAAAGTCATGAGTCTCGAACGCGACTATGAGGCTTGGCTTTCCGCCGTCTCGGTGGAGGATCCGCGCATTGCGGCGGCGGCGGATGATCCCGTGTTTCTCCTCTATACATCGGGTACCACTGGCGTGCCGAAGGGTGCTGAGCTCACCCACCGGAACATGTCGTATTCCGCGCGCCTGTCGCTGGAGACCTGGGGCTTCACGCCGTCAAGCGTGAATCTCGTGGCGATGCCGATGTTCCATATCGGCGGAATCGGCTATGGCATGTCCGCCGTCATCGCGGGCGGTCACACCGTACTCATGCGCGAAGCGGATCCGGCGTCGATCATCGCGGCGATCGAGCGCCATAGGGTGACCCACGCGTTTTTCGTGCCGGCGGTTATTCAAACCATCGTGTCGTTTCCCGGCGTTGAAAACGCGAATCTGTCGACCCTGGAACTGCTCAGCTACGGCGCATCGCCGATCGGGGATGCGGTGTTGCGCCGTGCGATCCAGGTCCTTGGCTGCGCGTTCACGCAGGCCTATGGGATGACCGAGACGGCCGGCACCATCGTGTGCCTGCCGCCGAGTGACCATGATCCGGACGACCAAGCGCGCGCCAAGCTGCTCAGATCGTGTGGCAAGGCGCTCGCCTGGAACGAGATCGCATTGTTCGATCCCGCCACCGGAATGAAAGTGCCCACCGGAACGGTTGGCGAGATCTGGGTGCGATCACCGATGAACATGCGGGGCTATCGGAACAAGCCGGCCGAAACGCGTTCAACCATCACCGAGGAGGGTTGGCTGCGAACCGGCGATGCGGCGTATTGCGATGAGATGGGTTATCTCTTTCTCTTCGATCGATTCAAGGACATGATCGTCTCCGGTGCGGAGAACATCTATCCGGCCGAGATCGAGAATGTCCTCTACGATCATCCGGCCGTCGCGGAGGTTGCGGTCATCGGTGTGCCGCATGCGCGTTGGGGCGAATCGCCGAAAGCGATGGTGGTGCTGCGCCCGGAAATGAATGTCGAGGCCGAAGCGCTGATCGATTTCGCTCGCGCACGCCTCGCGCGCTACAAATGCCCGACCTCGATTGATTTCGTCGGGGCGCTGCCGCGCAACGCTTCGGGGAAGGTGCTTAAGAAAGTGCTGCGTGCACCGTTCTGGGAAGGTCGCGACCGGAACATCGCATGACGCATCCGTTCGTCGCGCTGATGCGCCGATATGTCGTGGACTATCTCGTCTGCCAAAACCCCGCCGTGTGCAAAGACATCATGGAGCCCGACTACGTGCTCCATATGGGTGGGACCGATCTGGGCCCGCGTGACGAGGCATATGTTCCGGCGGTCATGCGTCAGCTCGAACAATTTCCGGGACTCTGCATGACCGTGCATGAAATCATCCTGTCCGACAAAGAGCGGCTGGCGATGCGGTTTTCGCAACACGGCGCGTCCGCCCGACACGACGGACGCACCGCCGCATGGGCCGGTATCGGACTCTACAAATGGAACGGCGTACGGCTTACTTCGAACTTCGCGCTCGAGGACTATTACAGCCGGCGCGTGCAGTTGTCGCGCGGCATCCCGAATGCGGTCGAGTCGCCAGCGGTGGCGCCGTGGGATACGAATCCTGAAGCCGGAAACGGCAACGCGGAAGAAGCCGTACGAAAGTGGTTGCTGGCAGGCGCCGCGCGCGACATCGATCGCATCGCGTTCGATGATGAACCGGCCGGGTCATCGACCCCGCTTGTCGAAATCGAGCACACCGTGATCGATGACTTGTTTTCGGCGGGTGATCGGATCGCTTTTCACGCAACGCAAACCGGTCGATTCATCGGCAGACTCGACGTGGCCCCCGATGCGATCGGGCGCGCCGGGACGCTGTTCAGCGCCGGCATCGTGAGCGTCGACGCGGCAGGTCGTATATCGGGCCGCGTCATCCGCGAGCGCGCCGGATTGGCGCGATCCGTCCGACGTTGAATGAACGGCGACGTGCGGACGCAGGAGGTCATCATCGATGGCGGCCTCGCGGGCATGTGGCCCTTTACTTCTTGTTGATCTCTTTCCAGAGATCCTTCACCGCAACGGCGATGGTCTCGGTCTCGAAGTTCATCAGCTTGCCACCCACGCGACGCACTTCGCGGAGGTATTCGTTGTGGACGATATCGCGTGTTTCCGGATCGATATGGATCGGTCCGCGTGGGCTGTCCGGATTCTTGTAGGTCTTCATCAACTCCATCGTGCGGTCCGGATCGAGCTTGCCCTTCTGTTCACGGATCGCGCGATAAATCATGTCCATCGCGTCCCATGCGGCGACGGCCACGAATTCAGGATTCAGGTTCTCGCCGTATTCCTTCTTGAACGCGGCGACGAACGCCTTGTTCGCCGGGCGGTCGCCCGATGCGGAGTAGTGATACGCACTCACCATGCCAAGGGACGCGTCGGGCAACTCCTCGTCGGTCGTGATGTCGGTCGAGGCGACGAGCGCGATGCCCTCCTTGTTGAGCGCCAAGTCCGCGTACGCTTTCACGAAGGCGGATGCCTGCCGTCCGGCCGGCACGAAGTAGTAGATGACATCAGGCTTGGCATCTTTCATACGTTGCAGGAACGGTACGAAGTCGGCGTTCATGACCGGCATGCGCAGCCGCCCGATGACCTCGCCACCGCCTTTCTTGAAGCCGCGTTCGAACGCGTCTTCGCTGTCATGTCCGGGCGAAAAGTCGCTCACCGCGGTGTAGGCGCGCTTGTATTTCTTCGCCGCCCATTCGCCAAGCGGTACGGATGCCTGGTACATCGTGAACGACACCCGCGCGATATACGGCGAGCGCGTGGTGATCACCGACGCACCGGCGTTCATGATGATGAACGGCACTTTCGCCTCGGCCGTGAGCGGTGCCATCGCCATTGCATTGGGGGTCCATACCACGCCGGTCAGGAAGTGCACCTTGTCGCGCACGATGAGTTCCTGGGCGATCTGCTTCGCCTTGTCGGGGTTCGGTCCGCCGTCATCGCGCGTGATCACTTCCACCTTTACGCCGGGCGGCAGCTTATCCGCGTTGAGTTTGGTGTAGAGCTTCATGCCGCGATCCATCTTCTCGCCGAACGCGGCCTCCGGCCCCGAGTAGGTACTGATCATGCCGATCTTGATGGTCTGTGCGAGCGCCGCGCCTGCGACGGCATTGCCTACGAAGAGCGCAATGCAAAGCGTTGCCGTACGAGTCGTTGTCATCTTCCGGTTTCCTTCGGGTTTACAAGTAGTCCGTTGCCGCAGCCCTGCGATCAGGAATCCGCGCGATCCGGCATGCGGATTCCGAGGTGCGCCATCGGTGGTGTGCGCAGGTATTCGCCGGCCAAGCGTTCAGCGTAGGCCTGCAGTACCGCCGGATTGCTCGGATCGCCATCGATCGTCGTGGCGGGAACGACCTTGTCACTGGCAAAGGTCGGCGGCACGTCTTCGTCCCGCATGTAGAACCCGACCGGATCTTTACCGTTTCGCACCGCTTCGATGCCACGCCGCACGAAGCGGCGAAACAATACGATTCCCCGATCATTCACGCCCAGGTGTTCGAGCGCATGGACGTTGATCGGCCCCTGGCCGACCTGCGCCTCATGATCGCCGGGCAACCATTGTCGTTCGCGATAGTCGCGATCATCGGTCTGACCGAAGATTTCCAGATATCGGCGTTTCTCGAACGGCATCGGCTCGTCGTCCTGCACATGGCTCACGAAGAAGCTCATCGTGTGATCGTCGTCCACCGGCAGCGCCCAGATCGACATGAACGGGGTGCTCGCGGACTTGAGAGTCTGACCACTCTCGAAGATCGAGCTGATGCAGTGCAGGTTGGCACCCACGATATCAGCCGATCGCACCCACACCTTGTCGCCGACGAGGCGCGATGCGAGGTACGCGACGCCGCCACGCGATTCGGCAAAGGTAAAGACTGGAAAACTGCCGAACTCGGGTGCGAAGTGGTCCATGCCACGCATCTGCGGGATCACGTGCAGCACCTGCGTGTGGTGCGGGTCGACGGTGTTTTCCTTGATCTGGATCCAGTTGCAGTCCTGCTTGAAGCGCGTCCCCGGCACCAGGCGAATCCCGGGTAGCCGAAAACGGTCATATACCGGGAATACCGGTACGCGCTCCGGTGGTCCCATATAGGTGAACACGATGCCGCCAAACACATGCACCGGATAGGCACCCTGGCTCACCGTGCGCATCAAGGTCGCGGCAGCGGGCTCGCCCGGCATCTCGATACACGTGCCATCCACGCCGTAGAGACGTCCGTGATAGCAGCAGCGAATGCCCCGCTCCTCGATCAGGCCGAACTCGAGCGACGTATTACGATGGCAGCAGCGCATATGCAGCACGCCGATGCGGCCTGCGCCGTCGCGAAACACGATCAGGTCTTCGCCCAACGCGCGCACGCGAAGCGCGACTTCGGTCAATTCGCTTTCGTAGGCGACGGGGTGCCAGAAGCGCCGGAGATATTCGCCGCCCGGGGTGCCACGTCCCACCTCGCAGAGGAACCGATCGGGTTCAGCCGACTGGGTGCGGTGATAGCCGCGGTACGCAAGCGGCGGTGCGGAAACGGGCGGGACAGCAGCCATGTCAATGCTCCAATGCTCCGTTCGAGTGGCCCGCGTTTGACGATGCCGGCTCCAACGTGTTCGTTCGAGAAACCTATCGCGCCGTGCCGGACGGGTCAAGCGCTTTGCTCATCGGGTCAATCGCTTCGCCTATTCGGCCTTGGCGCCGGAGATCTTTACCGCGCGCCCGCGGCTGTCGCGGTCGGTCTTCATGTACGACAAGAATTCCTCGGGTGCGCTCCCCACGACCTCGTACCCCTTCTCGATCAACTGCTTCTGGCGGAAATCCGGCTCATCGAGGATCCTCTTCGTGTCCTGGTAGACGCGCATCACGGCTTCGCGCGGCGAGCCGGCCGGCAGGAACAGCCCGAACCAGGCATGCGTCTCGACTTCCGGAAACCCCAGCTCCGCGAAGGTGGGTACATCGGGCAGAAGGGCCGAGCGCTTCGCGCCACCAATGGCGATCGGCTTGATGCGTCCCCCTTTGATTTGCGGCATTGATGTCGCGATGCCGGCGAACGTGAGCTGGACCTCGCCTGCCATGACGGCGGGCACAGCAAGTGAAATGCCTTTGTAGGGGACGTGCACGAGATCGATGCCGGCCTTGTTCTTGAGCATCTCTCCGGCAAGGTGCGGTTGACTCCCGCTCCCATAGGAGGCGTAGTTGATGCTGCCCGGCTTCCCCTTTGCCGCGCGGATCAATTCGTCGAGCGTGTTGAAGGGTTGCGACGGATGGGCCACCAGCAGTTGCTGCAGCAACACCGTCATCGTCACCGGGATGAAGTCGCGTTGCGGATCGAAGGGCAGCTTGGCGTAGAGATGCGGGTTGATCGAAAACGTTGCATCGGTC
Source organism: Burkholderiales bacterium (assembly GCA_046160305.1). GTDB lineage: Bacteria > Pseudomonadota > Gammaproteobacteria > Burkholderiales > SG8-39 > SHXR01. The sequence goes on from JBJXGX010000269.1 coordinate 13,511, forward strand.
GTAAGGAGGAGCGTGTGCCCATCAGGCGCTGACTTGGCGACCGCTTCGGTGGCGAGGATCGTGTTCGCGCCCGGCCGGTTTTCGACGATGACCGGCTGGCCCCAGGCCGATGTGAGCTTCTCGGCGATCTGCCGGCCCATGACATCAATGCCACCGCCCGGTGGATAGGCGACCATGATGCGGACCGGCTTTACGGGCCACGACTGCGCCAGCGCAGTGCCTGAAACTATCGCGAGCGCGCCGCCCGCGACGACCCACCCCAACACGGCGACGATTCGTTTCATGTCTTTCCTGGGTTTGACGGTTGGTATTTTCCCGGACGGTGCCGGGCGCTCTCAACTTGCATCGCGGTGAATGGGCGGTTCGGATAGAGTACGAACTCTCCTCGTCACTGAGAATCCGGAGTCTGTCATGCCGTTGGCGATTCGCAAAGTCATCGATATTAGCCTTGAGCTCGATGATTCGAAATTCAAGATGCGCACCCCGCCGGGGTTCAAGCGGGATATGCAATTCCAGATCGAGGTGTTGAAGGAGCACGACGCGCCGGGCGGCGCCGGGCAGATCGTACGCGGTGTGCATATGCGCCTCCATGCAGGCAGCCATGTGGATGCACCCGAACACAACGTCGCAGGCGGCGCGCAGATCCATCAGCTCCCGCTGGAGACCTTCGCGGGGGATGCGATCATCGCCGATCTGCGTCACGCCGTGCCGGGCAAGCCGATCACGGCCGAGGATCTCGAGCAAGCCGCCGGCAAGATACTCAAGCGAGGCGATCGGCTGTTGCTGCGCACCGATGTCAACAAGCAGTACATGATCAACGACTGGCAGAAGCGCTCGCCCTATCTGACCGCCGCCGCGACGCAGTGGTGTATCGACAAGGGCGTAAGCGTCGTCGGCTACGATTTCTATCATGGCAACGATGAGCCCGGCTCGCCGCGTGTATTCAATTCATCGCGCACATTCAGTGAGCATGGCATCGTGACCATGCCGTATCTCAACAACCTGGACGAGATCACCGAGCAGCGCGTCACCTTGATCGCTCTACCGCTCAAGCTGATGGGCGCCGAAGCTTCACCGGTGCGTGCCGTGGTATTGATGGGATGAAGGCTCGCAACAATCGAGGAGGGCGGGGGATGCGGATTGAATTGGTACGATTGCTGCCGCTGATCGGGGTGCTGGCGATCGCGGCGGGGTTCGCATCGGCGCAAGAGAAATATCCGGCGAAGCCGATCCAGATGATTACCCCGCAATCACCCGGCACCGCGACCGATATCGTCGCACGCATGTTCGCGGACAAGATGGCCGCGCGGTTAGGGCAATCGGTGGTGGTGCAGAATCGGCCGGGTGCAGGCGCGACGATCGGAACCGGATTGGTGGCCAAGGCGGCACCCGACGGCTACACGATTCTCATGACCAATTCGGCACACACGATCAATCCGAGCCTCTACAACAATCTGCCATTCGACACGCTCAAGGATTTCGCGGGGCTTGCGCTGGTCACCGAGGCGCCTGCGATTGTCGTGGTCAACCCGCAGGTCGGCGTGCGGACCTTGAAGGAGCTGGTTGCGCTCGCGAAGCAAAAACCGGGTGCAATCAATTACGGATCGGCCGGCGTCGGTACTGCGACGCATCTCGCAGGCGCGTATTTTGCGAGCAAAGCCGGTATCGAAATGGTGCACGTGCCCTACAAGGTCTCCGCGGACATCACCGCTGATCTGCTCACCAATCGCATCCAGGTGAATTTCGTGCCCGCCGCCTTCCAATTGGCGCACATACGCGAAGGTAAGCTGATCGCCATCGGTGCCAGCACGCCAACCCGCATGCAAGCGCCGTTCGAAGCGCCCAGCATCAGCGAAGAGATCATTCCGGGCTACGCGTATGCAACCTGGTATGGATTGCTTGCACCAGGGAAGACACCGCCGCCGATTCTCAAACAGCTCGCCGCGGCGCTTTGGGCGGCGGGCGAACACGCCGAGATCAAGGAGAAGTTGGTGTCGCAAGGAATGATCGGTCGCACGCTTCTGCTGCGCGAATTCGATGCCTACCTCAAGGCCGATCTTGAGAATCTCGCACCGATCGTGAAGGCATCCGGGGCGAAGGCGAATTGATCGGCGCCAGGTGTCGCCAGCCGTTCCGGTCAGGACGAGTGCGGATCAAGGGCCAAGTTGTGTCGGAGCCCCTCTGCGACATCACGATTCGGCACGCATCATGCATCGCCATCAAAATCGACGATCAACGCTGCATGGTCGCTCAGCGCGTCCCGGCGCGCATCGTTATCGTCCTTTCCCCAGACGTGCTCGACCGCCCGCAATCGATCGACCATTGCCGTGTTGACGAATGCCTGATCGAGCCGGTAGCCGGTCCCCGCGTTCGGCGAGTGCCACGTCCACTCGCGACGATCGCCATGCAGTCTGCGAAATGCATCGTGCCACCCAGTATCCTCGAGTGCGGTCATCCAGCAATCTTCGCGCAAATTGAAACCGGCCGCGCCCGTGTCTTCGTCGATGCCGATGCGCCCGGTATTGGTGTCTCCGCAGAGCAGGGCGGGTCCGGTCGACCATGTGCGGGCGACACGAAGCGTTGCAGCGTGAAAGGGCCACTTTCTGCCGGTGGCGCGATTCGGGACGTGTATGGCGATCGCAGTAAACGGCTGGGGGGCGCACACACGTGCGGCGATCCATTTGCCAGAACGCGATGGCGCACCGGCAAGCGACAACGGCTCGATGGGCCAACGCGATGCGAGAAGCAGTCGATTCTCGGTGGGCGCGCGGATATTGATCGAATGGGATTGTTGCGCCAGTCCGCCGTCCGATAACGCCTCGGCAAGTTGAAGACTCGGCGCTGTTCCACGGAATTCGGTCAGTGCGACCACATCGGCATGCCAGCGCATGAGCTGCTCGGCGATTACTGTCGCGCGCACGCCGCCCCCGGCGCGAATGTTCCAGGCGACGATGCGCATCAGGCGCCAAGCAGGGCGGTCAATCCTGGCTTCATGATCATGAGCCCATAGAGCGCAATGACCGTGATTTCGAGAATCTGTCGCAAGCCTGCGAGGTCGCGGGTGCGCTTGCATCGAACATAGCCGACCCAGGTGAAGAAGGCGATGCCCGCGCCCGTGCCAAAGAGGATGGCCGCGGACAGCACATGCAGCCACTTGGCGAGGGCGTATGTGGTCATGCAGTGATGTCGATCCGCCCCACGCTGTTATCGACGATCACATCGGTATCGAACCATTGAATCGAGGGCGCGACACCGAATCGCTCGACGAGGCTTTGATGCCACGGTCCCCCCGCGGCGTGAAAGCGCTCGCCGGCCTCTCTTGTTTCCCAGGTGTACACGCCACCGGCGGTGCCGCTCGCGCCACTGAAGATAAAGTTCTTGCGAACCAGACCGGGGACACCTTGGAACTTTGGCGCGATCGCTTTGGTGCCGGCGAGGTATTGCTCGCGCGTTAGCGCGGCGGGAATGGCGACGGTGACGACGGCGGTGGCAGGCATGGTTTGATCTCCGTCAATGCCGGGAATCCGCTTGGGCTGAGTATGTAAAGGAACACGCTCGGGCTGCGCTGGTCAAGGCCCAATGTGAACCAGCGAAGGGCCTCTCGACCAGGAGAGGCCCTTCGACAAGCTGCGGGTGGCCGGAACTTAGCGGGTCGTCGCCTTTGCCAGACGCGCCGCGTTGTCCTTGGTGTCGTAGATGTTGACCGCTTCCTTACCCTCGGCGGCTTTCTCCATGCGGGCGCGAATCTCGGCGGTCATCGTGTTGTTGCGTTGCACGGCCGGGCGCGCTTCCATCGCGGCATACCAGCGCATGAAGTTCGGATGATTGTCCTTGTCGATGCCGCGATCCTTGTGCATCTTGGTCCACGGGTAGACCGCCATGTCGGCAATGCTGTACTCGTCGCAGCCGAGCCAGGCACTGTCGCGCAGGCGGTTGTCCATCACTTTGTACAGCCGGATCGACTCGTTCACATAGCGGTTGCGGCCGTACTCGTTGTCCTTGGCGACGTTGGTGAAGTGATTGGCCTGGCCGAACATCGGGCCCACGCTCGCCATCTGGAAAATGAGCCATTGCAACGTGTCGTAGCGTTTGCCCGGGTCCTTGGATAGAAACTTGCCGGTCTTCTCCGCGAGGTAGATAAGGATCGCACCGGACTCCATCAGCGCAAGCGGTTTGCCGCCGGGGCCCTCGGTGTCGACGATCGCGGGGATCTTGTTGTTCGGGCTGATCTTGAGGAACTCGGGCTTGAACTGGTCGCCGGTGCGGATGTTCACGTCGATGTGCTTCCAGGCAAGCCCGGTTTCCTCCAGCATGATCATGACTTTCTGGCCGTTCGGGGTGGGTTGCGAATACAGTTCGATCATTGTTCTCTCCGGTTATCGCCCTCGGAGTCCGCGCGGCAACGCGTGCAGGTTCCTGAAAGCGTGCTAAGGGTCGCGTGCTAAGGGTCGAAGCTACGTTGAATGGGGCACACGATGACGCCAAGGTGGCGCCAAGGAAATCTGGAATAACCAAGGCACCTCTTGACTGAACCAACGCGGCAGTTTAATCCAGACGAATGTTTGCGGTTCGCCCGACCTGTGCCCAGCGTTCACGTTGGGCCGCCACGTAGGCGGCGAGATCTTCGGGCGAGCCAAGCGGCAGCGCGGCGCCCTGCGTGACGAATCGACTACGCACTTCCGGTTCGGAGAATGCGATACGCGCTTCACGGTTGAGCCAGTCGATGACCGGACGCGGCGTTCCCGCCGGTGCGAATACGGCGAACCACGCACCGCCTTCGACACCCGGCAGGCCAAGCTCGGCCATCGTCGGCAGATCGGGCATCGCCGACACGCGCTCACGCGTGGCCACCGCCAAGGCGCGCACCTTGCCCGCCTTCACATTGGGCAACGCCAGCATCACGACATCGAACATCATCGAGATCTCGCCGCTTATGAGATCCCGAACGGCTTCCGCAGGACCCTTGTAGGGAACATGCACGATGTCCAATGCCGCGATGTTGCGGAACAACTCGCCCGCGAGATGCCCGGAGCTGCCGATACCTTGCGAGGCATAGGTGAGCGATCCGGGTTTTTCCTTCGCGAGCGCGATGAGCCCGCTTACCGAGGTCGCGGGTACCGACGGATTGATCACGAGGAGGTTCGGTACGGTGAGCAGCAGGATCACCGGTGTGAGGTCCTTCGCCGGATCGAACGGCATCTTGGCGCCGAGCGCAGGCAGGATCGCATTCAGGCCATGGAAGCCCATGAGGAGCGTATAGCCATCGGGCGCGGACTTCGCCGCGAGATCGCCACCGATCGTGCCGCCGCCGCCAGGACGATTCTCGACGATGGCCGCCTGCTTCGATGTTGCCGACAGGCGTTGCGCAAACAATCGTGCGACGAGGTCGGTCAACGAGGCGGCCGTGGTCGGGACGATGATGCGTATCTGCTTGGCGGGATAGTCTTGCCCGTGCACCGGGAAGCATGCGCCGAGTGCGGCGATGAGCGCGATGACCGGTGGTATCAGCGTTGCGGGGATGATTCGGGCGTGCATGCGCTTCTCCGTGCGCCGGTCAAAACCGGCAAGGTGTTGTGAATGAAAGTTTCATACGTTGAAGGCTTAGCCAGCTACGACGGCCCCGAGTCATGCGTGCACACTCGTGAGGG
>JBJXGX010000270.1:0-6428 GCA_046160305.1 Burkholderiales bacterium
GGAATGATGATGCCCTTGGAGCGTCCGAGATACGCTTCGACTTCGGGCCAGGTTGAAAAGGCGAGTTCCATCCAAAGATCACTCACCGCGCTTGACGTTGTGCACGCATGCGGCGATTCTAGCGCCTCATGAGGAGAACGGATTGCGATGGGTATCAGCAACGAAGCGGGCCCGATAATTCGCATTGCCGGGCTCAGCAAATGGTTCGGCGCGTTTCAGGCGCTGCGCAATATCGATTTGTCCGTGCGTGCGGGCGAGAAAGTGGTCATCTGTGGGCCGTCCGGCTCGGGCAAATCGACGCTCATCCGGTGCCTGAATCGTCTGGAGAAGCACCAGGAAGGCACCATTGTCGTCGATGGTATCGCGCTCAACGACGACATGAAAAATCTCGCCGCGGTACGCTCCGAAGTGGGGATGGTGTTCCAGAGTTTCAATCTTTTTCCCCATCTCACGGTTCTCGAAAATCTCACCATCGCGCCGCAGCGCGTGCGCAGGATGTCAAAGCCTGATGCCGAGGCACTCGCGATGCAACTGCTCGAACGCGTGCGAATCCCCGAGCAGGCGAATAAGTATCCGGGCCAGCTATCCGGCGGACAGCAACAGCGCGTGGCGATCGCGCGATCCCTATGCATGCGACCGCGGATCATGCTGTTCGACGAACCTACATCTGCGCTCGACCCCGAAATGATCAACGAAGTGCTGGAGGTCATGGAAGGTCTCGCGCGTGAAGGCATGACGATGTTGTGCGTGACCCACGAGATGGGTTTCGCGCGACGCGTCGCCGACACCATGGTCTTCATGGACAAGGGCGAAATCGTCGAGAAGGCACCCCCCGCCACATTCTTCACGCAGCCCGCAACGGACCGGTGCAAGGTGTTTCTCAGTCAGATATTGAGTCACTAGCGTGGGAACGAGAACGGCTCACCAAAATCAGCTCTCCCCAACCCCTCTCCGACATTGGGGCGAGGGGCTCCGCGGCCGGTTTCGCGAACGAACTCCTTGCACCGGAAAGACCCCTCGCCCCACCGCGGGAAAGGGGCAGCGGAGAGGGGGTGCAACGTCGCTCGCGCGATTACCGTTGTTGCTCCTGCTCGTCGCCGCCCTGATCAGCGGCTGCGGCGGCACCTACAACTGGGGCTGGTTCGTCGTGTCGCCCTGGACTGAGAAGGGACAGAGCAATATCTCTTTCCTGATCGGTGGACTCGGCTGGACCATCGCACTGGCCATTTCTGCAATCGTGGCCTCGGTGTTCATCGGGCTACTGGTGTCGTTGATGTCGCTATCGCAGAATCGGTTGTTGCGCGCCGCGAACCGAGTGTACGTCGAGGTCTTCCGCTCGATCCCTATGTTGGTCATGGTGCTCTGGGTGTTCTACGGCCTGCCGATCGTGCTTGGCATAAAGCTCGATGTCTTTCCCGCGGGCATCGTCGCACTTGCGCTTTGCGACAGCGCGTTCGAAGCGGAGATTTTCCGGGCGGGCATCCAATCGATCGAGCGTGGCCAGCATGAAGCCTCCGAATCGCTTGGCATGGGATTCATCGACAAGATGCGCTTCATCATCCTGCCGCAGGCGATCCGGCGCGTGCTGCCTCCGCTTGGGAATCAGTTCGTCTATATGCTGAAAACGTCATCGCTCGTGTCGGTAATCGGATTGGGAGAATTGACCCGCAAAGCCAATGAACTGGTGGTGACGGAATATCGGCCACTTGAGATCTATACCTTCCTGATCCTCGAGTACCTCGTGTTGATTCTCATCGTGTCATGGGGCGTGCGGCGGATCGAGCGACGGATGGGGGCATCGGATAGGAGAGCGGCATGACGAACTCATTCAGCCCGTTGCTACATACGGACTGGAAATACATAGAGAAGATTTCTCTCGAGGACTTCAGCCCTGCCGACTGGGGGTTGATGAATCGCCAGCGCGCTGCTTATCAATCTGAACAGCAGGCAAGCCAGGTGTTGCGCATGCTGGTCGATTCCCGCGACGACCCGACCTTCGGCTACATGGTGAACAACTATCGCCACTGCTTGCAGTCGGCAACAATGGCAATGCGCGATGGGCGCGACGAAGAAACAATCGTCGTCGCTCTGCTCCACGATATTGGTTTCATCGCCTGTCCGAAGTCGCATGGGGAATTCGCCGCGGCGCTGATGGGCGCCTATATCGAAGATAAGCACTACTGGATGCTCCAGCGACACGCAATCTTCCAGGACATCCATGCGCCGACATTTCCGGGCGTCGACCCGAACGCGCGCGAGCGATGGCGCGGTCATCCGCATTTCGAGTGGGCCGCTACGTTCGTCGCTAAATACGACCAGGATGCAACCGACCCGAATTACGATTCCGCCCCGATCGAAGTGTTCGAGCCGATGGTGCGGCGGTTCTTTGCGAAGACGCCGAGGCCAAGGCCGGTTGAGTGAATGGTGAAGAGGGAAAGGTAACGACAAAAGAGGATCGGGAAACGCCAATGAGTGCATGGATCAGGATGCTTCCCGTTGAGGGTGCGACCGGCAAGCTGAAGGAAATGTACGAGCGCGTGACAACGCCGCACGGCACTGTCGACAACGTCATGCGCGCGCACAGCCTGCGCCCGCACACGATGGAGGGGCACGTCGTTCTCTATCGCAGCGTCCTTCACAATCCCGACAACGTGTTGCCGTATTGGTTGCTTGAAGCCGTGTCGTGCATCGTGAGCTTCGCGAATGTCTGTGAGTACAGCCTTGCCCATCATTCAGCCAACACCAAGCGGCTTATGAAGAAAGAAGGCTGGGACGACGCCCGGATCGAGAAAGCATTCGATGCGCTACGCCGCGCCGAGCCCGAAGGGGTATTCGCGCCAAAGGATGCGGCGCTGCTTCGCTACGCCCACAAGCTCACCGTCGCGCCCGGCCGCATGGAAAAGACCGACATCGACGCGATGCGCGCGGTGGGGTGCGACGACGGCGAAATCCTCGAAGTGAATCAGGTCTGCGCGTATTTCAATTTTTCGAATCGGCTATTGAATGGCCTCGGAGTGACTACCGAGGGGGATGTGATTGGGTATTACAAGGAGGAGTGACTTGACGCGTCGCAATCAGCAAAGCGTCCGGATTGCCGTACAGACGGTACTTCCGACGTAGGGACCGATATTATGTCATTGGTATTCACGTGCCGAGATCACTCATGATCAAGCTCAAAGTTCGCAAGTTCGGCTCCTCACTCGGAGTTGTTCTTCCCAAGGAAGTCATCAACCGTTTGCAAACGAAGGAAGGCGAACCGCTCTTCCTTGTCGAAGGCTCTGACGGAACTTATCGCCTCACTGCTTACGATCCCGCCTTCGAGAAGAAGATGGCGAAGGCCGAAGACATCATGCGGCGCTACCGCAATACGCTTAACGTTATGGCCAAATGAAAGAACCAATCTGGATCGACGAGCGTGATGCGATCACGCGTCCACCCGGACAAACCATCTGCCCTATGTCGGCATAAGATATCGCCATCGCGAACTCGCACCTACGCCTCACCTCGATGACCTACGCCAACGCCAAGTACATCACCATCGATGAAATCCCCGTCATCGATGTCGCTCCGCTTCTGCTCGACGACGCTGCAGGCCTCGCCATCGTCGCCAAGCAGATGCTGGGTGCAGCCGAATCCATCGGCTTCTTCTATGTGAAGAATCACGGCATCGCGCAAGAGATCCTCGATCGCACCGACGCCGCCGCGCGCGCATTCTTCGCCCATTCACTTGAAGAAAAGCAGCAAGTAAAACCGCTCGACCGCCACCGCGGCTTCCTCTCGGTCGGCCAGGCGAAGATGTACGACATGGCGAAGGTTGATCTGAAAGAGAGCTTTATCTGGGGCCTCGACATCGACGAGAGCGACCCCGACTACCGCGCCGGCAATCGCATGTTCGGCCCGAATCGATGGCCGCCGTTTGCGCCCGCGATGCGACCCGCGTTCAATGCGTTCTTCGATGCGGCCAATTTGTGTGGCCAGCGCTTGTTGCGTGCATTCGCTGCGAGCCTGGGCGTTGCACCTGATTATTTCACTCGCAGCTTCAAGAAGCCGGTCACGCGCGGCACGGTTGTCTACTATCCGCCGCAGCCCGCTGATGCGGGCGACGATCAGTTCGGTGTCGCACCTCACACGGACTACGGGACGATCACCCTCCTGTATCAAGACCAGATCGGCGGCCTGCAAGTCTGGTCGCGAAAAAAAGAATGGGTCACTGCACACCCCATTCCCGACACGCTGGTGATCAATGTCGGCGATCTGTTGGCCCGATGGACAAACGATCGATTCCACTCGACCCCCCATCGCGTAGTGAACAAATCAGGTCGCGAGCGCATGTCGATCGTGGCCTTCGTCGATCCGGATTTCGATACTGCGATCGTGCCTGTGGTGAAAGTGGGCGAGCAAGCGCGCTATGAACCGGTCACTTGCGGCGATTACATATTGGGTCGGTTCGATAAGGCGTTCGCGTATCGGAAGTAGGGCGCCGGGCGCCGCAACGCGCTGCTCGAGAAATCGTCGAGTGCGCGAGCGCGAGGTCGACGGTAATCCATGAGTCCTCGAATCCAGGGCTAGTGGCATAATCATTGCGGATCATGGCAAGCATTCTCGACCCCCATCTCGACCAAATTCCGGAGCTTTGCCGCCGCTACGGCGTGAGTCGGCTAGAGCTATTCGGCTCAGCGACGACGAATGCCTTCGATCCGCCGAATAGCGACCTCGACTTTTTGGTGGATTTCGACGCTAACCCGGGGGACCTTTTCACCCGTTATTTCGGATTTAGAGGAGCCCTCGAAGCGTTGTATGGCCGCGATGTCGACCTGGTGATGATCGGCGCGATGCGGAACCCGTATTTCATCGATTCGGTGAACAAGACGCGACAGCTCGTTTATGCAGCCGAAAACGCCCAAGCTGCTTGACGACATTCGCGATGCCGCGGCCTTCATTCGCGACGCCGCGCGGGGAAAGACGCTCGATGATTACCGCGCCGATCGCATTTTGCGACAAGCAATCGAGCGCAATTTCGAGATTATCGGCGAAACCATGAAACGCCTCGCCCAGCACGACCCGGAAATTGCTATTCATATTGGCGAACAGGCACGCTACGAACCGGTCACCTGCGGCGAGTACATCCTGGGTCGGTTCAATAAGGCGTTCGCGTATCGGAAGTACCCCCGGAGTGGAATGGCACTTACTTAAGCGAATTAGGGGATTTACCGTTCGCCCTGAGCCTGTCGAAGGGTGAATGCCGAAGTGTTCGTGAGCGGACGATCGCCCGCCTTCGACAAGCCTGCGTTACCCGTCGACGGGCTCAGGGCGAACGGAGGCTTGAGCACAGACAGCTTAAGGGGCCCTATAAAAATTCAAACTTCCTGTCATTCCCACGAAGGCGGGAATCCAGAGACTATTGAATCATCGGGGATTCCAATAAGCCTAGTTTCCCGCCTTCGCGGGAATGACGAATTTTTAGAGGTGCCCTTAAGTAAGTGCCATTCGCCCCCGAGGGTGGGTATCGTTGTCTCAGCCATTCCGAACCAGTCGCGTCGGGACGACACGACCGGTTCGGCGGAGCTCCTACCGCGTTGCGGTCAATGGACGGACGCCGAGCGCCATTTCGACGTCGGCGATGTGGTTGTGGATTGTGATGAATGGAGAGCCGGCGAACAGCAACCCAACCGCATTCAAGCTTCCATTCATCAAAAGGCTTCCCGAATCGCCGCCCGCCGCCATGGGCGTGGTGAGGATCTGGTGGCGGAATTGCGCCGTACCAGCGCTACCGTAGCTCACGACAATGGTTGCATTGGTGGCGATCACGACGCCCGCGGTGACCTGGGTTGTTCGACCGACCTTGATCACCGGATTGCCCACCAGCGCTTGATTCACACCGGTCGGCATAACGATCCCGATGATCGACGCCGTGATGTTGCGGCTGAACGTGGGTCGCGCCACCGCTGCATCCACCAGGTTGAGTCCGTTGCGGCCGAATACGATTGGCTCGAATCGATCCAGCGTGGCGATTCCATCGGCGGGATAGACACCCCCGTCGAACGGCCCCGGCTGCAGGATTAGGTCGCCGGGTTTCGCACGGTTCGTGTTGGCGAGCACATGATTGTTGCTGAGGATGAGATAGTCGTCGCCACCAGCTTTGCGCAGGTCTTGGACCACGCAGCCGAACGTGCCCGCGGTGATGTCGTGATGGCCCAGGCTGAAGCCTGGCAAGGCGGGCCGCACGTGCGCATTGAAAACGAGAGCTTCGGGTTTGCCGACTTCAATCACGTCGGTGACGACGCCGCCAATTGTTCCGGGTACGAGGCCTGCCTTGGCGAGCTTGCCGGGCGCCTCTTTTTTCTCGACCAAGACCGTCAGCGACCATTGCTTGGTCGGTTTGCCGTTGACCATCTTCGGGCTTGCCGCGACACCCACTACGTTCGGTA
>JBJXGX010000271.1:0-3880 GCA_046160305.1 Burkholderiales bacterium
CACTGCTCACGACTCCGGAGACGCGCGCACGGACTTCGACCGTCTCGAACGCCTCCAGGCGGCCGGAGAATTCGTCCGCATCGCGCACCTCGCGCTCGATGACGGTCGCGACGCTGATCGGTGGCGCGGGCGGCGGACCGCCTTTGGCTGCACCCGCGCTACCCTTGCCGCCGGCCTCATCGGGCCGACCGCAGGCGATGAGCGCGGTGCTTGCAAGGAACAGGAAAATCCAGCGAAGGGGGGGTCGCATGACGCTAGGAGAGGGTCGAGCTTGTGCGATGCAGCACAAGATACGATACCACGCGCCCTACGTCACCCCATTCACCACCCATCGCGGCGCTTCGTTTCGCTGGACGACACGGCGCACGTTCTCATGCGCCCAGTCATAGGAGCGTGCGATCGACTCGCGCGTCACACCCGCCACATGCGGCGTGAGCACGCAATTCTTCGCGCTGAGCAGCGGGTTGTCCGCGCGGATCGGCTCGGGTGAATACACATCGAGGCCGGCGCCGGCGATCCGATCGCTATTGAGCGCATCGCGCAGCGCGACCTCGTCGATGATGCCGCCGCGTGCGCAGCAGATCACCACCGCGGTGCGCTTCATGAGTCCGATCGTTCGCGTGTCGATCATGGTGCGGGAAGCGGGATTCAGATCGGTGTTGATACTGATCACATCCGCCTGCCGGAAGAGCTCGTCTTTTTCCATGAATGTGGCGTCCACCGACTTGACCCGCGCCGGATCGATCATGCGCACGTCGTTGTACACAATGCGCATGTCGAACGCCTTCGCGCGTTTGGCCAGCTCCATGCCCGTGTTGCCCAGACCGATGATGCCCAAGGTTTTGCCGTCCAGCTCGAACGGCGGGATATCGGGGTGCAGCTCACGCGGCCAGCGCGCGGCACGCGTGTGCTCCTGCACGATGTTCAGTTGGCGTGCGACGGCGAGCATCAACAGCATCCCGTGTTCGCCGACCGCAACCTTGTTGACCCCCTCTACATTGCAACAGGGAATGCGGCGATCGCGGGTCGCCTCGAGCACCGGCGCCAGCACATCAAAGCCCGCACCGAACCGTTGGATGATCTTCAGCTTGGGAGCGGCCGCCAACACAGCCGGCGTGATGACTTCCGACCAGACCAGCAGCGCTTCAACCTCCGCAAGTTTGCGAAGATCTTCGGGCGCGTAGGATCCGTCGGGGCGCGCCGAGACCTTGATCCACTGCGCATCGCCCGGTGCGAGCTTGGCGATGTCGGCTTCGTTCTTCATGAAATAGGCGATGTTCAAACACGTTCTCCCTTCAAAGACCATCGACGGTGGAATGCGCTTCGCTTTTCCACCCTACGCTAAGACAAGCAGGCGCGAGCCTACTCCGGCTCGATCCCCACCGACTTCAGAATGCGTCCGACTTCGGCCGAACGCGCTTTGATGAATTCGCTCACCTGCGCGGGCGTGCCATGGATGGTCGCAACGCCAAGCTCGGTGTACTTTGCTTGCGCGTCGGGGTTCTTCATGATGCGGCCAAGCTCCGCATTCAATCGGCCCACCACATCGGCCGCGGTTCCCTTTGGTGCGAGAATCGCCCACCACAGTTCGGCGCGATAGTCCTTCACGCCCGATTCGATCATCGTCGGAACATCCGGGACCGCCGGCGAGCGCACCGCACCGGTTACCGCGAGCGGACGCAACCGACCGGATCGAATATGCGGGATGGCCGGCACCATGTCGGCGAAGACCATCTGAATCTGCCCGGTCACCAGATCGGCGACGGCCTGGCCGCCGCCCTTGTACGGCACATGCACGATGTCCACACCCGCGGCGCTCTTGAACATTTCGCCGCTGATGTGCGACTGGATGCCCTTGCCGCCCGATCCGAAGTTGAGTGTGCCGGGCGCAGCCTTCGCCAATGCGATCAATTCGGCAACATTCGCAGCCTTTACCGACGGATGCACCACCAGCACCTGCGGCGAGGTGGCCACCAACGACACCGGCGCAAAATCGTTGATCGGATCGTAAGGCAGTTTCTTGAACAGATGCGGATTGGTCGCAAGCGTGCTGCTCGATCCGATGACGATCGTGTAGCCGTCGTTGGGCGCTTTCGCAGCGGCCTCGAAACCGATCGCGCCGCTTGCACCCGGACGATTTTCAACCACGACTGTCTGCCCGAACCCTTCCGTCAGCTTTTGTGCGAGCAGCCGGCACAATACGTCGCTCGAGCCACCTGGCGGGAACGGCGCGATCAACCTGATCGGCCGCGATGGATAGGCGCTCTGCGCGAAGGCTGGTTCGCTGGTTGCGATCAGCGCCGCTGCCAACGCGATGCCGCCAAATACGGCTTGACGCGCGCCGCTTGAAAAATTCGATCGCGACATACGGGTGGCCCTCCTAGAAACCAAGTGTCGGCTTCACGTCGGCCGGCGGTCGCTTCCACTTCTTGGTCCGCCCCCCGCACGCAAAGGCCCGCAATTCCCGCATGAGAATCTTCCGCCATTGAATGATCCCGGCATCCGAGCGGCCGAGATGCTCACCCTCGCGCGGCGCGATGCGGCCCTGCCCGGCCTGCACCGCGATGTCTTGAACGATCGCGAGTTCCGGATGCATGACATCGGCAAAACGATGCTGGCCCGCCATCAACTCGCGCGCGATGACGCCTGCCGGTTTCGCCGCGGCAACACGCGCCTCATGCTCCGCGCGCTTCTTGCGATACGCATCGAGTGCCGGACCCGCGACCTCGATATGGCTGGCGATCAGCCATAGATGATTCTCATCGTCGATCGGCGTGAAGTTGAAGTAGATCTCGGGCCAGCCCCCCACTCCATCCATGCCGGCAAGCGGTGGCACGAGCACGCGCGTCAAGTTGGGTGCGTAGTGGAGCGTGTGGCGCACCTTGCCGGTCGCACGCTGGCCAAAACGCAGCATTCCCCAATCGGTTTCCTCCGCCGAGATGAGCGGAAGATCCATCGCGAGCTTTGCATGGGAGCCGCCCGGCGCATGGGTAAAGGCGACATGCACCTCGTCCATGCTGTTCTCGAAGCATTGCAGATAGTTGCAGGGCACCTCCTCGACATTCCACACCTGGATGATGCCTTCGGTCGCACGATGCGGAAACGGCGGGAACGTAGGCGCTTCCCCGGCACCGAAGTACGCCCAGATGAGGCCAAGATATTCCTGGGTGGGATAGCTCCCGATGCGTACCTTGCGCGCGAAGCCCGGCAGCTCCGCAGGCTGCTCGATGCATTGCCCGGAGCAATCGTATTTCCAGCCGTGGTACACACAGCGGATATCGTCGCCTTCGACCGTTCCAAGATGCATCGGTGCCCATCGATGCGGACAGCGATAATCGATCACCTGCGCCCGCCCGCCCTCGCCGCGATAAAGGGTGAAGTCCTCGCTCATGATGCGGATCGGCTTGGCGCGCCCTTTCGCCAGATCCTCGCTGCGATGAATCGCGAGCCAGAACTGCCGCATGAACAATCCGCCGGGCGTGCCCGGCCGGGTCGTTGCAAGATCGATGTCCGGCGTCGCCGCACGTCGATTCGTTCGCGTCGAGTGGTTCGGCCGCGCGCGGCTCGCGGTCGAACGTCTTGCGATGGTTCCCATTCGTTTCTTGTCCTTGGATGTCCTGGTGAGCGGTCGGGCCCACGATCCCCCTGTGTGGTCCGGCATTTTATCCCGTCGCGCACCTGCGTCGTGAACGAGGTAGGCAGACGCTGCTTTCTCCGCGGGACATTCCGGATAACATCGCGGCACGATCAGGCAGTCGGAGTAGGAATGCCAGTCACCCAGCACCCCCTCCACAGATCCGTACGTGCGGCATTACCGCATACGGCTCCTGCCTTGGGTGGTGACGATCAGACGCTGGTTCGGGTAAGGGTGGCAGATGCG
>JBJXGX010000272.1:0-111778 GCA_046160305.1 Burkholderiales bacterium
CCTCTTCTATCGGCAATTTGGGATAGCGGCGCTCCAGATCGCCTGCCCGGTAGTCAGGCACGCGATGGCGCAAGGTCAGGTCCTGCGCGCGGGCGGGTGCGCGCAGCGGATCAGCTTGCACGAAACCTAGTCTGGCAATCGCACGCCCCAAGCTTGTAGGTTTGAACAGGCTGCGGGCCAGCGCGTAGCGACGCAACTGATCGACGGTAAGGGGCATGACGCGCTGTTACTCTCAGGCCAGTGTGGTCCTAAGCCCAACGTTTGAGCTGAGACGCCGCTGGAGGCCGCAAGCCGGAAGCGGTTGGCTCGAACGAAGGGTGTGCGCCCGACATGGGCATGAACTGATGGGGTGAAAGTCCCCTATGGGCGTAACCGACTGGTCGCATTGGATAAGGATAACCACTGGTCGAAGGCAAGGGCAAGCTCCCGAAGGTTTGTCCGAAGGAAGTCGAAGCGCAAAGATACGAGCCGACGGACAGAAACTGAGGAGGATCACCGCAAGGTTATCCGCTGCAGGCCGTTTGGCGAACTGCGCACGGTCGTAAAGCGGCCCCATGAACCGACTAGAATCGGAACCACATCGAGTCGGTCCAACGCAGTCCTGTGTATCTTCACCAGTTACCCGCCTCTCGACCACAAACACTCACTTGACTGCACAATTCAGCGAAAGGCGCGTACCGATGCGAAAATCGCCATGAGCCTTACCACCCGCACCACTGATGCTGATTGGAAATTGGAGACCGTATGAAGGCCTTGCGTGTTGGCGACAAGGTGCCGGATGTTCCCCTGGTGGCGACGACCGCCGGCGGGCCGAAATTGCTGTCTCGCGCCGAGCTGTTCGGTGGCAAGAAGGTGGTTCTGTTTGCGGTGCCCGGCGCATTCACGCCAACCTGTACGGCACAGCACCTGCCAAGCTTTCTCGCCAATCACCGGCAGATCAAAGCGAAGGGCGTTGACACGATCGCCTGTGTCGCGGTCAACGATGTGTTCGTCATGAAGGCCTGGGCCGAGGCGAAAGATCCGGACCATGTGGTGCTGATGCTGGCTGACGGCGCGGCGGCGTGGACCAAGGCGGCCGGCCTGGATTGGGATTTGAGCAGCCTTGGGTTGGGCGTGCGCGCGCAGCGGTTCGCGATGATTGTCGACGATGGCGCGGTGAGCCACATCGCGGTGGAAGAAGGCGCTGCGTTCAAGGTGTCCAGCGGCGAGGCGATTCTGGCGGTACTGAAGTAGCGTCGCTGCGGCCTTGTCGCTGCGGCCTATTTGGTCTTGAGCTTGAACGCAATGCCGGCGGCTGTCCCCTCAATGTCGGTACCAGGGTGGGCTTCGGGCTCGGCCGGGCGCGCGGACAGACTTGCTATTGATCACTTTGCAGCGTCGTTGGTTGCCAGTCATTCATACGAATGATACGAATGATACGAATGCTCGCAGTCGCCACGGTGTTCGAGAGGCTGTGTTCGAGAGGCTGTGTTCGCGAGGCTTGCAAAGGCCGCTCGCCTGGTGCAAGGTTAGGGTCATTTTCGCAGCATGCAACGCCAATAACGCTTTGCAAAGGAGGAGACCATGAGCAGCTTTGACCGAAAAGGACCGTACGGCGGCGGTTCAACCGGACCGCGCTATCAGCCGAGGCCGCTGATCGCTTCCTCCGGGCGGCCCTCGTCGCTTGCCAGTCGTTCGTTGGCAAGCGGCGGCAAGAAGGAAATCCTGTGCGCCTTCGGCGTCGACGTGGACGCGGTGGCCGGCTGGCTGGGTTCGTACGGCGGCGAGGATTCGCCGTGCGATATCTCGCGCGGTTTGTTTGCCGGGGAAGTGGGTGTGCCCCGCTTGGTGCGTTTGTTCGACCGGTTGCAAATCCCCACGACCTGGTTCATCCCCGGCCATTCGATAGAAACCTTTCCCGAGCAGACGAGGATGGTGGTCGATGCCGGACATGAAATCGGCATGCATGGCTATTCGCACGAGAATCCGATCGCCATGACACCGGTGCAGGAAGAAGCGGTGATGGACCGGTGCATCGAGCTGATCGAGCGCGTCTCGGGCCGGCGGCCGAGCGGATACGTGGCGCCGTGGTGGGAGTTCAGTCGCATCACCAATGAGCTGTTGCTCGCCAAGGGTATCAAGTACGACCACAGCCTGATGAACGACGACTTCCATCCGTTCTACGCGCGTGTGGGCGATCGCTGGACGAAGATCGACTATTCCAAGCATCCCGCCGAATGGATGAAGCCGCTCGTGCGCGGGACTGAAACCGGTTTGATCGATATTCCCGGCAATTGGTATCTGGACGATCTGCCGCCGATGATGTTCATCAAGTCGGCGCCGAACAGCCATGGCTTCGTCAATCCGCGGGACATCGAGCAGCTCTGGACCGATCAGTTCGACTGGGTCTATCGCGAATACGACTACGCGGTCTTCGCCTTCACGATCCATCCCGATGTGTCGGGTCGCCCGCAAGTCCTGCTGATGCTCGAGCGGATGTTCGCGCACCTCAACGGCCATCCTGGTGTGCGCTGGTGCACCTTCGATGAGATCGCCGATGATTTCGCGCGCCGCTGCCCGCGCAGCCAAGCCGCGGTTGCAGCGTAGGCCATGTGCGGGCTGTGCGGCGTCTTGGGCGGACTCGGACATTGGACCGAGAGCCAGGCCGCGCCCGATGCGTTCGCCGGGCGCGAGCACACGCACACAAGCACGCGAGAACGTCTTGACCGCTCGGCACTGGTCAATCAGGTGCTGCAGCACTATCGGATGAACTTGAAACCCTGGTCCGGGTCATCGTACGTCCTGCGCGGCGGTACCGGCAAAACCGTGCTGGTCGAAAACCTGTCGCAGATGTGGGCCGCCGCCGAAAAGATGACCGGGCTGCAATTGGATCCGCTCGATGAGGCGCTGATCCGCGATCTGCGAGCGCAGGGTGCGAGGGACTGACGCGATGGCCGCAGGCGAGCGTATCCCGGTCAATGTCATCACCGGTTTCTTGGGCAGCGGCAAGACGACGCTGCTGCAGCGCCTGCTGCGCTCGCCCTCGCTACAGAACACCGCGGTCCTGGTGAACGAACTTGGCGAGATCGGACTAGACCATCACCTCCTGCAAAACGCGGTCACGCCCACCTTGCTGTTAGAGAACGGGTGCCTATGCTGCGCAATCCGGGGCGATCTGAAGGAGGCGTTGCGCGATCTGTTCGACCGACGCGAACGCGGCGCTATCCCTGCGTTCACGCGCGTGATCATCGAAACGTCGGGCTTGGCCGATCCGGCGCCGATCGCCTATACGGTACTGGCCGAACCCGTGCTGCAACATCACTTTCGCCTGGGCAGTGTCATCACGGTCGTGGATGCAGTGAATGGGCTCGAGCAGCTTGCCAAATTCGAGGAGTCGGTGAAACAGGTGGCCGTTGCCGATCGACTGGTGCTGACGAAGACCGATCTCGCGCACGCCGATCAGCTCACGCAGTTGCGCAAGCGGCTCATCGAGCTGAATTTGTCCGCGCCGATCGTCGATACCGCGCTCGAGCTACCAGATCCCGGCGATCTCATCATCCAAGACATTCATGACGCTGCCGGCAAGGCGCTGGAAGCGGGCCGGTGGGTGGTGGCCGCCCGCGAAACGGCGCTCGACCATCGCCATACGAGCGACGTTACCTCGTTTGCGCTGGTGTTCGACCAACCGATGGATTGGACGGCGTTCGGCGTTTGGATGACGATGCTCTTGAATCGCTACGGCGACAAAGTGCTGCGCATCAAGGGCATTCTGAACGTGGCCGGCGTGCCAACACCGGTGTTGATCAACGGCGTGCAGCACATCGTGCATCCACCGGTGCACTTGCCGGCTTGGCCCGATGCCGATCAGCGCTCTCGTTTGGTCTTCATCGTGCACGGCCTTGAGCGCGAGCGGATCGCGGTGTCGCTCGCGGCATTCAACCGGTTGGCCAACCCGACCGCGTCGACCGTGACCCCGACCGCCAAAGCAGTCGAGAACGCCGGATGACCAGACCGCCGGTGCAATCCGCTGCAATCAGCGGTCGTACGACACCGGCCCGCGACGAGGCGGAGCGCTACGCGCCGTCCAGCCATCGCGGGACGAGCGCACCAGAAAATGCAGCAGATAAAACAGCAGTGCCAAGATCAACAGCAGCACGATCGCGAGGAGATTTTCGCCCAAACCCGAGCCGATGATGGGCCCATCCCCCGTCAGATGCAGCGCGAGCATCGCTACGGCCTGCAAGGCAGCACCGGCCAGGAAGATCAACGCGATAAGAATGGAAATCTGCAAGGTGTTGAACACCAGCGTGGAGGCGTCCAACGACGTGACCCTGGACGACAAATTCTGGCGATACGAGCTCCAGTGCGCGACGATGTAGGCGATGACGCCGACCACCGAGGCAAACCAGAAAATGACATTGGTAAAGTGGATGTTCGGAATCGCGCCCTTGAGAAACTTCTCGAAAGGCGGATAGAAATACAGAAAGACCAATCCGATGATCACTGCGATCAACGCGATCCAGAATCGGGGCCGACGGGTGACGCTGTCTTGTCGGGCGTCGGTAGCGGGTGCGGACATAAGTTGCCTTGAGTCTTGAGGCGCCGTCTCGGGTCTTGAGGCGCCGCCTTGCCGGAGGACGGGCCGTGCGCAATCGATGGTGGTGCGAGCGTATCCGGATTTGCGGCAATGTCAACCGGTGTCCGGCGGCATCGCTGGTCGAATCGCTATCCCTCCAGTCATCGGCATTCGTGCAGAGTGAGGCGGGGCGGCCGGCCTGCCGGCGGCCGCCCTGATTGACTGCGGAGTCAGACCAGAAGATCACGCCTTGAAAGAAGTGATCGCGGTCGGACCCATCGTAGAAGCCGCTCAACATGCAGCAGCTCTTGAAACCGATGACCCGAATTGCACGGGCATGGGTCATTGCGACCGAGCTTTTCGAGAAGCTCTTTGTTCCCGTTCACGACGCGATCCCCACGCTTGACGCGGGTTTCAGAAGGGAAGCCCTTCCTACGTTTGCTGGTCGGCTCGAAACCAAAATTGGTCGAGGTGCTGTGATTTGCGTTTCATGGCATACCTCCATTGTTCAATCCCGAGAATCGGGGCGCGAATGGTACCGCCAGTTGATATCGCTAGTGTTTGCAAAATGCGGATCTGTGTCGGCCATCCCTGCGAAAAATTGTGCTTTGGCGTTGTTCCATCTGTTTCGCACATCGATTCCTACAATCCCCATCGCGACGGTGCGTTGCGACCGGCGGATGTGATCCGATCGCTTGGTCCGGTCTTCATTTTCGTGCTTGAACTCGTTGATCAGCGCATCGCCTACTCGACACCCGTATTGGCGTGCATCGTTGTCTACAGCCTATTTTCGGTCGGCGCGAATCTATCGCGCGGGTGGCGGCGATAGCGACAAGAAGTAGATGCCCCACGCATATTCCCTACAATGGCTTGGCGCTGCGGAGCAAAGACTCGCAGCGCTTCGAACGCACCGACCGCGGCAATCCGGCGCGGCGATGGCAACAGCACCGGTTGAGAGAAGATGGTCTAATCGATTCAGTAGTGCGTCGCCACCGTTTTCACCTATCACCCGAGAGTGTGCGAGGGTGTCGCTTGGCTCACCGGAAAGGAGGCATGATGAAATTCGCGCTGTTCTTGATGGTCTGTTTGTTAGCCGGTGGGATGTCGGCGCCTGGTGAGGCGCAGCCCTTGTCGACGCGGCCGATTCGGTTGATCGTGCCGTTCGCCACGGGTGGCGCGACCGATACGTTTTCCAGGGTGATCGCCCAGCATATGACCGAGGCGATGGGCCAGCCGGTGGTGGTGGAAAACCGTACCGGCGCGGGCTCATCCATCGGGGCCGACGTGGTGGCGAAGGCCGCGCCCGACGGTCACACGCTGCTCCTGACCGACATGTCCACCCACTCGATCGTCGCTTCGCTCTACAAGAAGCTGCCGTACGACCCGGTCGGCGATTTCGCCGGCGTCGCGTCGATCGCCACCTCGCCGCTCCTGATCGTCGCGCATCCCTCGCACAACATTCAGTCGCTCAGCCAGTTCGTCCAGCGCGCGAAAGACGAAGCGGGCAAGTTGACCTATGGATCCTCGGGTAACGGCACGATTACGCACTTGGCATTCGAGTGGATGAAGAAGCGCGCGGGTATCGAGGTCGTTCACGTGCCGTTCAAGGGGGGCGCGAGCACGGTCACCTCGATCCTCTCGGGTGAGCTCACCGTGTCGATCGCGACGATCCCGGCGTTCATCTCGCACGTGAAGGCGGGCAAGCTCGTGCCGCTCGCGGTCACGTCGGGCAAACGCTCCTCGCACCTTCCTGATATTCCAGCGATTGCCGAGACGGTCCCCGGCGTCGACGCGGTGGTGTTCACCGGCGTGCTGGCGCCCGCCAAGACACCACGCGAAGTGATCGATCGGCTCAACGCCGAATTCAGCCGCGCGCTCGATGGCACGAAGGTGAAAGAGGCGTTCGCGGCGAACGCGGCCGACGCCTTGCGCATGACGCCAGCGGCGTTTCAAACAAAATTCGTGGGCGATATGCGTGCGTGGGCCGAGATCGTGGCGGCGAGCGGTGCGCGCATTGATTGATGGCTGAGGACATCCTGACCGGCCGACGACTGGCGCCGCGATCTGCCCCGGCATCTTGCATGTCGCGGCGTAAGCGAGGGATACCCGCATGGACAAAGGGCTGGCGTTCGACCACATTCATCTGATCAGCCGCGATCCGCGCGCGGCGGCGAATTGGTATTGCGAGATGTTCGGCGGTGAGATTTCCGCGGAGCAGCCGAACTTGCGCGGTGCACTGCAAATCGATGTGCGCATCGCGGGCATGACGATTGTTGTTCGCGGCCAGCGACCCGGCGAACAACCGGCCGCGACCAAACCCATGCAGGCCTTCGCGGGCTATTCCAGCCACGACGAGTGGGGCACCGATCACTTCTGTTTCACCTACCGTGGCGATCTGCGGGCTTTCTGCGACACGCTGAAGGGCAAGGGCGTGAAGATGGCCGTCGAGCCGTGGGAGTTCAAGCCGGGGGTGGTGCTGTGCTATGTGAGTGCGCCCGATAACGTCAGTATCGAGTTGATTCAGGAGCAGTAAGCGGCGGGCGCGATCAGGGGTGCGGCAGCGTCAGGTCCGCGGGGCAAGGTAGTATGCTGCCTGCAAACGACTTGGGGGAGAACGATGCCGAGCCGGCTGGGAATTGACGTGGGGGATACGCATGTCGATTTTCTGCTCTTCGATGATGCGACCGGGCGCACGCATGCGCACAAGACACCCTCCACGCCGCAGGATCCCGCAGTTGGCGTCGCGCGAGGGCTCGCCGAGCTGATCCGCACTTCGGGCATCCGCCCTGCCGACATCGGCGAGCTGGTGCATGGCACGAGGGTGCCCGCCGATCTGGTGCAGTCCCGCAACGGCGCCAAAGTCGGTTTGCTGGTTACGCATGGTTTCGAGCAGGTGCTGCATCTGGCCCACGCCCGAACTTTCGGGCCGCTGAACGATCGGTTTTCCATGGTCGAGCCGCAGGCACTGGCGGACTTGGCAATGATTCGTGGCGTTGCGGAACGGATGTCGTCGCGCGGTGACGCGATCGCCCCGCTGGACGAAGCCTCCGCACGCCGCGCAATCGGTGAGCTGTTGGCCGCCGGCGCGCAATCGCTGATCGTTTGCCTGCTGCACGCTTATGCCAACGCCGCACACGAGTTGCAGCTCAAGGCGATCATTCGGGACCTGGACGGGCAGATTCCGGTCACCCTATCCCATGTAATGACGCTGGAAGCCGGCGAATACGAACGCGCCCTCGCAACGATCATGAACGCGTATGTCCAGCCGGGTATGAGCCGGTACGTGAGCAGCCTGCAAGAGAAACTACGGAGCGCGCAGTTGAGTCCGCGCATCAGCATCGTGCAATCCACCGGTGCCCGGGCCAGCACGAGCCAGGCCATCGAGACACCAGTGCACACGATGCTGGCCGGCCCCGCGGGCGGCGCAGCGGGCGCCGCGCACATCGCCTCGCTGGCGGGTTATCCCGATGCGCTCGCGCTCGACATGGGCGGCGCGTCCACCTACCTGTGTCTGATTCGCGATGGCGCGGCGCGAATGTCCAACCACACGGCACTGCATCACAACGCGGACATCGATTCGATCAACCTGCCTTCCCTGGATGTGCGCCGCATCGGCGCCGGTGGCGCAGCGATTGCGCACGTGCCCGCGCCGGGCACGCTAAGGGTTGGGCGGCAAGGCGCGGGCGCGATGCCTGCGGCGCCGGGTCTCGGACACGGCGCCGCGGTGGCGACCGTGACCGATGCGAACATTGTGCTCGGCCGTCTTGCTGCCACGATTCCATCGTCGAATGTGCAGGCGGCCCAGGCGGCGGTGGCCTCCTTGGCGCGCGAACTGGGCCTGGACCCGCATCGCGCCGCCGAGGGCATCATCGAAATCGCGAACGAGAACATGGCGGGGGCGCTGCGCTGTGCGGCATTGGAAAAGGGATTGGACCCGACCCGCCTCGCACTGGTGGCCTTCGGTGGCGCGGGGCCGATGCACGCCTGCGCGTTGGGTATGCTCACCGGGTGCGCGCCGGTCATCGTGCCCCGGCATGCCGGCGTGTTGTCGGCGCTGGGTTTTCTATGTTCGTCCTATTCATACCAGTTCGCGCAGACGATCGGCCGCACGCTGAATGCGCTCCCCCAGTCGGATATCGATGAGACGATCGAGCGGCTCGGTGCCAAGGCGTCCGCCTGGCTCGCCAAGGAGGCGCCCGCGAGCGATGGCAAAATCCGATGGCGCGCCGAAATCGGCTACCTGCGAAGTGCCTTCCAGATTTCGGTCAGTGTCGATCCGGCTACACTTCGCAACGGCGGACGGTCGGCGCTGGCCGGCCAACTCGATGAGGCCCACCGGCAACGATTTGGTTTCGAACACGACGAACCGATTCAACTGATCACCATGCGCGCTATTGCTACTGCACCGGCGGACCGCCTTCTGCTGCGCAAATCCGAACGCGCCGGCCCCGATCCGGCCGGTGCGCGCATCCGCCAGACGCAGACGTATTTCGATGGCTCGTTCGTCAACACCGCCGTCTACGAACGCGATCGGCTGCTCGCCGGCAATCGGATCGTGGGTCCGGCGATCGTCGTTCAGCACGATACGACGATCGTTATTCTCCCCGCCCACGTGGGTGAGATCGACGAATACCTGAATCTGCTGATTCGGGCCCAAGGCACTCAACACTGACGATGGCTGAGCGTCCGCAACAAAAGCACCCGCTGTCGCTGGAGGCGCTTCTGAGCGCCAATCGGGACCAGTTCGATAGTCTGTTCGAGCGCCAAATGAAGGTGGCGTTGCCGCCGCTGGTCCCGGCGCGCCGGCCCCGGTCGAAGTCCGATCCGGCGCCGGCATCGAAGGCCGCGCCGCCCGAGCGAGTAGAAGCGCGTGCGCCCGAACCGGCCGCGCCAATCAGCACCCCACGTTCAAACATCAAGGCCGAGCTGAACAGACGCTTCACGTTCTCCTGGGCGAGCGAGATTCTGGACCGCGAGATCCAGAACGGCCGCGCTATCGTGCGCTGCAAGCTCAAGGTCGGCGAGGACGCACGCGTAGAAGCCGGGTCCAGTCGCATCGGCGAGGACGAGGACCAGGAAGCCGCGGTGCAGCGCGCTTACGACGCTGCTCTGCAAAAATGCGCGGACCACTTCGCCGCAGGAACACGCACAGGCAACGCGAGCGATCCACAACGCGCGTCCGCGCCGGCTGCGCTGGCCCCGGCCGAAGAAGCGCGCCAGGCCGCGGCACGGGCGCGGCCGCTCGATGCCGTCTCGATTGACCAGGTCCAGACAGCGCTGATCAACACCTGCCAAGAGATGGCAAGCGTTTGGGCGCGTGGCGCGCCATCCAAGGGACTGCGCGACGACCCGCGCGACCCAATCGGGCCGGCGCTCATCATCACTGACGCGCAAGGTCGAATGCTGGCCGGCGGCTTCGGTTCCTATGTCGCACACATGCTTGAGCAGCGGCTCGAGCAGCGCGACCTGCCGTTCGCGCCGGGCGACGTCCTGCTGCAAAGCGATCCGTACCTGTCAGGTGGCGCAGTGAGCCGCGCAAACGACTGGTTGGTCCTGGCGCCGGTGTTTGCGGGGGCCGATCTGGTGGGCTTCACGTCGATGGTCGCTCACGTCGCCGATGTGGGCGGGCCTACCGCCGGGAGCACGCCGGTGAAAGCGCGCTCGGTCTTCGGCGAGGGCACCCGCATCCCGCCGATCAAGATTTTCGCCGCCGGCGTGCTCAACGAGCCCGCCCTGCAAGTGATCCTGAACAACAGTCGAACACCGCAGGCGAACCGGGCGGATCTGCTCGCCCTGGCGGCGGGTTGCCGCGCCGGCGGCGCGCAGGTGATGCGCATTTGCGAGCGTGTCGGTCGGGCGCGTTATCAGCAGGCGTGCGCCGCCCTGCTGGCCCGATCCAATCAGGCCATGCGCCTGCTCATTCGCGAGCGTATTCCTGAAGAGCCGCAATCATTCCAAGACCAAATCGATGACGACGGCTGCGGCAATGGACCGTTCAAACTGAAGCTCACCGTTTGGCGCGAAGGCGATCATGCCTACTTCGATTGGACCGGCAGTTCGGCAGAGGCCCCTGGCCCGATCAACCTCAGCTTGCATGTCGGGCTGGCGAAGCTGTTCGCCGGGATGCTTTTGGCGCGCGATGCGGATCCGTCAACCCATTGCAACGACGGGTTCCACGAGCTGATCCACATAACGCTGCCCAAGGGCACGATCGTCAATCCCGCGTTCCCCGCCGCGATCGGCCGCTGCGAGCAAGTGCTGGCGCGCCACTTCGAGGTATTGTCGAGCGCTCTTGGACGGCACCGGCCCGCGGACCTGATGGCGGCCGGTCATGGTACGGCGCCCTCGCTGCGCTTTGCCGGCACCGATGCGAACGGCGTGCCGTTTGCGCTGATCGAACGATTTGGCGGGCTTTCGGGGTTGCCGCCTTTGGGGCTGCCGCAATTGGGTCCGCAGAGCGGTGGCGACAACGCTGGACGCTCCCGCCTGCCGATCGAATCGGTGGAGCGAGATTTTCCCGTGGTGATCGAAAGCTATGCCAGTATTGCGGATACGGGCGGCGCCGGACTGCGCCCCGGCGCCAACGGCGTGGAGAGGATCTATCGCATGATCGCTGCGGGCGAAATTTCAATCCACGACGATCGGCATGCGTCACGCCCCTGCGGCATCAACGGTGGCAAGGCCGGTGCGTCGTCCGGGAAGTGGCGGGTGCGGCCGGATGGCACGCGTGAAACGTTGCCGTCCAAGGTCGAGCGCCTGGTGGTTGAGCTGGGTGAGCGGATCGTGTTCAGAACCGCCGGCGGGGGCGGCAGCGGCGATCCGTTGCAGCGTGACCCCGGGCTGGTGCGCCAGGATGTGCGCCGCAGGCTGTTGACAGTGGACGCGGCGGCCGCAGAATACGGGGTGGTGCTGAGTGGGTCGACGCTGGACATCGATGCGCGCGCGACCCGCGAGATGCGCGATCAGTTTAAGCGCGGGCGCAAGCCCTTGGAGTTGTTCGACCACGGCGAGCCCCCGTAGACCAGCGCTCGGATGTGCAGCGCTGCGAACAAAGACGAGATAAGAACTCCTGACAGGAGAAAAAAAATGGTGGAAATCTGGCTTGGCGTTCTCTTCACGGCGATCGTCGTCATCGCCATTTTTTATGTCATCTCGATCTGGGTCTACAAGCGAGCCCCGGCCAACATGGGCTTTATCCGGACCGGTTTCATGGGCACCAAGATATGCCTGGGCAAGGGCGCCATGGTGTTCCCGGTGTTTCATGAAGTGTCGTGGATTTCGCTCGAAACGCTGAAGCTGATCGTCGATCGCTCGCACGAGCAGGCGGTGCTGACCGCCGACAAGATCCGCATCGACGTGGTGAGTGAGCTGTATACGCACGTCGGGCGTACCGAAGAGGACCTGCTCACTGCCAGCCGCAGCCTGGGCGAGAAAACCTTCGACGGGGATGCGGTGCGCAACCTGCTGGAAGCAAAGGTCGTCGGCGCTGCGCGCAGCTATGCCGCCACCAAGACGCTGACCGAGCTGCACGAGAATCGTGATGCCTTCGCACAGGCGCTCAAGGAGGCAGTGCGGTCCAGCTTCCGCTCCAACGGTCTGGAGCTGGAAGAAGTCACCATCGTCACGTTGGAGCAAACGGACAAGAAGTACTTCGACGCGAGCAACATCTTCGACGCCGAAGGGCTGAAGATCATCACCGAGATCACCTCGGAGGCCCGGCGCAAGGTGCACGACACCGAGAAGCGCACCACGGTGGCGATCCGGCAGAAAGATCTGGACACGCAGCTCGAACTGCTTGAGATCGAGCGTCAAGAGGCGTTCGCACAAGCGGTGCAGGAGAAAGAGGTCGCCAACGAACAGGCGTTGCAACTGGGTCAGAAGCAAGTGTTCCTGCTCGATCAGCGGCGCGCGGTGGAGGAACGCGAGATCGCCAACGAAGTCGAGCTGGAACGCCAGCGGACCGCGCGCGAATTGGCCATGACCGAAGAGGCGAAAAAGCGCGAGCGGGCCGAGGTGCAGCGAGCGCTCGCGCTCGAGCAGGAAGAGCGCGACAAGCTGATTGCGCTGATCCAGAAAGCCCGCCAGGAAGAGCTCGCCAACATCGAGCGCAACCTCGCGCTGGAGAAAGCCGAAAAGGATCGCCAGATCGCGCTCATCGGCAAGGCGAAAGAAGAAGAGTTCGCCGAGATCGATCGCAGCCTGAGCCGCGAGCGTGCAGAGAAGTCCCGGGCAATCGAGCTGTCCGCGCGCGAGCGCGAGCGCCGGGAAGCCGAGATCATCCACGAAACCGCGGTGCTCAAGGCGGAGGAGTCGGCGCGCGACGATCGCCACCAAGTGGCCGAAGCGACTTCGGTCAAGATCCGTGAGCGGGCGCTGGACACCAAGAAACGCGTGTTGCTCATCGACCAGGAAGAAGCCACCGCGGTCGCACAGCAAGACACGGTGGTCGCCGGGGAAAAGGCCAGGGCGCTGAGCGAGAAGCAGCGCATCCTGCTCGAGAAGCGGCTGGAAGTCGAGCAGGACGAAATCGCCAAGGAAATAACGATCGAGCACGCCCGTATCGCCAAGGACGCCCAACTGATCGAAGCCTCCATGGCTCGTGAAGCGGCCGAGATTCGCCGGCAGCTCGCGCGCGAAACCGAGGAGCGCGAACGTGAGATTGCCCTGGTAGGCAAGGCAGGTGAACTGGAACGTGCCGAGATTCGGCGTCAGCTTTCCCGCGAGTCCGAGGAGCGTGACCGGCAGATCGCGCTGGTCGGCAAGCAGGAAGAGCTCGAACGCGCCGAATTGCATCAGCGCACGGCGATTGCGCTGGAACAGCAAGACGGGGAGATACGCATCATCTCCAAGGAACAGGAACGCGAGCGGGCCGACATCCAGCGTTTCCTCGCGCGCGAGAAAGAAGAGCGCGATCGCGAAATCGCGTTGGTCCAGAAGACGCGCGAATTGGAAAAAGCCGAAATCGAGCGCCTGCACACCACCGCCGAGAAAGCCAAAGCTGAGCATCGGACCGGCGCCGTGCGCGTGATCGCCGAGGCCGAGCAGGACAAGGCCGTCGAGCTGATCCGCGCCGAAAAAACGGCAGGCGCTTCGCGCATCGCCGAAGAAGCCCAGGCGGAAGTGGCCTCCATGCATATGGTGAGCGACGCCGAGGCGCGCATGAACGCCGCTGAGCACGAATCCAAGGCCATTCTCATCCGCGCCAAGGCCAACAGCGAAGCGCAAACGATATCGGCGGCCGGCATCAAGGAGGAGGCCGCAGCGCGCGGCCGCGCCGAAGCCGAAGTGGAAGGTCTGCGCGTGCAGAACACCCTGCGCATGCTGGAGGCCGAAGCGGGCGGCATGGAAGCCAAAGCCGCCGCATTGATGAAATACAACGACGCGGCGATGTTCCTCGAGCTGTCCAAGCTGCACATCGAAGCCGAGCGCGACGTGCACATCGATCAGGCCAAGGCGATGGGCAATGCGCTGTCGCAGGCGCAGATCCGCATGTACGGCGGTGGCAGCGACGGTACCGTCGACACCATCCGCAACATGTTCACCTCCGGTTTTGCGATCGGCGAAGTGCTCGAAGGCGTCGCCCAATCCCTTCCGGCGGGCCTGCGCGACCGGTTCGCCAACAACGGCATTCGCGGGATCTTCGGGCGGCCCGGGCGCGGTGGTCAGTTCCGCGAAATGGCGAACCAACTCATGCAACAGGTGCGCGAGCACTTCAAGACCGATAAATCCCGGCAGGTGCCGTTTGCCGAGGCCTTGGCATTGCTCGAAGCGAAAGCCACCACGGAGGCGCAGTCGCAGGCGCTCAACCTGCTGCGGGATGCCAACGAGGGTGGCGTGTTCAACGAGGTGCCGTTCAATCAGGTGTGGACGTTGCTGCAGGCCACGGCGAAAGCGGCCGATTGACTTGGCTAGTCTGGTTTAGGGAGCAGGGTCGTGGCGGACTATGACGTCGTGTTGCAGGGCGTCGAGAAGATCTTTCAAGGGGGCGCCCGCGCGGTGATCGATTTCAACGCCGAGATCGAACACGGCGAATTTGTCGCGATGCTCGGGCCCTCGGGCTGCGGCAAGACCACCACCTTGCGCATGATCGGCGGCCTGGAAGAGGTTACGTCGGGCAAGATCTTCATCAAGGGCGAGGACGTCACCGATCTGCCCCCCTCCAAGCGCGACACCGCGATGATGTTCCAGAGTTTCGCGTTGTTCCCGCACCGCAATGTCTTTCAGAACGTCGAGTTCAGCCTGAAGATGAAAGGCCTCGACAAGGACACGCGCGCGCCAAAGGTCTGGGAGATGATCGACATGGTCGGCCTGAAAGACTTCGCGATGCGCCGGCCGGCGGAGCTAAGCGGCGGCCAGCAGCAGCGCGTTGCGCTGGCCCGCGCGCTCATCAGCAATCCCACCGTGCTCCTGCTCGACGAGCCCCTGGGCGCGCTCGACTATTCGCTGCGCCAGACGATGATGATCGAGCTCAAACGTATCCAGCGCGACCTGGCCCTCACCTTCATCATGGTCACGCACTCGCAGCAAGAGGCGATGGCCATGGCCGACAAGGTCATCGTGATGAGCGATGCGGTCATCCAGCAGATCGGGACGTCGCGCCAGATCGCCGAACGCCCGCGGACCAAGTTCGTGGCCGAGTTTATCGGCAACAACAATCTGTTCAGTGGCGTCGTCAGGTCACACAGCGGTTCGATCGTGATCATCGAGTCGGGCAAGGATTTCTTCTACGTCAAGGTGTTGGACGAACGCCGCCGGATCGATGTGGGTACCAAGGTCGACTTCTCGGTGCGCGCCGATCTGATGCATGCGGGGCGCCAAACCGACATGGCCAATAGCGTCGAGGGCACGTACGTCAATACCCAATACCTGGGCACCTTGGAGACTGACGTCTTTGAGATTGCTCCGCGGCACTATGTTTCGGTCGAGCAGCACCGAAAGCATTCCGACCGTGAGCGAACGCCCGGTGAGAAGCAGGTCATCAGTTGGGCGGCCGATGCGTGCATCCTGCTGGAGCCGTCCCGCTCCAGCCGGTCGGCGTCGACTCTTTGACCGCCCGAAAGGCAAGCTCGCAGACGAACGATCCGCTGCGCGCAACGGGCCGGCGCCAGCCCGACGCCTGACGCCTGACGCCTAACGCCTAACGCCTAACGCAACCGCCGCATCAAGATGCTGTAGATGATCAAGAATAGCCCGATCATCAGCAACGAAAACAGCGTCGACAGCGTTCCCAGCGCAAACAACGTGGGTCGAATGCGTTCGGTCATCGAAGCGTTGATGTCGAGCGGAAGCGTATTGGATTCTCCAGATAAGAGCGTCGTCCGCGCGAACTCGTCATAGGACAACGTGAACCCGAACAACCCTGCCGCCACGATGCCCGGCAGGATGAGCGGAAACGTGATCTCCTTGAATACGACCCACTCGTTGGCCCCCATGTCGCGTGCCGCTTCTTCGAGTCGGGAGTCGAAGCGGTTGAACACCGCCATCATGACCAGATAACCGAACGGCAGCGCCCACACCACGTGCACGGCAAGCGCCGACGTATACCAGTTGGGCGACAGCCCTAGCTGGCGCATCAGCGTAGCGAGACCCAAGCTGAGCAGCACACCAGGTACCATCAAGCCGGCCAGGATCGTATAGAACATCGCATTGGAGAACCGGAACGGCTTGCGAAAGGCCATCGCCAGCATGGTCGAGAGCAACGCAGTGATCACCGTCACCATCAGCGCCAGCACGATCGACCGGCCCATCGCGCCTTGCATATCACCGACCGTGGAGGGCTCGAGCAGCTGGTTCCACCAGTGCAGACTCCAGCCTCGCATCGGGAAGCTCGTCCCGCCGCGCGGCCCTTGGAACGACAGAACGAACATCGCGAACATCGGACCATAGATAAAAATCAAGAACAGAACGAAGTAGAGCGAGTACCCGGTCTTCACCCGCAGCTTGCGGCGTCTCTCGGGGGTCGAGCGGGCCATCGTCTACAGCTCCTTCCGAATGTCCACGAGGCGCAGAATGATGATGATGCCGACCACCATGGCCACCATGAGCATCAACGCGTTGACCGCCGCGAACGGATAGTTCGCCGTGCCGTAGTAGCTCAGGATGACCGTGCCGGCGGTGCTGGTCTTGCCGCCGTACACCACCACCGCGGTGGCAAACTCACCCATCATCATCACGAAGACGAAAATCATGCCGATGGCCACGCCGGGCAGCGACATCGGCGCGATGATTTCGCGAAAGATTTGAAACGGCGTGGCGCCCATGTCGGTCGCCGCCTCGATGATCTCCTTGGGTATCTTGGCGAGAGAGAAAAAGATCGGCCCGATGCCAAGCACCACGTAAAGCTGAACCAGTGCGGTCACATAGCCGAACTCGGAATAGAGCAGGAAGTTCGCCGGCTCGTCGAGGATCCCCATGCCCATCAACGCTTGGTTGATGAGCCCTTGCCTGCCTAACATCGGCAACCAGGCGACGGCGCGAATCAGATAGCTGGTCCAGAAGGGCACCATGCAAAGTAGGAACAATGCGAGCTGCCATTTGAAATCCTTCACCTGCATCGCCAGAAAGTAGGCGATCGGATAGCCGATCAACAAGCAGAGCACCATCACCAGCAGCGTGTAGTAGATGGTCGCGCCCAAAGCGCGCAGGAAAACGCTTGGCTTCAGGAAGTCTTTGTGCTCGTTATCGAAGAACCCGGTGACGCTGAAATAGTCGCCGTAGTACTTCAACGTCAGATCGGGCACCATGCCCTGGTCGGCCATCGACCAGAAACTGAACACGATGATCGAGGCGAGCGGCACCACTAGGAACAGCACCAACCAGACCGTTGCCGGCGCGATCAACCAGGCCGTCGAGAAACCTTTCTCGGGCCGGATGACTTTGGCGCGTAGCGCGGCCTCGTCTGGCACCGGCTGAGTGCCGATCAAGCCGGGGTGGAAGCGGTTGGCGAAGTCGGTCATTCGAGGCTAGAGAGAAACCGGTACGGCAAGTAGCGCTTTCCCATACATCGGGGGTGCACGAGGGGGCAGCGAAGCGGTCGCCCCCTCGTAGCGTAACAACTAGCTACACGCTTGGCGCCCAATAAGCATCGGGGCCGGTATGGTCACGGCCACACCGACCCCGAGCGGCTTGCATGATGTGCGACTAGGCGTTCAGGAATTCGGTCCAGCGCTTGACCAGGTAGTCGTTCTCGTCCATCAGCGAATTCCAAACCGCGATGCTCTTGAAGCGCTGCTCATACGATCCGCCATCGCGCACCGCGCCTTTTTCGATCAGTTTGTTGCCGAACGGATCGTTCAAGTTGCTGGCGGCCGGCTTGCCCTCGTACCAGAATTCCCATTCCCCCGGTGAGAGCCCCGCCTTGACGTTCTGCGGAGCGGACATGTAGTAGCCCTGGCGCG
Organism: Burkholderiales bacterium; assembly: GCA_046160305.1. Taxonomy (GTDB): domain Bacteria; phylum Pseudomonadota; class Gammaproteobacteria; order Burkholderiales; family SG8-39; genus SHXR01. The sequence continues at coordinate 17,953 of JBJXGX010000272.1, forward strand.
CAACGAACGCGCCCGGCCAGCCGGTGAGCCACCAGTTGATGTACTCGTAGGCTTGGTCCAACTGCCTGCCCTTCAGCTTGGCGGAAATCGCGATCGCACCATGCCAGCCGCGCATGCCTTCCTTCGGCGCGGCGTATATGCACTTCACGCCTTCGGCATTGACCGCGGTGACCGCCGGCGACCACATCGACTGCAACACCACCTCGCCACTGGTCATCAGGTTCACTGACTGGCCGAACGACTCCCAGAACGCGCGGAAGTGCCCTTCCTTCTTCTTCTTGATCAGGAAATCGACCAGGAAATCGATCTCCTGCTTGGTCATGTTGCCCTTGTCTTTGAACTTGATGAGGCCCAGCGCTTCAACGCCCATGGCCGCGTCCATCGCGCCGATTTGGGGAACGTTGATCAACGCCACGCGGCCCTTGAAGTCCGGTGAAAAGAGTTCGGCCCAGCTATTGATGTCACGCTTGGTGTTCTTCGGCGTGTAGCCGAGCGAGTCTGCGTTGTGCCAGGTGGGCATCGCAGAAATGTACTGGGACGGGCCCTTGGTAGGTTTGCCGTTCTGATCCACCCACAGCTTGAGGTACGGTGCATCGCCATCGCCGACCGACGACCCCTCGGTCAGCTTGCCGGTCTTGGTGAGGTTGGAGACCTTGCCCCAATCCTTGATGCGCTTGGTATCGATCGGCTGGAACACACCGGCCGGAATCATTACGTCGAACATGTCGAAGTAGCACTCTGACACTTCGTACTGATCGTTCTGGTTCAGCGTCTTGCTGAATAACTGGGTATAGCTAAGCGCCTGACCGCGTACCGGGAACTTGAGGTCTTTGGATGCCCGGCCCTGGAGCTCATTGATGATGCTCACGCCGAGGCCGATGGTCCGGATGGGATTATTGGCCTGGGCTTGAACGATCGCCGGAAACCCGGCAATCGCGCCGGTCGCCGCGATGCCCGCGGCGCCCGCCACGAATTGCCGCCGCGTCACGCCTTCAACTGCAGAAGAATCAGTGTTCTGTTCAGCCATCTCGCGCTCCTTTGGTTGCGGTTCTGCCTGGCAGCTCCAGATTGATTGACTACGCGCATCGGCGCAAGCGCCTGGAACCTGCAACTCAGGCAACTCGGTGCCGCTCTTATTTGGCCGGCTGGCCCAACGGCTCATTCAAATACAGCATAAGCTCAAAATCGCGGGTAGCGCAAGCGCTGGGGGTACCGTCACTTCGGACACCTTCTAGACCGGCACGCGCACCCGGTTCGCGCCGCGGCGGTTAGCTGTTCGCGCTAAGTTCGTTCGGCCATTGCGCCAGGCGCGATCGACGGTGCGGATCCGCTCGCGAGAACGCTCTTCAGCAACCAGTAGAGAATACAGAACAGCCCGGTCAAGATCAGCAAGGCGATCAACGCGATCAGGCGCTTGCCGAAGGTGGCGTCCAACACATAGCCGGGCTGCAGCAGATGCACTGCCAGGAGCTGCACCACCTGTAGCGCCGCACTCGCGCTCAGCAGGATGGCGGTGAAGGTCGAACCGGTGAGCGAACTCTGCACCATACGCTCGACGCTTCGCTGCCGCACGATGTGCAGGCGGTAGGCGCGCCAGTGGAACCAGCAAAAACCGATGATGCCGATGATCACGCCGGCCCAGAAAATGGCATTGCTGTAGCTGAGGCCGTGCACGACGAGGTTGAACAACTCGCCGAACGGCTCATAGAAATACAGAAAGACCAGCACGAAGATGTAAATCAGCAGACCCACCAGGGTCCAAAACCATTGCCAAGTGTTCATGATCGTTCCTACTCGCTCCTTGTTTCCGCGTTTGGCATCATGTGACCGCCACCGGCCGCCCGGCGATCAGGAAAATGACATACAGGATAATGAACACCAGATCCTTGGTGGTGCCGGCACCTTGGTTGGCATTGTCCCGATCGGCGATCAAGACGATCACCTCCAGTACGAAGAACACCAGCGCAAGGATGAAGAACGGCCAGATGGTACCCCACCAGGAAACGGGCTCGGCCATCACGACGCCATGCGCATTGCGCCAGATCAGGAGCAAGAGCGGCAGCAGGACCAGCCACGCATTCGCGAACAGGAAACGCAGACGCCATGTCTTGCGGTCCACGAGCCAGAGTACCAGCAGCAAACCCACGACATGCAAGAAATCCCAGAACATGGCGCGATAGGACTCTCCAGCCCCTTCCATCGCGCCCACCGATAACAGGTTCAAGTAACCGAACAGGTACAGCACGAGGAGCGCATCGCAATAGAGCCATTCGCGAAAGGTCTCGCCCGGTGGCTTGACGTGCCAAACGCGACTTGCCTTGTCCAGCATCATCACCAGCGCGATGATAAATCCGGCGGGATACATCAGGTGCAGCATCATCTGGTACTGCTGCGCGTACGGCACCGACGACCCGTTCACGATGAGGTAGGCGATGCCAAAGCCGAGCAGCCCAAGCAAGCGGGTCGCCGAGGGCGTTTCGTGGCTGGCTTTGGCGCTCTCCACGGGCGCCGGCGCGGCGGCAGTGGTCGCATGGCTCGCTGGTCCGATGGCGACCGGGTTGCTGCTCTGGGGGTCCGAGCGCCAGAACATCGCGACCAGAAAGAGGATCAGCCCGGCGGCACCGATGATCATCATCACGACGAAGAACAGCAGGCCGCGAGAACTGCTTTCGCCGTCCCTGGCGGCGCCCGCGATGCTGGTCCAGAGTCCGAATTGCCAGAGCACCAAGACGGCGCAAATGAGCACTGCCAGCAACGCCAGAAGCAACGCGACCCACCGCGGCCGATCGCGCACCGCGCGGCCCATGGCATGCACGCCCGGCGTCTGGCGCGAAACAAGAATGATCAAGAACACAACCAGACCAAGGATGCCGATGGCCGCCATGACTTCCACGAAAGCGACTGCTCTGCTGTCCACGCGTCTCCCCTTGGCGCCCCGGACCGAGGCAAGAACCTGCTTTGGCGACTATGATACTTGCGCGGCAATCATGGGAGGGGACGAACATGAGCGATTCATCGGATGCGACTTATCAGCAACGCACGTATGGCGCCCGCGAAATAGGCTACGGTCAAAAGCCCGGCATCGCGGTGGTGGACTTTCAACTCGCCTTCACCGATCCGAAGTATCCGCTGGGCGGGGCGCCGATGATCGAACGGGCGGTCAACAATACCGCACGCCTGCTGCGGGTGGCGCGGCGCTGCGGCGTGCCGATCGCCACCTGCTACACCGCCTATACCTCCAAAGAAGACATGCCCTACTGGAAGATCGGGGCGCTCGAGGACCAGTTGATCCACGGCCACCCCGCCACCGAATTGGATCCGCGCATCTACGATCCCGGGTACGACGTGCGCCTCTGCAAAACGGGTGCATCGATCTTTTTCCAGACCCCCATCGTCGCGTACATGGTGCGCCAACAGGTGGATACGATGATAGTCGTGGGCTGTGTCACGTCCGGTTGCGTGCGCGCATCGATCATCGACAGTTTCCAGAATGGTTTTCGCACGATCGTTCCGGAGGACGCCGTGGGCGATCAGAATGAGCGGCCGCACCATGACAATCTGCGCGACGTCGGCCGGCGCTATTGCGACATCACCGACACCGACAGCGTGATCGCGTGGATCGAAGCTTGGCACGCACGCAAGGAACCGCTCGGCAAGCGATCGAACGTTCAGGCAAGGGCAGGCACATGAGCAGCGATCGAGACAGCGTCAAGAACTGGTTCGACGAGCAGCTCAAGGCGCTGAAGGATGAGCTTGATCACCTGGGCGGCGGCGAGGCTCGCAGCAACCGACGCGCGCCGGGCGAATCGATACGGTCCCGATCAGGGTCCAATGGGGCCGCACCGAATGGGTCGGGGCCGAATGGGTCCGCACCGAATGGGAACGCGCTCAATGGTGGGTCGCCAAGAGTCGCGCCTACGCCCGTGCCGAAACCGCCGGTCATCGCGCCGGCACCCAAGGTTGCGCCGCCGATGGTGGGCCGACCGTTCCAGCCCGCGCCGACACAGCGCGACAGGGCGCAACCTTACGCGCCCGTCGCTCGTCCCTCGACCGCGTTGCCGGCTGCTCGCGAAGCGCAAGCGCCCGTCGCGCGTGAGGCGCGACTACCACCCCCTTCACCCACGGCGCCTGCGCCGACGCGCCCCGCGACACGATCCGCACCGCCATTGCCCAGCGAGCTGCCGCGTCGCGCCCGCGAGTCCGCCGGCGGTTGGATACTGGGCGTCGACGTGGGCGGCACGTTCACCGACTTGCTACTCATTGAAGAGGCCACCGGGCGGACCTTCTCCGCCAAGGTGCCCTCCACGCCCGAGGATTCTTCGGTCGGCGTGCTCCAGGGTATCGAAAAAGTCTGCGCGGTCGCTGGCATCGATCCGACCGCCATCGGTCAGGTAATGCACGGCACCACCGTAGCAACGAATACGGTGTTGACCAACTCCGGGGCGCGGGTCGGCCTGGTGACCACCAAGGGATACAAACAGACGCTGCAGATCGCGCGTTCCTATGTGCCCGGTGGCTTGGGCGGCTGGGTGATCTTCAACAAGACCGATCCGCTGGCGCCGCTCGAATTGACGATCGAGGCCGACGAACGCATGGATGCCAAGGGCGAGATCGTCCAGCCACTCGATGAAGCCAAGCTGCGCACCGATCTCGCAAAGCTCGCGGGGGAAGGCATCGAGGCGCTGACCGTATCGTTGATGAATGCGTATACCAATGGCATTCACGAACAGAAAATCCGCGTGATCGCCGAACAGATGCTGCCCGGCGTGCCGGTGTCGATCTCGTCGGAAATCGTGCCGGAAATGTACGAGTACGAGCGCACCGAGACCACGGTCGTCAACTCGTACATCCGTCCGGTCGTCTCCAAGTACATCGAAAATCTGTACAACGAACTGAATCGGCGCATGCGTGGCGTGCAGTTGCACATTCTGCGCTCGGACGGCGGCCTGTCCTCGGAGGCGGCGGCCAAGGCGATGCCGGTGAACCTGCTGATGAGCGGCCCGGCGGGTGGTGTGTCCGGCGCCATCTGGACAGCCAAGCAAGCCGGCTTCAAGAACATGCTGACATTCGATATGGGCGGCACGTCCACCGACGTGGCGCTCATTCAGGACGGTGTCGCGCAGACCCGCCGTGAAACGCGCGTCGCCCATGTGACCGTGCGGGCCCCGTCGGTGGACGTGCGCACGGTCGGCGCAGGCGGTGGATCGATCGCCTACGTGCCTGAGCTTACCAAGGCGTTGCGGGTCGGCCCGCAAAGCGCCGGTGCCAAACCCGGGCCTGCCGCCTATGGCAAAGGCGGCGTGAAGCCGACCGTCACCGACGCCAACGTCGTTCTCGGCTACCTGCCTTCGTCGTCGCGGCTGGGTGGCGAGATGCGCCTGGACTACGCCTCCGCCGAAAAAGCCATCAAGACCATCGCCGATGCGCTCGGCCTGCCACTCAAGGAAGCCGCCGAAGGCATCGTCAAGATCGTCAACGAGAACATGTTCGGCGCGCTGCGGCTGGTGTCGGTGGAACAGGGCTTCGATCCGCGCGACTTCGCGCTGATCGGTTTCGGCGGTGCGGGACCGCTGCACGCCAACGCGCTCGGCAAACTGATGAGTTCCTGGCCGGTGATCATTCCGCCCGGGCCGGGCGTGTTGTGTGCCTATGGCGATGCGACGACGCGGGTTCGCAACGAGGCGTCGCGAACGTTCGTGCGCCGGTTCGACGACACCAACGACAGCGAAGTGCTCGGCATTCTGCGCGATCTGGAGGCCTCCGCGGTGCAGGCGCTGGACGACGAAGGCGTGCCACGCAGCGAGCAGACGGCGCAGTATCAGGTCGATCTGCGTTACGCCGGCCAGGGAATGCGGCTCACGGTGAACATGAGCCCGGAGGATTTCTCTACCCGCGGCCTCGCCGAACTCGGCCGCCGGTTCGACGACTTGCACGAGCAGTTGTTCACCTTCCGGCTCGATACGCAGCGCGAGCTGTACAACCTTCGGGTGGTGGTGCAGGGACGCGAGAACGAGGCACGCGCCGTTCAGTTGCCGAGGGGCAACGGCGACGCATCCGGCGCTGTGCAAGAACAGACGACGATCTTCTTCGAGGGGCGTGATCATCCGGCGCGCGTCTACAACCGCGCGCTCCTCAAAGTAGGTGATCGCATCGCCGGACCCGCGATCGTCATCGAGATGGACGCCACCTCGCTGATCCTGCCCGAGCACGTCGGCGAAGTCGACACGGTGGGCAACATTCTGATTCGTCCGGCGAAATAAACGACGTTCGCACAAGGAACACACGATGCCTGCAACCATCATCCAGTCCAACACCCGGCCGTTCGACAAGGTCGATGTCGACCCGATCACGCTCGACATCATCGAGAACGCACTGAAGAACGCGCGCACCGAGATGGACGCTGTGCTGTTCCGCACCGCGATGTCCCCGGGCATCCGCGAGCAACACGATGCGTTTCCGATGATCGCCAATCCGGAAGGCAAGATGGTCGTGGGCCAATTCGGCTCATTCTTCTCCGGGTTCATCGCCGGTTACCAGGGCGATATCGAAGAAGGCGACATCTTCCTCACCAACGACCCGTACGGCTGCAACGGCGCGGTGAGCCATTTGAACGACTGGCTCACCTTGATGCCGATCTACATCGACGGGCGCATCGTCGCCTGGGGAGCGATGTTCGGCCACATGACCGACATCGGCGGCAAAGTGCCGGGCAGCCTGCCCACCGATGCGGCCCAGATATTCGAGGAAGGCATCCAGATCCCGCCGATCAAGATCTACCGCAAGGGACAACTGAACCAGGAAGTCCTGACCCTGATCCTGCGCAATTGCCGGCTGCCCGAGTGGAACAAATCGGACTTCAACGCGATCGTCGCCGCTCTGCGCATGGCCGAGCGGCGCATCCGCGAGATGGCCGAGCGTTTCGGCGTCGATCAGCTCGTCTGCGGCATGCAAGAGATGCTCGAACGCAACAAGAAAGCGATGAGAGCGATCCTGAAGAACGTCGTGCCGGAGAAAAAACAGTATTTCGAGGACTACATCGACGATGACGGCATGGGCATGGGCCCGTACAAGATTGCGTGCCACCTCTGGCGGGAAGGCGATCGGGTCATCTTCGATTTCGCGGGCACCGATCCGCAATCGATCAGCTCGGTGAACTTCCTCTTGAACGAGGAAATGTTCAAGATGTTCCTCGGCTCGTTCTTCATCAACATCTTCGATCCGCAGATTCTGTTCAACGACGGCTTCTACGATCTGGTCGATGTGCGCATTCCGCGCGGCTCGATCTTGAAGCCGATCCGGCCCGCGGCGTTGAGCTCGCGCACGCACATGTTGGCCCGCATCTTCGACATCATGAGCGGGCTCCTGGGCCAGGGCTCGCCCGATGCGTTGTGTGCCGCCGGATTTTCGGATAGCCCGCACTTCATGTACTCCGGCTACAACCGGCAGGGCGAGTGGTACCAGCTCTATCAGATCGGCTTCGGCGGCGTTCCGGGCCGCCCGGCCGGTGACGGGCCGGATGGTCATTCCCTATGGCCGGCGTTCACCAACGTGCCGAACGAGTTCCTCGAGGCGTACTTTCCGCTGCGCATCGTCAAGTACGAAACGATCACCGATTCGGGCGGACCCGGCTTGCACCGTGGCGGCAACGGCTTGTCGATGGGGTATCAGTTCCTGGAGCCTGGCGAGATCTCCATTCACGATGATCGTTGGTTGACGCACCCGTGGGGCGTGAACGGCGGGTTGCCGGGACAGCGCAGCGACAAGCTCATGGTGCGCGCCGACGGTTCCAAGCAATGGATGGAATCAAAGTGTGATCGCATCAAGGTGGCCGCCGGCGATACCTTGTATTTCAACACCTGGGGTGGCGGGGGTTGGGGTGATCCGCTCAAACGCGAGGCCAAGAAGATCGCGCTGGATGTGCGGCGCGGACTGGTAAGCGCGGAAGGTGCGAAGCGCTATGGCGTCGTGCTCAAGGCCGACTTATCCGTCGATCAGCGCGCGACCGACGATTTGCGCGCGCGCGTGGCAGCCGCGCGCGGTACGGTGGAATTGTTCAACCGCGGCGGTACTGTCGAGGAACTCAAGGCGCGCTGCAAGGCCGATACGCATCTCGACCCGCCGCGCACGCCGGTTTTCCAGAAGTGGATGGGACGCCGGGACGCGCCGGTCACGGCCAAGTAGGTACGCGATCAGCCCTTGGCGGCCATGATGCCCTTCAAGTCGATGTCGAACGTATCGTTGATGATTCTCGCGATCTGGTCGTAGACGCAGCCCACGCGAACGGTTTCGAAGTTGCGCAGATCGACGATCGTGCTGCCCAACCCCTTGTCGTTGTGATAGGGCACCAAGCCGTAGTCGATTTCGATATCGGCGATCTTGCGCACCTGCGCCTGCACCTCGTGCAAGACGAACTTGCTTCCTGAAAGCGATACGTTCGCCGACGAGCCCGACACACCATAGGCGTTCTCGCGCGCCAGGCGCGCGATCTCGTCATGCAACGGACCGGCGTTCAAGAGCACGTCCATCGTCCCAGCCTTGGTGGCATTTTTCAGTGTGAACGGCGGCAGGCCTGCGGCCAACGGATGCTCGGCGCGGAACGGCGCGACGACCGAGAACGGTAAATCATGATCCTGGGTGATGGTACGCACCACCTCGCGCGCCCGGTCCGAGACCCGTAGCAACTCATTGAAGAGCTGCCAGTCGCCGAAGTTGCCGCACGGCTTTTCAAAGGACCGCTCCTTGGCCGCATAGATGCGCCGAATCGCTTCGTCCTCGTGCCCGACGATCGCATAGCCAACGCTCACGGGAAAAATCGCCACCCCGCCCTTGCGTACGACATCGAAAATCCGTGCGGCATCCTCTTTGATCGGTTGTCCCTCGAACATTCTCGGCAGCTCCGTGCGTAGTTGAAGGTTGCGACGGCGGTCGTTCTCAGCGTACGCAGCGCCTTGCTTCGAGTCAACCTGCCGGCACCTGAGCGACTGATCGTCCGAACGCGTGGACCAATCGACACCGGATGGCGAACACATTGATGGATCTATCGATCCGACACTTGCGCGACGCGCATCGCGCGTTCGCCAACTACTTTACCGGCATCCAGGGATTGAGGATCGATACACCCGTCGACCTGAAGTCCGTGACGTTACGCGTGACCACCGTCATGCCATGTACCAACGCGGTCGCGGCGATCAGAGCGTCGCGCAACGGCCGTGGATCTGGCACGTGAAGACGCGCGCCCCGACGCACGACGCTCAAGTCGATCGGCAGGATTCGGCCTTCGAACGCTGGGACTACTTGCTCATCAAGCCAGCGCCGCAACCTGACGCCTTGCCTCGCGTCGCGGCGTTCGACGTGTAGTACGCCGATATCCAATTCGTGGAACGTGATAACCGAGATATACAAGTCTTCGGCATCGGCGCGGTCGGCCCAGGCAGCGACGTTCGCATCAGCCTTGCCGTGACGTACTCTACGGAGTTCCGAAACGACGTTCGTGTCGAGCACGAACATCAGGACAAGTCCGCGGCACGCGCCAGGTCTTTCAGCTTCGGGGCCCTGAATGCGGCGTCTTTCCCTTTCGGCATCGCGAGCAAATCGGCGATCTTCGTGCGCTTGCCCGTGAGCTTCTTGTACTCCGAGAAAGTGATGAGGACATGGGACGGCCGACCACGATCGGTGATGATTACCGGTCCGGACGCCGCAGCACTCTTCGCCTTGCTCGCGTCCTGATTGAATTCTCGGCTAGTGAGCGTCGTAATCGGCATTGCCCGACCCCGAAAGGCGTGAAAGTAGGTGCGTTACTACATTCACTGAAGAGATGTCGACGGCTGTCTTGCTAAGGAACGCGGACTGTTGTTGCTGATCCTCGAATAGATTCACACCTGAGCCGAATGGCACTTACTTAAGCTTGTTTATGCTCAAGCCTCCGTTCGCCCTGAGCCTGTCGAAGGGTAACGCAGGCGTGCCGACAGCGCGCGATGGTTCGCGCACCGACCCTCCTTCATTCACCCTTCGACAGGCTCAGGGCGAACGGTCAATCTGCTAAGAGAGTGTGACTGGCAGTTTTCGCTATCGGGGCCGGCCGTACAGGTCATGCCGCGGCTCGCGCGACGAAACGCCGAGCGAGCGGGCTCGCCGTGCGCACCGCGGCGCGCTCGGCCGCCAGCGCCGCCGCGAGCGGCCGATCGCCGCTTCGCAGCGCCGCCTCGATCAGCGTCAGGTCGAGCACGTCGCGCTGGGCGTGACTGCCACCGAAGCGGTGCGCGCTCGAGCGGACTGGCCGCAACAGCGCGACGACTGTCGCGTGGTCGCCCGCCACGTAGGCCTGCACGGCGCGCGTCGCGGCCTCGCCGACCTCGGCGGTGAAGGCGCGGTTGTCGCCGTCGCCGGCGAGCGCGGCGCGCTGGGTCTCGCGCAGCTGCGCGGCGAACTCGCTGCGCCCGGCGCTTGCGAAGGCCATCATCGCGTGCAGGTCGTTGAAGGCATAGTTGCCCGCGGTGGCGTGCGGCGCCCAGCGTTCGGCCAGCGGCTGCCAGCGCTCGCCGACATCCACACCACGCAGCGCGAGGCGCCACAGCAGCGCGCTCTGGTCGATCATGTCGAGCACGACGCCCGAGCCCGGCCCACCGATCGACGCGTCGTACATCGCCAGCACTTCGTCGTGCCTGTCCTGCTCGAGCTTGAACAGTGCGAGGTGCCACCAGTTGTGCACCGCGAAAAAGCTGTCGCGCGACCAGTGCGCCGCATTCGGCTCGAGCCAGGCGATGCCCTCCTTCGGCGTATTGCGCATCTCGTGCACATGCGCCACCGCATGCCAGGCCCAGGCGTCGCGCGGCTGCAGCTCGATCGCCCGGCGTCCGGTGCGCTCGGCCTGCACGTAGTCGCTGGTCTCCTCGAGCCCGAAGGCGTGCATGCCGAGCACCGCATGGTGGCCGGGCATCGCGTCATTCCAGTGCGACCGCACGCGCGCGATGCGGTCGCGCAGCATGCGCGAATCGCCGGTGAAGAAGTCCACCTGATGGCCGGCCTGCAGCGCGAGCAGGTCGCGCGGATGCTGCGCTGACAGGTCCTCCAGCAGGTGCGCGCCGTCGCGCCAGCGGCCGGCGGCGACGAGCGCGGCGGAGTGCGCATGCATCCGCTCCCGATCGGTACCAGCGTGGCGTGCGGCGGCTTCGGCCGCCTCGCGCGCGGCCGCGACCGCTGGCGCCTCGGTGCCGAGCAGGTGCAGCCAGGCGCGCAGCGTGTGCGCGATCGACATGCCCGGCGCCAGGGCGAGCGCACGGTCGATCGTCGTAAGCGGGTCGCCGATCAGGCAACGCAGCTCGTGCGCGGCCTGCTCGTAGTGGTCGATCGCGGTGGCAGTGGCGCCGCTCACCGGATGACCCAAGGTGTCGATCAGAACGGTCATGTTTGAGTCCTTCGAGATCAGGCGATCGCCGCGCCGGCGGCGACCAGGGTGACAAAACGGGTCAGGTCGAGGGCGAAGCGTTGCGGCTCCTGCCAGTGCATCGCATGCCCGGCGTCGGCGTATTCGACAAACCGGGCGGTCCGGATTTTGCCCAACAACTCGGGCAGCCGGTCGAACCACGGCATCGTGCCAGCACGCAGCAATCCGGCGAACTCGAGCCGCACGCGGCCGGGGAGCTGGATCCGGCGAAGAGCGGGTTTCATCTTGCGATCCTCAGGGGCGGTTGGCGGCGGATCGGGACACGTCGCGGGCGAGCAGCATGTCGAGCACGCGAGCCGAGGCGCTGTCCCAAAACCCGGTGGCATGCTCGAAGCGGCGCGGGTTCTCGAAGGTACCGAAGACCGTGTCGATCAGCGGCAGGTCGGCGTAGTTTTTCGCGTGGATGCCACGCGCATGGTGGATCGTGTGGCTCTCCGGGCGCTGCACGAAGTAGCCCAACCAGCGCGGCGTGCGCAGGTTTGCGTGTTGGAAGATCCCGAGGAAAGTGATCACGAGGATCGTTGTCGTCGCGGCCGCTGGCGGCAGGCCGAGCAGCGTGAGTGCCACGCTCGGCACCAGCGTCCAGCCCACGATGTCGAGCGGGCTGAACCAGAACGCGCCGTAGACGTCGAGCCGTTCGGCGCTGTGGTGCATCTGATGCGAGACGCGGAACCAGGTGTCAACGCTGTGCATGCCACGGTGGTAGGCGTAGGCGAACAACTCGTAGACGACGAGACCGAGCGCGGCGGCGGCCCAGGTGGGCCAGCCGGACAGGTCGAAGCGCTGCAGCGGCGCGAGCGCGTCGGCCCAGAAGAGCGGCAGGTAGGAGGACAGCAGGAAGTAGACGGCGAACACGGCGAGCGCGCGTGCCTGCCAGCCGGGCATGTGCGGCAGCGGGCGGCCCGGGAAGAGGTGTTCGGCGAGTGCGAGCGCGGCGAACATCGCGAGCATTGTCAGGGTGACTGGATCGAACAATAGTTCAAGGGGGGTCGGCATGGGAATGCTCCGGTGAGAGGTTGATTGAGCAACAATGTGGACCGCGAGTGTGCCGACGCAGAGGCTTGCCGGACAGCGGCGTTTCGGCAAGAATCCGTTCATTCCTGCCACGCCGAGGCGTCCATGACGAATCGACCGATCACCGTGGCCTTGCTCGCGATGCCCGATGTCACCGCCGCGACGCTGTACGGATTCCACGACTGCTTATCCGGCGTGCACCGCGACTGGTCGATGATGCACGGCGGCCACGCCGCGTCGCCGTTCCGCTCGATGGTCGTGAGCCGCGACGGCCAGCCTCTCGAGGGCGCGAACGGGGTGCGCATCGTGCCGGACGCCTCGTTCGACGCCTGCGGGTCACCCGATGTGGTGTGCGTCACCGACATCGCGATACCGCCAGGGGAGCCGCTCGGCACGGCCTACGACGCCGAGGTCGATTGGCTGCGCGAGCGCCACGCGCTGGGTTCGATCCTCGCGTCATCGTGCTCGGGGGCCGTGCTGCTCGCGCGCACCGGCCTGCTCGAGGGGCTGGACGCCACGTCGCACTGGGCCTACTGCGATGCACTGAAGCGCGACTATCCGGGCACGCGCTGGTTCCCGGAGCGTGGCTTGCTGTTCGCCGGTGCCGGGCAGCGCATCGTGATGGCCGGCAGCGGCATCGCCTGGCACCAGCTCGTGATGGCGCTGATCAGCCGCTTCGCGGGCGCCGAGGCGGCGATGCAGGTGGCCCGCATCAACCTGATCGACTGGGCCGCGACCAGTCCGATCGCCTATGCGTCGCTGCGCCATGGCGCGCAGGCGAGCGACCCGGTGGTGGCCGCGGCGCAGGTCTGGGCCGCCGAGCACTACCAGCACGAGGCGCCCGTGGCGCAGATGGTCGCGATCTCGGGGCTCGCCGAACGCACCTTCAAGCGCCGCTTCGCGCAGGCCACTGGCATGGCTCCGCTCGACTACGTACAGCACCTGCGCCTCGAGGAGGCAAAGCAGATGCTCGAGTCGGGCGATGCGTCGATCGAGTCGATCGCCTTCGAGGTGGGCTACCGCGACGCGAGCTTCTTCAATCGGCTCTTCCGCCGCAAGGTGATGATGTCGCCGACGCAGTACCGGCGCCGCTTCGGTGGACTCAAATCGCGCCTGCGCGAGGCGGGTAGCGCGCTCGGCGGCGCCTGATCGAACCGTCGTCGCCGACGCTCAGCGCCTGATCTCGCAGATCAGATTGAACGGCGTCTCGGCGGCACGCCGGAAGTGCGTGAAGCCGGCCTTGCGAAACACCTCAGCCAGACGCTTGGGGCCGGCCTGCGCGCCGAGCACGAGCTTGCCGCCCTCGGAGATCGCATGCGCGCAGCAGATCACGCACGAGGCGGCGTAGTAGAGCCGGCCCACGGGCGAGAGGTTGTCCTCGACCCGGTCGTTCGCGAAAGGCTCCACCAGCATCACCGTGCCCCCCGGCGCGAGCACCTCGGCCGCACGCCGCGCGGCGGCCACCGGGTCGCCGAGGTCGTGCAGCATGTCAAAGAAGCAGACGAGGCCGTAGCGATGGTCCGGATAGTCCACGGCGTGCGCCACCGAGAAGGTCACGCGATCGGCGACGCCCGCCGCTTCGGCGCTGCGCCGCGCCGCCTCGATTGACGCCGGATGGGTGTCGAAGCCGAAGAAGCGCGATTTCGGAAACGCCTGCGCCATCAGCAGCGTCGAGTGGCCATGGCCGCAGCCCACATCCGCCACGGCAATGCCGGCTTCGAGTTGCGCCACCACGCCATCCAGCGCCGGCAGCCACTGCGGCACGAGGCTGGCGCGATAGCCGTTGCGGTAGAACGCGGCCACGCCACAGGCCATGCGTGGGTCGTGATCGCCCCAGGCCACGCCGCGGCCGGTACGAAAGGCCTCGAGTGCCTTGGACTCGTCGGACCACATTGCGGCGGGCACATTCCAGGCGTGCGGTACGTAGGTCGGACTGTCCTCGTCGGCCAACACCATCGCCTGCTCGGGCGAGAGCTCATAGGTCTCACTGATCGCGTGGAAGCCCACGTAGCCGGAGGCGGCCTGCGCGTTCAACCACTCACGCACGTAGCGCTCGGCGCAACCGGCGCGCGCGGCAAGTTCCTTGGCACTCAGCGGGCCCGCGCCCGCCATCGCCTTGTACAGACCCAGTTTGTGCCCCACGCTGACCATGATGCCGGTGTAGCCGCTTGCCAGATCGCCGACAGCCCGCGCGACGAACGCGTCGAGCTTCGCTTGATCGATGACGGGTGTGTCCATGATTAATTTCCTTTGGTGGGTGGTTCAGTGCAAGGGCGCGAGTGCCTCGGCCACCGCCCGGCCGATGCTGCGGCCCTGACGTCGTCCTTCGTCGATCGCGTATTTGAAATGGATGCCGGCATACAGCCGCGACAAGCCGTTCTCGTCTGCGGCCCGCGAGAAGCCGCGGTAGTGGCGTGTCACGCCCGGCAGCGTCAGGCTGGTCATGGCGTAGCGCACGCGATCGCCGAAGAGGTCGATCAACACTTCCGCGGCAGCCCAACCCAACACCGTGTGCGTGGACGGATAGTCCGGCACCGGCGGCGTCACCAGAAACGGCTGCCAGGCGGCATCGGCCTCGGTGAGCGGGTTGCCGTCAGTGGCCGCGGCGTGGATCGCCGTGATCGGGCGCCAGAAGCGGTGCTTGTACTTCTCGTCGAAGCCGGCAATGAAGCCGTCGGCCATCGCGAAGTGCACCAACGTGAAAGCACGCGCCGCTTCCCACGCATCGAGTCCGCGTTGCCGCACCACGGTGTTGGCGATGCGGTTCCATCCGAGTGGCGAGTCTTCGTACCAGAACCTGGCAATCTCCGACTGCTCGGGGCTGCGCGTCTTGCTGTTGTCGCGGCCGATCTCATTCACGAGTGCGAAGTCGTGCGCGTACTGTGCGCCGGTGAGCGCCTGCGGCCCTTCGAGGGCGTGCTCGCGTAGATCGATCACGAAGGGCGTGACGCGGCCCCAGCCGGGCTGTGCCGCAAAATCGAACGGCGCGGTGAACTGGTACTCGCCGGCGACGGGATTCGCGACGTAGGGAATCGCTGCGCGGTCGGCCCCATCGTCTCGGCGGCGGTTCATCGTCGCCAACGCGGCCGCCTGGCCGGTGGCGATGCCCGTGGTTTTGGCCTGGCCATCGCGCACGTTGACGAGCGCGCTTCGGTACGCGGTCTCGACGAGCGTCGCCTGCTCGGGCAGCAGCCTGAGCAGCACTTCACGCGCGGCCGCGGCCACCGCTGCATCGGGCGAGGCTTTCGGCGCCGCCGCCAGGCCCGGTGTGTAGGACGCGTAGCGGCGGTCGATCGCGTTGAGCGCATCGTGCATCGACGCGTGTAGGATCGACAAGGTACGCGACTGCGCCATCGGGTTGGTGCCCTGGCTCGGCGTGAACGCGGCTTCGACCACGCTGTTCCAGTGGACCACGGTGTTGATCTGGCGGTGCGGGTGGCGCGCGCCGACGGCGTCTTTGGCGATGGCAGGTGCGGGGCTGGCGAGGGCAGCGCCGAGGCTGGCTGCGGCGGCGACGTTGAGCAGACCGGCGACAATGGCGCGCCAAGACGTGTGAAGTGCCTTCATGGTTTATCCTTTTCGTGCTCGCAACATGGAGCGGTTGAACAAGGCGCTCATGATTGCGAAATGGCCCGGTTCGCGGCAGAGCTGAATTCGCCCAGGATCGGTTCGTTCGTGCCACCGCGAGTGAAAGAGGCTATGTCCAAACCCGCAAGTTGCCCCGCATCACCAGCCCGTCCAGCCGGCCGCCACGTGGCCTTGGTGGCCTTGCCCGATGCGGCGATCTCCACGCTGGCCGGCATCTACGATGTGTTGAACGCACCCGCCTTGATCGACCCGCCGAACGCGCAGATACGCGCACCGTTTCAGGTCGAGATCGTTGGCGAGTCGGTCGGCCCGCTCGGCTTGGCCAGCGGCGTGCCGATCCAGGTGCAGCGTTCGATCGACACCATCGAGGCCAGCGACATCGTGATCGTGCCCTCAGTCCTGGTGCGCGGCGCAGCCTGGCAATCAGGCCGCTATCCGCGCCTGGTCGATTGGCTGCAGCGCATGCACGCACGCGGCGCGGTGTTGTGCTCGGCCTGCTCGGGCATCTTCCTGCTGGCCGAGACGGGTCTGTTCGACGGCAAGGACGCGACCGTGCACTTCGGCTACGCGCGCTACTTCGCGGCCGCGTTTCCCGCGGTGACCATCCATCCCGAGCGTGTGCTGGTGATTTCGGGGCTGCGCGAAGACCTGATCAGTTCAGGTGCATCGACGACTTGGCACGACATGGCGCTCTATCTCATCGCACGTTATGCCGGCGCGACCGATGCGCAGGAGATCGCACGCCTCTTTGCGCTGCAATGGCACCAGGACGGCCTGGCGCCCTACATCAGCTTCGAAGGCAAGAGCGACCATGGCGACGCCGAGATCGAAGGCGCACAGCGCTGGTTGAGCACGCATTTCTCGGTCGCGAACCCGGTCGAGGAAATGGTCAAGCAGTCGAAGCTGGCTGAACGCACTTTCAAGCGGCGCTTCACCGCAGCGACCGGGCTGGCACCGCTCGCCTATGTGCAGCGCCTGCGCATCGAAGATGCCAAGCGCCGGCTCGAGCGCACCGCTGCGCCGGCCGACGAAGTCGCCTGGCGGGTGGGCTATGAGGACGCCGCTTTTTTCCGGCGGCTGTTCAAGCGCACCACGGGTATGGCGCCGGGTGCCTATCGAAAACGGTTTCGCATCCCGGACTTCGCGCGACCATAGTGCCGTTCACGCGCAAAAGGTTCGAGCCTCTCTCGACAATCCCGGCGCGCCAGCGGGCGAAGATGCTAGCAACGCGATCCAACCCGCGTATCGGCATCGACAAGGCGCAAACAAGCCATGAGAGTTACCATCCTGGACGACTGGTTCGACACGCTGCGCACGCTCGACTGTTTCCGTCGGCTGCAAAGCCATCAGGTCACTGTGCACACCGACCATGTCGAGGATCCCGACGCGCTCGCGGCGCGTCTGGCCGATGCCGAGGCGGTGGTGCTGTTTCGCGAGCGCACCGCCATCGGGGCGTCGCTGATCGAGCGCCTGCCCCGCCTGCGACTGATCAGTCAACGCAGCGTCTATCCGCACATCGACGTCGACGCCTGTACACGCCACGGTATCGTCGTGTCTTCCGATCAGCACCCCGGCACGCCCTCATATGCAGCCGCCGAACTGACCTTCGGACTCATCCTTGGCGCGATGCGGCAGATCCCGCAGCAGGTGGCCGCATTGCGCCGTGGCATCTGGCAGATCGGCGTTGGGCACACGCTGCGCGGCAAGACGCTCGGGCTGTACGGCTACGGGCGCATCGCCCGGGCGGTTGCCACCTATGGCCGCGCCTTCAACATGCAAGTCGTGATCTGGGCCCGTGAGGCCTCGCGCGACGCGGCCGCCGCCGATGGCCACGAGGTGGCGGCGTCGAAGCACGCGTTCTTCGAGCGCTGCGATGTCCTGTCGCTGCACATGCGGCTGGTGCCGGCCACACGCGGGATCGCCACGTGCGAGGACCTGGCGCTGATGAAGCCGGATGCGCTGTTCGTGAACACCAGCCGTGCGGGACTCGTGGAGGCTGGCGCACTCGTGTCCGCTTTGCGCCCGGGCCGGCCTGGCATGGCTGCGGTAGACGTGTATGAGCAGGAGCCGCTGCTGGATCCGCAACACGAACTGCTGCGCATGGACAACGTGATCTGCACGCCCCACATCGTCTACGTGACCCGCGACGAATTCGAGACTCAATTCGCCGATATTTTCGATCAGGTCAACGCGTTTGCGGCCGGCAGCCCGATCAACGTCGTCAACCCCGAGGTACTTGGTCGCGCGCGGCCGGCGTGAGTCGACCGGCCTGGCGACCGCATGCGCAATAGCGCGGCCCATCCAAACTCAATTCTGACCGCGGAAGTTTCATTTCGACCGGACCCATCGCGACGCAATGCTGCCCAGGTAGGCGACTGGTGTCATCCGGAGCGCGGGCCGGCAGCATCGCGCAAGCTACCACGCCAATGCAAGACCGTCGCCCGGGCCAGGGCCCTTGAGGGATCAATACAGGAGCCGCTTAGTGCGCCATCCGTCGCGGCGAGTGCAATCGGCAACTCAGTGCAAGCCAGCAGCACGCGCGCCACACCGCGATCGGCAAACGCGCACAGGGCTCCTTCCAATAGCTCGCCTCCAAGGGAAAGTTGCCCGGCCTTGACCGCCGCAATGGCCGGGAGCAGCCATTCATCCAGTTCGGCATCCGTCGGCACCAACGGGATCAAACCGCGGCGCACGAGCGGTGTATCGAACACGCGCGCTGCCAGAGTCGCGCGAGTGGCGGCAATTGCGATCGCGCCGCCCGCCGGCGTGACGTGCCGGGCTGCATCACAGCCGGCCTCAACGATGCTTAAGAACGGGACCGGTGAATCGGCCGCGAGTTCTTCGTACCAGTAGTGCGCGGTATTGCAAGGCATCACCAGAGCGGTTGCGCCACCGGCAAGCAGTCGATCGCGAATCTGGCGGAGTACCGGAAAGGGGGACGCACCACCGTCCAGAATGGCGGCCGGCCGCTTTGGAATGCGCGGATCGCAGCTGATCAGCATCGGCACATGATCGGCGTCGTCGTCAGCACCCGCCTCCTCGATCACTTTGGTGAGGAAATCAACCGTCGCCAACGGGCCCATGCCGCCGATCACACCGATCATCGCATCCTCTCTATTCGTAATCTTCGCAGTGAGATCCCGGCGGCCCGGCCACCTTGCATCGCAAGCTCAAGAATCAATCGACACCCTCTTACGCCGGCAGCACGCTGCCCCCTCTTACGCCGGCAGCACGCTGCCCCCCTCTAACGCCGGCAGCACGCTGCCCCCTCTTACGCCGGCAGCACGCTGCCGAATGCATGCATGTAGCCGTACAGCCCCACCGCGCCGCCGGTGTGCAGGAACACGACGTTCTGTCCCTTTTTGAAATGTCCCTTGCGGATAAGATCGATGAGGCCTGCCATGCCCTTGCCCGAGTAGACCGGGTCGAGCAGGATGCCTTCGGTACGCGCCACCATGGTGACCGCCTCGATCATGCCAGGTGTCGGCCGGCCGTAGCCCGCACCGACGTAGTCACAGTTAGCCACCACCGCATCGCGTGCCACCGCACCGCTCACGCCAAGCAGATCAGCGGTCTTTACGCACAGGTTGTAGACGCGCTCTTCCTGCGGCGCACGTGCAGCGCGCACGCCTATCCCCAGCACCGGAATTTGCGATCGCGCGCCTTGCAGACCGGTCACCAGTCCGGCTTGCGTCCCCGCGCTACCCGTCGCATGCACCAGACAATCGATGTCGAGTGCCGCATTGTTCGCCTGGTCGATCAGTTCGAGTGCGCAGGTGACATACCCGAGCGCCCCGATCGGATTCGAACCGCCTCCTGGAATGACATAGGGTTTGCGGCGATCCGATCGCAAGCGGTCGGCGAGCGCGGCCATGGCGGCATCCATGTCGGTATCGATCGGTACCTCGGAGACGCTCGCGCCATACAAGTGGTCGAGGAATACGTTGCCTGAATTCCGGTAGTCGTCGAACGTGTAGCCGGTGCGGTCTTCCAGAATGATATGGCAACGCATTCCGAGTTTCGCCGCGATGGCCGCTGTCTGGCGCGCATGGTTGGATTGCGTGGCCCCTTGGGTGATGACGGTATCGGCGCCGCGCTGCAAGGCCTCGGCCATCAGGTATTCCAGCTTGCGGGTCTTGTTGCCGCCGGTCGCCAAGCCGGTGCAGTCGTCACGCTTGATCCAGAGGTTAGGTCCGGCCAGTGCTTCGGTGAGGCGGGGCATCGATTCGAGCGGCGTGGGCCCGTGGGTAATGCGCAGGCGGGGAAATTTGGCGAGTTTCATCATTGACCTCGGTGATGGACAAGGGGCTGGAAATAAAGGGGGCGTGCAAATAAAAGGGGCGCGCGCAAATTCAGCCGGCGGCATCGGCCATCGCGGCGCGCAGCACGTTGCCGATCGCCTTGCAATCGGTGCGCGTCAGGGTGAGCGGCAGGCGCATATCACACAGTCCGCCCAGCACACGCTCCGCGTTCGGCAGCGCCTGTGCGCCGCCAAAGTAGCGCCAGTGCGTCCATACGCTTGTAAAGCCGACCGGCTCTTCAGCGCCGAACCATTTCACATGCACCCCGCGTTCGGTACCGGCAGCGATAAAGCGCCGCATCTGGGTACGCGTCAGGCCAACCAGCGAGAACTGGACGGAGCTTGCCACGAATTGTTCGTCGACCGGACGATACGGCAGCCGAACATGCGGAATATCGGCGAGTGCATCGGTTATCCACGCATAACGTTCATTCCATCGTTCAGCGCGGTCAACGAGTACGGCACCCAATTGCGGACGGACGATGGCGGCCGCAAGATTGCTCATTCGCAGGCTGAAATTCGGGGTCAGGTATTGCCATCGCTCGAACACCGCGTCGCCCGGCCGGGCACTATGCGAAGCGTAAAGCATATAGCTGCCGGAGCAGAGGATCGCCTGCGCGGCGATATCTTCGTCGTCGGTCGCAAGTAACCCGCCTTCGCCCGCATTGGCATGTTTGTAGCTTTGCAGACTGAAACAACCGGCGCGACCCCAGGTGCCGGTTGCTTTCCCGGCCCACGCGGCGCCCATCGTATGGGCGCAGTCCTCGATGACCTGCACGCC
This sequence comes from Burkholderiales bacterium, assembly GCA_046160305.1. GTDB lineage: Bacteria > Pseudomonadota > Gammaproteobacteria > Burkholderiales > SG8-39 > SHXR01. The sequence goes on from JBJXGX010000272.1 coordinate 39,079, forward strand.
ATGACGCGCACAGATCGCCATGAGCGCCCGCATATCGCAGATGTGTCCGCGCATGTGGGACAACAGCAGCGTCTTCGCGCCGGTCGCGCCGGCCTTCAGGTCGAGATCGGCAAGGTCGATCGTGTAATCGTCACTGACATCCACGAGCACCGGCCGTGCGCCGGCATGCGCGATCGCCCCCGGTACGGGCGCCAGCGTAAAGCAGTTCGATAACACGGCATCGCCCGGCTGGACGCCCGCGGCCTTGAGGGCGACGAACATCGTCGAGCCACAGGAATTCATCGCAACGCAGTAGCGCACGCCAAGCTCACGCGCAAAGTCGGCCTCCAATGCCGACACTTCGCTTGGCTTGCCGCCGGTTTCACCGTACCGATGCAACTTGCCGCTCGTCATCAACGCGAGGGCCGCAGCGACGCCCGCAGCAGGAATGGGCTCTTGCTGCGTGAGATCAATGTCGAGGGGAGCGACGTTCATGGTATTGGAATCAGCGCCCGTGCCCGCCCAAGGTGCCAAGATCAAAGCTCTCCTCTGGATAGTACTTCTGCAATCGCACATCACCGGTACGGGCGTGGCCCTCCATGCCTTCCAGGCGCGAGATGCGTGCCGCGACCTGCCCCACCGTTCGCGATGCATCGCGGTTAAGACGCTGCCAGGTCACGGTCTTGATGAATTTTCCAACGTTGAGGCCGCCCGAGTAGCGGGCCGCCCCCTTGGTCGGCAAGATATGATTCGGCCCGCTGCATTTGTCGCCGTACGCCACCGTCGTCTCTTCGCCAAGAAAGAGCGACCCGTAGTTGGTCAGTTGCGCGAGCCACCAGTCAAGGTCACGCGCCATCACCTGCAAGTGTTCGCAGGCATATCGGTCGCTCACCTCGACCGCTTCGTCGCGGGTGGTGCACAAGACCACTTCGGCATAGTCGCGCCACGCAGCGGTTGCGGCGGCGCGCGCGAGGTCGGGCAAGGCAGCGATTACTGTCGGCGCGAGGGCGAGGACTTGTTCACCGAGCGTCCTGGATGTGGTGATCAGCCACACCGGCGAATCAGGACCGTGCTCCGCTTGACCGATCAGATCGGCCGTAACGATCGCCGGATCAGCGCTGTCGTCGGCGATGATGGCCGACTCGGTGGGCCCGGCCACGACGTCGATGCCGACCCGACCGAACAGCATGCGCTTCGCCTCGGCAACAAAGCGATTGCCCGGCCCGACGATGATATCGGCCGGCTTGCCGGTAAAGAGGCCGAATGCCAGCGCGGCCACCGCCTGCACGCCACCCAATGCCAGCACGGTATGCACGCCACAGAGCTGCATGGCGTACAGGATGGCCGGATTGATGCCGGCATCCTTGTGCGCGGGCGTGGCGGCGATGATGTTGCGAACACCCGCTACCGAAGCGGTACCGACGCTCATGATCGCGCTCGCCGCGTGCGCATAGCGGCCGCCGGGAACGTAGCAGCCCGCGGTGCTGCATGGGATCAGCCGCTGCCCGGCAACCAGCCCCGGCAACAGCTCGGCCCGGAATTCGTGCATGGAATCGCGCTGGCGGCGCGCGAAGTCCTGCACACGATCGCGGGCAAAGGCGATGTCATCCTTGACGCCCCGGCTGAGCGATGCGGCGGCGCGCACGAACTCGGCTTCGCTCACGACGATGTCACCATGCCAGCCGTCGAACTCACTCGCCAGCTCGCGCACCCTGCGTTCACCACCCGCTTCGATCTCGCCAAGGATGCGACGCACCGTCTCGGCGGTCGCCGTATCGATCGCCTGCACCGGTGGCGTTGCCTTCTTCAAAAACTCAACCGGCATGAAAACCTCCAGATCGCTTGTTTTCGTCACCGACCGCTGCCCGCCTGCCGTGCCATCGGGTGGTGCGGGCGGCTGCCTGCGGTCGGGTCAACTACTGCGGTTCGCGAACGCTTTCAGTTGGGGATCACCGTCGATCAACTTCAAGTACTCGTCGGTCACATAGGTCTTCGGGTCGGGCAACGCCTCGTCGGCCCGCAGCGACCCCACTTCCTTCATGAACGCCGCGATCGTGTTCATCGTCGCATCGGCGCGTGAAGCCTGTGTGCCGCGCGCAAACAGCGCAAGGTGCGCGGCAAGATCAAACGTCGGCCGCAGATCAAACTCCTTATTCATCGCCGCCTCGGAGATGTTCACGCCGCCCACTTCGTAGTGCTTCTTCATTATCGCGAGCGCCTCTTTGCGATTGGCGGCGAGGTAGCGCTGCGCGCGCAGGTAGACCGCCAGGAAGCGCGCCGCCGATTGCGGGTTTTCTTTCGCCCATTCGGCGCGCGCGACGAGGTTTCCGGGCACCATCACACCGGCGTCCTTGCCCGAACAAAGCAGCTTCGCACCCGCTTTCTCTTCCACCGTGTAGGTGTTGGGGGCCCACAGTCCGCCGACATCGGCGCTGCCCGAGCTCATCGCCGCGATAATCTCGGCCTGGCCCATCGAACGCACGATGACATCGCCCTTGACGAGACCGAACTTTTGCATGCATGAGCGGGCGGCCAGATCCACCGTGGAATTACCGGTGAGAAAAACGGTGCCACCCTTGAGCGCACCCGGTGTCTTGATCAGCGCATCGGCTTTCGGCCCGCGCACGTACAAGGCGTTGGTGGCCGACTGGTCGTCGGAGAACGCGATCGTATGCAGATTGAAACGCACCGCCCCCAGCACCGCGGGCACTGATCCGGTGTAGCCGACATCCCATGACTTGCTCGCGGCGATCTGTGGCGCGCCGGCCGGAAAATTCGTGATCGTCACCTTCAAACCGACTTCCTTCCACCAGCCTTTTTCCTCGGCCAGCAGAAACGGTACGGAGCCAAGCAGCGCCGGCTGCGAGCTGATGCGCACTTCCTTCAATTCCTGCGCGCTGGCACCCGCTGCGCCCAGGGCAATCAGCGTGCCGACCAGCGAGTTGCGGATCATCGTCTTCATACGGGACTCTCCAGTCTTGGATCAACGGCTAGGGAACAACGGGATATACCGAGGATCAGTGGTCACCAGGATCGTGCTGCTCGCGCAGCAGCCGCCAGATCTTGGTGCGCAGATGCACGAACGATGCGAGGTCCATGACGTCTTCGATGCGCTCGTACTTCTGCCAGCTTTCGGCCTCGCGCACCGGCTTCACGTCGATGGTTTCCTTGATCTTGCCCGGACGGCGGGTCATGACGATCACGCGATCGGCGAGGTACACGGCTTCCTCGACGGCGTGGGTGATGAACATGACCGTACGCGGATTGGCACGACCCACGCGCAGCAGCTCTTCTTGCATCACCGTGCGCGTCTGTGCATCGAGCGCGCCGAACGGCTCATCCATCAGCAGCACATCGGGATTGAGCACATAGGCACGCGCGATCGCCACCCGCTGCTGCATGCCCCCTGAAAGCTGGTGCGGGTACGCCGACTCATAGCCTTCCAGGTTCATCAGCTTCAGGTTCTTGGCGATGCGGTCGGCCGCCTCGTCGCGCGATACGCCAAGCGAGCGCAGTCCGAACTGGATGTTCTCCTGCACCGTCTTCCAGGGAAACAGCGCGAACTGCTGGAACACCACGGCGCGGTCCGGCCCGGGCTTCCTGACCGCCTTGCCGCCGACCTTGACGCTACCCGAGCTTGGAAATTCCAGGCCCGCGGCCATGCGCATGCAGGTCGTCTTGCCGCACCCAGAGGGGCCGACCACGGCGACGAACTCGCGGTCTTCGACAACGATGCTTACCTTGTCGAGCGCGAGGAACTCTTTGCCGTCACGCGCGAAGTTGCGCGATACATTGTCGAGGACGATATTGGCCATGTCTTTACTGCCCCCGTTTGCGTTGAACCCAGGCTTCGACGCCGCGCAGCGCCACATCGACCAGCAGGCCGAACACGCCCACCGCGATCATGCCGACCATCACGATCGATGTGTCGAGCGCGCCTTGACCGCGCACCATCATGAGACCGATTCCGCTGTTGGCGGCGATCAGCTCGGCACCGATCAACGATTGCCAGCCGGCCCCGGCACTCACGCGCAAGCCCGATATGATCGACGGCAGCGATGCCGGCAGCAGCACCTCGTAGACGATGCGGGGTCCGGATGCGCCATAGACCTGGGCCGCCTCGATGTACTTCTTCTCGACGAAGCGCGCGCCCCGGTAGGCATTAATAAGACACGGTGGAAACGCGCCCGCGAAGATAATCATCGTCGGCCCGCCGATGCCGGTGCCGAACCAGAGCGCCGCGAACGGGACCCAGGCGATCGGCGCGATGAATCGCAAGCTGTCAAAGAGCGGTGTGATGATGTTGTCGAGCCAGCGATACCAGCCCATCATCAGGCCAAGCGGCACGCCGATCGCGGCAGCCAGCACGAACCCGCGCACGTAGCGATCGATGCTCGCCGCGAGGTGGCCTTGCAGGGTCTGCCCCGAGAACGGCTGCGTGAAGAGGGCAATGCCACGTTCGATCACATCCCAGGGTAGCGGCAGGAACTTGCGCGGTGCGAGCTCGATCCACGCGGAGAAGGTCCACAAACTGAAAAACACGAAGAGGCCGGTTGCCGACAGAACGGCGATCTGGGCGTTCGTAAGTTTAGCGTCCATCGACTGGGCCCTCAGCGTTGCGTGCGCCACGGCATCGAGCGACGCTCGACGAAATCGAGGACCGCGGTGAGCGCAAAGCCCACCACCGCAACGGCCACCATACCCGCGAGGATCATCGCCGGATAAATATCCAGCCCGGCCTGATAGAGCACCTTGCCCATGCCAAGCAACGCACCGAGCAGCTCCGCTGCGACGAGCGCGGTGAGACAACCCTGCAAGGAAAGCCTAAGACCGGTGAAGATCGAGGGCAACGCACCGGGGACGATGACATCCTTCACTACCGACCAGCCGCGCACACCAAGCATGCGGCTTGCCTCGATGATCGGCCGATCGATGCTACGGACGCCGGAGAAACTGTTGATCACCGACGGCACGAAGGCGGCGAACCAGAGGATCATCACCTTGGCGGCGTCTTCGAGGCCCAGCCAGACGATCGCAAGCGGTATCCACGCGAGTGCAGGGATCGGTCGGATGAGCAGAAAAATCGGATTGACGATCGCCTCGGCCTTGCGGCTCCAGCCCATCCAAAGGCCAAGCGGCACGCCGATCGCGGTAGCGGCGAAAAAGCCCATTACGATCAACTTCACGCTTTGCAGGATGTGCTCGTGGATACGCCCATCGGCGAACCCTTCGCCGAATACAAGCTGGCGCGCCGCCGCCGCGAATTGCTCAGGCGTTGGAAAGACCTGCGGGTTGATGACTCCGCCTTTGGAGCCGAGATACCAGAAGCTGATCAGCACGACCACCGTCGCGATGCCGGTCCAGGCGCGGGCGTAGTCGCGGGCGCCGGCCACTTAGTGGCTCAACTCGGTTGCCGTGCCGTGCATGGCAACGATCCGCGCATCGCGGCTAACACCGTTCCCACCGGCAGTGGCGTTGGAGCAATGCATGGCATGCCTCAGAATGAATCCGCGCGCATCGGAACAAGCTGCCCGCACAATAACGAGACCGACTAGAATCTCTTAATACCAGATACGATGAATCGATCAGTCCAAAATAGCGCTGCGCTGCAACACCACCACGAGATCCGGAATGCCCCGACGCGCTCGAACCAGCGAACTGATGTGGCCGCGATTGTTTCGCCGCTTCGAAGGACGCGCCGGCACCCTGCAAGGGCAACTGCGCGACATGCTGGTGCACGCAGTGATGGAGGGCTTCCTGTCCCCAGGCGAGGCATTGCCCTCCAGCCGCCTCTTGGCCCAAACACTCGGCCTGTCGCGCACGACTGTCATCCTGGCATTCCAGGCCCTTGCCGACAAGGGCCTCATCACCGCGCGGCTGCGTAGCGGCTATTTCGTCGGCGAACACTTGCAGGCGACCTACCTGGGTGCCCGCCAACGCGCCGATCAAGCGTTCCTACCCGGCACGGTCGACTGGTCCGCCCGCCTGAAACTGCGCCCCTCGGCGCAGCGGAATATTCAAAAGCCGGACGACTGGCAGCAGCAGCCCTATCCGTTCATCTACGGGCAATTCGACGGCTCGCTGTTCCCGAGCGCCGATTGGCGTGAATGCGTGTTGGAGTCCTTGCAGTGGCGCTCATTGCGCCGCTGGGCCCCCGACCAGATCGACCGCGACGACGACGCGCTGGTCGAGCAGATCCATAGCCGCCTGCTTCCGGCGCGCGGCATCTGGGTTGAGCGCGACCAGATTCTCGTCACCACCGGCGCGCAGCAAGCAACCTTCCTTCTCGCCACGCTTCTCATCGGCGCAACGACGATTGCCGGGATCGAGAATCCGGGTTATCCGGATGCACGCAACAACTTCGCGCTGCGCACCCGGCATGTGCGCCCGCTCCGGATCGATGCCGATGGGCTGATCGTCGGCGCCGCGCTGTCGGCCTGCCAGTACGTGTATGTGACGCCAAGCCACCAATGCCCCTCGACGGTCACCATGCCGCTCGCACGACGGCAGGAGCTGCTCGCGCGCGCCGAGCGCGATGATTTCGTCATCATCGAAGACGATCATGAAAGCGAACTCAATTTTTCCGGCCGGCCAACGCCCGCGCTGAAAAGTCTCGACAGCTCCGGACGCGTCATCTACATCGGCAGTCTTTCCAAGACGCTCGCGCACGGCCTGCGCCTGGGCTATGTGGTCGCGCCGGCCGAGCTGATCCGGGAGCTTCGCGCGCTCCGGCGTCTCGTCATGCGACATGTGCCGACCAACAATCAGCAGGCGGCCGCGAGCTTTATCGCGCATGGCCATCAGGAGGCATTCCTTCGCCGGCTCAATATCGCCTATCGCGACCGCGCGCGTGCGCTGCGCGATGCCTTGAGCGCGCACGCGCCGGCGCTGGTGCCGATGGCCGCGCAAGGCGGCTCCGCCATCTGGGTGACCGGCCCGGCCGATGTGGACACGCGCGATCTGGCGATGCGCCTCTACGGGCGCGGTGTCGTGGTCGAGCCCGGCGATGTGTTTTTCGCCAATGGCAAGCACCACGGCAATCACATGCGGATCGGCTACTCGTCGATCGCGGTCGATCGCATCGAGCCCGGCGTGCGCATCATTGCGCAGGAACTGGCGCGCTCCGCGGCGGCCTCGCCCACCCCGGTTCGTGTCAAGCGGCTGCCGGTGCGACTGTCCGCGCCCCCCGCATAGCGCCTTGTTAGGAGACAACATGTTCGATCACATCATTGCGGGCGGCGTCGTGATCGACGGCACCGGCGCGCCGGGCTTCGCGGCCGATGTCGGCATCACAGGCGATCGGATCACCGCCATCGGCGATTTGTCCAAGGCGGTGGCGGCGGACCGGATCGACGCGACCGGTCTTACGGTGGCACCCGGCTTCATCGATATCCACACTCATTCTGATTTCACGTTGCTCGCCGACGGTCGCGCCGACAGCCAGATCTGTCAGGGCGTGACGACCGAAGTGATCGGGCAATGCGGACATAGCTGCGCGCCGCTTCGCCCGGGCACGGCCGATCGTCCCTTCATCGGCTATGCCGACGTCGGCGTCGACGTCAGTTGGGGTGGCTTCGGACAGTATCTCGAACAACTCGACAAGGCGCGGCCGGCGGTCAACGTCGCAGCATTCGTCGGCCATGGCGCGATCCATCAAGCGGCCAAGGCGGACGCGGCAGCGCCAAGCACAACGGCCGATATCGCAGCAATGGTGCGGCTCACCGAAGCAGCGTTTGATGAGGGTGCAATCGGCTTTTCGACCGGGCTTGAGTATTGGCCGGGCAATGCAGCGCCGCTGGAAGAAATCGCCGCCCTCACCGCCGTCACGGCACGACGCGGCGGCCTCTATGCCACCCATGTGCGCAACCGCGATATCTACTATGACCTTGGCTTCATGGAAGCGATCGCAACGGCACGCCATGCCGGTGCCGCGTTGCAGATCTCGCATATCCAACCGAAATTCGGCGCGCCGGCGCACGCGATGGAGCATGCGCTTGAACTGATCTACCGCGCCGAGCGGCAAGGCGTCGATATCGGCTTTGATGTCATTCCGCATGACTGGAGCCATACGATCGTGGCCGCGGTGCTGCCGCCCTGGGCGCGGGCCGGTGGCACTCGGGCGACGCTCGCGCGATTGCAAGACCCGGCCCTGCGCGAGAAGATGAAGGACAATCCACGCCCGATCTGGCGGCTGGTGACCGCGGGGCGATGGGACGACATCCTGCTGCTTGGATCGGTTGCAAACCACGATCTGGTCGGACAAAGCTTCGCTGCCATCGGACGGCGGCGCGCGGTCGATCCCTTCGATGCCGTGCTCGATCTGCTACTGGAGGAAGGCGAAGGTCTGCCCCAATTGATGTGGACGTCGCGCAGCTTCAGCGATGCCGATGTCTGTATGTGCATGCGCGAGCAGAAGTGCATGGTGATGTCGGACACGCTCGCGCTCTCCCGGCGCGGCCCGCTCAAGAACACCATCGGCTCACTCAGCGGCTACGGTTGGATCGCACGGCTGCTCGGCCACTATGTGCGGGAAAAAAACATCTTGTCGCTCGCGGAGGCCGTCAATCGTGTCACCGTCCGCCCCGCCGAGCGACTCGGTCTGGTGGACCGCGGCCGCCTTCGCGCGGGCGCATTCGCCGATATCGTAGTGTTCGATCCCCAGGCGGTCCACGACCGATCGTCGGTTCTCGGGCCGTTAGTGCATCCGGTGGGATTCGTGCATGTCATGGTGAACGGCCGCATCGCCGTGCGGGATGGCGTGCGCAATGACGCACAACCAGGGCGGATTTTGCGGCGCGTCGCGTAGCGATGCAAGCCTGGAACTTCGCAGTCAGAGTCGCGTTAATTCACTCGCCGTCCCGTGTGTAGCGCTCGTGCAGCTCGTCGGGCCGCGCCGCGCGCTTGCGCATTCGAACGTTCAGCACCTTGACCGCCACTGCAAACGCCATGGCAAAGTAGACATACCCTTTCGGGACATGATGATCAAACCCATCGGCAATCAATACCACGCCGATCACCAGCAGGAACGCGAGCGCGAGCATCTTGATCGTTGGATGCGTGGAGACCACGCGACCGATCTGGCCGGCAAAGACGAGCATTAGCAGTACTGACACCACGACCGCGGCAATCATCACCTCCACCCTGTCGACCATTCCGACCGCCGTGATGATCGAATCGAGCGAGAAGACAAGATCGATGATCGCGATCTGGACGACTACGGCGGAAAATGTGGCGGACACTGCCGAGGAAGCAGCACCGGTCTCGCCCTCCAGCAACTGGTGAATCTCCTTGGTGCTCTTCCAGAGCAGAAAAAGACCGCCGCCAATCAGAATCAAGTCACGGCCCGACAGTTCGAAGTCGAACAGCGAGAGCATCGGTTCAGTCAGCCCGACAATCCAGGCGAGCAGGAAAAGCAGTCCAATCCGCATGAACATCGCGAGGAACAGACCGATCCGACGCGCCAGCTCGCGCCGCTTCTTCTCAAGCTTGTCCACCAGAATCGAGAATAAATCAACGCCCCTGGATCCGGATGCGCGCACACGCTGTCCGGGCAGACAGTCCAAATTTCTGAGAGGTCGATGACCGTGAAAAATATCATTCCGATCCTTGGGCTTGCCCACATCGTCATTCGCGTGCAAAAGCTCGATCGATCGGTGCGCTGCTATGTATTGCTCGGATCCACGAAGACCGCCGTTCCGACATCATTGACGCAAGGGCCAAGATCGCAGGAGCGGGCATCGTGCTGAGTGGTGGGCCGATCCGGTTCGGTCCGCGCGCACAAGAGATCTTCGCGCGCGATCCGGATCGCGACGTGGTTGCGCTTCACCAGCGCGGATAGCCGGCGGCAAGGTTAGATGGTGAACCGAACATCGGTAGCGCGATATTTCGCCTTCCAGACACTGCCCGTTCGCGTTGGCGTGCAAATCGTCGACAAGCAATGGACGATCCACGAGAGAGCACGACCGCCAGCGGTGCGTGCGATGACGTTCACGTCGTCGCGGGCCAGGAAAAGATCGATGAGGATAATGACCGGGACGGCCAAGAAGTATGCCCGGAGGAACCCATCCGATTCCAGCGCCTGAGTCGGTCGCGTGCGACCCTCGCGTGGCACGACCCGGACGCGTTTGGCCAACTCTCCCCGCGGGGGCGTTCGCAACCCTCGTTAGAGCGAGCCCTATATCGCTTTGCCGGAAACGTGGCTCGAGAAAAATGTGATGGTGTGTCCTGACGGTTCGCGGACCGTGAACACATCATGACCGATAGCCGGACGGGCCTCGATCGGCGAGGGCGCAAAGCCAAGCGCAATAAACTGCTCACGCGTTGCATGCAGGTCATCGACCATGAGGTCGAACGGTGCTTTTCCTGCGACGATTTCTTTTTTCAGTCGGAGGATCAAGTGCGTCCCGCCGCGCATCTCGTAGACGCAAACCTCCGGCCCTTCAAAGATTGGGCGCATGCCAATGGTCCGCATGAATTGCGCCGATTCATCTTTGCGGTCTGCGTCAAGATAGACATGCGCTACGCCAACGGGCGGGCGGTCATCGCGTTCGCTGCGATTCGGCAACGTGTTTGACATCGCAATTCCTCTATTGGGCTACCGCCTGGAAATTATAGATGGCGCCAACCGGATGGTGAACGATCGTACATGTCGCGGTCAAGCGTCTGGTTCGGGCAACTCATCCAGCGCGCCAATGACGGCGGCAAGACCTGGACACCGCATGGCAACAAGTTCGCCTCTGGGGGCGTGGGCGGGTACGCACCAGTGGTACGACGGCACCGGGCGCCCCTGTAGGAGGGTAGACGGGTCTGGCATCTTGAACCCTCGCTCACCGATCCCGATACCGTATATGTCGGCGTCGAGAACGCCGCATTGTTCCGCTCGACCGATGGCGTGCACACCTGGCAGAAACTCGCCGGACTGCGCGGCCACGGCGCCGGATCGTTCTGGGAGCCCGGTGCGGGCAGCATGTGTCTTCACACGCCCCTGCTGGAACCCCTCGATCCCAAGCGAATGTTCGTTGCCATTTCGGCGGCGGGCGCGTTCCGCACCGATGATGCCGGGGAGTCCTGGCACGAAGTGCGTGGCAATCTGCCCAGCGACTTCGAGTTTCCGATCGACGTGCATACGCATGAACCGACATGTACGTTTACATTTCCAGGCATCGGGCTGTCTGACAAGACGATATCGAGTCGATGCACGGCAGGATCGGCGAGCAGTCCGGCCAGCTTGCGCTCTCGACAGTGGATATGCACGGGATCGGCCATCCGCAGCGCGGGTTCCAGCAAACGAAAAGCGATCGACTTCGGCACGATGTCGCAAATACCCACGCGGAACTGTCGCGGCCGCCCAGTGGGCTTTTGGCGCAGAACATCCGTCAGTTCCTCGCCAAGACTGAAGATTCCGTCGGCATAACTCATCGCCACGCGGCCCGCGTCGGCCAGCTCGAGACGCCGACCGACGCGCGCAAAAAGCTTGTAGCCCAACAGGTCCTCAAACAAAGTGATCTGGCCGCTGATCGTCTGCGGTGTGAGATGCAGACGTTCGCTCGCGCGCACGATGCCGCCCGCCTTGGCGACTACCCAGAAATAGTGCAGGTGCTTGTAATTCAAGCCGGCTATTGGTTGTCCTTCGCTGTTCTCTAGACCCACGAGAATGATATTCGCCGTTACCGCGAATCGCGGCGGGACGTCGATAGTGAGACGACGTTCATTCGAATTTATCGAATCTTAAGTAAGAAACATTCGCATTTACTTGAACGAAAAATTTCCCGATACTGCGCTCTTCTCGATCAGAAAGGAAATTGTCATGAATAGGCTTGGTTTCCTGGCCTACGCGGCCAACTTCGCACCGAGGATCGCCAAAGTGCGCGGTTCGACGTGGGTCGCCTTTGCCGTCGGCTTGTTACTGCTGTTCGCCGTGGCGATATGGGCCGGACTGGCTCTCATCGGCTGGCTATGGGGACATGTCCAGACCCTGTCAGGGCCCGCATCGGACTCGGTGCGTAGTGCCACGCAGGGCGTCATCGAGCAAGCGGGAAAGATGGTGCCGGGCGCCCGTGAAAAGCTCGGCGAACTCATACCCGCTTTGAAGGAGGACGCATCGGCAACCGAGTCATTGCGCGATGTTTCCGGCAGTGATTTGGGGCCGGTGGAACGCTATCCGGGTTTGGTGCGCATCAGCTGGCAAAAGAACGGCGCGCAGGCGGTGGTGGAGTACGGCGGCAAAGCAGATTACACGTCGGTGCTTGGGCACTACGCCAAGGCGTTCGCGGCGCTGGGTTACACGCAAAGCGTGGAGTCAGCGACCCAGGATACCGAGCGACACACTTACACGAAACAAGGCGAACGCTTGATTTTCGCGATCGCGCAACCATCTAAGGGTGGCGTAAGGGTGCGGATCGAAACCACCCTCTAATGATTGCCCCGTTACACTCTGCGAGAACGCCTTCATGAAACGCGTCCTGCTTTTTCTTGGTACCAATGTAGCCATCGTGCTGGTGCTGTCGGTCACGATGCGGGTTCTTGGCGTCGAGCCTTACCTCAATGCCAATGGCCTCGATCTCACTTCGCTATTGATCTTTGCCGCGGTGATGGGTTTTGGCGGCTCGTTCATCTCGCTCGCGATCTCCAAGTGGACCGCCAAGCGGGCGATGGGCGTGCGGGTGATCGAAACACCAGCGAATGACACCGAGCTCTGGTTGGTGGACACCGTCCGCAAGTACGCCGCGCAAGCGGGCATCAAGATGCCTGAGGTTGGAATATTCGATTCGCCGGAAATGAACGCCTTTGCCACCGGCATGAGCAAGAACAGCTCACTCATCGCGGTCTCCACCGGTCTCTTGCGGCAAATGACACGCAAGGAAGCCGAGGCAGTCGTCGGGCATGAGGTGGCTCACGCCGCCAACGGTGACATGGTGACCCTCGCGCTGATACAAGGTGTGGTGAATACCTTCGTCATATTTCTTTCCCGCGTAATTGGTCATGTCGTGGACAAGGTCGTCTTCAAGACTGAACGCGGCCACGGCCCGGCGTTCTTCGTCACCATGGTCGTTGCCGAGCTCGTATTGGGGGTACTCGCCTCCATCATCGTCATGTGGTTCTCGCGACGGCGCGAATTCCGTGCCGATCAGGGCGGCGCCGATCTAGCCGGACGACAGAACATGATCGCTGCACTCGAGCGCTTGAGCGCGCGGCGCCCGGAAGGCCTTCCCGACAAGATGGCCGCCTTCGGCATCGCCGGCGGCCGTGGCGGTGGCATCAAGCGACTGTTCATGACGCATCCGCCGCTGGAAGAACGAATCGCTGCGCTGCGAGAAGCGAAGTAGCGGCCACGGCACAAGCGAGCAATACCATGTCACACCTCGACACGACGAACCATAGGACCTTGAACAATGCGATTGCCAATCCGTCGAACTGCAGGAGGTTCATGGCGCCGCATCGCATCGTCACGGCGTCATACCGACGCGCGGAATGCGTAAGGGGGCGTCTACGCAGTGCGTCAATCCATTGAATCGAGCATGTCGGGGCACGCCGATCGATACCACTACTTGACCATCCCGATCAGTCTTGCATCAATCGCCGCAATCGCGCTCATCGGCGCGCATTGGATATGCCATGGTGCCTCCTGCACAGCGCATTCGCTGGATGCGCGAGTCCTCCACTGGTTCGCCAGTAACCGCTCCCCGCTGCTGGACGATTTACTATCGATATTCACTTGGCTCGGCTCACTTGCGGTACTCCTGCCGCTCGCAGCCTTTGCAATTCTGTGTCTGATCCGATTGCAAAGGCATCGCGAAGCGATCTTCGTCGGCGCGGCCCTCGTGGGAATCAGCGCATTGACTCACTGGATGAAATGGGCGGTTGCGCGACCGCGACCCAATTGGCATGAAGCGGTGGTCGCCATGCCCATCGATCTCTCCTTTCCAAGTGCCCATGCTGCGCAGATCACAGCGTTTGTGATTGCCCTTGTCGTCGTGCTCAAGCACCTCAGGATGCCTCGACTGGAACACATCGCGGCGTTCGGTGCAATACTCATCCTGATCGTCAGCGTATCGCGGCTATACCTGCAGGTACATTTTCCATCCGATGTGCTGGCCGGATGTCTCGCGGCTGCGCTCTGGGTTGCAGCCTTAGCCCACCTGCTGCCGGTTCGGCATGACGCGCCGCGCGGCGTTGCCAACGATTGACTGGACTCCCATGAAAAACAAATTCACCGGTACCGGCGAGCGCGGCTACCACCCACTTCGCAAGATTGCAACAGTGATCTCGGGACTGCGGTTCGCAGTCGTTCACGATTTCAGCGTTGCGTACAAGTTGGTGCTGTCGGCGGTGATGCTGATCGCAGTGCTCGCCTTGCGCGATTGGATCGATGCCCTGCTCATCTTGCTTGCGACCGGTTTAGTGCTCGTTGCTGAGATCTTCAACAGTGCCATCGAAGCGATTTGCGACTTTGTTGAAGAGCGTCACAATGAAAAAATAAAAGTGATCAAGGACGTCGCCGCCGCAGCCGTTGGGATCAGCATCGTCGTATGGGCCATCGTTCTTGGCGCCGAGCTTAGCAAGCTATGGGCCTGAAATCGCCACGAAACAAAGGTGCGATGTCTCCCGGCCCCAAGCGCAGGCATCGCATCTCCGCGGTGTGGCAAGGATTGCGCTCCATTGTCGGTGCCGATCCTAGCAATGACCGAACATCATCCGATTTATACGAAACTTCCGTTCCCATTTATCTGCTTTTTATGAATTATCGACTCGGCTATCCTGCGATCACCTAAAGCACTTGGAGATCGAGAATGGCTGATATTGCGATCGGCATTGCATTGCTGGGGGCACTGACCTTCGTGGTGGCCGGCTACGAGCATGCACGGAAAAACCCGCGCGACGCAATGGTCCTTGCGGGCTTTGGCGCCCTATTCACGGTTGGTGCGGGCGCTGCCTGGTTCGCTTGATAGCATCCCACCTATCACCCGATACGAGAGGCGAACTTCGTAGAATGGCTACTCGAGTTTCTTAACCAATCATTTCTTGGCCAAGAAGTTTGACTTTGGCTCACCTTCCTCGCCATCGTCGTCGCCTTGCTGGCGTTCGATCTTGGCGTTCTACACAAAGGCAATGAAGAGATCGGCATTCGCGAAAGCCTCTTGCTGTCGGCGGGCTACATCGGTGTAGCGCTCCTGTTCGGCGCTTGGTTGTGGTCACAGCTTGCAGCCGAAAGCGGCATCGAATATTTCACCGGATTCGTCATCGAGAAATCTCTCTCGATGGACAACGTTTTTGTCATCGCGCTGATCTTTTCCTACTTTCCCATCCCGCGCCAATACCAGCACCGCGTGCTGTTCTGGGGCATCCTCGCCGTCATTGTGCTGCGCGCGATCATGATCGGTTTGGGTGCCGCGCTCGTTTCACAGTTCAGCTGGATTCTGTATCTATTCGGTGCGTTCCTCGTGCTCACCGGTATCAAGATGCTTTGGATGGTCGATCATCAGCCGAACCTGGATCGGAACCCGATGCTGATCTTGCTGCGCAAGATCATGCGCGTGACACCGACGCTCCACGGCAGTGCGTTTTTGTCCGGCACCCCGATCCCGTGACGGGCAAGAGCGTACTGTGGGCGACACCTTTGTTCTTCGCGTTATGCCTGGTGGAGTTCGCTGATCTGATCTTCGCTGTCGACTCCGTTCCCGCCATCTTCGCGATCACGACCGATCCATTCATCGTCTACACCAGCAATGTCTTCGCCATCCTCGGGCTTGCGTGCCTTGTACTTTGCGTTGGCGGCAATGATCCACCGTTTCAAGTACCTCAAATACGCCCTCACACTGGTCCTGGTGTTCATTGGATCGCAGATCTTCTTGGTCGGCATTGTCGGAAAAATTCCGGCTTCCGTGAGCCTATTGGTCACCGCGATCCTGGTCGCAGGCGGCGTGATCATATCGATGTCGAAGACTCGCAGCGACCAAGCGGCGTGCGCATGACCATACTGACTTCGATCTTTCCTCGCACTCCCGTTGGGCACCAGCGCAGCGGCGTTGATTTCGGAACCGAGATGTTCGCATCGACCTCGTCTATCCCGGCACTACACATCGTTGGCGATGGTCGATGACAGAAGGATCAGACATGAACGATGCGGAACGCCGCGGAATCCTGCTCATCGCGCTTTTTGCCGCCTTTGCCGATGGCGCAAAAGACGAGCGCGAACGCGAGCGCATCAAAGAAATTGGCCGTACCCTCGCGGGCGAGATGGACATGGACTTCCCCACGATGCTGCAGGCTGTGCTGCTGAAGCGACAGACTGTGCACGACGCGGCACGCATGCTCGAATCGAACGAATCGAAACAACTGGCATTCGAGCTGGCCGTCTGCGTGTGCGATGCGGACGGCACGAGCAACGCTGCTGAACGCAGGTTTCTCAAGGAGCTGCGTGTAGCCCTCAATTTGGACTGGGACACTGCGCAGACACTCCAGCGGGAAGCTGATGAAATCTCGGCGTTGCCGTTAGCCGGCCCGGTTGCAGCGGCCACCGAGGCGCCAAGACCCGCCTCGGACGACCTGGACAAGACCATTCTCAATTATTCGGTATTGAATGGCGCACTCGAACTGCTTCCGCAATCGGTGGCGACAATGGCGATCATTCCACTGCAGATGAAGATGGTCTACCGTATCGGCAAAGCGCATGGCTATGAGCTTAATCGCGGTCACGTGAAGGATCTGCTTGCCAGATTGGCGCGGCAATTCTTGGCTCGACGATCGACGATGCGAGCATCGCATCGGTCGTCGGTAACATGCCGAGTTCACCAACCGCGATCGCGCCATGGATCGACGAAATTGCCGGATTGGCCGCACCGCTCTTTACCGGATTGGGGGCCCTCGCGACGGCAGGCGCGCTCTGCGGCTACGTGCTGGTAAAGCGGTCTGGATTGCGCCCATCTGGTGGCGTGCCGCGCGCCGGCGTGGCACTACGCGCGCATCGAGGCCCGCTAAATCGACGACCCACAGCGACAGGTGATTGACTAGGCGGTCTTCAGCTTCGTTCGAAACGAGTAGAGATCCGACTCGCTCAACATCTCTATCGCGCGCAGTTGACGCATCCCATCTTCGACCAGCGAGCGCCAATCGTCGCGCAACACCAGCTTGCGTTGAAAGGTGCTTTCAACAATCTCCCGCACGGCACGCTCAATCATGCGGTTACGGGGACTTCAGTTCAGCATGCAACTGTTGTCGCGCGTCGCGATTTCACAGATTTTTCCGAACTTCGCGGAACTGCTGAAATGAACTCCGGGAAAGCGGCGGACACCGAACACCAGGCGGGGAATTGCCTATAGTTTTCCATCGGATGGTGCGTTGCGGGAGTCAGGAAAATTGAGGAACCAGAATAAAATTTCCCTTCGACGACACCCGCTGCTCTTGGCAAGGGATACCACCGAAGGGAGAAGGGGGGCGGAGAGGTAGCCCTAGAAATCCTCGCGCGCGGCCGTCATGCGGCCAACCGCAGTGGAGCGCCGCGCTCCGGCGTGGGCTCGGTGGCACGCAGAAGCCGCTGATACAGGTCGTCGATGCGAAGATTCCAACGCGTAAGCACGTGTTTGAACATATCCAACTCGACCGCGCTAAGCCCGTCCTCCGCTGCGAGAACATTTAGTGCGAGGACGCACACGAGGATGCGCTTTTTCGAATCATCGACTGCCGCAAGGACCCTGTCGATGCGATCTGGATCGAGGAGTTGGATGCGGCCATCGGCATCCTCGGCGGCAAGTAGATCGGCGCAGAATGAATGGGCGACTTCGACAAAGATAGAGCGCTTGATCCCTAGTAGACGAAATGCCTGGAGGCTGGCCAGCGCGTCGATCTCGCGCCGGCCGAGTCTGCCATCGCCGATCATCAGCATGAATAAGACCCGGGCGAGGGCCTGCGGGCTGTTGCGTCGGTAGTATCGGATCGGATGTGGCTTCATGTTTGTACCATTTCAGTGGATGTTGGTGAGTGGCAATCGTATGACGGGCGGGGGCCAATCAAGCGGTGGCGCGGATTCGACGGTGACTTGACTGGCGAGCAGAGCCACCATATGCATCGATCCCATTTCGACCGGACAAGCGAAACTTCCGCGGGCCCGTGAAGCTGGCCTTGGTTTCCGAGGTCCGGGAGTAGGGGGTGCCGGTCATGACGTCATCGTCATCATCGATCCACGTATCGCTCGTCTTATGCTGACGCCGCAAGCGGTGCTGATCATATTTTGGCGAAGGGTCGAATGCTCCATCCTCCCCTAGTTCGAACGCACGTTGTGGTGCGAGGAGTGTCGATCGCCGCGGTTGCTTTACGCTGCCGGGTGCCGTGCCAAGGGCAATGGCATCCAGACGGGTGTGCATGATCATGTTTCGCTCCATTCAAGTTCACGTTTAGGTCGGAGCAGTTTTGCTTGCCGACGTGAATGAAGCATCGGCCGCGCGTGCCAACGACAATCTGACGACAAGATTACGAATGCGTAAGGATCGGAGAGTTGGCGGGCAGCCGAAATCCAATGCGTGTCGCGTGCCGTTGGCTGGTGGCGAACACGTCTCCGCCATGCATACTCGCGATGGCTTTGACGATGGCCAAGCCAAGTCCGTGCTGCTGATCGCGTGCCGTCCGCGCCTTATCGACGCGAAAGAAGCGCGCAAAGAGATTGGGCAGATGCTGCGGATCGATTTCAGGTCCCGGATTCAATACATACACTTCGATTCCTGCCTCGGTTGGACCGAGGCCGATTTCCATCGACCCTCCGCGCGGGGTATAGCGAATGGCATTGCTGACCAGGTTAGAGAGCGCGCGCCGAATTAGTCCGGGATCCGCAGGCACGGTTACTGCACCTGTGACCGTCGCCTTGATTCCGGCTTCATCGAGCGCGGATTCGTAGTACTCGAGAACCTTCTTGGCTTCTTCGTCCAGACGCACGCTTTGATATCGCTCGACACGTTCCCCGCGATCCGCCCGGGCAAGAAAAAGCATATCGTTCACCATGCTCTTCATCCGCTCGAGTTCCTCCATATTCGGGCCTAGCGTTTCCCGATACACAGCCGCGTCGCGCTCTGCTGAGAGGGCCAATTCCGTCCCGGCGATGAGGTTTGCTAGCGGCGTTCGGAGTTCATGCGCGACATCAGCGTTAGACGCCTCCATTTGTTCATAGGAAAGCGCCAGGCGATCCAGCACGCCGTTGAACGCGGCGCCAAGCTCGCGCAGCTCTGCCGGCAGTGATGAGGTATCGAGCCGCTTGCCTAGGCGTGCCGGATCAATCATGGCCGCCTCCTCGGCGATTCGCCGAACCGGCGCCAAGGCCCGCCGGGCCACCGCGCGTCCAAGCCCCGCGACGAGAACTACGCTCACGATTGTCGCGGCCGCCAGCGCCAGACGAAATTCGGCGAGCGTGCGTTGGATGGCCCGCTCATCCAATGCGACGATAATCTCGGAACCCGGAAAGGCCTCGCCCTTCGCAAGGGCGCTCACCAAACCGCGCATAGGCACGCCATCTTCCCGAATCACCGCAAGATCGTTACCGTCTCTTGCGGCGATCGTCGGCATGCGCCGTCCACCATAGATGGCCGCGCCTTGCGAATCGCTGATCCATACCCTCAACTGGCCATGGCCGATGACGATGTCATCGATGATTCGTTGCAGATTGGACCAGCCGGCGGGGTCTCTCACTTCACTCGCAAGATGCCTGATCAACTCAATTTTCCCGGCGAGCTCTTCGGCTTGGCGGTTGGCCAACTCGCGCCGCAACTCCATGTAGAGGACGACGCACGCCGCGCCGATGGTGACACAGGCAACCACCGTGAACAGCGCCGTGAGGACGAACGCGATCGAACGATTGCGCACAGTCTGCGGTCCGCCCGATCCTCGATCACGTAGCCCATGCCACGAACGGTATGCAGCAACCTCTTCGGATAGGGATCGTCAAGCTTCGCGCGCAGTCGGCGGACCGCGACCTCGACGACATTCGTGTCGCTGTCGAAATTCATGTCCCACACCTGCTCGGCGAGCTGCGACCGGGAGAGGACCTGGCCGCGCCGGCGCAGCAGGACCGAAAGTAGTGTGAACTCCTTGGCGGTGAGATCCAATCGATCTCCCGAACGGAACGCGCGGCGGCTCGCCAGATCGACTTCGAGGTCGGCGAGCTTGAGCGCCGTCGATTCCTGAGTACGCCCGCGCCGGAGCAAAGCCTGAATGCGGGCCAATAGCTCTGAAAAGGCGAACGGTTTCACCAGATAGTCGTCGGCACCGCTTTGCAGGCCCCGTACGCGATCGTCGATCTTGTCGCGCGCGGTGAGCATCAATACCGGAGTGCCCTTCGATCGGCGCAGCGCGGCCAGCACCCCAAAGCCGTCTACGCCGGGCAGCATCACATCGAGCACGACCAGGTCATACTCGCCCTCCGTCGCAAGATGCCGGCCATCGATGCCATTGCGCGCCAGATCGACCACGAAGCCGTTTTCGGTGAGCGCCTTCTGGAGATAGTCGGCGGTCTTGTGTTCGTCCTCGACAATCAAAACACGCATGAACATGGAGTTCCGAGAAGGTGGGTTCGATGGTATCGCCAGCGCAAGGACCCATTCATTACAAATTCGTAATCACCCGGTAAGCGAAACATCCCCATCAGCGCTTTAGTCTTGATGAAATGTTTGTGCGTGGAGCGCGCCGATGAATAATGAGAGATTAGCGTGTCTGACGATGGCTGGGTTGGTTGCGTGGGGCTTTTACCCAGCCGACGGCATGGCCGAGAGCGCGTCGACCCGCGGGTGGGCGCCGAATCGAATCACCGAGGCCTCATACCGGCCGGACTTGTTCGTGGACGGTGTGGTGCGGATGGTGGATCGCGCCGGTGGCAATATCATCTTGCGCCATGGTCCGATTGAGAATCTTGGGATCCCACCCATGACGATGACGTTTCGGATAATCGATTCGCGCCTGATCGAATCCCTCGAAGCGGGAACTGCCGTACGATTTGCGGCCGACCGCCTTGAAGGCAAGTTCACGATCGTGCATCTTGAGCGTCGGTAGTCTGAGCATTGATCAACACGCGAATTTCCCAGCCGAGCCTCCCTTGAAGCTGCTTGCGGGCGCCTCCATATAGGGCACGGCGGTGGCGATCGGTTGCGCGCGACCAGGGAAAAATCGTTCCGGAATGGAAGGCCCATGCAAACACTTCGCAAGGCAAATGAACGGGGTCATGCCGACCACGGTTGGTTGCGTTCCTTTCACAGCTTTTCGTTCGCCGACTATCACGATCCCGATCACATGGGGTTCGGTCCGCTGCGCGTGATCAACGAAGACCGTGTGCAACCAGGTAAGGGGTTCGGCACGCACGGTCATCGCGATATGGAAATCATCAGCTACGTTCTCGATGGTGCCCTGGAACACAAAGACAGCATCGGCACCGGATCCGTGATCCGTCCGGGGGATGTGCAGCGCATGAGCGCGGGCAAAGGCATCCGGCATAGCGAATTCAATCCCTCGCCAGGCGAGCTTGTTCATTTTCTGCAAATCTGGATCGAACCAAACCTCACCGGCATCGAACCAAGCTATGAGCAGAAGCATTTCGATGCACCCGCCAAGCGCGGCAAGCTGCGGCTCGTCGCATCGCCCGATGGCCGCGAAGATTCAGTGAAGATTCACCAGGACGCCTACATGTTTGCCGGCCTGTTCGACAACGGCGAAGGCGCGGTCTACGAACTTGCTTTCGGGCGCCAAGCGTATATCCACGTCGCGCGTGGCACGGTAACGATCAACGGCAATTCGCTAGTCGCGGGCGACGCATTGAAGCTCAGCGAGCTGTCCAAAGTGTCGGTCGAAAACGGCAAAGACGCGGAGGTGCTGCTCTTCGATTTGTCGTAAGCTCCCACGCGATCGGAAGAGCAGTAAAAACCGGGTTGATGTTCCGGCACACTTTGCAACGTGATCGCCCTCCTCTACGCCCACCCCCACCCCGCCCGGTCGCGCGCCAACCGCGTGCTGCTCGATGCCGCGCGCACCGTGCCTGGCATCACCGTGCGCTCCTTGTACGACACGTATCCTGACTTCGACATCGATGTTGCCGCCGAGCGCAGATTGCTCGCCGATACGAAGCTCATCGTGTGGCAGCACCCGCTCATGTGGTACTCGGCGCCCGCGCTCATGAAGCTTTGGTTCGATAGCGTGCTTGCACACGGCTGGGCCTATGGTGAAGGTGGCACCGCGCTCGCTGGAAAGTCGTGCCTTTGGGTGACCACGACCGGTGCGCCGCCAGACGACTATTCGCCCGCGGGCAAGCATCAGTACCCATTTGAAGCCTTCACTCCGTTGATCGAAATGACTGCGCGCTATTGCCACATGCATTGGCTCGCACCGATCATCGTGCATGGGGCGCATCTGATCGACGATGCAACCTTGCAGAATCACGCAGCCCAATACCGCGATCGCTTGATCTCATTCACGCAGGAGGCCGATCGTGGCTGAACCGTCGCTCCTGCGCGATGCGATCGTCTTCCTTGGCGCGGCCGTCGTCTGCGTGCCGCTAGCCAAGCGTGGTGGCCTTGGCTCGGTCATGGGTTACCTGATCGCAGGCTGGCTGATCGGACCCTGGGGGTTCAAGCTGGTCGGCGCGGTTGAGTCGACCTTGCACTTCGCCGAGCTTGGGGTCGTGCTCATGTTGTTTCTGATTGGTCTGGAACTCGATCTCAAACGGCTGATCGCGATGCGCCGCGCAGTGTTTGGCGGTGGCGCATTGCAGATGGCCGCATGCGGCAGCGTACTGGCCCTTGGTCTGTTCGCGCTTGGCTTGTCATGGCAGGCCGCGCTCGCGGCCGGTCTGGCATTGGCCATGTCATCGACGGCGATTGCGGTGCAAACGATGAACGAGCGCAATCTCATGAATTCACCGGTCGGCCGCAGCAGTTTTGCAGTGTTGCTGTTCCAGGACATCGCGGCGATCCCCTTGATTGCGCTGGTGCCGTTTCTGGGCGTGATGAGTGATACCGGCGAGTCAGGCTGGATTGGTGCCGGCAAGGCCATCGCCGCGATCGTTGGGGTGGTGATCATCGGCCGGTTTCTCACGCGACCGCTGATGCGCTTGATCGCCAAGGCAGACGTCCGCGAGATCTTCACGGCATTCGCTTTGCTGCTCGTGATCGGCATTGCGCAATTGATGAGCGCGGCCGGTTTGTCGATGGCATTGGGCGCGTTTCTCGCCGGCGTGTTGCTTGCCAGCTCCGAATATCGTCACGCACTGGAAAGCGATATTGCCCCATTCAAGGGATTGCTGTTGGGGCTCTTCTTCATCGCAGTAGGCATGTCGATCGACGTTGGACAAGTCATCGCCCGTCCCGGATTGCTTGCGGCACTGGTCATTGGCCTGCTCGTTCTCAAGGGAACCGCGCTCGCCCTCATCGCACCACGGCTTGACGTTCCACGAGCAGAGCGCCTGCTCTTCGCGGCGCTGCTCGCGCAAGCGGGTGAATTCGCGTTTGTCGTGCTGGGCGTCGCACGCGAAGCGCAGATCCTGCCGCGCGATTGGGAGGGGCTGCTGACCGCCGCAGTCGCCTTGTCGATGGCGATGACCACGCTCCTCCTGATCGCCTTCGATCGCCTTACGGTAAAGCATGCGCAGACCGAGCGCGCAGCGGATTCGATCGACGACGATACCGCGCCGGTAATCATCGCGGGCATGGGACGCTACGGGCAAATCATCGGTCGTGTGCTGCTCGCACAAGGCATTCCGATTACGGTGCTCGATCATGACCCCGAGCAGATCGATACGGTGCGCAGGTTCGGCTACAGAGTATTTTATGGCGATGCAACGCGGCTCGATCTGCTGCAAGCGGCCGGGGCCGCCAAGGCGAAGCTGCTGGTGATCGCGATCGACGATGTCGCCGACAGCTTGGTGTTGGTCGATGTGGCGAAGGCGAGTTTTCCCAATCTGACCATCATCGCTCGCGCCCGCAATGTCCGGCACTGGCTCGAGCTCGCTGACCGCGGCGTCACCGCGATCGAACGGGAAACCTTCGAGTCTTCGCTGCGCAGTGCCCGCGCTGCTTTGACCGCGCTTGGCGTCGCCGCCTATGAGGCGCGTGAGATTACCGATGCGTTCCGGCGGCATAATCTGGCGACCTTGAACGCCATGCTCCCGCACTTCACCGACGAAGCGAAAACCGTGGCCATCGTCAAGAGCGGTCGCGAAGAGCTCGAAGCAAACCTGCTCGGTGATCGCGAGGCGCGAACGAAACCACATGCGGGGGGCTGGCACTGAGTGGGGAAGGAGCTCGGCGCTTCCAGACATGGCATCATTTGCAGAGCGACTCGTAATCAACCGGTAGCACCATCTCCGATCGGAATGTCATAGCCTATGCGCCGCTTTCCCAAAGACATCTACACCGAGCCCGATGACGTCGATCCCGAAACGTTGAACAATCTTGGTCCGCTGCGACCGATGGCCGGCGTCTGGCAGGGCAAGCGGGGACTCGATATCAATCCCAAGGCCGACGGCCCTGAGCGGCAAGCATTCATCGAACGGATCGAGCTACAGCCGATCGATCCGCAGACCAATGGCCCGCAGCTCCTCTACGGGTTGCGCTACCACCAGCATGTCGTCAAGCCGGGCGAGATCGCAACCTATCATGATCAAATCGGCTATTGGCTTTGGGAGCCGGCCACCGGCATGATTTTCCAGACCTTGGCGATCCCGCGGGCGCAAGTCGCGCTGGCGATCGGCCGCGCCAAGCCGGCGGCCAAACGCTTCGAACTGATCGCGAAGCGCGGTCAAACACAGAACGGCATCTCCTCGAACCCGTTTCTCGAACATGCATTCAAGACGGTTGAGTACCGGATCAAAGTGACCATCAACAAAGACGGGAGCTGGAAGTATGATGAGGACACCGTGCTGAAGATCCGCGGGCAAACGAAGCTGTTTCATCACACCGACCGCAGCACGCTCACGAGAATCGGGGCGCCGATTCCGAATCCGATGGCACGCCGTAAGAAAGTGTAAGCGCGCGCGCCGCAGTCCGCATCAATCCGGGCAGGCGGCCCCGCTGTTGACCCATTCGCCGAGCGCGCGCGAAAAATCGGCGTGCGCAATCGGCACCGGTGTGCGATCGCCGCCCGGCGCCCAGCCCCAAAGCACGAGGGGATCGTTCGTCATGTGTTGCACCAGCTTGGCAAGGTCGCGGTTGCCGTTCTTGCGCGGATCCTTCAATGCCTTGCAAAGCGTGCTGATGCCAAGCCCCTCCCACCCCATCGAAAGTGGCGCGAGTTGCCAATGCGGTGCGCCCGGCACACCGCTCGCCGTGTGGTTGTTCGCCTGATGACAAGTCACACACTGCATCGCCGGCGCACCGTTGTCCCGCGGACCGCGCACGACCAGGAAATCATGGCGCCGCCGTTCATCACCCTGGCGCGGAAAGGTGGTGATCGTATGGCAGTTGAGACAGCGCGGATGGGTCAGCACCGGTGCGATCTTTTCAGCGAACACCAACGCACCACTTTGCCCCTGCGCTGCCGCCTCGGTCACGGCGGTTAGCGTCATAGCCGCGAGGGCGACTGTCATGATCGCTCGGATCATGTCGCACCGCCTTGTGCCGCGCGCTTGATCGCCTTCCTCACACGATCATAGGTGCCGCAGCGGCAAATATTGGTCATCGCGGCATCGATGTCCGCATCGGTCGGTTGCGGCCGCGCCTTGAGCAACGCCGCCGCGCTCATGATCATGCCGGACTGGCAGTAGCCGCATTGCGGCACCTGTTCGGCGATCCACGCGCGCTGGACCGGATGACTGCGGTTCGGCGCGAGCCCTTCGATCGTCGTCACTCGACGGCCGGCTGCGGCCTCGACCGGATAGGCGCACGAACGGACCGGTGCGCCATCAACATGCAAGGTACAGGCCCCGCACGCGGCGATGCCGCAGCCGAACTTGGTGCCGGTCAGCCCCAGGCTTTCGCGCACCACCCACAGCAGCGGCGTACCAGCTGCGGCCTCGACGGTGCGCGCGGCACCATTGACGAACAGTTTTATCTGCACTTGATCGATCTCCCCTAGGCAAATCGCAATCCATGTCGGCCAAGCGGCATCGAACGGATGCGCTTACCCGATGCAGCGAAGATCGCATTCGCGAGCGCCGGCGGAATCGCCACCGGACTGACCTCGCCGATGCCGCCCAACTTGCCGCCACCAGCGATCAATTCGGTGACAAGGCGCGGCGATTCGGCAAGATAGGGCATCGCATAACGCTGGAAGTTGTCCTCGACCACTCTGCCGCCCTGGAACGTGATCGCAGCCTTGCATCCAGCCAGCCCGAACACCACGCCGCCCTCGATACCCGCGCGCGCGATGCCTGGATCGAGCACGCTGCCGCAATCGCACACCGACACGACGCGCACGACCTTCACTTCGTCGCCACGCATGCGGATCTCGACTACCTGCGCGAGCAGGCTGCCGAACGCCTCGGCATAGGCGATGCCCCGCCCCCCGCCTGATGGCAACGGCTTGCCCCAAGCACCAAGCTCGGCGGCACGTGCGAGCACGCGAAGGGCACGAGGCTTGGCTGCGAGGAGCCGGCGGCGATAGGCATACGGATCACTCCCGGCGGCTTGCGCGAGCTCATCGACGAAGCATTCGAGCGCGAACAGGTTCGGTCCAAAGCCTGTGGTGCGCAGTACCGAGGTCGGGATCGGCATCTCCATTAGATGGAAATCGACGCGGTGATGCGCGATCGGATACTGCCATTCGAGCAGCCCTTCCATTGCACTCGGGTCGAACTTCTTCTCTTTCAGCATGCCCGCGATCGGTGGAAACACCGGCAGCAGGATGGTTGGCGAGACGACCCGCGCCGCCATGGCCTCGGGCAGGCCGTCGGCGGCGAGCGCGGCGGTCAATCGCACCGAGGTTGCAGGCCGAAAGAAATCGCGTCGCATGTCCTCTTCACGATCCCAGATCGTTTTGACCGGCCGGCCGACCGCCTTGGCGATCAACGCCGCCTGCACCACGAAGTCGGGCAGCAACCGACGGCCGAATCCGCCTCCGGCGTAGGGCGTGCGGTTTACGATGATCTGGTCATCGGCGAGCCCGAGGGTTTGCTTCAACGCGAAGAAAGCGAGCTCCTGCCCTTGTGTCGGTGCCCAGATCTCGCAGCGATCGGCGCTGACGTGCGCCGTGCAATTCATCGGCTCCATGGTGGCGTGCGCGAGAAAAGGATTCTCGTAATCGAAGCTCACGACGGTCGCCGCGGCCTTGATCTGCGCGTTCGCATCGCCAGCGTTGACCGGTGTCACGAACGGTCCGTTCTCGAGGCGATCGCGATACTGCCCCGCCAATTGGGTGCTATCGAGCGTAGCGTTCGGTCCGGCATCGAATTCGATCGGCATCGCTGCAAGCGCGCTTTGGGCCTGCCAATAGGTATCGGCGACCACCGCCACGCCGTTCTGGATCGGTACCACCGCATGTACACCCGGCCACGCGCGGATCACTGTGTCATCGAAGCCCTTGATCCTTCCACCGATGGCGGGCGCCGTGCGCACGGCAGCCACCAGCATGTCGGGCCGCTTGAAGTCGATACCGAAGATCGCGCTGCCATCGACTTTCTCCGGCACGTCGACACGCGGCAATGCCCGACCAATCAGCTTCAGCTCGCGATCGGCTTTGTGGCGCGGCGCCGACGGTACCGGCTGCTTCGCCGCATCGGCAGCGAGCGCGCCGAATCGAAGCGTGCGCCCGGTTGCGGCATGGACGACTGCACCGCTCACAGCGGTGCATGCATCGGCACCGACGGCCCACCGTGCCGCGGCAGTGTTGATCAGCATCTCGCGCGCGGTGGCGCCGGCGGTGCGCATCAGATCGCGGAATGCCTGAATGCTCTCGCTGTTGCCGGTAAACATCCATTTCGCGCGCGGATTGCGATAGGCCACATCGTAGGGCGCGGTCAGCAAGCGCACCTTCGACCAATCGGCGCCCAGCTCATCGGCAACAATCGCGGGCAAGGTCGTGCTGATGCCCTGACCGATCTCGGCCTGCGAAACGATGATCGATACCCGATCATCGGCACCGATGCGCACCCATGCGCCGAACGGGAACGTTCCGGGATCGGCCTGCCGCCCGGCCGCGCCGACGAGCTGCGCGCCGTTCGCGGTAACCGGTATAAGCCCGACTGCGAAACCACCGCCGGCAAGAGCGATCGCCTTCAACACCGTGCGGCGGCGAATATCAATCATGGTCGAACTCGCTGGCGGGGCGGTGCGTGACTTCAATCCAGTGGAACTCAAGCGATCCGCTCCTGTCAGTGATGTCTACAATTGACGACTATTCCATTCCGCCCGTCACCTGAATACTGAAGAATCGCCATGGCAGATATTCGCCCGGTCGATATCCATCGGATCGACCTTTGGGCTCTCTATGTGTTTACCGAGCTGGTCCGCTGGAAAAATGCGACCCTCGTCGCCGAGCGGCTGAGCATCACGCAATCGACGGTGAGCCATACCTTGCGCCGGCTGCGGGAGCTCTTCAGCGATGAGCTCTTCATCCGCCATCCGTCCGGTCTCGAACCGACCGCTGTCGCGCTGGTGCTCGCGCCGCGGGTACACGCCGTGCTCGCCGCGGCCCAGGATATTTTTCAACCGCCGGGCCAGTTCGATCCACGCCGAGTCGAACGCGTGATTGCGCTCGGATTGAGCGACTACGCGACCTCGCTCATCGCTGCGCCACTGGTCGGACGCGTCCGCCGTGCGGCGCCGGGGATTTCGCTTTCGTTCCGCTCTGCCGTGCGTGACGTCGCCAAGCGTGCCATCGCTGCGGGCGATCTGGATTTCGGCATCGGTTTCTACCGCGCGCCGGGCGACCAGTTCGAGCGTCGCATCTTGTTCGAGGACGGTTACGCGGTGGTCGCGCGCCGTAACCATCCGCGCATCACTGGGAAACTCTCGCTCGCGCTATACACCGGTGTCGACCACGCGCTGGTCAGTCTGGACGGAGACTTGCTCGGCATCGTCGATGATAGTTTGTCGGCGGCTGGCGCTCAGCGCAAGGTGGTCACCACCGTATCGTCATTTTTCGCGGCTCTCGATCTGGTCGCGCGAACCGATCTTGTCGTGACACTGCCTTGGCGGCTGGCCGCCATGCATCATGAGAAATTCGGCTTGACGATCCATCCGCCGCCGCTGCCGATTCGCAAACTCGTGATGAGCGCGATCCGTCACCGGCGCTCAATTCGCGATCCGCTCTCCAACTGGCTGCTGGCCGAGATCGCCGCAGTGCTCGACAGTGACGGCAATCGCAAGCCCGGCAAGGCGGCGCGGACGTCGCAGGGGAATCCTGGTACAACGTCCGCGAATCAAGCCTAGGCCAACTGACGATCCTCGCGCGTACGGGTTGAAATGGCTTCCCCTGCCCCAATGTCACCGCTTTGGACTGGGGAATGGCACGATGGGCGCGATACCGCAATTTGTGCTCGATGAGAGCACGCACCCGTCGAGCGAGGCGCGATCCGGCAAGCCGCACGACGCACCCGCGCTTGACGCCTATTCGGCGACCGTCGTCGCGGTTGCCGAGTCGATCGGGCCGACCGTCGTACACCTGGAAGTCGAGCAGGCGAGAAGCAACTCGACGCGAGGGCGTCCGCCACGCGGCACGGGATCGGGATTCGTATTCACGCCCGATGGTCTGATCCTCACCAACAGCCACGTCGTGCATGGCGCGCGCTCGATCCGGGCGAATTTCGCCGATGGATCCAGCTACGAGGCGCGTCTCATCGGCGATGATCCCGACACCGATACCGCGCTGATTCGCATTGGTGCCGCTGGCCTTCCGAGTGCAACGCTCGGCAGCTCGCGCTCGCTGCGGGTTGGCCAACTCGTCGTTGCGATCGGCAATCCTTATGGATTCCAGCACACCGTCACCGCCGGCGTAGTAAGTGCGCTCGGGCGGTCGCTGCGTGCCAGCAACGGCCGCTTGATCGACGATGTGGTTCAAACCGACGCTGCATTGAATCCTGGCAATTCGGGGGGACCGCTTGTCGATTCGCTTGGTCGCGTCATCGGCGTCAATACCGCAATCATTCCGATCGCGCAGGGCATTTGCTTCGCCACTGGAATCGACACGGTGAAGTGGGTGGTGACGCAACTGATGCAGCACGGCAAGGTACGCCGCGGCTACCTGGGCTTCGCGGGCGCCACGATAGCGATCGGACGCCGAGTGATCCGACACTTCGATCTCGCCATCGAAAAAGGGATTCGGGTTGAATCGGTTGAAAGAGATAGTCCAGCGGCCCATGCCGGATTGGAGCCCGGTGACTTGGTCGTTGCCTATGATGGACGGCCGGCGGCCGGCATCGATACGCTTCACCGATTGCTCAATGCCGAGCGCATCGGCGTCGCAACATCGATGCGCGTGATTCGACGGGGGCATGGACTCGACCTGGCGATCACCGCGATCGATCGACCCGCCGCTTAGGAATCGGCGCGGCGGATCGCGTCGATTCCTCATGACAGACGCATCGTGCCTTCACTATGACGGATTCTTGCGTCGAGCATTGGCCGCAGCGCGACGCTTCTTCAGATCCGCTTGGACGTGCTCGAGCATTCGGGTGCCCGGAAAGCTCCGCTTCCCCCAGCGGTAGAGCGATCCGATCACGTCGTCCAGGCCTTCACCTTTCGGTGTCAGGGAATAACGATAGCGGCGCGGTCGCTCTTGGTATGCGGATGACGAGATCAGCCCGGCCTCTTCCATACGTTTCAACCGGTCGGACAGGATATTGGTCGGAATCCCTTCCGGCGAATCGTGTATCTCGCCGAACGTCTTTCCGCCGCCGAGCAGGTCTCGCACGACGAGCAAGGTCCACCTGTCCCCGATGAGGTCGAGGGCATTCGCGATCGGGCATGGCGATCGCCATTCATTGTGCTGATCATTTGGAGCGGATCGATTTTTCATTGCGCTCGTCGCTAGACACTTGCAAAGTGCAAGTATTATCGGCCAAGATTTAGTTACTTGCAAAACGCAAGTCACTAGGTATCGATGCAGGGAATCCGCCTATTCCCTCTGCAGCCAAAGCCATAGTTCCGCAATCGATAGTTCCGTGATCGTGGCGATCGAAACTCGTGCTGGCTGGAGATCAAGATGAGCACAGCAACATTGTCATGGGCCGCAGACGGTTCGCACTCCGCTGCGGCGCGCCGGCTGGCATTCGGTATCGCGATCTGGTTTCTCGCATGCCTGGCAGCCAGCTTCTCGAATCTGTTTTCCGTCCGCGAAAACGGCATTCCCTGGCCAATCGGTCTTGCGGTGGCGCTGCCGGTTTGCACATTCCTCCTTTTCTACGCAGCAATGCCAAACTTCAGGAATCTTGTACTGGCGCTCGACCTGCGTCTGCTCGTCCTCGTGCATACGTGGCGCTTCGTCGGCGTGAGTTTCCTCTTCCTCGCGGCCCACGGGGTGTTGCCGATGGCGTTCGCTATTCCTGCAGGTGTCGGTGATGCAATGGTTGCAGTCGGCGCATTGTTCATCGGCATGGCGCTTTACTCGCGCGAAGGGATCTCCTGGCATGCGCTACTCGCCTGGAATACCGCCGGATTGCTCGACTTCGTGGTCACGGTAGGCATCGGGATGTCGGCGAGAAGTGGTGGCATCCTGCACGCGGTCGGATCGGTGCCCACCGACGCCATGGAGATTTTTCCGCTCTCGTTGATCCCCGGCTTCTTCGTCCCGCTTTTCATCATCACGCATCTCATCGTGTTCCTGAAGGTTCGACACCAACACGCACGCGAGGCCCGCATCCAGCTCGTGCATTGATCGAGAAAACGACGGCGAGGTATTCGGAATAGCCGGTGAACCCCCACCATCGGCGCGACCGCGCAACGGATTCCGATCGAAGAGCGATCGTTCGCGGGCGGGTTCATCAACGCCGGCGGATCGTTCGGCCAGTTTCGCTTCGCCCCGGTGACACAGGCCTGGATCAACGCGTTCGGATGGGCGAACGCGATGTTTTCCCTTGCAGTCCTCACCCTTGCAACTGTGCCGCTCGCATGGCCCCTGCGGCGTCGCCCCCATCGGCCAGACGCGACGGGATCGACGGTATCAGCGCAGCCGCGCACGTCGATCGAGGATGCAGATGCTGGGCAGTCAACGCGGTCCGGCGTTCCGCGTGAGCTTACCCTTCGCCAGCATCTTCGCATTGTGATGCGCGAGCGCAGCTATCTGCTGTTGCATCTTGGATTTTTCACTTGTGGCGTGCACGTGGCGTTCCTGGTGACCCACCTGCCGGGCGAGGTTGCCGTGTGCGGTCTGTCGCCGCAGGTCGCTGCAAACGCGATCGCGATCATCGGCTTGGCCAATACGCGGGCAGTCTCGCGGCCGGCGCGCTCGGTCAGCGCTACCGGATGAAGTACTTGCTTGCTTGGACGTATGCGGCGCGAATGGTGATGATTCTCACCTATCTCGCCGCCCCGAAGACGGCAACAACCCTGTATGTGTTTGCGATCGGCATGGGCTTTACATTCCTCGCCACGGTGCCGCCCAGGGCGGGCATCGTCGGCAAGCTTTTCGGTCCACGCTATCTCGCCACGCTGTTCGGTCTCACCTTGCTGTCGCACCAGATCGGTGGCTTTCTCGGTGCGTGGATGGGTGGGATTGCCGTCGCGAGCACTGGTAGCTATCTGTGGATGTGGATCGCCGATGCCGTGCTCGCGCTGGTGGCCGCGCTGGCGCATCTGCCGATACGTGAATCGCCGGTCATGCGGACGCGGTTGGCGACGGCGTAATGCGGGCTTGGCAACGAAGGTGACGCCGCGATCGCCGCCATCGCGTCACCCGAAACCAAAAGGTGTACGAGATTGGAACGCGGTGGCTCCTGCGCCGATTCCGCATCCACTGAACGCCCGCGACTGGTACTGCATCCGAGTCCCTGACCGACGCCCACGAACGCACCACCGGCGAAAACCCCCACGCAACTTCCTGCTAGACGCGATAATCGCCGAGCAGTATTAAAGTCAGCCGCACGGGCACAGGGACATCAGTCACGATGGCTTGCTGGACGTCTGGGCGCACATCCGAACTACCGCGTTCGCGGCGGCCGCGCAGACCCCTAGATTCGACCAACGTACGACAATCGGCGGATGATTGTTCGCCGATCATCCCGGAGCGCATTTTCCGATCCGACTGCACGCGCGCGCGAGACGCGCACAATAGGCAGTATAGGAAGTGGACCGACCATCGGTGGTACGCCGTGCGCGACGCTTTTCGCCGATTGCGCTCAAGTGGATCGCGGTGGCGACCGGCGATGGGCAGCACCGGATTCATGCGGTCCGCGTAACTGGAAGCGCGCCCCTGCGAACGAAGTTGACCCATGAGCGATACCAGAACCGAGCGTGATTCATTCGGCATGATCGAGGTGCCGGCCGATCGTTTGTGGGGGGCGCAGACGCAACGCTCGCTCGCGTTCTTCGCGATCGGTACCGAACGCATGCCGCCCGAGTTGATGCGCGCATTGGTGCAGATCAAACGGGCCGCCGCGATCGTGAATGCCGACCTCGGCGAACTGGATCTGGAACTTGCGCGGTCGATCGTGGCCGCCGCGGACGAGGTTCTCGCCGGTGCGCATCCGGATGAATTCCCGCTGTCGGTATGGCAGACCGGATCCGGCACCCAAACGAACATGAATGTGAATGAAGTGCTAGCCCATCGCGCCAGTGAACTGCTCGGCGGCGACGGTGGAAACGCGCGCAAGGTCCATCCCAATGATCATGTGAATCGAGGGCAATCGTCGAATGATGTGTTCCCCACGGCGATGCACCTTGCGGCCGCGGCGCTGGTCGAGCAGCGTGTGCTGCCGTCGCTAACGGCACTGCGTCGAGCGTTCGAGGCGAAAGCACATGAATTCGCGGACCTGCTCAAGATCGGCCGCACGCACCTGCAGGACGCCGTACCCATGACGCTTGGGCAGGAGTTCTCCGGATACGCCGCACAGATCAAGTTTGCGTCTGACGCACTCAGCAACGCCGCGCGCACCTTGCATGAGCTTGCGATCGGCGGTACCGCCGTCGGAACGGGTCTCAACACCCACCCGGAGTTCGGATCGCGCGTGGCGGCCTTGCTGGCGCGGGATGGCATCGACTATCGCACCGCCCGCAATAAATTTGCCGCCTTGGCGGGACACGAGCCCATCGTGTTCACCCACGGGGCGCTCAAGACCGCGGCCACTGCTCTGCACAAGATCGCCAATGACATTCGGCTCCTGGCGAGCGGTCCGCGTGCCGGGCTGGCGGAGATCTCTCTGCCCGAAAACGAGCCCGGCAGCTCGATCATGCCGGGCAAGATCAATCCAACCCAAGCCGAAGCGCTCGCGATGGTATGCGTGCAGGTACTGGGCAACGATGTGACGATCAACATCGCCGGTGCCAGCGGACATCTCGAACTGAACGTGTACAAACCGCTGATCGCCCATGCGATGCTGCAAAGCGCGCGGCTCCTCGCGGATGCTGCCGACAGCTTCAGGCGACACTGTGTGGAGGGAATTCAGCCGAACCGCAAGCGCCTCGCGGAGATGGTTGGCGCCTCGCTGATGCTGGTCACCGCACTGACCCCGCATATCGGTTACGAACAGGCCGCGGCGATCGCACATAAAGCCCACAGCGAAGGCACAACGCTGAAAGAAGCGGCGCTCGCGCTCGGCTATGTAACGGC
Source organism: Burkholderiales bacterium (assembly GCA_046160305.1). Lineage (GTDB taxonomy): Bacteria > Pseudomonadota > Gammaproteobacteria > Burkholderiales > SG8-39 > SHXR01. The sequence continues at coordinate 73,717 of JBJXGX010000272.1, forward strand.
GGCGGAATTCGATGCGTGGATTCGACCGGAAGCGATGGTGGGCAGCCTGAAGCGCTAACGATGCGATCCGTGGATCGGGCAGGGTTGAATTACGACGATCGCACCCCAACAATGTAGTGCATCCATGCGTGCCCTAACTTTCGAAAGGACTCGATCATGCAACTCGCAACGAATCCACCCCCGCAAACACGGCAGATAGTACGCATCGTCCGCGGCAAAGCCGCGAGCGATGGTGCGGGGGTCCGTCTGACGCGCGTCATTGGCGGGGACACCCTTCCGGACCTCGATCCATTTCTGTTGCTGGACGAATTTGGATCGGATAAAGCAGGCGATTATCTGGCTGGGTTTCCGGATCATCCGCATCGTGGTTTCGAGACAGTCACCTACATGCTGGCCGGTCGCATGCGCCATCGCGACAATCAAGGCAATTCCGGTCTTCTGACTGCAGGCAGCGTGCAGTGGATGACAGCCGGCCGCGGCATCGTGCACTCGGAGATGCCCGAGCAGGACAACGGACTGATGAAGGGATTTCAGCTATGGGTCAATTTGCCGGCCGCGGACAAGATGACCGATCCCAGATATCAAGACATCGCGCCGGACCGCATTCCAGAGGTGAATGCCGGCGACGGCGTAACGGTGCGTGTCATTGCCGGGCGCTATCGTGAAACGGTTGGACCGGTGCAAGGAATCGCGACCGCGCCGGTCTATTTGGACGTGCATGTTGCGGCCGGGTCTCGCTTCGAATCAGTGCTGCCCGAAGGACACAATGCCTTCGTCTACGCCTACGAAGGCCTCGTCCGCGTGGGCGATGACGAGAAAGAGCTCGTGCGAGGCGACCTGGCAATCCTCGGCAAGGGCCAGAGCGTCACTGCGGCAACGACCTCCGCGCCGGCACGCATCATCGTCGTGGCAGGTCGGCCGCTGAACGAGCCGGTCGTGCGTTACGGACCGTTCGTGATGAACACGCAGGCGGAGATCCGGCAGGCGATCGCGGATTTCAATGCAATGCGGTTCTGAGATGACTTTCGGCCGCAATAAGACGATGGCGGACCGCGATCAGTCACCGCACCGGGACGCACCGACGGACACTCGCCGATCCGCATTCACACCGATCGTTCTGTGCCGATCATCCCAGCAGTGTCGCTAAAGCCCTTCGCCATCGACCCGGCATTCGCAGATAAGTTCAATCTCTTGTTCGAGTCGCCGGCTGGCTTCGCAGCGCAAGGACGGGAAAGCCGCGGTGACCAATAAAAGTGAAACTTAGTTTCGCCAGTCGCGTCCATAGCTCCGTGACACGCGGCACCAACCGCGACGCACGACCTTTCAATATTGGACAACAACCTGGAGCCCTTAATGATGAAGAAGTCTTTTCGTTTTCTGGCCGGCGCGACGTTGGCGGCCGCCGCCACTTCGTTTGCTTACGCTGCCGACATTGTCGATACCGCGGTCTCGGCGGGTCAATTCAAGACCTTGGTGAAAGCCGTGCAGGAAGCCGGCCTCGTCGACACACTCAAGGGCAAAGGCCCATTCACGGTGTTCGCACCTACGGATGAAGCGTTCGCCAAGCTTCCGCCCGGAACCCTCGAGGGCTTGCTCAAGGATAAGCAAAAGCTCGCACAGATCCTCACCTACCACGTTGTGCCGGGCAAAGTGATGGCAGCGGACGTGAAGGCAGGCGATGTGAAAACCGTGCAAGGCCAATCGATCAAGGTCACGACGAGCGGTGGAAACGTAATGATTGACAACGCCAAGGTGACCAAGACCGATATCACGGCGTCGAACGGCGTCATTCACGTTATCGATAGCGTCGTGCTGCCGAAATAGTTTCGTCCTCCTCCGTATTGAAGACGGCCCACGGGCCGTTTTTTTTGTGGGCGGCACCTTGGCTCACTTGCCACGTGGAACGATGGCCGGGCAATGCTTATTCCCGATTGAAAGCGGCACCCGTGCACGACGGTCCGCTCGCACGACCTTGTCATATCCATCGATCGAAGCGGAGCTTCAGGCAGATGCGGTACCGCCTGCCATTTCGCGCGTGGCCTAACGGCGGCGTTGCAATCGATCGAACAACTCGCCGGTGATTCGAATGGCTTCTTGCTCTAGTTCGTTTGAAAAAGCCATCTTCAGCGCTGCAAGATCCACTTGCCCTCCGAGCGCCGCGTTGAGCGCGTCAAGCTGCGGGCGGCCCGCCAGCAAGAGCCAGTCCTGCTGGTAGTGCGTCATCCCCGTCGCCAGCGCAATGCTGTGCATTTCGTGCAACTCACTTCGTACCGACGCCGGGTCACCGTGGGTGACAAGCACTCCTAGCTTCGTGTCGATGAGCAACGCGAGTGCCGATACCGCGAGTACTCGCGAGGTGCCGCAATAAAGGACGTATGTTCCGTCTTCCAGCGCATAGCGCTCTTCAAGAAAAGATCGCATTACTTGCCGTATCGCATTGAGGTCACTCAGGAAAAATTGAAACTATGGTGCGCTGACCGGGTCACTGTGACGATAGAGCACCACTAGAGTTGGGACTCCAAAGCGGGGGCCCGGTTTCAAATACCTTTCAGCACCGACGCCCTATGACACTACATGCGATGTCCGAAGCAACCAAGACGATTGCGAATCGACCGCTGGATGAGTATCCTGCGCGAACTATGCACAGTAGCGATCCTGATGCGGGACTGGTGCGCCTCGCGCAGCTGGGTGATGCGCGTGCTTTCGAGGCACTGGTGGTCAAGTATCAACGGCGCATTGCGCGGCATGTGGCGCGATACGTCAAGCGTGCAAGCGACGTGGAAGACGTGGTCCAGGAAGTGTTCATAAAAGCCTATCGAGGGATCGCTTCGTTCAAGGGGGAGAGCGTCTTCTACACCTGGATGTATCGAATCGCGAAGAATACCGCCCTCAATTTCGTGACCCGACAGTCGAAATTCGTCGTCCTTCAAGAAGACCTCGCGCCAAGCGAGAGTGGCGAACCTTTGGATGTTGGCAGCGACGCAGAGGATCCCGAACGGTTGCTGCTTGCCAAGCAGATTTCCGAGACAGTGGGGCGTGCGATGACGCAGCTGCGGCCCGAGCTTGCGGAGGCGCTCTTGTTGTACGAGGTCGAAGGCAAGCAGTATAAAGAAATTGCCCAAATGCTGACAATTCCCATTGGCACTGTTCGTACGCGTATCTTCCGTGCCCGCGAGTTCATCGCGCAGCGGCTCGAGCCAGTGGTCGGACCATTCCGCGATCGGAGGTGGTGAGCATGGTCCTCAAAGTCTCTCAAATCCTCGATGGCCAAATGGACGACGCATTGGTGAAGCAGGTGCTGGACGAGATCGCAGCGGATCCTGCGCTGCGCGACCGGTACACGATCTACGGGCTCATCGGCGACGCGTTACGTGGCAATGGCACGCCCGACGATGGATTCACGAAGCGCATCCTTGATCGGCTAAAACGCGAACGTGTTTCAATCGATCCGACGTACGATCCGCTCGCCTGATTCCGCAGCCCGGGCACGAGGTGCCCAAGCGAAGCGCGCCCACTTGGACTGGTTATGAATGTCATCTTTGCGGCGACGATTGCCGATCATCTCGATTTTCTCATCATGCAGCCCGACGAAGAGCGCACCGTGGTGCGCGACCTCATGTTCGCCGTGCTCGCTTTCAACGCCCATGGTCGCGGCGCCAAGCTGCAAATCAGCTTTCCGCTATATGCCGACCCGAAGGTGACCGGACGTCGCGTGCTCGGCCCCTGCGTGCGGATCACGGGGCCGGCGGAGAAACTGTACGTTCTCACATTGCGACACGAAGTCTCTTCGCATCTTCGCTCGGGCCGCGCGATGACGTTAGTGCGGGAACGCGCCGCAATTGATGCGGGAAGACACGAGCGGTTCGATCTGATCTGGGCACGCGGCGACGTATCGGGCGCGCGGCCCATCCTCCTATCGGGGCAATCTCGCCTGATCGACACCGCTGGGTGCTTGGGCGTCGCGGTCACTGACGAAGCGGTTTTTGTCGCGCGTGCTGAATCGCGGGACGCTACGCAAGGTGCGGTCGATCTACTTGGCTTTTCCCATCAGCAGACGGTTCCGGTGATCGCCTGAGGCGGCGGATATGCGATGACTGTACCAATGGCCGACGTGCGATAACGGCGAAGAGTACGTCGCCGCCGGGGGGTGTGCAGTCCAGCGTCACAGCCACGTTCCACGCGCCTGTCCGTAACAGGATCTGCCTAAGGAACGCACCTCGCCCGCGATCGTCGAGGTTAAGCCATGGCATCACTGCCTTGGTTGGAAACCACCGGTTCGAGTAGATCATTATCAAAGGCGCGTTATCCAAGACCACTCGCGCCAGATGAGTGAGCAAACGCGTCGGGTAAACGAGGTAGTAGGTTCCCAAGCAGATCGATACGGCGTCGAACCGTGCATCGTCAAACGGCAGCACTGGCGCCTGATTGAGGTCGCGCACGACGCGAATGTCGAGTCGGGGATTCGCGTTAAGCTCGATCGGGTTATGCGTCGGTAACTGGCCCGGCCCTCCCTCGACCCGATTCAAGCGATTCGGTTTCATGGATCGGCAGCGCATACGTATAGACGGGCCGCACTGCGGACGACGACCTGTCGCGCCCTCGGAAGGAATTGAAACTCGCGCCATGCCCCCGTGTCTTGCATTGGAGCGGTGCGCGGACTACCCCGCTTCGCCCCGCTAGAAATGTTAGGTAAGGAGATTCACGGTGTCGAATCGTCGCAAATTCATTCAGATCATCGCGATCGGGCTTGTTGGCGCAGCCGGGCCCACACGTGTTGGGCATGCGCAAGCCGCACGCCTCGACGAGTCGGAGGCGGCCGCAACCGCGCTCGGCTACAAGCACGACGCAAGCAAGGTCGACAAAGCGAAATTCCCTCGGTTCGCGGCAGGGCAAATTTGTGGCAACTGCGTTTTGTATCAGGGCAAGCCGGAGGATGCGTGGGCACCGTGCGCGGTCGTCGGGGGTAAGTTGGTTGCCGCCAAAGGCTGGTGCAACGTCTGGGCCAAGAAACCGGGCTGATCGGACGGCTGGGGTCGACGGCTGAACTACTCTCGACAGGCGACGCGCGAACCGGCTAGCGGATCTGACTATCTGCAATGCGCAAGATTGCGATACTGAATTCCAGCTACGAGTCGCAAGTCCACCTTGACCAACGCGAGCGGCAGGCCGCTTCATCCGCATCCGCGACGGCTCTGGGCAGCGGCCCGCGCAACTTCTTCGTAGTTTGAATGTCTTCTTACCATGGATCCGCTTCTACTCGCCCGTATTCAGTTCGGCGCCAATATCACCTTCCACATCCTGTTTCCGACCATCACCATCGCGCTTGGCTGGGCGCTCTTGTACTTCAAACTGCGGCACAACCGGGCAGTGCGGGTGCAAGAACTGCGGCCCACCGACAGCACGCCATGGCTAATGGCCTACCGCTTTTGGGTCAAGATCTTCGCGTTGACCTTCGCACTCGGCGTGGTGAGCGGCATCACCATGAGCTTCCAGTTCGGCACCAACTGGCCGGGCTTCATGCAGACCGTGGGCAATATTGCGGGGCCACTGCTCGCCTACGAGGTATTGACCGCATTCTTCCTCGAAGCAACCTTCCTTGGCATCATGCTGTTCGGCAGCACTCGCGTGAGCAATCGCGTACACACATTGGCCACGGTGCTGGTCGCCGGTGGTACCACGCTCTCCGCCTTCTGGATCCTGGTGCTCAACTCTTGGATGCACACCCCGGCCGGCTTCGAGTTGCGCGCGGGTGTGGCGCATGCCACTGACTGGTGGGCGATCGTGTTCAATCCTTCGATGCCATTCCGGGTTGCGCACATGCTGCTTGCCTCCGGACTGACCGTTGCGTTCCTTTTGGCCGGCATCAGCGCCTACCGATGGCTTCGCAATGACCGCAGCGACGAGGTCAGGCTCACGATGCGCGCAGGTGTCGGCGTCGCTGCGCTGCTGATCCCTTTGCAGATCTTGGTTGGCGACCTGCACGGCCTCAACACCCTCCAGCATCAACCAGCGAAGATCGCCGCGATCGAGGCCGTGTGGGAGACGCAGCGCGGCGCACCGCTGGTGCTGTTTGGCCTGCCCGACAGCGACACCCGGCAGACGCGATACGCGATCGAATTGCCGAAGATGGGCTCGCTCATCCTCACCCACAAGCCGGACGGCGAGATCCGGGGATTGAACGACTTCGAGGGCCGGCATCCGCCGGTGGCACCGGTGTTCTTCGCTTTCCGCCTCATGGTCGCCGTCGGTTTGCTGATGGTCGGTGTGAGCTGGATCGCGTGGTGGCAGCAGCGTCGCGGAGCGGCCCCCTCGGCAATCGTCGTGCGGGCGCTGATCGCGATGACGTTCAGCGGCTGGGTGGCGGTTGTTGCCGGGTGGTACACGACTGAGATCGGCCGCCAACCGTGGCTGGTGTATGGTGTGCTGAGCACGGCGCAGGCAGCCGGGCCGGTGCCGGGGCCGATGATCGGCTTGACGCTGGCGATCTATCTCACGCTGTACCTGGCACTGACAGCAGCCTATGTGTCGGTTGTCTTCCGGTTGGCACGCAAGGCGACTTCGAGCGAGCTGTCACCCGGTGCTGACCCGCGTCCGCTCTCACTGAGGGCCGGCGTGGCTTAGCGATGGACGACGCCATGACGTCCTTGGCGCAACCGGGCGGTTGGTTGCCGCTTGCCTTCTTTGCGATCATGGGCTTGGCGATGCTGGTCTATGTCGTACTCGATGGCTACGATCTTGGCGTCGGCACTTTGCTGCGCGCCGCCGGCGACCGCGAGAAGGACACGATGATCGCCTCGATCGGCCCGTTCTGGGATGCCAACGAGACCTGGCTGGTGCTCGGCGTGGGCGTACTGCTGGTGGCGTTTCCCGCGGCGCACGGCGTGATACTGACCGCGCTGTACCTGCCGGTGGCGCTGATGCTCGTCGCCCTCACGTTGCGCGGCGTGGCCTTCGATTTCCGCGTGAAGGCGCGCGCCGAACAAAAGCCGTTGTGGAACACTGCGTTTCATGCCGGCTCGGTGCTGGCCAGTCTGGCGCAGGGCTACATGCTCGGCCTATGGGTGATCGGCTTTCGCAGCGGCTGGTGGGCCAACGCCTTCGCAGTGCTGATCGCCATCTGCTTGCTTGGGACGTACGCACTGCTCGGCGCCGGCTGGCTGATCATCAAGACCGAAGGTGCACTGCAACTCAAGGCCGTCCGCTGGGCGCGCACCAGTCTGTGGTTGACGGCGTTGGGAATCATCGCGATTTCGGCGGCGACGCCGCTGCTCAGCCCAGCCATCTTCGACCGCTGGTTTTCGCTGCCCTATGTGGTGTTGCTGGCGCCGCTGCCGCTCTCGACGCTGCTGCTCTTTTTCATCGTGGAGCGTTCGTTGCGGCGGCTGCCAAGGCAGCTGGAGCAGGGCAGCGCATACGGTGATTGGGTGCCGTTCACCGGTGCGGTGGGCATCGTCCTTCTCGCCTTCTGCGGTCTCGCGTACAGCTTGTTTCCATGGCTGGTCGTCGACCGCCTGACAATCTGGTCGGCGGCCAGCAGTCCGGAGTCGCTATTGATCATCTTCGCCGGCGCCTGCGTGGTTCTACCGGTAATCGGCGGCTACACTGTATTCAGCTATTGGGTCTTCAGGGGCAAGGCCACGCCCCTTGAATACTGATGGACGCAAGCGACACAGGCAGTCCCACCACGTCGCGGCCAGCCCGTTGAAACGCCCAACATCGCCGTCGCGGGTCGTTTGCGCTGTCGTGTCGAGGTGAGTCGGATTCATGCTCTTTCAGATCTGGCGCCTGGCGCGCGCCACAGGCGCCGCAACCGCAGAAAACCCGCGTAGGCAGCGTCCAACAGCGGCAGTACCAGCGGCCGGCTCGCGAGACGCCCGACCCATGCGAAGGCCGGCAACTGCTGCCACACCGCGGCAAACGCCGCGGCGCCACCAACCAGCATGCCGTCAGCACGGCGCACATGCAGGCGGCCCAACGCAGCATCGCGGTCAAGATCTTCTCCGAGCTCGTCAAGCGAACATCGCGATACGTCAACCCATGCCATCGAGTCGGCGCCGCGCTGACGGCGGTAGGTGGCGATCTCGCGTGAGCACAACGGGCAGGCTCCGTCAAAGAACACGGTCAAGGCGTTCGGGCTCTTTTGAGTCGGTTCCCCTTCAAGGAAGCTCGCCGGCGCTGCTGGGTCATTGTCGGCGCGCACCATCGGCGGCTTGTGCTCGGATTGTTCCATGTGAATTCAGACGGCCCGGCGAACCATCAATTCCTTGATCTTGCCGATTGCCTTGGTCGGGTTCAGGCCCTTCGGGCACGCATCGACGCAGTTCATGATGGTGTGGCAGCGAAACAGGCGGTAGGGGTCTTCGAGGTTGTCGAGCCGCTCGCCCGTCGCCTGATCGCGGCTGTCCGCAATGAAGCGATACGCCTGCAGAAGGCCGGCCGGGCCGACGAACTTGTCGGGGTTCCACCAGAAGCTCGGGCAACTCGTCGAGCAACTCGCGCACAGGATGCATTCGTACAGACCGTTCAACTCATCGCGTTCTTCGGGCGACTGCAAGCGCTCCTTTTCGGGCGGCGAGGTGTCATTCAACAGGTAAGGCTTGATCGAGTGGTACTGCTTGAAAAACTGCGTCATATCGACGATGAGATCGCGAATCACCGGCAGGCCCGGCAGCGGCTTTAACACCACCACGCCCGGAAGCGTGTGCATGTTGGTCACGCAGGCCAAGCCGTTTTTGCCGTTGATGTTCATCGCATCGGACCCGCAAACGCCTTCCCTGCAGGAGCGGCGAAACGACACCGACGGATCCACCGCTTTCAGCTTCATCAGCGCATCGAGCAGCATGCGCTCCGAGCCGTCGAGCTCGACCTCGATCCTCTGCATGCGCGGCCTGGCGTCGACGTCGGGGTTATAGCGGTAGATCTGGAATGTTCTCTTGGTCATGGTCGAACTGCTCTTTCAGAACGTGCACATCGATCGATCGGGCGGAGTGCCTTAGAACGTACGCACTTTGGGAGGAATCGATTCGACGGTCAGCGGCTTCAGGTTCACCGGCTTGTAGCCGAGCCGGTTGCCCTCGCTGTACCACAGCGTGTGTTTCATCCACGCCTCGTCGTTGCGGCCATTGGGAAACTCCGGCGTATCCCCGTAGTCGTTCACGCTGTGGGCGCCGCGGCTTTCGCGACGGGCTGCCGCCGACACGATCGTCGCCCTGGCACACTCAATCAGGTTCTCGACCTCCAGTGCTTCGATGCGCGCCGTGTTGAAGACCCGGCTCTTGTCCCTCAGCTCGATGTTATTCACCCGCTCGGCAATTACGGCGATCCGGGCTACGCCTTCGTCGAGACCGGCTTGGGTGCGGAACACACCGGCATGCTGCTGCATGGTGTTGCGGAGGTCGTTGGCGACGTCCTGCGCGTACTCACCCGATGCACTGTTGTCCAGGCGCGCCAGGCGTGCCAGCGACCGGTCGGCTGCGTCCGCAGGCAGCGGCTTGTGGCCGCGCTCCGTCAAACCGGCAGAGACGATTTGGATGCCCGCCGCGCGGCCAAACACCAAGAGGTCAAGCAGCGAATTGGTGCCCAGTCGGTTGGCACCATGCACGCTGACGCAAGCGCATTCGCCGACGGCGTATAAGCCGTTGACCACCGTATTAGGGTCACCGGCCATCGGAGCAACCACCTGGCCGTGGAGGTTGGTCGGGATCCCGCCCATCTGATAATGGATCGTCGGCACCACGGGAATCGACTCCTCGGTGATATCGACGTTGGCGAAGTTGCGGCCGATCTTGAGGACGCTCGGCAGACGCTTCATGATCGTCTCGCCGCCAAGATGCGTCATGTCGAGATTGATGTAGTCCTGGTTTGGACCGCAGCCACGTCCCTCCTTGATTTCCTGGTCCATGCAGCGCGAAACGAAGTCGCGCGGCGCCAAGTCTTTTAGTGTTGGCGCGTAACGCTCCATGAAGCGCTCGCCGCTGCTGTTGCGCAGGATCGCACCTTCGCCCCGGCAACCCTCGGTCAGCAGCACGCCGGCGTTGTGCACGCCGGTCGGGTGGAACTGCCAGAACTCCATGTCTTCAAGCGGAATGCCTGCGCGCGCCGCCATGCCGAGGCCGTCACCAGTGTTGATATAGGCATTGGTGCTGGCGGCGTAGATGCGGCCCGCACCTCCCGTGGCGAGCACTGTGATCTTGGCTTCAAGAATGTGCACCGCGCTCGTTTCCATCTCGACCGCGGTGACGCCCACGACATCGCCCTCGGCATCGCGGATCAGATCGAGCACCATCCACTCGACGAAAAACGTGGTGCGCGCCTTGACGTTCTGCTGGTATAGCGTGTGGAGCATCGCGTGGCCGGTACGGTCGGCGGCGGCACAGGCGCGCTGCACCGGCTTCTCGCCGTAGTTGGACGTGTGGCCGCCGAAGGGGCGCTGATAGATCGTGCCGTCGGGATTGCGGTCGAACGGCAGGCCCATGTGTTCGAGCTCGTTCACCACCCTGGGCGCTTCGCGGCACATGAATTCGATCGCGTCCTGGTCACCGAGCCAGTCGCTGCCTTTGACGGTATCGAAGAAGTGGTAGTGCCAGCTGTCTTCACTCATATTACCCAACGAGGCGCCGATGCCGCCCTGTGCGGCCACCGTGTGCGAGCGCGTCGGGAACACTTTGGACACCACGGCTACCTTAAGACCCGCCTGCGCCAAGCGCAGCGAAGCCTGCATACCGGCGCCACCGGCGCCAACAATCACGACATCGAACCTTCGCTTCGACAATGACTTCACCCGAGTGATCATCGTTCCCACCGCCTCCGCCATTCGGCGAGTGCTTGTCCGTGCGCAGGTAGCGATGGAAGCACAATCCCGGACGCGTCAATGAGCATCGCCAGTTCTAGAAGGTCACGCATCATTCCGATTCGCGACATGCCGCAGCTTCGGCTTGCTGGATGGCCAAAGAGGACCCATTCCGCGCGACGATTTTCGGCCAAGGCATGACGATGTGCCAACTGGACTGAAGCATGCTGCCGGCAATCGCCCGCGCCAGATCAACGCCGCTGCGTCGGACGAGCTCACGTCGGCTTGCAACGACACTATCGCCGCGAACGCCGATCCGGCATTCACGGTCCCAGAGGCACAGTGAACCACGGGGAGTCACCGCCGGCGTCGCTACGACGCCATGGCGCCAGAAGTGCGCTGCCAGAGACGTCGGTGTAATGGAACGGCCCGCATGCTCACTGAAGTTTGCGAGCATAAGGTCGGCAATGGTGTCCGGATCGTCGTGCGAGTGCTGTGCGGACCAATGCGCATCGGTTTCGACGAACCAACGCTGCACACGCCCGGCATCGCGCCCAGGCTTGCTGTGAACGGCCGCTATCCGTTCGATGGGGCCCCCGTCAAACTCACGATAGCCGGGCAATCGCCGCGGCGCATCGTCGCCGTCTACATCTTCCCCTGGTGCAATGGGCACATTCCAGGCGTGAACGCTGGCCAGTTGCCCGCCGCGTTGAGGGGCCAAGGCCGTGAGCCGCGTTGCCTCACTGAAGGACTGCGCTCCATCGTCGAACAAGCCGGCCGAGGTCATGCGCGAACTGCATCACCCTCCGCGAGGATTTGCCGCCTCGAAGACGGTTGGTTCGAAGCCATGAAGGCGTAACTCGCGCGCGCATACAAGTCCGCCCATGCCGCATCCAACCACTGCTACGCGCCGCCGATCCAGCGGCTTCACGACACGCCCCCCGTTCAGATCCAAGGATTGCGCCATCGCTGCTCTGGTCCGATCCACTCGCAGAGTATCCGTTTGGATTGACGCAGAAAACCGCCGAAAGCCGCATGTCTTCGCCTTGCGTCCCCGCAGCCATAACCCCTGCTCGCGCTGCAAATTGCTGAATGCCTCCACGTACAGTTCCATATGTCGAGCTTCGCGGCTTAGTTTCTGCTATCGCGTGCAACGCGACCCTGATGCGCCAGACTCGACGGCTTCGACTCCAACAACATCCCTGCGGCGCTCAGGGCGCTCGCGTCAATTGAGCAACTGAGTCAGCTCGCGCGCCGATTCTCGGCAGGGGCACTCGATCCAGCATCTCCTCCCAGAGCGTGACCCACTGTGTCCACGTGTGACCACCTGGCGCGACGAAGCGCTGTGTTTCCGGCAGCAGGTCGCCCAACGCGGCATTGATCGGTGCGAAATGGTCCCTCGCACCGAATCCGAGATAAAGCGGCGGACGCGGGGTGGCTGCCTCCCCGTAGCCCTTCAACCACGCGGGTAACCCGCGCCCGAAGTCGGGTATTTCGAACGTCTGCGGCGGGGTCCAATAGGCGAGTCCGCCAGCTGACAAAATCTCGGAGGCCACGCCCTCCCGGGCAATGAGCGGCGCCACGGTGATGAGGCCGTCGACGTCGAGCGGGTTGCGGCTCGCATATAGAAGAGATGCGAATCCGCCCAAAGAGACGCCGGACAACCAGATCGATGCATACCCCCGTGCGCGCGCAGGCTCGATTACGTCCGAGCGTAGCCGCTCTTCGAACGAGCGGTCTAGAAAGTAGCCAAAGTGCGCATCGGCAATGACGATGTCGGCGGCGATTCCCCGCTCACGAACGGCACGAATGAAGCCATGACGCACCAAATCCCCGGGGACATCCTGGATTCCAGGCATGATCACCAGCAGCGCTTTCGACCCGCCGGTTGCCGGCGCCGCATCAAACAACGTTTTCATCGGGATCGTGGTGGGGCGCGAAGCGGCGCAACCGACCAGCGTGATCGCAGCGATGATCGCCAGAAAGCATCGCAGTGCGTGCCCGGTTGCGTTCGCACCGCATGAGCCACGACATTTGTTCCACGCCATTTCGCTCGCCTTTGCCATCACGCCGGGTCGGTCCGCTTGTCCCGCTCAATGCACGCGTACGCCGAGTGGTTGTGAATCGACTCGAAATTCTCGCTCTCGACGCGGTACGCACAGATCCGCGGATCGCGCTCGAGCGCAATTGCGACGTCGCGTACGAGGTCTTCGACGAACTTCGGGTTGTCGTAGGCGCGCTCAGTGACGTACTTCTCATCGGGACGCTTGAGCAATCCATAGAGCTCGCACGAAGCTTCGCGCTCGGCAATCTCGATCAGCTCGTCGGGCGACATCGCACCGTCGAGGGATACTGCAATGGTCACGTGCGATCGCTGATTATGCGCGCCGTACGCCGAGATCTCCTTGGAGCAAGGGCATAGACTCGTGACCGGCACGACGATCTCCAAACCGAACGTGCCTTGGCCACCCAGGACCTCCGACTTGTAGGTAACGTCGTAGTCCATCAGGCTTTCAACACCCGACACCGGAGCACGCTTCCGGAGAAAGTACGGAACGCGTATCTCGATGTAGCCGGCGTCGGCCTCTAACCGCGCGAGCATCCGATGCATAAGCACCGCCATGGTATCGACTGCGAGGGGATCCCGCATGGATTCGAGCAACTCGAGGAATCGCGACATGTGCGTGCCCTTGGAGTGGCCGGGCAGCGCGACGTACATCGCGACTGTAGCGACAGTCGAATGAGTCGTCCCGTCACGACGAGCGACAGCCAATGGGTAGCGGATACCTTTGACGCCGACGCGATCGATGGCAATTGCTCGCATGTCGGGCGACGCTTGAACGTCGGGCAAAGGCAAGCGTTCGGGTGCATTCATGGTTTAGTTGGTGGGTGTCTTGGGTGGGTGAAGTGGTTGCGGTTAGGTGGATCGTCGGTCAACAGCAGTACGCATCGACTGGCAGACCCAAAGCGCACGGGCAAGTTCAATCTCTTTGATGGGCAACTACTCGGTTACACGAGAGTCGATCAAGAAACTCGGTAATGCACCCAAGAGAGGACGCCCGCAACGAATCCGATTCGGCACTGACCATCCCCCGACGGGTTCGACCGATTGGCAAGCGGGATGCCCGCAGCACTCGGAAGCCATCGAGCAGCATGACTACATCATTGATCGGGAACGGGGCCGGTCGCCCTGCTCGAGTCGCCGTGCGATGAAATCGCGTGCCCGGGAGATACGCGTGCGAACCGTACCGATGGGCACCTGCAGCAGCAGAGCGATCTCCTTGTATTGCTTGCCTTCGACCGCGTACAGATTCAAGGCCCGAGCGAAATCGGGACGAAGGCGCGTCATAGCGTGCTGCACGCTCTCGGAGATTTGCTTCACGCGCAACAACCACTCCGGGTCGTTGTGGTCGCTGCCGCTAAGGTCGAGCCATTCCCCGCCCTCTGTCGGTGCAATGTCTTCTTGCAGAACCACGACCTTTGATTGGCGGGTCACGAAACTAAGGGCGGTGTTCGTGGCGATGCGGCAGAGCCACGTGTAGAACGCGCTCTCGCCCTTGAAGGAACCGATGCCACGGTAGGCCTTGATGAATACCTCCTGCTTCACATCCTCCACGTCGCTCATCCGCTTCACGTAGCGAGCCACATGTGAAGCGATGCGACGCTGATACTTCACAACCAGCGCTTCGAAAGCGTGCGCATCACCTTGCTTGGCAAGACGAACGAGCTCGGAATCGGGGTCAATGCGATGCATCAAGGGTGCAGTTCGGCCACCCTGTGATGGTCTAGCGTGCGACTGTGCGAACCCGGCGATGGCTTGTGGTGACATTGGCGCTCGCTCTCGTTCCTTGAGATGAAACTTCATCCCGGATATTGGGGGCTTACGCCGGGCACGGGCTTCGCGACACGCCCGAGATCACGCATGGCCTCTTGCCGTGCTCCGCGCAGGGCTGGTAACGGCGCGGCGGACTTGGCTGCGGCACCAAGGAAGGATGGCCCCGCGATGTCCGCAGAGGAAAATCCTCGGTCGAGGTCGATTCCGGTCACGCTCCAACGATGGACTTCGAGCGGAAACGGGCGCTTGAGACGCTCAACGAATTCCGTCGGCCAGTACACGTCGCCAAGTTTGCGATAATCGAGGAGATCGATCTCGGCGATTACGCCTTGCGTTGTCGGCAGGCCATCGGCAGAGATCCATATGCGCCGCGTCAGCCGATCTTTCTTGCCGATCCAGAGCATGACGCGTTCCTCGGGCGCGTTGCCCAAGCCCGGTCGAAGGCGCGCAAAGAGTTTGTCGTACTCGATGCCATCGATAACATCGTTGCCGGCGTGCTCGACGATCGCTTCCCGCTCGAGCAAATAGAGCGGGCCAAACAGGAACAAGCGATAGCCGTCGGCCACGAGCGCCGCGGCGGCGCGCTTCTCCTCGTCGGGCTCGGGCTGATCGTTGTACCAGACCGAAATGGCGTTCGGCGCTCGGGCGACCTGCTTCGTTCCGCCCGGACCCCGGTGTGCCTGTCCGATCTGACGGCTCGCGACGATCATGCGCTCCTCCGAGTTTCCGCGGAACTGGCTATCGACCAGAATCGGCTGCAAGCGCGCCACCATCGAGCGCCACTCGCCGTCATAACTCACGCTGATGTCGGTGATACGCCGGTAGGCCTCCCACCCATGTGCGCGTGCGGCGTCTACAAGCAGCGCGCGACCTTCAACCGTCGAACGATCCGTGGCCGGCTGCGGAAAGGATGCGCACCCGCTCAAGAGTGCAAGGGCCATCATCAAAGCTGTCGTCGTGCGCAATTGAAATCTCCATTTCGTCAACACATGAGAAACCGGGTCATGCACCACCGCAAGCCCGCGCGACACTCTCTGGCGCAGCAAACTCGAACCACAGTGCAGTGCACTGCTTCCATTTCGATTGCCGGGGTACTCTTGCGACCATTGCCAAACCGAAAGACCCGATGTCATGTCGAATCGCATCGACACAGCCCTCGTCTGGTTTCGTCGCGACCTCAGGATGAACGACCACGCAGCACTCAGTCTCGCCCTGCGTTCGCACTCGCGTGTGTACTGCGTCTTTGTGTTCGACACGGATATCCTCGCCGCGCTGCCGACGCGGGCTCATCGTCGAGTGGAATTCATTCACGATTCGCTGCTGGAGCTCGACGCGGCATTGCGTTCGCACGGTGGCGGTTTGATCGTCTCTCACGGGCGGGCGCCCGACCAAATTGCGCGGCATGCGGTTGCGCTCGATGCAAGTGTCGTCTACGCCAATCGCGACTATGAGCCCGCCGCGATCCAACGCGACGACGATGCACGCTCGCGATTGCAGCAGATCGGGATTGCGTTCCGCTCCACCAAGGACCAGGTGGTGTTCGAGCGCGACGAGGTCCTCACGCAGGCCGGAAAGCCCTTCTCCGTCTTCACTGCCTACAAGAACGCCTGGCTCGCGAAGCTCCGCTCGCCCGATGTGGCGCGTCTGCCGGTCATGCGATTTGCCAAACATCTGTGCCCGCCTCCGGCACCGGGACTCCCGACGTTGCGCGAGATCGGGTTCGAATCGGCGGGCATTGCGACGGTCGGCGTGCGCACGGGCGCCTCGGGTGCGCAGGCGCTGTTCAGGGACTTCAAGCGGCGCATCGACGCCTACCACGAGCGACGCGACTACCCGGCAGTCAAAGGCCCCTCTTATCTCTCGGTGCATCTGCGCTTCGGGACCATTTCGATCCGCAGCCTCGCTCGCACCGCGCTTGCGCGTCGGACCGACGGTGCGCGCACATGGCTCACGGAGCTGATCTGGCGCGACTTCTATTTCATGATCCTGGCGCAACATCCTCGTGTCGTCCATAGTGCTTTTCGGCCCGAGTACGACCGCCTCGTGTGGGAGAACAACGAAACAAATTTCTCAGCCTGGTGCGAAGGCCGCACCGGCTATCCGATCGTCGACGCGGCCATGCGCCAACTCAATCAGACCGGCTACATGCACAACCGCCTTCGCATGATCGTCGCCTCGTTTCTGACCAAGGACCTCGGTATCGACTGGCGCTGGGGTGAGCGCTATTTCGCAACCCAGCTCATCGACCACGATCTGGCGGCAAACAACGGCGGCTGGCAGTGGGCCGCGTCCACCGGCTGCGATGCACAGCCATACTTCCGCATCTTCAATCCCCTGCCGCAGTCCGAGCGATTCGATCCCGAAGGCAAGTTCATTCGCCGTTACGTACCCGAGCTCGTGCGCGTACCGACGAAGCAGATTCACGCACCCTGGCTGCTGAGGCCCGTCGATCAGGCGGCTTTCGGCTGTATCGTTGGCCGCGACTATCCGCCTCCCATCGTCGATCACGCCGTCGCGCGCATGCGAACCTTGGAGCGCTTCGCGTGTGCGAGAAAGTCGCAAGCGCTAGCGCCCGCAGAGGGTTTGAACGAACCATGACGGCGGGCGCTGATTTGCCCGCTGTTATCGCAATCCTGTTATCGCAATCCAATAGCGATCCCGGATCAGTCCATCGAATCCCGACCGCGTGGCACGTGCAGATGCGCAACACTGGCGTTGCGGCGGATGATTGCTCGGACTTCCGCGGTGCCGATATTGAAACCCTTCACGAAAGCATTGACGCCGAAGGTCGCGTTGAGCGCCTTTGCGGCTTCGTCGGTCAGCGCAACCCCAACCGACGGTACGCGCAGAGATCGACCGTTCGGCGTTAGCGGCAGGCTTAGGTTCGGCAGTGCTAGCGAGAACAACGGGATGCGGCCTACCACATCGCCATTCGCCACGACGAGCCCGGTAAGCTTGGGGGTTCCTGTCGTATCGATCACAAAGTCAGAAAGCTCGACCCGAATCGACTCGGTAGAAAGCCTGAGTCCACCGAGGTGATTGATCTCACCCCGTGCGCTTGCAGCATCGACCGCTCCGGACGAGATCGGAAAGTACGCACGCCCATCGACGAGCGCGGACAGACCAAGCGAATCCGCGGTCAAGCCAAGCGCTGTGAGCGCGCCGGCAAAATCCGAGCTCAGTGCGACCACCGTGACGTTACCAGCGAGTCGTACCGTGGGGGCGGCATGGACGGGCGCCGAAGCGAGTCCAAGCGACGCAGTCGCCCCGGCCAACAGAACGAAAGAGAGCAAGCGTCGACGCATCATTGAAAGAGTGTGGCTCATGTGATTCTCCAGGAGGGTGGGGTTTTCAGTTGTCTTCGAGAGCGATGATTTGGAAGTGACCGCCGCCTGTGCAGGGACCGGTTGCCACATTGAGGCAGCCAACGGCAAGGGCCGTCGTGACATCGCCCGCCATCAGCGTGAGACTGACACCCGGGATGGCGCTGGGACTTGTTGGCGGCGGCAACAGTGGCGTCACGCCGCCGGTCGGCACGACGGCGACCCTGTAGGTGCCGGGCGCAAGGTCCAGATACCCTGTTGCATTCGGAAACGCGAGATCGGTCACCGGACGCAGCGCCACCGCTCCCGTTGCATCCAGCACCACGACATCAACTGCCGGCGCGTCGGGCGAGAGGTGCAATACGCGCAATTTCGCGCGTCCCGCCGGTGGCGGCGTAAGGTCATCGGGGTAAGCCTGCAATCGAAGCGCCTGATTACCCACCCCGCCGAGTAGCCCGACGGCAAAGACGCTGACGTTCTGACGCATGGCGAGCGCCGCATCGAGCCCGATCGCCTCTGTCGACTGCGTATCGAGCGCGACCGAGGCGCGATAGTTTCCAGCCATCACCGCCTGAAAGTTCGACGACATCCCGAACATCACGTCCGGTGCAACGAGATTGCCCGCATCGAGCGGCGCTCCGGGCGCTCGGAGGTAGACATCCACTGTCGGCGTGTTGGGGGAGAAGTGACCTACCCGCACCTGTGCGCGCTGGTCGGTCACCTCAAAGGCATTCGCGCCCTTTGGTACAGCGAGGAGCGAAATGGGCGATGCGGAATCTTTGGACGGAATAGCTATCAGCAGCAGATCCGTTCCGGCCACGAGCGTGATCGGACCAGAATCGAAGGCCGCGGCCGTTTGGCCAGGGACGACAACGCGAACGCGATAGCTGCCGCCGGCAACCTCGAGCGCCCGTTGACCCGACGCCGGCGCTGCTTGTCGATACGCAAGGGCCGGTATCGTAGGGGACGCGGGCAGCGCATCCGCCGGAGCCGTAACAAAAATGTTGACTGCGGGCACTCCCGGTGCGCCATGGACGACCCGGATTTTTACATTGCCCGCCTGCGGCGAATTGCCCTCGTCCTCGATCAGTAGCGCACCGATCGCCTGATCAGCTGGCGTACCGGCAGTAGAGTTTCCGGCGGCGATCGCAACATAGTCACGATTCTGCGCCAACGGCACCGAGACATCGATGGCCGAGGTGGCTGTTCCGGCCGGATTGATCTGAATGCGCGTGGTGCCCGACGCCACACCGGCAGCGCTCGAAGCCTCGCGGAAGCTGACACCTTGGAATGCGCTCGCCCCGTTGACTCGGACGTCGACAGCACCGGTGTCGGCGGAAGCGTGGACCGCGCGTAATTGTGTGTTTGATGCGCCGGACGCGACCGATGTTGTCGCGGGCGAAGAATCCTGACCTCCGCCACCGTCTCCTGAGCTGCATGCCGCCCCGAGCAACGCAAGGCACAGCGTGCCCACGAGGGAGGGAAGTGAGTGTTTCATGCCGTACATTTCATCTCCTTGTTGAAGTGGCGGCGCTACTTCACGTCACGCCGCACGATATCGATAACAGTAATGCCGACGATTAAAGACACCGCTCGGCACACGCTCTAGACGAATGCGAAGCGAAATAGTTTCTTCTTTTCCGCGTGGAGCTCTACCGCTAGAGCGACCGACGCTGCATAACGGCCGTGGTCGCTGAGCGCAAGTAGAGTCCGACGCTGCCGCTGTTCCAAGGTCCGATGAGTCCTTCAGCTTGACCGAATGAGCAACTTCATTTTTTAAGAAGTATAAGTTCTGTACAAGTTTTGTCAACTTCTATTTTTGCGAGGATATCCGGGATATTGTGACTGCATGTATTCAATAATTGTAGAGATTATGATGAAGCTCTTTACTTTATGTTTTTTGTTGTATAATATTTGTACATGTTAAGAACGGGGCTTTGGTCATCGTAATGTCTACCAAGAGCGACACGGAGCTCAACGGCGAGGTCTTCCCGATTCGCACGGTTTCGACTCTCACAGGCGTAAACGCCATCACGCTGCGTGCCTGGGAGCGGCGCTACGGACTCGTCAAGCCGATACGCACAGCAGGTGGGCATCGTGTCTACACGCGCGCGGACATCGACAGCATTCACAAGATCCTGGCTCTCGTTGAGAACGGCGTCGCTATCGGCCGCGTGACCGATGCACTGCCCACGCGCGCGGTCGCCGCCAAGCGCGGAGGCGACCGTGGACAGTGGGAGCGCGATCGCGAGCAGGTGTTCGCGGCGATCGCGCAGTTTGACGAAGCGAGACTCGAAGCGCTCTATAACGAGCTGCTATCCCTGCACCCGATGGAGCGCGTCACGCATGAAGTCCTCATGCCGGTGTTTCGCGCCTTGGGTGAGCATTGGCAGACCGGCGTGGGCGGCATCGCCGAAGAGCACTTTTTAGGTGTTTTCTTGCGCAACAAGCTGGGCGCACGCTACCACCATCGCGGCACCGGAACCGCCGGGCCGAAACTTCTGCTTGCCTGCCTGCCGGGCGAGCAGCACGAAACGGGCCTCCTGCTGTTTGGCCTTGCCGCCCACGATCACGGTTTTCGTCTGGTGCTGCTTGGCGCCGATATGCCGCTTAAAGCGGTTAACTACGCGGCCCGCCGTTCGCAATCGGGCGCGATCATCCTGTCGGGTTCGGCCGACGTAAAGCCGGCGGTGTTCGAGAACGACCTTCCCCGCCTGGTTCGCACTGCCGACGTACCGGTGTTCCTGGGCGGACCTGCTTCGGTGCGCTATCGCGACGGCATCGTCGCGGCAGGCGCCGAGCCACTGGGCAGCGATGTGGCCGCCGCCTTGCGGCGAATCCAAGTCACCCTCGCGTCTGCCGCGTCCTAGGCGCGCCGCGCACCCGATTCAACGGAGAGCATTCATGGGCGTCGCCCAACTATCAGTAAATTGGACCGAACGGGGTTTGCTTCCCGACGGCGTCGTGCGCGCGGGCGTTCGTCGGCTGCTTCGCCAACGTCTCGCGGACATCGACGCAGGCGACACGCAAGCCGCATCGGCACGTCTCGAAGCATTTCTCGCCGACATGCGAAACGCGCCGATCGCGCTGCTGCCTGCGAAGGCGAACGAGCAGCACTACGAGGTTCCCGCGGCGTTCTATGGACTCGTGCTCGGCCGGCATCGCAAATACAGCTCTTGCTACTGGCCGGAGCATGTCTTGAATCTGGACGATGCCGAGGCGGCGGCGCTCGCGGCAACCTGCGAACGGGCGGGCCTGCAAGACGGCATGCGCGTGCTCGAGCTCGGTTGCGGCTGGGGATCCCTCACCTTGTGGATGGCGCAGAATTTTCCGGCGAGCCAAATCACCGCGGTATCCAATTCGGCGTCGCAGCGCGAGCACATTCTTGCCGCAGCAGCGCTGCGCAATCTTGGCAATGTCACCGTGCTCACCGGCGACATGAACGTGTTTGACACCACCGACCGGTTCGACCGCATCGTTTCGGTCGAAATGTTCGAACACATGCGCAACTGGCAGAAGCTCATTGAACGCGTGCACGGCTGGCTCGTTCCGGGCGGGCAGTTCTTCATGCATGTGTTCGTGCATCGCTCGGTTCCCTACGCGTTCGAGGAGAAGGATGCCAGCGACTGGATGAGCCGGCATTTCTTCTCAGGCGGCATGATGCCAAGCGATGACTTGGCGTTGCGCTGCCAGGCGCATCTGCAATTGGTGCGCAGATGGCGATGGGACGGCACACACTACGAGAAAACCGCCAATGCGTGGCTTGCGAACCTCGATGCACACCGCGACAGGGCCCTGCCGATTCTCGTTGACACCTATGGCGCCGATGCGGGCGAGGTGTGGCTGCAGCGCTGGCGCATTTTCTTTATCGCGTGCGCCGAGTTATTCGGCCACGAACTCGGTCAGCAGTGGTGGGTCAGCCATTACCTGTTCGAGCGTCCGGCTGGCAGTCGGGCATGACGACGATGCGGATGGCCGGCAACGTCGTTGCCTTTCAGCTTGGCTGGTTTGCCTGCGTGCTCGGCGCGGCCAATGGATGGCCCGCGTTCGGCACCAGCGCGGCGATCGCAATCGTCTGCTGGCATTTGTCGCTCGCCACATATCCTCGCCCCGAACTCATTCTGGTGATCATTGCGGCAGTCATCGGTGCGCTATGGGACAGCGTGCTGGTCGCACTGGGCTGGATCCAATATCCGCACGGCACGCTGATCGCAGGCGTGGCGCCGCACTGGATCATCGCACTATGGATGCTGTTCGCGACGACCCTCAATGTGAGCCTTGGATGGCTCAAACGAAGCGTCCCGATCGCCGCGATATTCGGTCTCATCGGCGGGCCCCTTGCGTACCTTGGCGGTGCGAAGCTCGATGCGCTCGTGCTCCTCGAACCAACCTTCGCGCTCGTGGCGCAGGCGATCGGATGGGCGGTGCTCACACCGCTGTTGCTGCGCATCGCGAATCGATTCAACGGCTTTGTGCCCGAACCGGCTCATACGCTTCGATCGGCGGGTAGCCATGCTTGATTGGGGAGCCTTACTGCATTCGTTCGGCGCGATCGCAGCCCTTGCGGCGATCGGCTGGTTACTTGGCGTCATCAAACGCGACGTGAGCATCGTCGACAGCCTCTGGTCGCTGTTCTTTCTGGCCGGTGGGTTCGTCTACGCGATCAGCGCGGATGCGAGCGGTCCGCGCGTCATGTTGATGCTCACGTTGGTGACGCTTTGGGCGCTGCGCCTGTCGGTCTATCTCACATGGCGCAATTGGGGCGAGTCAGAGGATCGGCGCTATCAGGCGATCCGCGCCCGCAACGATCCCGGATTCACATGGAAGAGCCTCTACCTCGTATTTGGCCTACAGGGCGTTCTTGCATGCATCATCGCCTTGACGCTATTCGCCGCACTCAGCGATCCCGGCCCCCTCGGTGTGCTCGACTACGCGGGCGCGACGCTGTGGGGGATCGGTTTCCTGTTTGAGACCATCGCCGACCGGCAACTCGCGCGCTTCAAAGCGGACGCGACCCAACAGGGCAAGGTGCTGGACACCGGCCTCTGGCGCTATACGCGCCATCCGAACTATTTCGGTGAAGCGACACTCTGGTGGGGATTTTTTCTGCTTGCGCTCGGGGCGGGCGGCTGGTGGACATTGTTCGCGCCGCTGCTGATGACGTTTCTGCTGCTCAAAGTCTCCGGCGTCGCACTGCTTGAGGTGGACATTCACGAACGCCGCCCTGCGTATCGCGCCTATATCCATCGCACGAACGCTTTTGTACCGTGGCGACCGAGGGCGGACGCATGAACGTCAAATGCCTCTTGCTGATGGCAGCCCTCCTGCCCGGCATCGCGCTTGCGAATTCCAACCAGGAATGGCGCTTTCGCGTGCTGATCGATGACGCCGAAGTGGGTACGCATACGTTTCGCGTCAACGCAGAAGCCGGAGAACGCCGCGTCGAGAGCGATGCACGCTTCAATGTGAAGGTCTGGTTCATCAATGCGTACACCTATACCCATCAGGCGCGCGAGCGTTGGCAAGGCGAGTGCCTGCAGGATATCGAGGCACGCACCGATGACAACGGCGCGAAAAAATCCGTGCGCGGTGCGCGCAGCGGTGCGCACTTCGCACTCGACAATGAACGCATGCCCGCCTGCCTGATGAGCTTCGCCTACTGGAATCCGGTGATCCTCAAACAGACGCGCCTGCTTAATGCCCAGACCGGTGAGCTGACCGACGTTCGCATCGAGCCGCTTGGCGAGGAAAGTATCCAGGTCCGCGGCACACCAACCAGTGCCCGTCGCTATGCGCTGCACGCGCCCAAGTTCCGCATCGATCTTTGGTACGTATCGGACTCGCAATGGGTGCGCCTGGAGTCACGTACCGACAGCGGCCGCATGTTGCGCTACTTCATTCAGTGAATCGGATCTGTCCATGACCAACCCAAGACGATTGAGCGCCACGATGCTCGCATCGCTCGCTCTCCTCACCGGCTGCCAGAGTGCGCCGATGCCACCCATTACGACTGTTCCACATGTCGATCTTGCGCGGTTCATGGGGGATTGGTATGTGATCGCCAGCATCCCGACGTTCATCGAGAAAGGCGCGCATAACGCCATCGAGTCGTATCGCCTCGACGAGGACGGGACGATCGCAACGACGTTCACCTTCCGCGCCGGCAGCTTCGATGGACCTGAGAAGCGCTACACCCCGCGCGGTTTCATCCGAGACCGCTCGTCGAATGCGATCTGGGGCATGCAGTTCATCTGGCCGATCAAGGCCGACTACCGGATCGTTTATCTGAACGCCGATTACTCCCAAACCGTGATCGGTCGAGAAAATCGCGACTATCTGTGGATCATGGCGCGCTCACCGAACATGGCGCCATCCGACTATGCCCGCGCCGTCGAGTTCGCCCGCCAGGAAGGCTACGACGTCAGCAAGATCCAGATCGTTCCGCAACGCTGGCCGCAGGGAACGCAGGGCTAAGCCGATGAGAATCAAGCATTCGCGCGGCGGCATGAGCGCGTGGCACGGTCTGCTCGCCTGGGTCGACAACGCCACCGCCATGCCGGTCGCAGGCGCGCAGCGCCGTATCGATTGGACGCGCGTGATCCCTTTCATCGCGATGCATGTCGCGTGTGTTGCGGTCGCATGGGTCGGCTGGAGTCCGACGGCATTGGCGGTCGCCATCGCGCTCTATGCGCTGCGCATGTTCGCGATCACCGGCTTCTATCACCGGTATTTCTCGCACAAGGCATTCTGTACCTCGCGCGCACTCCAATTGGTCTTCGCGATTCTCGGTGCGACGGCGATACAACGCGGGCCGCTCTGGTGGGCCTCGCAGCACCGCCATCATCACGCGCATGCGGACGACGAGGAGGATGCGCATTCGCCGCATCGCCATGGATTCGTTTGGGCGCACATGGGTTGGTTCCTCGCGCGCGAGAATTTCGCAACGCGCAGCGAACTGGTCAAAGACTTGGTGAAATTTCCGGAGCTGCGCTTTCTCGACCGGTTCGATGTGCTGGTCCCGATCGCGTTTGGCCTGCTGCTCTACGGCGCAGGCGAATGGCTCGCGTGGGCAGCACCGGCACTCGCGACCGATGGCGCGATGCTCCTCGTATGGGGATTCTGCATCTCGACCGTCGCCCTCTATCACGCGACGTTTACCGTGAACTCACTCGCGCACACCTTCGGCTGGCGGCGCTACCCAAGCCGTGATCGATCGCGCAACAGCCTATGGCTTGCTCTTCTCACCTTCGGAGAGGGATGGCACAACAACCACCATCACTTCCCCGGGTCGGTGCGCCAGGGCTTCTATCCATGGGAGATCGATTTGACGTACTACATGCTGCGCCTACTTGCGGCGACGGGCTTGATCTGGGATCTGCGCCAGGTGCCGGCCAGGATCCGCGACGCCCACCAGCGCGCATGAAGATCGCCATCATCGGTGCCGGCATCGCCGGCAATCTTGCTGCCTACCGCCTCGCTCCGGCGCACGACGTTACGGTGTTCGAGGCCGGCTCGCATGTGGGCGGCCATACGCATACGCACGCGATTGAACAGGCCGGGCGCCACTACCATGTCGATACCGGCTTCATCGTCTTCAACGACTGGACCTACCCGCATTTCATCCGCCTCCTGAATGAGATCGGCGTCGCCTCGCAACCGAGCCGCATGAGCTTCTCGGTGCGCGTCGAACAGACCGGCCTTGAATACAACGGCGCCTCGCTCAATACCTTGTTTGCCCAGCGGCGCAATCTGCTGCGCCCATCGTTCTGGCGCATGCTCAAGGACATCCTGCGATTCAACCGCGAGGCACCGGCGCTTGTTGCGCAGGCAGGCGACGACGTGACGCTTGGCGAATATCTCGCCACCAACGACTATTCGCGCGAATTTGTCGAGCACTACATCGTGCCGATGGGCGCGGCAATCTGGTCGACGGATCCGGCGCGGCTCAGGCAGTTCCCGGCGCGCTCCTTCGTGCGTTTTTTCCACAATCACGGCATGTTGTCGGTGAACCACCGGCCCGAGTGGCAGGTGATTCGCGGCGGTTCCGCGCGCTATGTCGAAGCACTCACCCGGCGGTTCCGCGACCGCATTCGCCTCGACAGTCCGGTTCGATCGGTCCGGCGCCTGGCCGGTCAGGTGTACATCAAGTGTGATGGCGCGGAAGCCGAGCGCTTCGACGCGGCATTCCTCGCCTGCCACGCAGACCAGGCACTGGCGATCCTCACCGATGCCAGCGCCCTCGAACGAGAGATCCTCGGCGCCATTCCATATCAGACCAACGAGGCGGTACTGCATACCGACACGCGACTCATGCCGCGCGCACGACGCGCGTGGGCCGCATGGAACTACCACGCGCTCGATCAGCATGCCGAGCGGGTCGCGCTCACCTATAACATGAACATCCTGCAGTCCCTCGAATCGCCGGCGCCATTCCTTGTTACCTTGAACCACGCGAGCGCGATCGATCCGGCACACATTCTCAAACGAATCGTCTACGCGCATCCATTGTTCACGCCGGCCGGGGTCGCGGCACAGGCCCGCCAGCATGAGATCAACGGTCCGCTCAATACCTATTTCTGCGGCGCCTACTGGCGCTCCGGATTCCACGAAGACGGGGTAGTGAGCACGATCAATGCGCTCGAACACTTCGATGCCCGCCGCCATGCACAGCGCTCTCTACATCGGGTCGGTTAGGCATCGGCGCCATGCGCCGCGCCCCCACGCCTTCCAGTACCGCCTCTGCATGGCGTATATCGATTTGGCCGAGTTGGAGACGATGTTTCGCGGCCGCTGGTTGTGGTCCACCCGCCGGCCGGCCCTGGCCTGGTTTCGCCGCGCCGACTACCTCGGTGATCCGCACGTGCCGCTCGACACGGCGGTTCGCGATCGCATCGAGGCGGCCACCGGTTATCGTCCGGCGGGCCCGATTCGCCTGCTCACCCATTTGCGAATGTTAGGCCTTTGCTTCAATCCGGTGAGTTTCTACTACTGCTTCGATGCAGCCGGCGAACGGGTCGAGACGATCGTCGCCGAGATCACCAACACGCCCTGGAACGAGCGCTTTGCCTACGTCTTGTCCGCGCCGGGCGATCGCGCACCCGGGACGACCCGGCAATTTGATTTCGACAAACAGTTCCACGTCTCGCCATTCATGGAGATGGGGCTCCAGTACTGCTGGCGCTTTACGCCGCCGACCGACACGCTCAATGTACACATGGAAAATCTCAAACAAGGCAGCAAGATCTTCGATGCAACGCTCCTGCTCGAGCGCCATCCCATCACCACCGCGACCCTCGCGCATGCGCTGGCGTCGTATCCATTCATGACGGTCAAGATCGTCGCAGCGATCTACTTTCAAGCATTGAAACTGTGGCTGAAACGCCTCCCTTTCCATCCCCACCCGGCCACGCCGGCCGTAGCTCCGGGCGATCGGATCAAATCGGAGAACGCACGATGAACGAGACCACCCTGCCGCGCATCGGTGCGCGGATGACCCCCAAACCGCATGTGCTCGACGGTCTGGCAAAGCAGGCGGTGCGCGCGCGCCTGGCTGGCGTTCGCCACGGACGGATCCTCCTGATCGAGAATGAGGAGCGCATGCACTATGGCGAACGCACCGAACAGTGTCCGCTGGCCGTCACGATCCATGTGAGTGATCCCCGCTTCTGGAGCGAACTCGCGTTCGGTGGCTCGATCGGTGCGGGCGAGGCCTTCATGCTTGGCTACTGGCGTACCGATGATCTCACCGCGCTGACGCGCATCCTGCTTTGCAACCGTGCCGTCCTCGACGGCATGGAGACCGGCCTCGCCCGGCTCACCGCACCGCTGCAAAAGGTATTGCATTGGTTTCACCGCAACACGCACACGGGCGCCAGGCGCAACATCGCGGCGCACTACGATCTTGGCAACGAGTTTTTCAAGCTCTTTCTCGATCCGACGATGATGTATTCGAGCGCGATCTTCGAGCGCGCCGGCATGACCCTCGAAGAGGCGCAATGCGCACGCCTTACACGCATCTGCCGAAAGCTCGATCTGCAACCCACCGATCATCTGCTCGAAATCGGCACCGGCTGGGGTGGCATGGCGATCCACGCGGCACAACACTTCGGCTGCCGAGTCACCACGACCACCATTTCACGGGGACAGTTCCAGCTGGCGCAGGAACGTATTGCTGCGGCGGGGCTGGCGGACCGGATCACGGTGTTGTTCGAAGACTACCGGGAGCTGCGGGGCCGTTACGACAAACTGGTCTCGATCGAGATGATCGAAGCGGTGGGCCATCATTTCTACGACACCTACTTTCGCCAGTGCGGCCGGCTGCTGAAGGACGACGGCCTCATGCTGCTTCAGGCCATCACGATCGCCGATCATCGCTACGAGCGCGCGCGCAAGTCGGTCGACTTCATCCAGCGCCATATCTTTCCGGGCAGCACCATTCCATCAACCAGCGTCATGCTCCGCTCGATCGCACGTACCACCGACATGACACTCACGCACCTGGAGGACATCGGCCCGCACTACGCGATCACGCTACGGCACTGGCGCGAGAAGTTCCTATCGAATGTCGATGCGGTGCGTGCGCAAGGCTATCCGGAATCATTCATCCGCATGTGGGAGTTTTACTTCTGCTACTGCGAGGGCGGATTCGAAGAGCGCGCGATCGGCGATGTACACATGCTGCTCGCCAAGCCCGACCATCGCAGGGCGATCTGAAGGAGTTGCCATGTACATCAATAGGAATTTCCTGCGCGCTGCCGGACTGGGCGTCGGCCTGTCCATAGTTGCTTCGAGCGCGTCGGCACAGGCGTTCGATGCGGTGCGTCTTTACGGTGCAGCGCGCGACATGGATGGTGGAACGGTGGGCCTTGCCGCAATCGCAGCGCGCCGATACCAGGGCTCCGATGAGCACCGCTACATGGTATTGCCCCTCCTCGATTACCAATGGCGGAGCGGCTGGTTCGCCGGCACGTCCAACGGTATCGGATTCAACTTTTCGGGTCGCCCGGACATTAGCTACGGCTTGCGTGCCACCGCCGACCTCGGCCGCAAAGAGAACCGGTCCGCCGCGCTCGCCGGCTTGGGCAATATCAATCCCCGGCCGGAGTTTGGCGGCTTCTTCAACTATGGAATCGGCCGGGATATCGTCCTCACTTCGTCGTTGCGTTACGGCGCAGGCGACGACAGGCAGGGATTGTTGCTCGACCTTGGGGCCGTCTACTCGATCCGCCTTGCCCCGCAATGGCGTATTGGTCTTGGCGTGGCGGGCACCTATGCCAATACCGAGTACACACAGACCTATTTCGGCATTGACTCGGCGCAAGCGGGAAGAAGCGGCTACGCGCCCTACTCGCCCGGGGCAGGCGTGCGGGATGTGAGGGCCAACGTCGCGCTGAGCTATCAGCTAAGTCCGAAGATGACGCTCACCGGCGCACTGAGCGCGGTCTCGCTGCAGGGCGACGCCAAACGCAGCCCGCTGGTGCGCGACAGCCGCACGGTCAATGCCATCGTAGGCGTCGGCTACGCATTCTGAAAAAGGGAACCCGGAGCGCCCAGTGGCGTCCAAAGACAAGCCTCGGTATCCCTGCGCAGTGGCGATCCGATTCAATCACGAGTGCGGCAGGAAATCAGGAAGCGAAGGTGCGAAGACGGAGTGTATTCAACCGACCGAGAGAATTCCTCTCTCATTGACAGAAGGAGATGACTATGCAATTCAAGACGGCGATTCTGGGTGCGGCGCTGACCGTGCTCGTCACGGGGTGCGCACAGTTCTCGGCACCGACCACGGCACCAGGGTCCAGCGCGGCAGATGTGAAGGCTCGGCTTGGGACGCCGTCCGATGAGCGCTCAATTGGTGGCGCCAAGGCGTGGGATTACGTCCAGGGGCCGCAGGGGTTCACGACGTGGCGGGTTTCGTTCGACGGCTCGGATCGTGTTGCCAAGGTTGAACAGATCCTCACCCAAGGACGCATCATGAGCGTAAATACCGGCAAGCTGACCCGCGAGGACGTATCAAACCTGCTTGGACGCCCAATCACGGTCGGAAAATTCGGCGTCGGCGCGAGTGAAGTCTGGACGTACCGGTTCATGGACGTCACGGACCGTAAGCTTGGGGATATTCACTTCGATGCCGCGAGCGGCGTCGCCAAGCATGCGATCACCTATATCGACCCGGCGTACAGCAGCTCGATCACGAACTGATCGGATGCGCGGGACCGGGGCGCATTCCCAGTGCGCCGGTCCCGCGATTTCAATCGGCGGGAGGACAACCCGTCTGGGTAAGGGCTCCAGGTGCGTCGCTCGTAGTCGCGCAAAGGATGGGTGCGCACGTTGAGTGATTGAAGCCAATCCGAAAGAGCGCCATGAAAGCCATGGTCCATGCCGAATACGGATCACCGGATGTTCTGCGGGAAAAAGAACTGCTAGATCCGGTCCCCAACGACCGGGAAGTCCTGATCAGGACCCATGCGACCACGGTAACATCGGCCGACTGGCGGGTGCGAAGTCTTACCATGCCCACCGGCTTCGGCCTCATCGCGCGATTGGTGTTTGGCATATTCGGACCCCGGAAACCCGTTCTGGGCACCGAGATCGCCGGAGAGATTATTGCAGTCGGAAAAGACGTCACCCGATTCAAAGCCGGTGACCGGGTCTTTGCCTTCAGCGGCACCGCCATGGGCTGCCATGCACAATACAAATGCATGCCGGAAGACGGCGCTACAGCGCTAATGCCGGCCAAGCTGAGTGACGAGGAAGCCGCCGCCCTGCCTTTTGGCGGCAGCACGGCCCTCGATTTCTTCAGAAGAGCAAAACTCAAAAGCGGCGACAAAGTCCTCGTCAATGGCGCTTCCGGAGCGGTGGGCAGCGCCGCGGTGCAGCTTGCCAGGCACTTCGGCGCCGAAGTGAGCGCGGTGTGCGGTACCACGAATGTCGAGTGGGTGAAAAAACTCGGCGCCACGCATGTCATCGATTACACCAACGAGGATTTCACGGCAAATGGCGAAACCTACGACGTCATCGTCGATACCGTCGGCACGGCGCCGTTCCCGCGCAGCAAACATTCGCTGAAGGAAAATGGCCGCCTGCTTCTGGTGTTAGCCGGACTGCCGGACATGCTGTGGATTCCCTGGGTGGCGATGACGAGCAGCAAGAGGATCATCGCCGGACCGGCCGCCGAGCGCGCGGAGGACTTGCGCTTCCTCGCGAAACTGGCTGAAGCGGGCGAGTTCAAACCCGTCATCGACCGGCAGTATCCCTTCGAACAGATCATCGACGCGCACCGCTACGTGGGCACCGGGCGCAAGAAGGGCAATGTCGTTATCACACTGAGCCCGTAAAACCATGGCGGGAAAAACCACTGCAGGCTTCTCGGCACCGACAGATTTTCCGAGTTTCTATTTCAGGTCGATTTCTGCGCAAACGTGGCGACACGGCCCGGGTCATCCTCCCAGGTAAGGGCGAAATCTCTGCCTTCTACGCGCACGAGTTGCTGCGATGTCGCGACGCGAGCACGCACCGGGGCGAAGCTTTCGGGATGCTTGCGACCAGTGCGCCGGTGGCGTTCCGCAGGATGACATGGCAACGCATCGGCAGCGGGAGAATCACCTGCCCATGCGCGACAACCGCGCCTCGGCCTCGATCCACGCCGCGACACGCAGCACGTCATCGCGTGGATGGGTATTGGCGCGAATGAGCCAGTACCCATAGGTCGTCTCGGTCTTGTGCTTCGGTGGCGCGAGCAGCATCAAGCGACCATCGTCGAGTAGCGGCTGAATCAGCGCGAGTCGACCCAAGGCGATGCCTTGCCCGTCAAGCGCGGACTGGATCACCTGGTCGTACTGATTGAAGCGCAGAATGCCCCGCGGTTTGGCCTTGGACCAACCCATCGAGTTGAGCCAATCCTTCCATTGCAGCCAAGGGTGCGACGGCGCGTCGAACTCCAACAGCGACACCTTCGACACGACCTGCATCGAACGCAACGACTCGAGGCCAAGTGACGGATGCGCGACCGGCGCAACCGACTCACCGAACAGATGGATCGAGCCCTCGGGCGCTTTCGACGGCGCAGCGTAGCGGACCGCCAGATCAATTCCATCTTGGCGCAGATCGGCGACCCGGTCGTTCGCGGAGACGCGGAGATCGATACCAGAGTGCAATGTTTGAAACTTGCTCAAGCGAGGCAGCAGCCACAACCCGGTGAAACCGATGCTCGCGCTCAACATCACCGGCCGCGCTACACCATTCGTATGAATTTCGCCCATGACATCCTGCAACTGCTGCACCGCGCCGTCCGCACTGCGAAACAGCCGTTCGCCTTCGGCGGTAAAGGCGATCGAGCGATGACCACGCACGAGCAACTTGACGCCAAGCCGCTCTTCCAACGTATTGATCTGGCGACTAACGGCCGACTGCGTCACGCAGAGGTCCCGCGCGGCGAGTGTGATGCTCATGCGGCGTCCGACCGCGACAAAGCCACGGATCAGATCGAGTGAAGACAGGCGAACCAGGGGAATTGACATGAGCCTTAGGAATGCGAGGCTGCGAAAAGATCGATTGAAGCAGAGACGCCGGAGGGCTGTAATCGAGGCCTCAAACCGGGTCGACGCATGCATATCGCGCAAGGGAAGCCGCTACCGTGACACCCATCTCCGCAATCGAATCCAAACGCGCCGAATTGACTTCCGCGCCCACGCAACCGTCCGTTTGGTGGCGGCAGGCATGGGCGCTGGTTCTGGCAGGCGGCATCGTCATGGGGCTCGCGCTTGGCATTCGCCACATGCAGGGCCTGTTCTTTCTGCCGATCACGATGGAACGCTGGTCGCGCGAGACCTTCGGCTTTGCCATGGCGATACAAAACTTGACATGGGGGTTCGCTCAGCCCTTCACCGGCATGTTGGCTGATCGATACGGGTCGGCCAAGGTGATCATGGCAGGACTCGTCTTCTATGCCGCGGGTTTGTACTGCATGGTTCACGCCGATTCGCCGGCGACGTTCATCTGGAGTGCGGGCGTGTGCATCGGCATCGGACTATCGGGTACCGCATTCGGCGCCGTCTATGGTGCATTGAGCCGGTTGGTCGCCCCCGAGCGACGGAGCTGGGCGCTAGGCCTCGCCGGCGCCATCGGCGGCCTTGCGCAGTTCGCGATGGTCCCGATGACCGAACAAGTGCTGCGCGGATGGAGCTGGCATGGCGCGTTGCACGCGCTATCGCTCGTGATGCTGATTGCAATTCCGCTCGCCTGGTTGCTGCAAGATCGCTCCGACGGCACGACACGGGTCGCGTCCGACCTGCAGCTGGGTACCGCGATGCGAGAGGCCTTCACGCACCGCGGATTCTGGATGCTGAACGTGGGGTTCCTCGCGTGCGGATTTCAACTCGCGTTCGTCGCGACCCATTTGCCCGCATACCTGTTGGACAACGGCATGGGGCTCGCAGACGGCGTCACCGCGTTGGCAATCATCGCGTTCACCAACATCTTCGGAACCTACTATTGCGGCGTGCTCGGCGCGCGGTACCGCAGAAAGCAGCTCCTGGCCGGCATCTATCTCGTGCGCACCGCGACGATGGCGCTATTCGTGGCGTTGCCCTTGAGCCCACTGAGTCTCTACGTCTTTGCCGCCGTCATGGGCTTCGCCTGGTTGGGCACCGCGCCGCTCACCAACGGATTGGTATCGCAGGTCTTCGGCGTTCGCTACATCACCACGTTGTTCGGGTTCGTGTTCTTTGGTCACCAACTCGGCGCGTTTCTAGGTGTCTGGATAGGCAGTCGCCTCTTCGAGGCCACGCGGTCGTACGACATGATCTGGCTATGCGCGATAGGCCTGGGGTTGTTGGCGGCCGCGCTGCACTGGCCGATCGACGACCGTGAATTGGTACGGGTACCCAAAGTGGGGGTGGCGGCATGACGCGACACCGCATGAGCGTACAAACGTACAAAGAATGGCCGCGTTCTCCGATGGCGACACGGGAGGCATTCCCACCGGCGTTCGAGATGCCGTTCTGGGGCCACGCCACCATTGCGTTAGGTACGGCGATCGCGCTGCGACGGCGGCATTGGCCCGCACCTGCGGGACATCGCGTGGCCGCATGGCGGTGCCATCGATGGTCAGACAGGCCCATGAAGTTCCGCTGCGGCACTGTTCCCGATGCGGCGGTGATCGCCGAACGATTCTTGTGCACGGTGAAAGATAAAGCTGCAGCCAGCAACACCAACTTTCATCGCTTTCTATCGCGAGGTTCCATGCCAACTAAACCAATTCCCGTTGCCGTCCTGGCAGCGAAAATTCCAGCTCGCTCCAAACCCTCCGTCTATCCCGAGCCGTTCGCCGCGCGCATGGCCGGTCGAGAGAAACGCCCGCTGGGCGACCACTTCGGTCTCACGAACTTCGGTGTAAATCTAACGCGCTTAGCGCCGAACGCAACGTCGGCCCTTCGCCATGCGCACACCAAGCAAGACGAGTTCATCTACGTCGTGCAGGGGCACCCGACGCTGCACACGGACGAAGGCCAAACGCTGCTCTCACCAGGCATGTGCGCGGGCTTCAAGGCCGGCACGGGAAACGGACACCGCCTGATCAACGAAACGAACGAGGATGTCGTGTATCTCGAAATCGGCGATCGAACGCCGGGTGACGAGGGCAGCTATCCCGATGACGATCTCAAGGCCTTGCTGGTGGAGGGCAAGTGGCACTTCGCCCACAAGGACGGCACACCGTATGTTTAAGAGTTCCGCTAGCTCGATGTAGGTCGCGCTCCGCCGCCGACCTTCTTCGCTCGCCAAGCCCGTGCGTTGCCGTGCTACGCGCCATGAAACGTCGACATTTGGTCTGCCAAAACGATACCGCGCTTGCGTACATCGTCTTGTCATTTTCGGCTGCGAGGATCCGGCCCGCCGCGTGCAATGCCACACGAGGCGGCCATTGAGAATCCCGTTCGCAGTTTCAGAACAGACAAGGAGCACCGCCATGTTGACCAGACACACCGCTGCGGTCGCCGCAGCGTTCACTTTACTTGCGCTACCGGTCGCCGCGGAAACGATCCGCGGACCGAGCAGTTCAGCCACCCCGTATTAGGTCAACATTCACGCACGTGTCGATATTATTTCGCTGCTGACAGTGGGCGATTCGGTCAATGACAAACCCAACTCGAAGGACCCATACCGCTTGGTCGGCATCCCCGATGGTCTGGGGGCATACGGCGACAATGATGGCACGCTCGCCATTATCATGAATCACGAACTTGGCAATACCGCAGGCATCGTACGGCAACATGGCGCGCGTGGCGCCTTCGTATCGCAATGGATCATCCGCAAGAGCGATCTTGCGGTATTGCATGGCGGAGATCTCATCAAGCAACAAGTCACCTGGGATCGCGCCACACAATCGTTCGTTACCGGTCCTTCGGCAATCGCGCGACTGTGCTCGGCCGACTTGCCCGCGCCTACCGCGTTCTACAACAGGAAGACCGGTAAGGGCTATACCGGGCGGATCTTCATGAATGGCGGAGAATCCGGCAATGAAGGGCGTGCCTTCGCGCACGTCGTGACCGGTCCGGGTGCCGGCATCAGTTACGAATTGCCATCGCTCGGGCGTCTCTCCTATGAAAATGCGGTGGCGAGTCCCTACGAGCAGGACAAGACGATCGTGATTTCGACCGATGATTCGACGCTTGGCCGGGTCTACGTCTAAATCGGCGAGAAGCAGGCAAGCGGATCCGAGATTGAGAAAGCCGGCCTGCACGGTGGTTCGCTCTATGGCATCAGGGTGACCGGATTTGCGCTGGAAGACGTTGCTTCGGCTGCGACCCGCACGTTTTGGCGAACGCGAAGGCGGGACTGTCACGCCGCCAACCGCACCATTCACCGTTGATGAAGAATCATCGGGCATCATCGAAGTGACTTCACTGCTCCGTAAAGATGATGAGGACGGCGCAGACGACGATGATCATGGTGAGCGCAACCGGTGGATGAAAAAGGGCTACCGCTACTATCTTGGCGCGGTGCAGGCACACTACCCGAACAGCGATCCGGAACTGGTCGAAGGCGGTCAGTTGTTCCTCATGGGCGTACCGAATCAACGCCGCTGATTCGCATCGTGCGCAGCAAGGGCGGCCCTGGTGGCCGCCCTGTCGCCACCGTACAACCGGGTCATGGCTGAAAATATTCTTGTACGCGGATGCACTGGTTGTGCCGTACTTCCGCAAGTACACGCGTTCCTGTCGCAGCCGATCGAGCGACGTGGTGAGTTTCTCTGCGCCACGCGCGCGTCGAACCGCCGCGCGGTGCGCAACGGGCGCGCCGGCATTGCGCTCGGCGGGATTGTCGAGCAGCGGCATCGTGCTGAAACAGCGCCGTTCATTTCAACCGGTTGCCAACCACATCAACGCGCCAGCGCCCAGCACCTCGGCAGGCAGACCCCAGCTCTCCCACTTCGAGACGGTGTCGCCGGCGATGACCTCCACAGGCACGGTGGTGCCTTGCAGGACCTTGACGGTCACGGAATCCTCGAACATGCGCGTGATCGAGTTCTTGCGCGCCGTGCCCATGACGATGTGGTGCACGCCAAGCTGACTCGCTCCGCGGCAGATCTCCGCGGCACGCTTGCCCAACGCCCAGTGCACATGGTGTGGCACGCCGGCCGCGTCGAGCACCGTGCGCGCACCGACCAGGGCTTTGTCGGCCTGGCCGGCGTGCCACGCGTCGCGGTCGTGCCGACTCACGAAACGCGCGACATGACTCGAGAGTCGCGGCTGCACATTGAGCAGATGCAGTTCGAGTTCGTGATGACGCTGGTACTCGACGATCGCGTGCCGCAGGGCGCGCAGCGAGTTCTCCGAGCCATCAATGGGGATGAGGACTTTCAGCGTGGTTTGCGCGCCGCTGCTCGCGGTTGCGCTGGCGACCACGGATTCTCGAGTGCTCACGCCGTGTGGCAGCCGCCCTGCGATCTCGGCCATGCGCGCTCGAATGCGCGATTCGAAACCCCGGTGATGCTTCACGAAACCGGCCCACAGCACGAGCGGTATCGACAGATAGAGCAGCGCCTTCGTTGTGGGCGCGGCCGCGAACCAGGATGCGAGCAGCGGTTCGCTGCTCATCATCTTCGCCCCGGTCCAGACGAGCACGGCGGCGCCGAGATAGACGACGCTCGGGTGGCGCTCGATCACCTTCAGCACGAAGGCGCTGCCCCACACGACGATCGGCACGCTGATCAGCAGGCCCAGCACGACGAGCAGGTAGCTGCCGTACGCCGCGCCGGCCACGGCGAGCACGTTGTCCACGCCCATCACGGCGTCGGCGATGACGATGGTGCGCATCGCGCCCCAGAAGGTGGTCGCCACGGGGTGCGCGGCGTCGCCTTCGCCTTCTTCGGGCAGCAGCAGCGCGCCGCCGACGAGCAGCAGGCCGGGGATTTGCAGCAGCCAGACGACGATCAACGTCATCACGCCGCGCACCGCGATCGCGCCCACCGCACCCCAGATGATGGCGCGCTTTTGCAAGTGCGGCGGCAGGCCGCGTGCCGCAAGCGCGATGACGATCGCGTTATCGCCGGCGAGCATCAGGTCGATGATGATGATGGCCAGCAGGGCCGAGAGGAAGGTGGAAAGGTCCATCTACGTTCAGCCCTGTTCTATGCGGGTTGGAGGCGAGGCGACGATCTGACGGTAGGCCGGCCGCGGCCGCGGACCAAGCATGCCCGAGCGAAGCCTGAGTTCCGAAAAAGCGAAACGCGGACTCGGCGCAGGACGGCGTGCGCATCGGCGCCGGGGTCGCGGGATTCGAACAGCACCCGCATCGAAAGCGCCCATCGGGTTGACAACGTGGCCGCAGATTAGACGCCGGTCGCGCATTGAAAAAGCAGACAATGGAGAATTCCGACTTCCGTGAAATCTGATCATGAGCCAGAGCTTCAGCTATCGGCATCTGTACTATTTCTGGGTCATTGAGGCCGGCGGGGTGGCGCGTGGCGCCGAGCGCCTTGGCATGGCGGGGCAAACGGTGAGCACGCAAGTGAAAGAGCTGGAGCGTTCGCTCGGCTACGCGTTGCTCAAGCCGGCAGGGCGCGGTCTGGCGCTCACCGAGGCCGGCATCGCCGCGATGCGTCACGCGGAGCAGATC
>JBJXGX010000273.1:0-3058 GCA_046160305.1 Burkholderiales bacterium
GGCAGCGGGCCGTGCTCGTTCGGCACGTCGGCAACTGACTCCAGTTCTTGAGCGGAGGGCATCATGGAGATTCAGACGATCAACCTCGGCGGATCGACGAACGTGACCACCGGCGGCGCCGGCGCCGGCGGCAGTTCCACCCGCCCGCTGCATGTGGCGCTGGCGCTCAGCGGCGGCGGTGCCAAGGGGTCGTTCGAAGTGGGCGCGTTGCAGTTCCTGCGGTGGACCCCATCCGTGAGACCACGGCCGAGGCCTTGTAAGTTTGTCGCCGGCTCGGGCTCTACTCTTACCTGATCACGCTGCTCTTTGCTGCTGCTGTTGGGCCTGTGGGCATGTGGGCAACGCCCTTGCGTTGTCCACATGTCCACAGGCCGGCCGCGCGCGCTTTCGCTTCGGCGGCTGCGCGATCGGCGCGCCGGCCGCCCACAGCGCCTCGGGCGTGCGGTAGCCGAAAGCCATGTGGCCGCGTTCGCGGTTGTAGAAGGCGATCCATTGGCCGATCCCGATGCGCGCCTCGAGCGCGGTGGCGTAGTCGCGCAGATGGATCTCCTCGTACTTCAGCGACCGCCACAGCCGCTCGACGAAGACGTTGTCCATCCAGCGCCCGCGGCCATCCATGCTGATCGCGATCCCGGCCGCGCTCAGCACGTCCGTGAACGCCGTGCTCGTGAACTGCACGCCCTGGTCCGTGTTGAAGATCTCGGGCTTGCCCTTGGTCAGCGCCTCCTCGAGGGCGGCGGCACAGAACGAGGCGTCGAGCGTGTTCGACAGCCGCCACGCCAGCACGCAGCGGCTCGCCCAGTCCATGATCACCACCAGGTACAGGAACCCCTGCGCCATCGGCACGTAGGTGATGTCCGCGCACCAGACCTGGTTCGGACGGTCGATCGTCAGATGGCGCAGCAGATACGGATAGACGCGGTTCTGCGGCGCTTTCCTGCTCGTCCCCGGCTTCGGCGCCAGCGCTTCCAGCCCCATCGTGCGCATCAGCCGCTGCACGCGCTTGCGGTTGATCTTGTGCCCTTGCGCGCGCAACACCACGGCCATCCGACGCGAGCCGTAGAACGGATGCTTCAAGTACAGCTCGTCGAGTTGGCGCATCAGCGCCATGTCCTCCGGAGCCGTCGCCGTCGGCGGCCGGTACACAGACGCACGCGACAGATCGAGCAGCTCGCATTGCCGGCGTACCGACGGCGCCTCCGCCTGCCGGTCCACCATCGCCAGTCGCGCGGCCCGGCTCATCGACCGGACCTGCGTGACAAAAAATCGCGCTCAACCGTCAGCCGCCCGATCTTCGCGTACGCCTCCGACAGCTCCTGCTCGCGCGCCGCGTCGCGATGCGCAGGACCAGCCTCGAAGGCCCCCGCCGCGTTATCCGCCAGTTCGCGCTTCCACTTGTAGATCTGGTTCGGATGAACGTCGTACTTCGCCGCCAGCTGCGGAACCGTCGCCAGCTCGCGCAGCGCCTCGAGCGCCACCTTCGCCTTGAATGCCGCGTCCCGCGGCCGTCGTTCGTTCTTGCTCATCGTCGCTCCTCCTCTCCGGTTGGGAGCCGACGACAAACTTACCTACTGGTCTCAAAAACCGGGTCCATGTGTGGATGGCCCCCCACTGGCAAGGACAATCTTCGCCTGGTGCGACGTTCGCTTGCAGTCATGTGTCCGGCCTATCGACGCGGTGCAATGACCGCTGGCCACGATGGAATCCGCTGGTCGAGGCCTCATCACTTCAAAGAACTCGAAGTCCTGTGGACCCGGCAGGCTTCTCTCGACCATCGGCTCGACCGATCTCACCATCACGAAGGTTCGTCCTCGCAAGCTATCGACGGACTGGGTGGCCGACGCAGATCAAGCCGCCGTCGCCCGATAGGTACCGCCGCGCGCCATCAGGGCCCAGGCGATCCGCGCCATCTTGTTGGCGAGCGCGACGGCAATGACGATCGGCCTCTTCTGGCGCGCCTTCATGCCGGCGACCCATGCCGATGCCTTGATCGCCTTGGATCGCATGAGCGCCGTCATCGCGCCGTTGACCAGCAGGCGGCGAAGGTAACCGTCGCCCCGCTTGCTGATCGGCCCTAAGTGCGTCTTGCCGCCCGTCCCAGTCTGTCGCGGCACCAAGCCCAGCCACGCGGCAAACTCGCGACCTGCGCGAAACACCGAAGCATCAGGAACGCTCGCGACGATCGCCGAGGCGATGATCGGACCGATGCCGGGTATCCCAGCGAGCCGCTGGCTGACCGCGTTCGAGCGATGCCAGCCGGAGATCCGCCCTTCAATCGCTTCGATCTGCTTCGTCAGCACGCCGATCTGATCGACGAGGATCTTGAGTACGACTCGAGCATGTTCTGGAACGCGGGTATCGCTCTCGTCGGTCACAATGGCCGCGAGCTCGCCGACCCGATGCACGCCTTGGGGCGCGACAATACCGAACTCCGCCAAGTGAGCACGCAAGGCGTTGATCGACATCGTCCGCTGACCGACAAGCAATTCCCGCGCGCGATGCAACATCAGCGTCGATTGCTGCTCGATCGTCTTGATCGGCACGAAGCGCATCGAGGGACGAAGCACCGCTTCGCAGATCGCTTCGGCATCGGCAGCATCGTTCTTGTTCCGCTTCACGTATGCCTTGACGTATTGCGGCGGCATCAGCCGAACGTCATGCCCGAACCCCGCGATCTCGCGTGCCCAGTAGTGCGACGTTGCGCACGCCTCCATGCCGACCACGCAGCGCGGCAGGTCTTTGAAGAACGCCGCGAGCTGATGGCGTCGCAGCGTTCGTCGCAACACGACAACGCCACCAGCGTCGACCCCATGCAGTTGAAAAGAGTGCTTCGCCAAATCAATCCCGATCGTCGTAATCTCGCTCATGGATGGCTCCTGTCGTTGGTGATCTGCGATGACACCAACTTGGCACTCAGATGCCGTAAGGGGCCATCCACCCCATCACTTCTCCTGGCTGCCGTCGGATCAAGCCTTCGCGCTCGAGGGTGAGGACCATCTGGTGGACGGAAGGCGGGGTGACACGGAAATGGCGCTGCATGTCGGCTTCGGCGGGCGGG
>JBJXGX010000274.1:0-18296 GCA_046160305.1 Burkholderiales bacterium
TGGACCAGCAGGCGAACACGTTCGGTCGTCTCCCGCGCGATTGCCGCCTCTCCACAACGCGTGCAGACGCGAGCCGGAATATGCTCAACCAACACGCGCCGGCTACCCACCTCCAGTACCTCGCTCACGAGCTCTTCCGTGGCGGCTTCACCGCCGCAGACGTGGCACTGGAATGTTGACATGGCTATCTCCGTTTTCGCAACTCGACCCACTCGGCCGGGTCCGGCTCGTACAGTGTAACGATTCTTGCCGTGTCGGAATCGGCTGCCGATCCCTGAATATGCAAAGCGCGCCCAGCGGCGGCTTCTGGTGTGCGCTCTATCTTGATACCGACTGCCCGGGTCGGCGTGTTCTCGTTAGCCAATCCTCGCCATTGCGAATGGTTGAATCGCGTGTCGCCATCGGCTTTTCGGGAGTCCCCAACGGATGAGGGCAGTCGTTTAAATTCAAGTGGCGAAACAGACCGACGCTCGATGCTTGACGCCGCCGGGAAGATATGTATGCACTCCTGCCACGATAGCGCCAGACGAATCGAGTTTCACGATCAAAAGCACCACGAAATTGGCTCCCACTTTAGGATCATCGGCAATTTGGTGCATCGACATGTCGTCCGTTCGGCTCGGTTTCGGCGCGAACATCGGATGAGAGTGCCATTCGCCGATGTAGTTGAATTTCGTGTATTGATTTCCGGTGCGGGAGAAAAAAGCTTGAAGCCTCCCAAGAGCATCTTCTATACGCCGAACAAATGATGCGATCGCACCTCGCTTGTGTACTGTGATGTCCACAACCTCGAATCGGTCAGGGCCAACGTGCGCCGCCATCAGCACACCGCCTACCTCACGCTTTCCAGCGCGCCTTAATGCGGCGAGCAGTTCGGCATGGATATCACGTGGAAGAACTAGCGTCAGCATGTGCCCCCTTGACGATGATTCCGAGTAGAACCCGAACGGCTTCGTTGCGATCTGCCTCAGCCGTGGCCGACTCGGTGTTCGATTCCCAGCCGGCACCCTGCACGGAGATCGGGCGCGTGTCGAAGGGTTGCGTAAAAATCCATGCTTTGCGCAATCCGATCATATAGAGCGAATACGGGAAAATGCTGGGCTGTTGCTTCAGCGCCGTATCAATAATCAATCGCGTGAGCGCCGATGCAATCTGGGTAACATCGCTGTCGTAAGCCGTTAGCGGCTCCTGGGACTGGATGTCGTAACCCGTTGCCTGCTGGAAAGGCGCCGGCGGCAAAGTCTCAAGATGAGCAAGGAAGGCAGCCCTGACGGCCACAGGATTCGGATCAATGTCCGGGCGCGCCCGGGCGATCATTCCGCCGATGCCTCCGGCAAAAACCTCCGCCCAGCACATTGGTTTTTTTTCACTCTTCGCAATCGCCGCGAGTCTGAGGAACACATCAGGGTCCGCAGTTGCATCGATCAGTACATCGCACATGCTGAGATCCTTGAGAGCGGCCGCAGCCATCAATGCCGATTCTTGTCCGGCGACCCGGTGAGACAGCACCCGAACATCCAGGTCGGGAGCGATCAGCGTCAGTGCCTCGCGAACCGCATGGACTTTGTCGGTTCCTACCGCCGCCCACGACAGCTCGTGGCGGCAGATATTGTGGGGAGCAAGGTAGTCATCGTCGACAAGAAGAAAACGCCGCGCGCCGGATCGTGCCAGCGACACCGCGACCTTGCTGCCGATCGAGCTCACGCCTACGATGCCGAAGCGAATTGCCGCGAGCTGTTCCGACTCCATGGGCAATCGACGCGTCTGGCCCTGCGGCAGGATCACGTCGTACTTTTGGATAGTGGTTTGTTTTTCCCCGGCGCTGATCGCGATGGCCCGCATCGCCTTCGGGTCCTCACCAAGCAACAGAATGAACTGACTCTTGATGTCCTTCGTGTCGGCGTCGCGGATCAGTACAGTGTCTGCAGGGAAACCGCCTTGCTCAAGCAATTTTCTCAACTCGTCGAACGAGGATGGCAGCGGTGCGCTGTCGAACGCGCTACTTCTCAGCGCCTTACCGTCTTCGGGCCAAACGAAGAGCGGGAAATAGGAAGAGACGCCGGACGGTAGATCATCGATTTTCACCATTTCGCCGTCCGCAGCCTCGAGTTTCGAGATGAAGGCTACCGTCGCCGGAATGTGCAATACAGAGGTCTTCCGTAGGCTGCGGTAGGAATTATTCGGGATGGCGGCCAACGCCGCCAGAAGCCCAAACGTGCAGACAAGGCGGTGCTCGCTACTGCGCAGTTTCTGGCCTTCGGTGAGGTAATGCGCAGACGGGACGGGCACGGGCTCCTCCGGATGCTTTTCCGCGGTGAGCAGGCGATGCGCGCTTGTTGCCAGATCCGCGCCGGTGACGTGGTGCTCCCAGTTGTCCGCCCGCCATTCGAGGCACAGGGACCCGCCTGGGCCATATTGGTGGTTCGACCACTGCTGCGTGGCGTCGCGAGGGCGGATGTAGGCCGGCGTCTCGGGGAACAGATCGGGA
This sequence comes from Burkholderiales bacterium, assembly GCA_046160305.1. GTDB lineage: Bacteria > Pseudomonadota > Gammaproteobacteria > Burkholderiales > SG8-39 > SHXR01. The sequence goes on from JBJXGX010000274.1 coordinate 2,489, forward strand.
TACGTCAGCGTGGCCGCGTAGGACTTGCCGTGTATTTCGAAGTCCATATCGACTTCGGCGTCGTATTTCAGGCGATCGTCCCGCTTCAGCGCATTGCAGACGCGCAAACGAACTGCGTAGGGCGTCAGCTCCTTTGCGTTGGCGTCCTTGAGATTGTCTATCTTGAAATACGCGCCATCGTCAATGTCGTAATCGCTGTCCGCATCCTGCACCATCGTGCGCATCGCGTACGACCCTTGCGAGGCGGTCTCGTCGGGCGCAGGGTGCCCATCCCGTTCCAACCCCTTCTTCAGCCGTGCGCGTCCGGCGTCACGGCGGATGCGCATATCGTCCTGGTCGGACTTTTGCAGCGTCACCTTGTTATTGTGGTACTTGCTCATTTCCGCATTGCAATCGATGGCTGTCATGATCTGTTTTCCGTCGCTTACGGAGACAAGGGGTTGACAAGAGCGGGCGCGCTTTCGAGCGCCGCCCGGAACGCCTGTAGTTGATTCGATTCACTCTTTGCCCAGGCGAAATCGACATCTGAAACGGCTTGCCGGGCCAGCGCATTCAGCACTTTCGGCCGCGCGTCATCCATGTTGACGAGATAGTTGCGCAATTCGTTGGAGGGGCACTGTGCAGGCATGCGGAACGCAAAACTTCCGTCATGGCGTAGTTCAGAGGTCTTCTGCGCAAGATAGTCGTACCCGACCGCCTGCGCGTTGAGACTGGCGGCAATCGCTCGCAGGCCGCGGCGCCAGCCGAAGGCGCCACGGTGTAGAGCGTGCCCGGACAATTCCTCACCGCCTTGAGAAGGCAGGGTTCCCAGCATGAACAGGTGAATAGGGCGATGCTTTTCCTTGCGGTCATGGAGCATTTCCAGCGCTTCCATCATGCCCACGACACCGGGGTTATTGGCCCATAGTCCCCCATCCGCGTAGACGGCCGTGGTGTTGGCGCTGCCAGGCTCGACGAGTTGCGACATGGAACGTAGGATCGGCGCCGCCGTGGTGGCCATGCAGACATCGACGAGCGTACGTTCGTTGTCCCGGCCGTTCAGACGCACCAGATGCGGCGTCTTGAACACCACCGCGGCATGACGATTCATGTCCACTGTCGGGATCGCGAGAGCAATCCCGCGCTCTTCATAGACCTCGCGAACGGTGCGCGTTCCCAAGGTTTGGGTAAGAACACTACGCAAGGCGGCATCCCCACGGCGCAGCCCCAAGCCGAAACCGCGGACCAGTTTTTCCGCCACCCATGTGGATCGCAACCGCTGGTAGGGAAATATCTCCCCGCCATGATCCCTGTATAGAGCCCGTACCCGTTCGAGCGGCACCCCTGCGGCCAGCGCGCACGCGACGACGCCTCCGGTACTGGTACCGGCCACCAGATCAAACGCTTTGCCGATGTCGATGACATCGGATCGTTTGAGTTTGCCGGTAACGCGCGAAGCAAAAGTGTCCAGAAAGGCCGCCTGGTAGACCCCGCGCATACCGCCGCCGTCCAGACATAGCACGCGAAAGGGTGTCAGTTGCTCCATGGGAGACGATTGGACCGAGAATCCTGGACAGTCGAGGGCCGAATGTTAGTTAAAATAACTTTACATCCATTTATTGCCAATTATAGTCTTTTTTTGTATCATCGCAATATAGCTCTCAACCTACGGAGAACATCGTGCCACTCACCAGAGAAGAGCTTGGTCGGCGCATTCGTTCCGCGCGCGAAAGTTGCGGCCTGACTCAGGAGCAATTGGGCGAGGCGGTCGAGTTGTCGCGGATCGCCATCAGCCAGACCGAAGCCGGCAGCCGGTCAGTGTCGAGCATCGAGCTCGACCGTATTGCCCATGCTCTCGGGCGCGATATCAAGGCTTTCTTTGCCGACGCTTTTGTTGAGCAGGACGCTCTGGCGGCCCTGTTTCGTACCGAGGCACAGCTTGCCGAGCAGGCGGACCTACGGCACGCCTTGCAGGCTTGCCTGGCGCTGGGTCGGGAAATGACCAACCTGGAACGGCTGCTGGAAATCGACCGTGCGCAGTTGCGCGCGGCAGCCTATGAACTGCCTGCCCCCAAATCCCGCTGGGATGCCATTCAACAAGGTCAGCGCATCGCAACTGACGAACGACAGCGGCTGGGACTCGGCGCGTCCCCCATCGGCGATCTGATCGAACTGTTCGAGTCGCAGGGTGTACGCACCGCGCTGGTTACGCTACCCGGTAACATTTCCGGCTTGACCTTGTGGGATGACAAGATCGGTATTTTCGTGGTCATCAACAGCGATCACCCCGCGCTACGGCGCCGCTTCTCGCTGGCACATGAATACGCGCACGTGTTGATCGACCGCGAGCGCTCCGGCGCCATCAGCCGTGCCGAGAACCGGACCGACCTGCTCGAGGTCAGGGCAAACGCTTTTGCAGCTGAATTCATGATGCCTGCCGAGGGCGTGATGCAGTTCGTCCAAGCACTGGGCAAGGGTGGCGCGAGCCGTGCACAGGTCTCCGTTTTCGATGAGGCCGATGTGGTCCAAGTGGAACAGCGCGCGGCCCCGGGTAGTCAGGCTATCCAACTGTACGATGTCGCGCTGTTCGCTCATCACTTCAGCGTGAGCCGCATTTCGACGTTGTATCGCCTCAAGAACTTACGCCTGATCGATGAGCGCGAGTTCCAGCGCTTGAAGTCCGAAGAGGATACCGGAGCGGGAAAGGCCATCGCCGAATTCCTGGCCGCCGATGACCCGGTAGAGGAACGAGGAACGCGAGATGAGTTCCGGCGCCGTTTTCTCGGGCTTGCACTTGAAGCCAATCGACGTGAAGAGATCACTCAGAGCAAACTGACCGAGTTGGCCGCGATGGTGGGTATGAAGCCACGCGCCGTCGAGCGCTTACTCTCAACTGCCGGTTTCGATAAGGCGCGATGACGGGACCGTCCCATGTCCGCTCCGGCTGTGACAACCGTCGTCATCACCGATACCAACGTGCTGATCAACTTTCTGCACATCGGCCAGTTGGCGCTACTCGGCGAGTTGCCCGCGTACCGGTTTCAATTGCCGACCGAGGTGTTACAAGAGCTGACCGATCTTGGGCAGAGAGGGGTCGTCGATAACGCCATCGCCACCGGGCAGATCCATCTATTGGTCATCGACGCGCTGGACGCACTTTCTCTGTTCGGCGATCTGCGCGACCTGATGGGGCGCGGCGAGGCCGCCTGTTTGGCATTTGCAGCAACCACCGGGTGTCATCTTGCCTCGGACGAGAAAAAGCGCTTTCGCCGCAAAGCCATCGAGCTGATCGGTGAAGCGCGGATACTCGGAACGGAAGATCTGCTCGTGCAAGCCATCCGTTGCGGCCGTATCACTATGGCGCAAGCGGATGGTTTCAAGCTTGTGCTGGCCGAAAACCGCTACACGATGCCGTTTGCGAGCTTCGCGGAGCGCCTCTAAGTACAGTACGGACCTCGAGAATTCATGGGACAGCCCCCGAACGGCCCGGTGGTTTCCCGAAGCGCGAGGATCTCGTCCACGACCCGATTCACTGTGCCCGCGATCACCAACGTTTCGAGCAGATACTCCACCGTTACCGCGTCGTCGCTCATCGCCGGATCGACTTCGTGTCGTGCGCGAGGCTTGCGATGAGCGAGAGGCACGACGGAATCGTTTCGCGGCAATCCGAACATTGCACCAGGCGAATCAGGATAAAACCTTGGTGTCGCGGTGGCTCAGATTTGGGCGATTTCCCTTTCAACCCGTCGCGTTCGGTGATTTCGGCCAGCGCCGCCGGCTGTGCCTGAGCCCAAGGCTCGCCATCGCCGCGGCGATGCGAATCGGCGCGCCGATACCTTCGACGACCGGAACGCCAAGCTCTTTCGCCAGCCAGTCGGGCTTGATATGCACCGGGCACTGGCTGATGCCCATCGGGATGATGACGTCGGCCCGCTCCTTCTCGATCAGCGAGCGCGCGGCCGCGACGAAGTTTTCAACCATCGCCGCTTTGTTCTTGGCCAGATCGGGCAGGTCGATGCCGCAATTGCGCCAGCCGACGATGCGCTCCTGCATGCCGTAGCGGCGGATGATGCCTTCCATCATCGGCACCAGGCTATCGTGATAGCCGATGCATCCGAAGCGATCGCCCACCATCGCGGCGATATGCATCGAGGTTTCGCACGGCCCAAGCACCGGGATGTCGACCATCGAGCGCCCGCCATCGACACCAAGATCGAGCATGCCAAGCGGGACGACAGCGTCGTAGCCCTCTTTTTCGGCGCGCCGGTATGCATCAAAGAATGCGGGCGCAACGAGGGCCAGCTCAGCGGGCGTAAGCCCGTGAATGTAGGGCGTTGCAGCGACGCGGATGATGCCGACCTCGACCTCGGCCGAGGAATAGGCGAGCGCAGTCTGCTCACGAAGTTTTTGCTCTTCCGGCGGATACTCGCCGACCACGAATGCGACCCTGATCATGGCTGCTATGATAACCACTCATGAGAGTCCTCGCGCTAGCCTTTCTCATCGTGGCGGCCACCGCACAGGCGCAATACCCGGCCAAGCCCCTTCGCATTGTGGTGCCCTCGCCGGCGGGTGGGCCGTCGGATGTCGGGGCCCGCATCATCGGTCAGAAAATCGCCGAGAGCCTGGGGCAGCCGGTCATCATCGACAATCGGCCAGGCGGCAACAACATCATCGGCTCGCAGGTGGTCGCCAGGGCGGCGCCGGACGGCTACACCTTGCTGATGGCGCTCGACTCCACGCTCACCATGCATCCGAGTCTTTACGCCAACCTGCCGTATGACCCGGCGAAAGACTTCGCGCCGGTGGCACTCGCATTCGTGTCGCCCATCGTGCTGATCACCGACGCTAGCGGGCCGGGGTCGATCCGTGAGTTGCTGCAACTCGCCCGTGCGAATCCTGGCAAAGTCGCGTTCGGCGCCGGTACGCTCACCACGCGCCTGGGCGGTGAACTGTTGAAGAGTCAAACCGGCACCGACATGTTGATCATTCCGTACAAGGGAAGCGCGGGGACGACGCAGGGACTGCTCTCGCGGGACGTCACATTCATCCTGGATGGCGCGACCACGAGCATGCCGCACATTCGCAGCGGCAAGTTGAAGGTACTTGCGAATCTCAGCCAGCGCGCGATCGCCGCATTGCCGAACCTGCCCTCGTTCGCCGCCGAAGCCGGGATTGCCGGATTCGATGTCTCGGTATGGCTTGGTTTCGTCGCGCCGGCCGGGACGCCACCCGAGATCATTGCAAGGCTGAACCAGGAAATCGTGCGCGTTCTCGGTCTGGCGGAGGTAAAAGAGAAACTTGCATTGACCGGCCTCGATGCGGCGGATCCGAGCACACCCGCGCAGTTCGCCTCCTACATTCGTGTCGAGACGGAACGCTGGTCAAGCGTGATCAAGGCATCAGGATTCAAGGCCGAATAGCGAATCGATTGCTCAGCCAGTGGCAGGCCTCGTCGACTGCCCGCGCGGCTTCGTCGATCTCATCGACCCACTTGATGAAGCCGTGGTTCATGCCTTCGCAGCGGCGCATCACCGTTTCCACGCGAGCTTCCTGCAGGCGCATTGCATAGTGCTCGCCTTCGTCCCGCAACACATCGTACTCGGCGGTAAGGATGCAGGCAGCAGGCAATCGATCGAACGATCGGGCGCGCAACGGTGAAGCGCGTGGATCGTTTGCGTCACTGGGATGGGTCAGGTAGTGATCCCAGAACCATCGCATGCCGCTTTGGGTGAGCCCGTATCCTTCTGCATGCTCGACATACGATCGCGTGGGCGGCGCATAGTAATTGGTCACCGGATAGAAGAGCAATTGGCCGCATAACGCCGGACCACCCGCGTCACGCAATTGCAGGGCGGTCGCTGCGGCGAGACAGCCGCCCGCGCTGTCACCCGCTACTGCAATGCGCGCGGCATCACCGCCAAGCGCCGCGGCATGCGATGCAACCCAGCGCGTTGCGGCGAGGCAATCATCGGGGCCCGCGGGGAATTTGTGTTCGGGTGCGAGCCGATAGTCGACCGACACGACGATGCACCGCGCGCCACGGCAGAGGCGCCGGCAGATATCGTCATGCGTGTCGAGGTCGAGCAGAACGAATCCGCTACCATGAAAAAACGCGAGCAATGGGAATGGGCCCACGCCTTCGGGCCAGTAGATGCGTATCGGAATCGGTCCGGCAGGACCGGAGATGTTGCGATTTTCAACCGACCGAACCGGCATCGGCGGCACGCGAAGCGGATAGGCGAGCTTTACCTGCGTGCGCGCCTTATCGATGGGCAGGGTGTCGTAGGGCGGGATGCCCTCGGCTGCTTTCAATGCGTGCGCGATGCGGGGATGGAGGGGCATGGTTGCTTCTCGTCTCAGCCGCTACGGTCTTCGCATGGCAGCGACGCCCGCAATTTCACGGAGGGTTCTATTCAAGTTCCAACTCGAGCAGCAACGACGCCGCCGCTTTTTGCCAATGAAGGCCCGCATGCAGCGATGCCTGCACGCCGCCTGGTAAGGCACGCGGCGCGACGAATTTCAAAGCGAATAATTTCGGCAACTCGTATCGGTCGACCGGGCTGGGTGCCACGCGGGCGAGGATCGCCGCGACGCGTTCTGCAGTAAGGATGCGTGCGATGCGTTGATAGCCCGGTGCGTCATACGCCACGATGGTGAGATCGAGCACATCACCCTTGTCGCCGGATCGGCCGGTTGCGATGTCGCCCACTTTCATGCTCAACCCTCCCACTCGATATAGGTTGGCACGCGATTGCGCGCGATGAATCCGGTGATCGATTCGATGCGTGGCCGGCGTTCGCTGCGCACACTGCCGCCACCGGCCGGGCCGGAAATGGTCAAGGTGTAGACCTCGTCTTCGACCATTTGCGCGATCTCCGCGTCGTCGCAGCGGACCGATACATGGACGCGAAGCTCCGGTGGCTCGGCCAGCAACGGCAATGATGCGGCGCCGAGCACGGAATTCACACCGACCAGATCGATGCGCACATCCGCAGGCGCCAGGTCGTCGGCAAGACGCATTCGCAGGATATCGGCGGCATTGCGCGCACGATGGAGCGCGCCACTGCCCGCGTAGGCGATCTCGATGTCGGCGACCAGCCCGCGACGCGCGAGAAAGCCGATCACTTTGAGACGATCAGGGCGATGGTGGGCGCGCGCACCGGTCATTCGCACACGGTTCGGACCAACCTGCTCGAATTCAACGTTGGAAAAATCGAGCACCGCATCAGGCGTGATGTAGGCGCGCGGATCGTGTACTTCATACAACAGTTGCAAGGTGCAGCCCGCCCGGTTCAAGCGACCCAGCTCACCGTCCAGCAATCGAATGATCGCCGAGCCATCGCGTTGCAGCTCTCCTACCGGGTAGCCAAGCCTTGCATATTCCGCGACGGTCAAGTCCGGTTGATTGGGTTCGGACAGATTGCCGCCGGAAAGTTGCCCCGAGCATTCGAGCAGGTGACCGAGGGTGAGCGCCCCGGCGAGACCCGCTGCGTCGAGCCCCATGGCTTGCACCGGTGCCGCTGCGAAGAGCGATGAGTCGGCCACGCGCCCGGTGATGACGACATCGGCGCCGGCGCCAAGCGCTTCCACCATCGGATCGATGCCCAGATATGCATGCGCGCCGATCCATTCACCACCTGCGACCGGCTCCATCCATTCGATCTCACTGACGCGATCGGCAACATCGTCGCCGATGACTGCGGCGATGCGAAGATTGTCGGTGCCGGTTTCGACCGCAAGCTTGCGGGCCGCGCGCGCCGCCGCCAGAGGATTTGCCGCGCCAAGATTGGTGAGTACGCGGCAACGTTTGCCGGTCGCGGCGAGCAGCGGGCGCAAGCGCCGGCGCAGCCGCGGGTCGTAGCCGGCCTCGGGTGAAGCTTGCCGTCCGCGCAGCGCTGCGATCAAGGTGCGCTCGGCGAGGCATTCGAGCGCGATGGCATCCACCGTGCCAGAGCGCGCCATATTGACCGCCGGTTCGATGCGATCTCCCGCGAACCCGGCGCCTGAGCCGATCACAAAAATCCGTTCAGTCATTATTGATCCTTTCCTAATTCGCGACGGCGAATTAGGACTGACCTCACCCTCGCCCCTCGCGGGAGAGGGCTGGGGGTGAGACGAGGGTTTCTTGGAGCATGCTCCAAGCTCGTGGAACGGCATCCCGATGCAGCGGGATGCGCGCCCTGCAAGGGAGGGGGTGAGCGTGTCTCGAATGAATGTAATTCATTATGGAACGCTCATTAAAGACCCATATAGGCGCGTTGCACATCCGGATCGCGCATGAGCTCTGTGCCCGAGCCCGTCTTGACGATCCGCCCGCGTTCGATGACGTAGGCGCGGTGTGCGATTTCGAGCGCGTCTTCCACATGCTGCTCGACCAGGAGAACGGTCACGTTGCGCGAGGCGACGACCGAGCGCAGCAGCTCGAACACGCGCTCCACCATGACCGGTGAGAGCCCCGCCGACGGCTCATCCAGCATCAACAGGCGCGGCCGGCTCATCAGCGCACGTGCAATGGCACACATCTGACGCTCCCCGCCCGATAGCGATCCGGCGAGCTGTTGCTGGCGTTCGGCGAGGATCGGGAAGAGCGCCATCACTTCATCGAGCGTTGTGCGTGTTGCCGCGCGCGATGATGGATTGAACGCACCCAGCTCGAGATTTTCGAGGACAGTCATGAACGGAAACAGGCGCCCGCCCTCGGGGACCATCGCCAGGCCCCGGCCGACGATGTCGTGCGCGGGTGTCCCACCGATCGAACCGCCATCGAAGAGAATCCGCCCCTTGGCCGGTTGGACGATCCCGGCGATCGTGCGCAGCAGCGTGGTCTTGCCGACACCATTGGCGCCCACCACGGCGACGACTTCGCCGATGTCGACATGCAACAGAATGTCGTAGAGCACCGGCGTGAGCCCGTATCCGGAGGAGACGTCCGCCACTTCGAGCAGTCGCGTCATGCGCGCTTCCTCTGGCCCACATAGGCGGTCACTACGGCGGGCGTGGAGAGAATTGTTTCTGCGTCGCCTTCAGCGATCTTCGCGCCGTGATCGAGCACGATCACCCGTTCGGAGAACGCGCGCACCACTTTGAGGTTGTGCTCGATGAGGAGGATCGTGAGGCCGGTTGCATGCAGGCGGCGAAACAGCGCGATCGATTCGGTGACTTCGCTTGGATTGAGTCCGGCCATCACTTCATCCAGCAACAGCATCTGCGGTTCGAGCGCCAGGGCCCGCGAGACTTCGAGGCGGCGCCGTTCGGAGAGCGTCAGCTCGCTCGCGCGTACGTTGGCGCGCGCGCCGAGCCCGACTTCTTCGAGCACTGCCATCGCTTTCTTTTCGGCCGCGCGTAATCCTGGATAGCGGAGGAACGCGCCCATCATCGTATTTTCGATGGCGGTCAGCGCGATGAGGGGTTTTGCGATCTGGAACGTGCGGCCCAGCCCGAGCTTCGCGCGCTTGTCCGGCGTAAACGTATTGATGACTTGATCGTTCAGCCGCACCTCGCCCGTGTTTGGCGCAAGCTGGCCGGTGAGCAGATTGAACAGCGTTGTCTTGCCCGCACCATTCGGACCGATGATGCTTACGATCTCGCCCCGTGACACGTCGAACGAAACGTCATCGACCGCCACCAGCCCCGCGAATCGCTTCACCACCTTGCGAACGCTGAAGAACGTTGTGCTCACGATCGGCTCCATCGCGTTCGCCGCCACGCCGCATCGAGCGCGCCGAATACGCCGTGACGCATGAAGAGCGCCGCAAGCAGCATGATCCCGCCGAGCACGACCAGATGCATGCCGGGCAAGCCACCGCCCAGTACCGCGCGCAAGTAGCTTTCCGCCGGGATGATCAGAAACGCACCGAGCACCGGGCCGCTGATCGTGCCGATGCCACCGATCAGGGCAATCAGCGCGAACTTGACGCCGATATCGGCAAGCGAGAAGAGGGTCGGCGGATCGATGGTGCGCACATACATGCAAAACAAGCTGCCACCGATCGACGCGAGCGCCGCGCTAAGGGCCGTTCCGTACAGTTTGACCCTCGTGACGTCGATGCCCGCTGCATGGGCCGCGTCTTCATCTTCGCGCACCGCGAGCAGGTAGTAGCCAAGGCGGCTTCGCATCAGGAAGACCGCGATCGCGACGCATATCGCCATGAATCCGAACATGACCAATGCCCAGATGCGTTGATCGGCGAAGATCATGTTGCCAAGGCCCGCCTTGAACGGAATCTGCAGGCCACGCGGGCCGCCGGTCACCGATTCGAGATAGTTCGCCATGACCAGTCCGACTTCGTTGAACGCCAATGTGGCGATCGCAAAGAACGAGCCTTTTAGCCGGAAGGTTGGCCAGAAGACGAGGGGTCCAAGCGTTGCGCAAATAAGCGCACCCGGAATCATGCCGATCCAGGGCGAGACGCCCCAGCCGAGATACAGCCGCGCGGTCATGTAGGCGCCGATCGCGAAGAACACTCCATGCCCGAGCGAGAACTGTCCACCGAATCCGCCGATGATGTTCCAGGAGACGGCAAGGCCTGCGAACAGATAGGTCGTGATGAGGATATTGACCCAGAAGAGATCGCCCGACAGCACCGCAAGCGGCAATGCGGCGAGGAGCAGCCCACCTGCATAGAGGCCCCATGTGCGGCGGGTGGACGGGATCGCGCTCACGACTGCTCCCTGAAGCCGACTTCCTCGGCACCGACCTGGCCGAACAGTCCAGTCGGCTTTACCACCAGCACCAAGAGGAAGATCACAAACCAGATCGCCTGCTTCAACTCAGGATCGATGTAATAGCCGGCGAACGCTTCGACGATGCCGACGATCATGCCACCGGCCCATGCACCGGCGACGCTGCCCAACCCGCCCAGCACAACGACCGCGAAGGCGGCGAGAATGAAATTGCCGCCGATGCCTGGCGACAAGGTGTAGATCGGTGCGATGAGCGCACCGGCGAGGCCAGCCAGCGCGGAGCCGATGCCGAACGTGATGAGAAATGTGCGCTCGACATTGATGCCCATCAGCCGCGCCGCCTGGCGATCCTGGGTGACCGCGCGAATCGATTTGCCGATGAGCGTGCGTTGCAAGAAAAGATGCAACAACACCGCAATCGCGGTGACGGCGATGAGGATGATAAGGCGCGTGCCGGTGATCCGGATCTCGCCGATGGCGATGCTGAACGAGGCGACTTTCGAGGCGACGCTGTAACCCTCGCCCCGCGTGAAGACCAGCACGATATTTTGCAGGACGGTCAGCAAGCCAAAGGTTGCGAAGATCTGCATTGACGACTCGGCCTGCAGCGGCTGGATGACCACTCGCTGGACGATCACGCCGAAGAGAAACATCGCTGGTACGACGATCAATGTCGAGACGTACGGATCCAGGCCTAGCATCGAATAACAAAGAAACGCGCCGTACATGCCAAGCATCACCAGCTCGCCTTGCGCGAAGTTGACGATGCGAATGACACCGAAGATCAGATTGAGCCCGATGCTGACGAGCCCATAGATCCCCCCCAGCAGAATGCCGACGACGAGAACGTTGAGGAGGGTTTCCATGCGATGGAGTCGTTACGGTCGATTGCTCAGCCGGTATGCTATGTCAGCGCTAGCTTGCGCATCGGCACGATTCGCAGCGGGAAGACCCCTCGCCCCACCGCGGGAGAGGGGCAGGGGAGAGGGGGCAAGAAGAGATGCGGGGTGACGCCGGACGTTTCTCATCGACACTTCAGGATTTGCTCGAACTTACTACGACGAAACCCGCCAACGCCCCTCTCCCCAACCCCTCTCCCGCGGTGGGGCGAGGGGCTCTAGCACGTTCGCTACTGCACCCGCGGCGTGTTCTTGATCGCCACGCCCGCCGGCCGCGCCGCCGCCGGATAGACCGTCACCTGCTTGCCCGCCTGCCACTGAATGACGGTTGGATAGGCGCGTGTGTTCTGCATCTTGTCGTCGAACTTCGCACCGAATCCGGTGGGGTATGAGCTGAGAGGCCGGTCCATCGCCGCCGCGGCGGCGCGCACCTTGCTCATCTCGGTCGTGCCCGCGGCAGCGACGGCGTCGAGCAGCATATGCATGCCGGTGAAGGCGGCCATCCCTTGCGGTGCGACCGGCTCACGGTTATAGGCCTTGCGATACGTGTCGAGATAGGCGGCGGCGCCCGGTCCGAAATTCTCGGCGATATCGGGCCGCGGATACGAAACGACGAATAGCCCTTCGAGGTACTCCGCGCCAAGCGCATCGAGGGTCTCGAAGGTGTCGCCCGTGCCGACGAAGAGGATCACCTTCGGTTTGTAGCCTTGCTCGCGCGCGGTCTTCAACATCAGATTGCCGTCTGGCACATAGCCGGTCTGTACCCATACATCGGGATTGGCCTTGCGCGCGCGCAGCACCACGTCGGTGAGGTCGGCCGCGCGGAAGTTGTGCGCGCCGATGCCGGTGATCTTCACGCCCGCTTTGTCGAGCGCCTGCTTTTGCACATCGACGATGGTCTTGCCATAGATCGAATCTTCATGCTCGAGCCAGACGGTGATCTCGTTCGTCTTCTTGCCGATGGCCGGCGCGATCAAATCCACCACCGCGCGCACGCTCATCTCGGCGAAGTAGGCACCGTGCGGACCTGAGCGCACGAAATTCGGGAGCTTGCGTTCGGTCAGCTCGGCGGCGATCGCATTGGTGTCCCAATAGAGTTTCTGGTGACGCAGGGCTGCATCGCTCGCGGCGTTCGATACGGCCGAAATGTAGGTGCCGACCAGGAGATCGACCTTGTCGCGGGTCACGAGTTGATCGACCGCGGCGATGCCTTGCTGCGGGTTGCCGGCGTCACCACGGATCATTTCGATCTTCTTGCCGAGCACTCCGCCTTTGGCGTTGCGCTCGGTGATGGCGAGTTGGTAACCCCGCGCGAGCTCATCGCCATAGAGCGCGAGCGGTCCGCTATACGGATTGACCGCGCCGATGCGAATGGAATCCTGCGCGAGCGTCGGTCCTGCGAGCAGTCCGACGCTGAGAAGGGTGGCGGACAACATCGTTCGTGTAGTACTCATGATCTCCTCCAAAGCGTTGTAACGACAAAATGGTCTTCCATGAGGCATTTGCGCGGTCTACCGCGCAAATGCCTAAGCGGGTTTGAAACGCGCGAGTGCCATATCGGCCTCGCGTTCTACTACCAATTGCAGCGGCATGTCGATACGCAGGGGAGTGGCGGTTGCAACGACATTGCTGATGAGACGCGGCCCTTCAGCAAGCTCCACGACGCTCACGTTGTAAGGCAATTTCTTGGCGAACGATGGATGGTAAGCGTGGTGGTAGATGACCCAGCTGATCAGCTTCGCCCGTCCGGAGGCAGGCCGCCATGTCCATTCGGGCGACAGACACTTGGGACACTCGGTGCGCGCCGGCAGCCACGCGTTCGAACAGCTTTTGCAACACTGGTAATCGAGTCGGCCTTCCCGCAACGCATGCCAATAGTGTGCACCGATGCCGGTCGTATCCGGGGTAGGAAATGCTTGTTCGGTGGTCGCGCTCATTGCCATTGCCCCAGAACGATGGTCGAGTGGGTATGCATGATGCCGCCTTGATTGGAGACGATGCAGTTCGCGGCATCCTTCACTTGCAACGTTGCCTCGCCTCGCATCTGTCGCACGCCTTCCAGCACGAGCTGTAGGCCTGGCATGCCCGTCTCGGAGAGCAGGCCGCCTGCGGTATTGACGGGGAGCTCGCCACCATGCGCGAGCCGTCCGCCGGCGACGAATGGCCCGCCTTCACCTTTGCGCGCGAATCCGTACGCTTCGAGCGTCATGAGCACGGTGATGGTGAAGCAGTCGTAGATTTGCGCGACATCGATGTCTTTTGCGGCGAGCCCCGCCATGCGTAGCGCGGTGGCGCCCGACACTTCTGCCGCGGTGCTGGTGAGATCCGCCCGCAACGGAACTTCCCATGATGACTGGCCTTGACCGAAGCCCAGAATCGGCACCGCTTTGCGAATGCCCATTTGTTTGGCACGCGCAGCACTCATCAGCACGACCGCCGCCGCGCCATCCGATACGAGACAACAGTCATCGCGCCTGAGCGGATCCACCACCCACTTCGACTGGCGATACTGTTCGAGCGTGAGCGGAGATCGCAGTTGCGCGTTCGGATTGGCGGCGCCGTGATTGCGGATCGCGACAGCAATCTCACCCAACTGATCACCGGTGGTGCCGTACTCTTCCATATGCCGGCGTGCGAGCATCGCGTAGCCTGCCGGCACGCCGAACCAGCCGTACGCGGCATCGTCACCCCATGCTTTTTCATAGGCGTGGCGGCTGCCGCTGCGAGGGTTGTCCGCATACGTAACGAGCGCGATCTCGCATTGGCCGTGTTCGATCGCCATCGCCGCGAACGAGATGAGGCTGATGTTCGCCGCACCGCCCTGATCCCAACTACCACCGATCCGCGGTTGCAGCCCCATCGCTTCGGCAAGGGTCGAGCCGTACATGAACTCCGGGTTCGACGTCGGTGGCTTCACCAGCAGCGCATCGACGGCATCCTTTTCCACGCCTGCATCAGCAAGCGCATTGCGACACGCCTCGATATTGAGCGACACGGTGGTGCGCCCCGGGACCTTGCCGAAAGCGGTTTGCCCGACGCCGGCGATGACGACATTCCCTCGCATCAGATGACTCCTTCGCTCGTGAGCTGTGCGATGTCGTTCGCCGACAGGCCGAGCCAATCGCCGTAGATCGCGTTGTTATCGGCGCCGAGTTTGCGGCTGGGGGTGATCGGCATCTGATCGGTCCCCGCGAATCGGAGCGGCGAGCTTTGCACCGGGATGCGCCCAAGATCCGGATGCTCCTGCCATAGCAACGCGCCGCGCGCATGCAGATGCGGGTCGTTCACGACTTCATCGAGATCACGGACCGGCGCACAAGGCACGCGGTGCTTCATCAGCAGATCGAAAAGCGGCTGCTTGTCGAAGCGGGCGGTAAAGCTGCTGACCAGTTCATCGACAGCGGCCATATGCTCCACGCGTTTTTTCAGATTGGCGAAGCGCGGGTCATCACGCAGGTCGGGGCGCTCCATCGCCTCGATCAGTGACTTCCAGTGCTGCTCGCCGACACAGATGATCGCGATGTAGCCATCCTTGGTCTGATAGACGTTGTACGGGGCTTCGGCAAGGCCCCCATGTTGATTGCCGGTGCGGGGTGGCGCCTTGCCGTTCGAGCCCCACCACATGCCAAGGTTCGAGCTGAGCGAGGAATAGATCGCCTCCTGCATCGAGACTTCGACCAGTCGACCGACCCCGGTTTTCTCGCGCTCGTATAAGGCCGTGACGACCGCGCCGTACAGATGCACACCGGTGATGAAGTCGCAGATCGCGGGGCCGGCCTTCACCGGTGGGCGATCGGCAAAGCCGGTAATGCTCATGACACCAGCCATTGCCTGCACGGTGAGATCCATCGCGGGATAGTCGCGCTTGGGTCCGCTCAAACCGAAGCCGGTGCCCGATCCATAGACGAGGCGCGGATTAATCGCGTGCAGCGTTTCCCATCCAAGGCCGAGGCGATCCATCGCACCTGGCGCGAAATTCTCGAGTAGTACATCGGCACGTTTCACCATGTCGATGAGCAGCGCTTTGCCGCGTGCCGTCTTCAGATTCAAGGTCACCGAAGTCTTGTTCGCGTTCAACATCGCGAATGGCAATGCCGCGCCACCCACCACGCCGCGGCGGCGCAGATGCTCGCCACCATGCGGCTCGATCTTGATGACGCGCGCACCGGCCGTCGCCATCAGGAACGTCGCGTAGGGACCGTTGTAAATCTGGCCGAGATCGACGACGGTGATGCCTTCGAGGG
>JBJXGX010000275.1:0-7905 GCA_046160305.1 Burkholderiales bacterium
GTCAACGCTTCGCCCACACCCTCACGAGTGTGCACGCATGACTCGGGGCCGTCGTAGCTGGCTAAGCCTTCAACGTATGAAACTTTCATTCACAACACCTTGCCGGTTTTGACCGGCGCACGGAGAAAACCATGACAACGCATGAAATGGTCGAGCGCATGTTGATCGAAATCGAGGATGACGGTGAGATCGATCCATTCGATCTGGAGATCGATGATTCGATGAGCGAGGCCGAGTTGATGGTGCTGCTCTCGCAACTGCCCGAATCGGAATCGCAGACCTACAGCATCCACTGATTGATTGTCGCGACGGTCGCGCACGCCGGACCAATCGCGAGAAGATGGGTCACCTCACCTACCGGAGATCGGAGCATGTTCGAGCGAATAGTCAACCTGGGCCGCGCCGGAACGCGTGTATTGGAATGCGCAGCGCCGGCCGTGGATCTTCTGCTGCGGCTCTGGGTTGCCAATGTGTTCTTCAAATCCGGACTCACCAAGATCGCGAACTTCGATTCGACGATTTCCCTCTTCGAGAACGAGTACGCGGTGCCGTTCCTGCCACCAGAGCTGGCGGCCTATCTTGGCACAGGGGCGGAACTCCTCCTGCCGGTGTTCCTCGTGCTCGGACTGGGCACGCGCCTTGCCGCCTTTGCACTGCTCGTGTTCAACATCGTCGCGGTTGTTTCGTATCCCGATCTGAGCGCGTCAGGTCTGAATGAGCACATCTACTGGGGCATCATGCTGCTGGTCACGATCGTGCATGGTGGCGGGAAGCTCGGGCTCGATCATTGGATCGGACGATTCTCGCGATCGAATTATTCGCAAGGACATGCGGAATGGGCACGATGATGGTGCCTCGAACAATACAATCAGGGAGCCGCACATCATGTCGCAGAACATGTTCAGCTTGGCCGGCCAACGCGCGCTGGTGACCGGCGCCAGCTCAGGCATCGGTGAGAGCGTTGCCAAGGGGCTCGCCGCCGCCGGCGCGGCCGTCGCCGTGAACTATGTTTCCGCCCCCGACAAAGCGGAACGCGTGGTCGAGGAAATCCGCAGAGCGAACGGCAATGCGATCGCTGTCCATGGCGATGTGAGTCGCGAGGCCGACGTACAGGCGATGTTCAAGCGGATCTGCACCGAATTCGATTCGCTCGACATCCTCGTCAATAATGCCGGTCTGCAGAAGGACGCCGCCTTCCACGAGATGACTTTGGAGCAGTGGGATTTCGTCATCAAGGTCAATCTGACCGGACAGTTCCTGTGCGCGCGCGAGGCGGCACGCGAGTTCTTGCGGCGCGGGGTGAGGCCGGAGATCTCGAGTGCCGCGGGAAAAATCATCTGCATGTCATCGGTGCACGATGTGATTCCCTGGGCCGGCCACGCCAACTACGCGGCATCGAAAGGGGGCGTGTTGATGCTGATGAAGTCGATGGCGCAGGAACTGGCACCGCACAAGATCCGCGTCAACTCGGTGTCGCCCGGCGCGATCAAGACACCGATCAATACGTCGGCTTGGGCGACCCCTGAGGCGGAGCGTTCGCTGCTCACCCTGATTCCATACGGTCGAGTCGGCGTCACCGACGATGTTGCACGTGCGACCGTCTGGCTCGCATCGGATGCATCAGATTACGTCAACGGTGTGACGCTCTATGTCGATGGCGGGATGACCTTGTACCCGGAGTTCGCCCGGGGCGGCTAAAGCGTGCAATTGAACCACCAAGGCACCAAGACACCAAGGTTGAACAAGCTGGCAGTGGCGCCTTATTCAGTGTGAACGGCCGAGGATCCTTCGTGATGAATTTGCATTCCCTCCGATCCCCCTTGGTGTCTTGGTGCCTTGGTGGTTCATATCCAAGCATTAGGAATCCTCAATGACCCATGACGTCATCATCATCGGATCCGGCGCAGGCGGCGCTGCTGCGGCCTATGTCCTAGCGCATGCAGGGCTTGATGTGCTGTTGCTCGAACGCGGTCCTGTGCTGCCGCGCGACGGATCGACACTCGATGTCCCGATTGTCGCTGGCGAAGGCCGATTCCTTTCGAAGGAGAGGTGGCACGATCGTCATGGCCGCACCATCGTGCCGCAGGAGCGATTCAATCTCGGCGGCAAGACGAAATGGTATGGCGCCGCGCTGCTTCGCTTCAGCCCGCATGAATTCGCCGCCGACCCCGCCCATGCTTGCCGTGCCTGGCCGATCGGCTATGACGATCTCGAGCCCTATTACGCACAAGCGGAAAAATTGCTCGGCGTGCGGCACTTTGCCGTCGAGCGCGAGCTGGCAGCGATCATCGACAAACTCAAGCGCCGGAATGATGGCTGGCGCACCGAACCCTTGCCGATGGGGCTGGCAGCGAACATTCTCGATCATCCCGAAGAGGCCCGGCGGTTCGATGGCTTCGCTTCGGTGAAGGAACTGAAGTCCGATGGCGAGGTATCGCTCCTCAAACGTGCCCGTCATCTGCCCAACCTTAAAGTGCTGACGGACACCAAGGTCGCGAGTCTCGTGCCCGAGCCGCTCAACGCCCGGCGCGTGAATGGCGTATTGCTCGATGACGGCAGCATCATCCGTGCGCCTAGAATCGTGCTCGCCGCCGGTACGCTGCATTCGCCGCGGCTCTTGCAGGAATATGTAGAAAGCACGCGCCTTGCGCACGAGTTGCCGTGTACCGCCAATATCGGACGCAATTACAAGTTCCACGTGCTGACCGCGATGCTCGGGCTCTCGCCTGGCCGCAAATCCGATTTGCTGCGCAAGACGACGCTGTTCCTGCATGACGCTTGCCCCCATTCGAGCGTCCAGCCGTTCGGGTTCGATGGCGAGCAGCTCGCGGTCGAAGGGCCCGCCTACATGCCGGCACCGCTCGCGCGATTCATCGGTGATCGCGTCTACGGTTTCTTCTTGCAGACCGAAGACGGTTCGCATGCGGAAAACCGGATCGTGGGTGGCAACCAGATTCCACCTCGCCTCGACTATGACCTGGCGCGACTGCCCGCCGCACGCGCCGAGCATGCGCGGCTGGTGCGCATGCTCCAAGGCGACTTGCTGCGCTCAGGCATGGTTCCCCTTACGCAATCGATCCCGGTCATAGGCACCGCGCATGCATGCGGAACGCTCATCGCTGGAACCGATCCGAGAGATTCAGTCGTGGCGGCCGATGGGCGCGTCCATGGCATCGAGAACCTCTATGTGGTCGATGGTTCGGTGCTGCCGCGTTCCAGCCGCGCCAATCCAGCCCTGACGATCTTCGCGTGGTCGATGCGTGTCGCCGACAAGATGAGCGGTGAGCAGCTGCTGGTCAACGCATCCAACAACAAATCTTCCGCATCCCCAAGGAGAATGGACCATGAGCACGCGCGCAGCGCCTCGGCACATCCGGTTCGGACGTGAAGTACTTGGTGAGCTCGACGCTTGCGAACGTCGGGAATGGTGGCTTGCCAACGGCCGCGGTGCGTACGCAGCCGGCACGGTAGCCGGCACGCTCACCAGGCGCTACCACGGTCTCCTGGTCGCGCCGGTCAATCCGCCGCTGGGCCGCTTTCTGGTGCTCGCCAAGGCCGACGCGACCTTGCACGACGGGAACGACGAGTGGCCGCTCTACTCGAATCGCTGGGCAAACGACGTGGTACATCCACGCGGACATCTGCTCGCCGAGTCGTTCCAACTCGACGGGCGTATGCCGGTCTGGCGCTACGCGTTCGGCGATATCGTCATCGAGCACCGCATCTGGATGGAACCGGGCGCCGATACGACCTACTCCGCCTGGAAGCTGGAAAGTCCGCTGGGTGTGCGGGATGAGCCTTTACGCTTATCAGTGAAGCTGCTGGTCAACGCACGTGATCACCACGGTTCAATGCACGCCGGGGGCTTCCAGCCCGCGGTCGAGAGCCACGGTACTCGCATCGTCGTCTCGATGCCCGGTTGGTTCACGCTCGGGTTGCAGGCGCGCGGTGGCGCGATCGAGCCCGTGAAGTACTGGGTCGAGAATTTCGATTTGCCGGTGGAGCGCGAACGCGGCCTGCCGGATCGGGACAATCATCTGTGTGTCGGACACGCCACCCTCGAGCTCAGAGCCGGCGAGTGGGTCGGAATCGTGGGGTCGCTCGATCCAAAGGCTTCACCTTACATCGAAGAAGCGATGCGCCGATTCATCGCCAACGATGAGAGTCTATTGCAGCGTGCCCGTTCGCTTACGCCGGAGCTGGTGGACGCGCCCGATTGGGTGCATCAACTAGTGCTCGCCGCCGACAATTTCGTCTTCGCGCGGCCGCTCGCTGATCATCCCAATGGCGAATCCGTCATCGCAGGCTACCCATGGTTCGGCGACTGGGGACGCGACACCATGATTGCGCTGTCCGGCCTGACCTTACCGACCGGTCGCTATGAAAGCGCGCGTCGCATCTTGCAGACCTTTGCGCGGTTCGTCGACCAGGGGATGCTGCCGAACTGGTTTCCGGGTACGGGTGAGCAAGCCGAATACAACACCGCCGATGCGGCACTGTGGTTCATCGAAGCGTGGCGTGCGTATGTGTCCGCAACCGATGACTGGGTCGCGGTGCGCGAAGTCTATCCAGTGCTCGCCGGCATTGTCGATGCGTATGCGAACGGAACACGATTTGGTATCGGCGTCGACGAGCGGGACGGTCTCCTTCGTGCCGGTGTCGCCGGGGTCCAGGTGACCTGGATGGATGCCAAGATCGGCGATTGGGTCGTTACCCCGCGAATCGGCAAGGCCGTCGAGCTCAATGCGCTTTGGTACAACGCAGTCAATAGCGTCTCGTGGTTCGCCGAGCGAATCGGCCATCCGCACGAGCAGTACTTGAATATCGCCGCCCGCTTGCGTGCGGGGTTCGCACGCTTCATCAATCCCGAGAATGGCGGACTGTTCGATGTGTTGGACGGTCCGAACGGCAACGACCCGACGGTGCGACCTAACCAGATTTTCGCGGTGAGCCTGCCGTTCAGTCCACTCGAGCCCGCGGTGCAATCGACGGTCGTTCGGCAATGCGGACGAGAGCTGCTCGGCTCGTTCGGATTGCGATCGCTTTCGCCCCAGCACCCGGATTACCGTGGCCGCTATCGGGGAGGGCCGACCGAGCGCGATAGCTCGTATCACCAAGGCCCGATCTGGGCATGGTTGCTGGGCCACTATGCGCTCGCCGAGTATCGCGTCACAGGCGATGCGGCCGCAGCCCAGCGGCGACTTGCTCCAATCGGCGATCACCTGCTCGACGCGGGTCTTGGCACCGTCAGCGAAATCATGGAGGGGGCACCCCCCCATCAGCCGCGCGGCGCGCCAGCACAAGCCTGGTCCGTCGCCTGCACCCTGGAGGCCTGGTGGCGACTCGAACGCGCGCGCCTCAAAGCCGAAGCGAGCGCGCGACCGGCGGTAACCGCATAGCGCTGCGAGCGCCGCAGCGCGCGATCGAATCCACAACGAATGCCCGAACGTAACCGTTCGGTGCAGTCCTCGTCCGTATTGGAGAAAGCCATGCCACAACGCGAATTGAACGAAGAACGGCAACGTCTCGAACGACAACGCACGGGCGAAGAAGACTGGCGACTGTGGGGCCCGTACCTCGCCGAGCGCGCGTGGGGAACAGTGCGCGAAGACTACAGTCCCTGGGGCAATGCCTGGGAACACCTCGATCACGATCAATCGCGTTCCCGCGCCTATCGCTGGAACGAGGATGGGTTGGCCGGCATCTGTGACGAGCAGCAACGTCTGTGCTTCGCACTCGGATTGTGGAACGGCCGCGATCCGATCCTGAAGGAACGCGCATTCGGTCTCACCGGCAATCAGGGCAATCACGGCGAAGACGTGAAGGAGGTCTACCACTACCTCGATGCGACGCCTTCGCACAGTTTCATGCGCTATCTCTACAAGTATCCGCAGGCCGAATATCCATACCGTTGGCTGGTCGAGGAGAACGCACGTCGGGGTCGGCATGAGCCGCCCTTCAGTCTGCTCGATACCGGCGTATTCAAGGACAGCGCGTACTGGGATATCGAGGTGGTGTACGCCAAGGCGGCGACCGATGAGGTGCACATTCGTGTGATCGCTACTAACCGCGGCAAGGAAACAGCCACGTTGCACCTCATCCCGAATCTTTGGTTTCGCAATACCTGGTCGTGGTCACCCGATGCCGATGCCCGGCCCCGCATCACGCGGGAAGCACCACCGAAGGGTGTGCCGTGGGCAGTGAAGGCAGAGCATGCGACGCTTGGCAGCTACTGGTTCTATGGCCGGCATCCGGCGCAGACGATGTTCACCGAGAACGACTCGAACGCGGAACGCCTCTGGGGCGTCGCCAACGCAACGCCCTATGTGAAGGATGCGTTCCACCGGTTCGTCATCAACGGCGATCGCGCCGCGATCAACCCGGATGAAGTCGGCACCAAGTTTGGTGCGCATCACGTCCTCACCGTCGCGCCCGGCGAGTCGAGTGCGATTGGTTTTGCGCTGTCCGCCCTGCCGCTCGCGGCGCCCTTCGAAAAACGCGAAGTGCTGCTCTCGCGTCGACAGTCCGAGGCAACGGTCTTTTACGACGAGTTGCTGCCTGATGCCAGCGCCGAGGATCATCGCATCATGCGCCAAGCGTTGTCCGGCATGATCTGGAGCAAGCAGTTCTTCCATTTCGACGTCGCACGCTGGCTCGATGGCGACACGGTGCCGCCGCCGGAATCGCGCAAGCACGGGCGTAATCGCAGTTGGCGCCATATGAAAGCGTCTGACGTCATCTCGATGTGCGACAAATGGGAGTATCCGTGGTTCGCCGCGTGGGATCTCGCGTTTCATTGCGCGGCACTTGCGCTGGTCGATGTGGATTTCGCCAAGAACCAGGTCGAGCTGCTCCTCAAGGAAAACTACCTTCATCCGAACGGGCAGATCCCGGCCTATGAATGGGCATTCGGTGATGTGAATCCTCCGGTGCTTTCCATGGCTGCCCTGAAAGTCTTTCGCGCCGAGCGCGTGCAACGCGGCAAAGGTGATTACAACTTCCTCGCCCGCGTGACGCACAAGATGCTCATGAACTACACGTGGTGGCTCAATCGCAAGGACTCGGATGGCAACAACGTGTTCGAGGGCGGCTTTCTCGGTCTGGACAACATTTCGGTGTACGACCGCTCGCAGCCGTTGCCGGCAGGTTATTCGCTGAAGCAGGCGGATGCCACCGGCTGGATGGCGATGTTCGCGTTAAACATGACGGTCATGGCGCTGGAGCTCGCGGCCGAGAACCACGACTACGAGGATGTGGCGATCCAGTGCTACACGCAGTTCATGGCGATCGCCAACAGCATCGGCGGACACAGCGGTGAACATTCGCTCTGGGACGATAAGGACGAATTCTTCAAGGATCTCGTCGTCACCCCGGATGGCAATCGGCAGCACGTCGATGTGTTCTCATGGGTCGGCCTTATTCCGCTATTCGCGAGCGAAGTGATCGACGAGCGCCTGCTATCTCGCGCACCACGCTTCCGCGCGACACTGGAATCCCACTACATGGGGACAGTCGACGGTCACAAGGTGACCCACTGTCCGGTACAGACGAATGAGCGGGGCGAGCATCTGCTTTCGCTGTTGGGCCCGCGCCGCCTGAAGGCCGTGCTCAAGCGCGTGCTGTCGGAAGACGAATTCCTCTCGCAATACGGTGTGCGCAGCGTCTCGCGTATTCACGCCGAGCGGAGCGATTTGGGCACCTTGCCGGGCATCGGTCGGGCGCTCATCGAGTACCTTCCCGGCGAATCCAACTCGGGTCTATTCGGTGGCAATTCCAACTGGCGCGGACCGATCTGGATGCCCACCAACTTCATGCTCGTCCAGGCGATCGAGAAGTTTCATCGCTATTACGGCGAATCCTTCAAGGTGCCCGTGCCATGCCTTGGCAACGAGAAACGGAGCCTGC
>JBJXGX010000276.1:0-3314 GCA_046160305.1 Burkholderiales bacterium
AGACCCGGCCTCGGCACTTGCCCAAACAGTTCGATGCCTATTGGATCCCACCTAGCCTCAAGGCGCTAAGTGATTGATTCGATGGTGGGCGGTGCAGGGTTCGAACCTGCGACCCCTGCCGTGTGAAGGCAGTGCTCTACCACTGAGCTAACCGCCCAATGCGTCGCGTCATGGGCAACGCGAAAGCGTTCGGGGCGCGGATTCTCGCATGGTGTCACGTTGAGGGTCAAACTGCGGATGGGCCCTTGATGCGGCCAAGCACTCAAACTGAACCCACTCGAATGGAAGAGGAAGTCGCATGGGTCGGCGCGCCGCCCGGCGTCGACATCGGTCCGACGCATCGAGCATTGGCCGGACCCGTCACATCTCCACCGGTAGAATCAACGCTTCATCACCGGAGTATTCATGGTTCGCACGCGCTTCGCCCCTAGTCCGACCGGCTATCTGCATCTCGGTGGCGCCCGCACGGCGCTCTTTTCCTGGGCGTACGCGCGCAAGCACGGCGGCAAGTTCATCCTGCGCATCGAGGATACCGATCTCGAACGCTCGACCGAAGCGTCGGTGCAGGCGATTCTCGATGGCATGCAATGGCTTGGCCTGAATTGGGACGAAGGCCCGTTTCGGCAGATGCACCGCCTCGCGCGCTATCGGGAAATCGCTGATCAGCTTGTTCGGCAAGGTGATGCGTATCCCTGCTACTGCTCGAAAGAAGAATTGAATGCGATGCGCGATGCGCAACGTGCGCGCGGTGAGAAACCGCGTTACGACGGCACATGGCGAACCGAGAACGCAAAAGGCAAGACGCCGCCGCCCGGGATAAGCCCGGTATTGCGCTTCAGGAATCCGCTCGATGGCGCGGTCACCTTTACGGACCTGGTAAAGGGCGACATCACGGTGTCGAACGCCGAGATCGACGATCTCGTGATCCTGCGCGCCGACGGTGTCCCGACCTATAACTTCGGTGTGGTGGTCGATGATCTCGATATGCATATCACCCACGTCATCCGCGGCGATGATCATGTCAACAACACGCCGAGGCAGGTCAATATCTTCAAGGCGCTGGGCGCCACGCTGCCGCACTTCGCGCATGTACCGATGATTCTCGGCCCAGACGGTGAGCGCTTATCGAAACGCCATGGCGCGGTGAGCGTGATGCAATATCCGGAGGACGGATTTCTGCCCGAGGCCATGGTGAATTACCTCGCGCGGCTTGGATGGTCGCATGGTAACGAGGAGATCTTCAGCGCCGAGCAGTTCGTGGCGTGGTTCGACCTCGCGCACATCAGCCGCTCGCCCGCGCAATTCAATCCGGAAAAGCTCGCATGGCTGAATCAGCACTATTTGAAGAGCGTCGATCCGGATCGTATCGCGAGTGATCTTGCCGCGCGTGTTCGTCGGAAGGGTGGAGACCTGAGCGCCGGTCCGGACATCAAAGCCACGGCCGCGCTATTCGCCGATCGCGCCCAAACGATCGAAGCACTGGCGGAGGCCGTGCTGATGTTTTATCGAGAGCCTGACCCCGCGCCCGATCTGATTCAAAAGCATATCGATGACGCGATCCGACCCGCACTGGCGGATGTTGCTCGAGGCCTTGCCGCCATTTCAGACTGGCGCGCGGACGCAATCCCTCCGGTGATCGAAGCGGTGCTCAAGCAGTACAGTCTCAAGATGCCCAAGCTTGCGATCCCGCTGCGGGTGGCCGTTTTCGGCGTGGTACAGACGCCGGCCCTCAATGTCGTACTCGCCTTTGCAGGACGCGAGCAGGTACTCAAACGACTTGCGCGGTTCCTATAGGTTGCGTCGGCGCATGCGTGGACGCAGCCACGCGCGTGGCCCGCGCGATCGGAAAATGAATCGGTACAGTTAGTCGACCTTCGCGCCCGCAGCCTCCACGACGGCTCGCCATTTCGCCGATTCCGCCGCGATGAAGCGCCCGAACTCTTCCGGCGAATTCGGTGAAAAGGCGAGACCCAGCGCATCGAAGCGTTCCATCACGCCTGGGTCTTGCAGCGCTTTCGTGAACTCCGCGTTGAGCTTGTCGATCACCGGTTTCGGCGTCCCGGTCGGTGCGACGAAGCTGTACCACACGCCCGCCTCGAGGCCCGGCAATCCAGACTCCGCCGCCGTGGGGATCTCGTCCGCCTTCGGGTGACGCATCTTGGCCGTCAGGGCCAGCGCACGAAGGCGCCCGGAGCGTACGTGCGGAATGGCATTGGAGAAGTTATCGCACATGAGCGATACCCGACCCGCGAGCACGTCCTGGAGTGCCGGCGCCGGGCCTTTGTAGGGCACATGCACGATGTCGATCGCGGCCGATTTCTTCAGCAGCTCCATGCAAAGATGATGCGAGCTTCCATTGCCCCCGGACGCAAAGCTGAGCGACCCGGGGCGCGCCTTGGCGGACGTGATGAGCTCCTCGAGATTCCGGATCGGCAAGCTTGGATGGACCACCACGATGTTCGGCGTCGATGCGGCGTTGATGATCGGTGCGAGATCCTTCGCCGGGTCGTAGAGCGGTGACTTGAAGAGCCACTGGTAGACCGCCATCACGACCGTGGGTGCCATCAAGACGGTGTATCCGTCGGGTTTGGATTTTGCAACATGCGCCGCGCCGATCGAGCCGACCGCGCCGAGGCGCTGATTCTCGACGACGACCGCCACGCCCATCGCACCTGCCATGTGCGGCGCAAGCGCGCGTGGCAAGAGGTCCGCCGTGCTGCCCGGTGGAAACGGCACGACGATCGTGATGGGCCGCGTAGGAAATCTTTCCTCGTTGGCGAGGCTCGGTGCGGGGAAGGCAGCGACCGCGGCGGCAAGCGTGATCGCAGCGGTAACGCGTCCCAGGGAGTGCAACGTCGGGCTAATCAGTCGGAGGGGAGTCACGGGGATCCTTGATGTGTGTAGGTGCCACGCTGGTGATGTCGCCCGCGCGCTTTTTCCACCCGTACGCCGTAGCGGATGCGTCGTTATCTTTACAGCGGTTTGGCGGCCCGCTATACTCACTTGCTCGGTTGGGGGTATAGCTCAGCTGGGAGAGCGCTTGCATGGCATGCAAGAGGTCAGCGGTTCGATCCCGCTTACCTCCACCACTTCTCCTCATACCTCCCAAAGGCGTGAGCCGTTGGATGAGGGGAGCGCACCGAGTATGTCGTCCGGAGTCCCCATCGTCTAGAGGCCTAGGACATCGCCCTTTCACGGCGGTAACCGGGGTTCGAATCCCCGTGGGGACGCCAATAAAATCAGGTACTTGGGTGGTGGATCGACGGGAGGCTACGCGGCGATCTCTCATGGCAAGAAGCAACGCCCCGGTCGGG
>JBJXGX010000277.1:0-7552 GCA_046160305.1 Burkholderiales bacterium
CGAGGTGCGCCTTGCGCACCTCGACGGTGAAGGGAAGTAAGGCTCCTTTTCCTCGTCATCGGGGGAGAAGGTTGGGATGAGCGGGATCACCTTTCCCCGCTCCCACCTCCCTGGTCTTTGCACTGTCTTCCTTCGCCCGAAAAAAATCCGGATAGGTAACCCTTACCACCTCGCCGTCCTCGGCCCACGCCTTGCAGCCGTTGATGAATCCGGGTCGCGACTTGTCGTTCGGATCGGGCATCGTGTTCGCACGTTTGTCGTTGTTGCGTCGCCACCCGTGGATCGTCTGGAATGCCACGGTCGCAAGGGGCTGCATCAGTTCGCGCACATGCGTACAGCCTTTCGTGCCACCCGCCGCTTCATTCACCGATCGGCGCCATCCTGCACCGATCTGCTTGCCGATCAATCCCTGGAACGTCGGTGCCGCCGACTCACACACCGCATAGGGCGTGGACGGCATCACGACCTC
Source organism: Burkholderiales bacterium (assembly GCA_046160305.1). GTDB lineage: Bacteria > Pseudomonadota > Gammaproteobacteria > Burkholderiales > SG8-39 > SHXR01. The sequence goes on from JBJXGX010000277.1 coordinate 470, forward strand.
GACGCCACGTACGATCATTTGCGAATCAACCGTAAGCCGCACGGCCATGTCGTGGACGCTATCCCCGGGTTTGCGTTCGCCGCGCACGGTCTCGACATACGCATAGCTTTTCGCGTCGACCATGCGGGCCTCGATGTCGTACAGCCCGTCCTCGCGCTCGAACCCCTCGCAGTGAATCGTGCGGGTATGAAGATGGCGGCGCGGAACGGGCGAAGAAATTGTCATGCAGAACTCCTGGGTGTGAATCGGGCCTGCACCAATGCGCGATACGCCGTACGCAGGCCAACCCGGGATTCTAACGTGTCAATACCTGCTTCCCGCCGCGAGCGGCGTCGGTTACGCAAGCAATGCCGCGATATGCTCCCCGGCCCGCAACCCGGTGACGCTCGATTTGACCAATCCGCCGACGTAACCGCACGATGCGCCGCCTTCCAGGCCACCGGTCGCACATCCGACCGCGTAGAGACCCGGCAACGGTTGACCGGCATCGTTGAGCGCGCGCCCATGGCTATCGATGCGAATGCCGCCCATCGTATAGGTGATTCCTGCTGCGATGGGGATTGCACTGAATGGCGCTTTCACGATGGGGAAGGCCTCCAATGGGCTCGTGGATCGTGCCGGCGCCAGGGCTCCGGTTGTTTTTGCCGCGACCGCGCGGTTGTACGACTCGATTTCCGCGCCGAGCGCGTCAGCGTCAATACCCGCTTCGGATGCGAGGTCGCGCAGGTTGCCCGCTTTGAAGCGCGTGCCACCATGTGTTTCGAGAAGCGGATTCGGCGGCTGTAGATAGAACGATCCGCGTTCGTCCCAGATCCGTTGATCGACAATGACGTACGTGCCGCCCGGATCGGGCAACGCGGCGATTGCATTGGCCATCGACACGCCGCCCCGGCCTTCGTCGGTGAATCGCCTACCCGCCTTGGTCACGACCGCGCCGGCGGCCGCCACGAAATCGAGCCACGGATACGGCCAGAGCTTGTCGTTGGTGAGCGCGTCGCGGGACTGCAGGTGTCCATAGAACCCGCGTAGATCGGAAATTGCTGCGCCGGCTTCGCGTGCCATTCGCAGGCCATCGCCCATGCCCGTGCGCGCATTGCGCTGAAGCAATCGTTCCGGCGCGGGCGAGATGGGACCGCGCGTGATAGCCGGATTCGCCTGGAAGCCGCCGTCCGCGAGCACGACGCAGCGTGCCTGCACCTCGAACGATTCGCCTTGGGACGTCGTTCCCGCGAATCCCGAGACGTGGCCATCCTTCTTGATCAGCCGATCGACGCGATGTCCGCGATGCAACGCGCCGCCGGCCGCGGTCAGCGCCGCTTCGAAGGTTCGCAACATGACGTCACCGCCACGTCCTTCCCAATTCCGGCCCTGCGGTGTGAGGGTCGGCGGTGAGAGCATGAAGGCGTGATGCTGGTAGGGGCCGGCCATGAAGCGGATCCCTGCCTCTTGCATCCATCGGACCACGCGCATGATGTCGGTCGCGACCGCGCGAGCCAATTGCGGGTCGGCGTTGCCGGCCGTCGTGTCGAGAATAATCCGCTCGAGCTCCGCGGGATCCCGGCGAATGTCTTCATTGCAGATGTGGAAGATGCCGGAGGTGATGCGCGAATTGCAGACGTATCGCTCTTCCGGCGATTTCTCGAAGACGAGCACCTTCTTGCCGGCCTTCGCCGTGCAGAGGGCGGCGATCATGCCGGAGATTCCTCCGCCTACGACCGCTACGTCGCAAGACAGCGGTGCACTATCAGTCATCTCGAATTCCTTTGCGTTAGCGCGGCAACAGCGTGTCCGCGATCACTTCGACCAGTTCCGCCAACAGTCGCGCGATGCCCCAGGCAACGACACTTGCGACGATGGCGTATGCGAGCGGCAACAGGCCACCTTCCCGCCACGCCGATGCAAGGCCCCATACGAGCGCAAGGACACCGATCGCAATGGCCGCTCGCCGTCCGTGACGCGCAACCAGCGCAATCGCAGGATAGGTTTTCATGCCGGTCCCTCGGGCGCGCCGCGGCCGCTGCGGATTCAGACCGCTCGAAACCCGATACGCGATTGCGCTTCCTTCAATCGCGCCGAGGGCGGCGGGGCGATGCCCCAGTGGTCGATCCGCCCGGGCGGCCAGGTCCAATCGTCCGGTCCGCCGGTCTTGTAATCGTCATCGACCTGCTCGACCTCCGCGGTGTATTCGACCACCACATCGCCCGGTGCGACGAAATACGCGAAGACATTGTTGCCCGGACCATGACGCCCGACGCCCCATTCGATCGGATAGCCCGCATCGCGCAGGCGCCCGGCGCCACGCATGACCGATTCAAGCGTCGGCATATGGAACGCGATGTGATTGAGCGTGGGTGCGTTGCCCTTCGCGAATGACAGATTGTGGTGGTCGCGATTGCAACGGATGAAATCCATGATGCGGGTTCGATCGGACAACCTGAAGGCGAGCACGTCGGTGAAGAATTTCGATGCGCTCTCGTTGTCAGCGGAATTCAGAACGACATGCGCCAGGCGCTCCGGACGATCCGGATGCCCGGTGGTGTCGGCATGTCGTGCGTCCTCGGCGATCACGCGGAACACGCGGCGCTCCGGGTCGAGAAACGCGCAACCGTAGCCGCCGCCCGGTTCGGCGATCGCGGCGGGTTTGCTGACGATCGTGACGCCGCGCGCGGCAAGGTGTTGCGCCAGCGCATCGACCGCGGCGTGGTCGCGCGCATTCAAGGTGATGCTGCGAAGCGCAGTCGATGGACCCGTGTGCAAGGCAATCACATGCGAGGCGGTACCGGTGGCGCGCAGATATACCGCATCACCGGCGGTGGCTGACCGGGCAAGCTGCCAAGTGTCGCAATAAAAGCGCTCGCTGCCGGGGACGTCGGCGACATCGATCTCGACGCTGCGCAGGCCGGTGATAAGGGAGGCGGGCATTCGGACTTCTCCTTGCTGGTCAAGATCGGTCAGGACCGCACTGTATCCTAGCAGCGGCGAGCGCTGCTATTGCGCTGAAGCGAAGGGTAGAATGCTCTTGCCTACCCCCTCAGAAATAACCACGGAGGTAAAGGAGGGGAAAATGAGGCGCACGGAGGGTATGGAGGTTATTAAAGTATCGGCGGATGCGCGTGTGGCGATTCGGTGCCAATGATCTTTCCTCCGAATCCTCCGCTTCCTCCGTGGTCAATTTCTGAGTGACGTAGTGTTTGAGAAGGATAGACCCCAACCATGTCCGCCAAGATTCTCCCCATAGGCACTTCCGTCCGCCAGTCCGTCAGCCGCGAAGAGTGGCAGGCGCGCATCGACCTAGCCGCTTGCTATCGCCTGATGTCGCACGCCGGTGTCCAGGATCTCACCTACAACCATCTCTCGGCGCGGGTGCCCGGCGAACCGCAGCATCTGCTCATCAAGTCGGGCACGATGATGTTCGACGAGGTGACCGCGTCCAACCTGCACAAGTACGATTTCGACGGCAATCCGCTGCAGGACGGCCCGCGCCTGCGTGGTGGCGGGCTGGTGATTCACGCCGGGATCCTGAAGGCGCGCTCGGATGTGCATGTCGTCTTCCATACCCATACGCCGGCAAACATGGGTGTCTCGTCGCAGAAAGACGGATTGCTGATGATCAACCAGCACGCGCTTCGCTTCTACAAGCGCGTGGCGTATCACACCTTCGGCGGCTTCGAGTTCAACATGTCGCAGCGTGATCCGCTTCTGGAAAGCCTTGGCGACAAGCGTATTGCGATGCTTCGCAATCACGGTTCGCTCGTCTGCGGGCGCAATATCCCGGAGGCCTTCGTCGATCATCATTATCTCGAGATGGCCTGCAAGGGACAGATCGCCGCGTTGTCCGGCAATCGGGAGGTCACCTTGATTCCAGACGATGTGTGCGCGTATGCGGTCACGCAGATTGTTCCGGAGAAACCGGAAGACGCCGGTGCCAAGGATTGGGATGCGTGCATTCGCCTGGCGCATCGTCTTGATGCCGCGTTCGCCGAGTAGCGGATCCGATCAAAGATTCAACAGGAGCACTTACGATGAACACAGCCGTTGCCGCGCCTCCCATCACCGATGCGCTCGCCGACACGATCGAAGCCGATCTCAACTATGCCATCGACACCGGCGTAAAGCCCGTCAACGAAACGTTCGGGCCGGACAATATCGCGCGCCGCCGCAGCGGCACGATCGAAGCGAAGCGCATGACGATTCGCAATGGCCGTCCGCTCGTGAACAGTTTTTCGTTGGACGTGAATGGCTTCCAGTTCGTCGATCATCCGACCCGCATGGTCGATTTCTTCGACAAGGACGAATTGGCGAATGTCTATTACCCGGAAGCGGTCGAGCTGGTGAAGAGAATTTCCGGCGCGGCGCGTGTGGTGGTGTTCGATCACACGTTGCGGTCGGGCGACCTGGAAGAGCGCGAGGCGAGGCGTGTACGAGAACCCGTCCTGTCGGTGCATAACGACTACACGGAATGGTCGGGGCCGCAGCGCGTTCGCGAAATCCTGCCCGATGAAGCCGAGGAGCTTCTGACGCGCCGCTTCGCCGTGATCCAGGTGTGGCGGGCGATCAATCAGCCGATCCAGACGAACCCGCTGGCAATTGCCGATGCGCGGAGCCTCGTGCCAACGGACCTGATCGCCTCGGAACGGCGGTATCCGCATCGGGTCGGCGAAACGTATCAGGTGAAGCACAACGCGAATCACCAGTGGTACTACTTCCCGCGCATGCGGCGTGACGAAGCGCTGGTGTTCAAGGTGTACGACTCGATCAAGGACGGGCGGGCGCGCTTCACGGCACATAGCGCGTTCGAGGATCCGAACACGCCGGCAGGAGCGCCGGCGCGGCAGAGTATCGAGATACGGACGTTGGCTTTTTTCTAGTTCCCTCGAGCGCTCAGAAATTCACCACGGAGGACGCGGAGGATTCGGAGGAAAAGCAGTTGGGTATTTCGACTCGCGACCGATCCTCGAAATTGCGGAAGTGGCGCACCGATGCATCGAGACCGAGGGAAACAATCTTGCTTCGATTTCCGTACGCTTTGGCCTTTCCTCCCACTCCTCCGCGTCCTCCGTGGTGAATTTCTGAGGAGGTAGCAACTCACCGGTGAATTTTTGCGAAAGCAGTGATCAACGCCTTGGCCGCGCGCGCCACGTCACGTGCCGTCGTCGGCGTTCCGACCGACAACCGCACCGCCCCCAGCGCCCGCTCGATTGTCGCGCCGAGGGCCGCCAGCACGCCGCTCACCGCATCGCTTTCCGAGTGGCACGCCGACCCGAGCGACGCGGCGACATCTGCCTCCGCTGCTTCGAGGAGGGCGCGCCCCGTCACGCCGGGAAACGACACATTGAGTGTGTTCGGCAGCCGGTGTTCCGCGTGCCCATTCAGGATCAGTCCGGGGATTGCCTCAGCAAGGCGATGGTGCAGGAGGTCGCGCATTTGGCGCAGGTGGACAGTCGATGCGGAGAGCCGCGCGCGTGCGATCTTTGCCGCTTCACCCAGCCCGACAATCGAGGGAACGTTCTCCGTGCCCGGCCGCACGCCCCGCTCGTGGTCCGCCCCGACGATCACCGAGGCGATCGGTGTGCCGGGTCGTATGTAAAGGGCTCCGACCCCTTTGGGCGCATAGAACTTGTGGCCCGCGATCGATAGCAGATCGACGCCGAGCGCGCCGACCTCGACGGATATCTTTCCCGCCGACTGTGCTGCATCGGTGTGCATCAGCGCGCCACGCGCGCGCGCGATCCGGGCGATTTCCGCGATCGGTTGGACGGTGCCGATTTCGTTGTTGGCATGCATGATCGACACGAGTGCGGTGTCGGCGCGCATCGCGCGGGCAACCGCTTCCGGATCGATGCGCCCCGTCTGATCAACCGGAAGAATCGTCACGTCCCAGCCGTCGTCCCGCAAGCGGAGGCAAGGCTGCAAGACGGCTGGATGTTCAATGGCGGAGGTGATCACATGCCGCTTGCTTGAACCCAACGCGCGCATGACGCCGAATATCGCGATGTTGCTGGCTTCGGTCGCGCAACCTGTGAAGACGATTTCGTCCGCCCGTGCGCCAAGGAGCTCCGCGACCTGGCGGCGAGCAAGATCGACACCGTCGTGGGCCGCCCTGCCATACGAATGCGATGAGGACGGATTCCCGTAGGTCTCGCGCAGGTACGGCAGCATTGCCTCGAGCACTTCCGGCGCGACGGGTGTGGTGGCGTTGTAGTCGAGGTAGACGGGGAGATTCATGCGTATCGGGCCTCTACGATTGCTCGCGCAGTCGCTTGGCCGCGTCGAGCGCTGCCGCGACGATCTGCGTATAGCCGGTGCAGCGGCAAAGATGGCCGCCGATCACTTCACGCAATTGCGTCTCGGTGGCGGCCGGATTCAATTCAAGATAGTGGGTCAAGGACATCAGAATACCCGGTGTGCAATACCCGCACTGCAATGCATGGTGACGCCGAAATGCTTCCTGCAGGATCGTGAGCTTGCCATGCGTCGCCAGACCCTCGACCGTATCGACGCGGCAACCGTCAACCTGCACCGCCAAGGTAAGGCAGGAACGCACAGCCTTCCCGTCGACACGAACGGTGCAGGCGCCGCATACGCCGTGTTCGCAGCCGACGTGCGTGCCGGTTGCGCCTAACTCGTGGCGGATGAAGTCTGAGAGAAGCGTGCGCGATTCCGCCAATCCCGCGGCCGGATGCCCGTTCAATGTAAGCGCCACTTCATGACGCTGTCGTGCCTTCAGGACCGGCATGCGCGGGCCTCCTTGATGACCTGTCGACCGAGCATTCGGACCAGATCGCGCCGGTACCGCGCGGTGGCATGCACATCATCGTGGCCGCCCATGTCCCAGGCAAACGCGTTGAGTGCTTCATCGAGCGCGGGCCCTGTCAATTCACCAAAGGTACGCACCGTCGGTACGCCGGCGACGCCGCCGACGCCTAGCGCTACGTCTTCCTTCGCCGCGATCGCGGCAAGCGAAACAATCGCGAAATCACCATGACGCCGGGCAACTTCCCGAAACGCGATGCCTTCACCCGGACGCGCTCGGGGAAATCGCACACAGGTAATCAGCTCATCCGGGGCGCGGGCCGTCGTGAG
>JBJXGX010000278.1:0-15922 GCA_046160305.1 Burkholderiales bacterium
AGCGATGGGCAATGCGCCGCTTGATTTTCTCGAGCAGCCGGTGCGAGGCGATGATCTTGCCGGCATGGCGAAAGTCGCCGCGGCCAGTCGTATCGCCATCGGCGCGGATGAAGGATTTCATGGTGTCGGCGATATCGAGCGACACCACGCCGCAGGCGCGGCACGCGGCGGCAGTTTGAAAACCATCAAGTTCGGCGGCGTGCGGGCCGCATTCGAGGGCGGTTGCGTCGCCCATCGACTCGGGATGAAGGTCAATCTCGCCACGAAGATGGCTGAATCGAGTATCGCCTCGTCGGGGGTCATGCACCTGGCCGCTGCGCTGCCCAATGTGGATTGGGGCGTAAGCCCGACCTGCCAGTACCTCTCGGATGACCTGGTGAGAGTGCCGCTCAAGATTACCGATGGCCATGCGAGCGTGCCGACCGGCGCCGGACTCGGTATCGAGGTGGACGAGGAGAAGGTGCGGCGTTACACGTTGAAAATCTAGCTTTCGCGCGGATCACGCGCCTTGGGCACGGTCCCCGGCGCGGGCTTCGGCAGATCGTTGTCGAGGAACGCCTGCAACTTGACGAGCTGCGCCGAGGCTTGCTTGCGTACCACTTCGATGTCGCAGCCGTCCCAGTCGTAGAAGCCCTTTCCTGAAGAAAGACCGGTTGCGCCCTGCTCGACCATCCCCTGCAACATCGGGTTAGGGCGGCGATTGTGGAAAAGCTCGGGAACGATCGAGCTTTGCGCGTCGGCGTGGATCTTGAGGCCGCTGATGTCTTTTTGCTGGATCAGCCCGTTGAGACACATACGCGGCGCGAGCATCCGCCGGGCGGCGTGATCGATGTCCGCCGCGCTCGCCACGCCTGCCTCGATCAGATAATAAGCCTCGTGCAGGATCGCATGCTGCAGGCGATTGACGAGAAACCCCACGATCGGCCGATAGAGGAGGACCAGCTCCTTGCCGGTGCGCTTCAGGGCCCGGGCAGCATCATCGACCGCTGCCGGCGGCGACTTCGGACCGGACATGACTTCCACCAAGAGCGTCTTGTCGGCCGGCATGAAGTAGTGCAGACCGATGAATCGCTCGGGGCGTTTCAACGGCTTCGCGAGCTCGACGAGATCGAGCCCGGACGTGCCGGTTGCAAGCAGAAAATCCGCCGTGGGATAGGCTGCCTCGATCTCGCGATAGACCGCCTGTTTGGTCGGCACGTCTTCCGGCACGAATTCGATGAGGAGATCCGGCGGCTCGGCAGGCAGCACGGCAACGACTTCCACGCCGGCCGGAATATTCGTGATCGACTTCGCACGACGCGACTTCACGATCGTTCGAAAGCCGGCCTCGGCGAAGGTCTTCGCGACGCCTTGACCCATGACGCCATAGCCATAGATCAGAACAGTGTTGATGGTGCGGGACATTGTGGTTACCCCTTCAAACTGGAATTGAACCACCAAGGCACCAAGACACCAAGGTTTGTCCCGCTAACTTCTCGCGGGCGGCACTGTTCAAGATGCTCCGTGCCAAAGGGATCCCTTGACCACAGATGCCATCTTGGTGCCTCCGTGCCTTGGTGGTTCATCCTAGCGCATTAGAAGAAAGACTATTGGTGCGCGAACAGCTTCTTCCCCGCCACCGGAACCTTCGCCATCAGGATATCCCCGGACAATGATTCGGTGATGTACATCGTCTTGCGGTCCGGACCGCCGAATGCGATGTTGGCCAGGTGATGATGATGCGGGTTGTCGGAATGAATGAGATGCGTCGGCAACATGTTGGCGTCGAACCGCCAAACGCCCACGCCGAGGTGACATACGTACAGCCCGTTCTCGGCATCCATCTCGATGCCATCGGGCCCGGCCACGCCGCCCGAGAGCTGGATCGCAACGCCCGTCTTCGACACCGAGCCGTCCGCCATCAACGGCAGGCGCCAGATCTGCTGCGAGCGCGTAGCGGCGACATAGCAGTGTTTGTCGGTGGTCGACAGTGTGATGCCGTTCGGGCTCGGCACATTGTTGGCGAGCCGGCGCAATTCGCCGTTGGCCTTCATGCGATAGACGTACCCGGTGGGATCCGCGATGCCGGTCTGACCCTGGTCCGTAAAGTAGAGATCGCCGTTGGCGGCGAAGTGAAGATCGTTCAACCCTTTGAAGCCTTCGCTGTACCCGGTTTCAAGAACGTTCTCGATCTTTGCGGTCTTGGTATCCAAGGTAATCAACCCGCGCTTGTAGCAGGTAATGAAGATGCGACCGTCTTTGTGGAACTTGAGCCCGTTGGGCCAACCATCGTATTGCGTCACCAACTCCCAATCGCCTTTGGTCGAGATGCGAAAGATGCGGCCGAACGGGATGTCGGTGAACCACAGATTGCCGTCGCGATCGAACGCAGGCCCTTCGAGGAAACATTCGACTTCGGCACCCTGGCGATTCGGGTCGGACCAGCCCGTGCGCGATTTCTTGCGGAACTTGGCCGGCATCGACTGGAAGACTTCGGTTTTGATGAGCTCGGGCTGCTTGAATGGGTTGAACATGATCTCGGACGTTATGAATGGAAGATTCGATTCACTCAAAAAATCGACACGACCTCAAAAATTCACCACGGAGGACACGAGGGGAACGCGGAGGAAATCGTAGGCTGAATGCAGCATCAATTGCCGACACGATACGTCGTGTCACAAGTTCAGTCCAATATCGCAACAGGTTTCTTTTCCTCCCTTCCCTCCGTGTCCTCCGTGGTCAATTTCTGAGGGGTTAGGGGACTCCGTGCATCGACGTGAGGTTATCATGCGGGCAATCGCGCCTGGGCGCACTCCCGCTATCCCTTGACCGTATTGAATCGACTTCCATGAGCGACCTCAAACTGCTGGTCATGCCCGGCGACGGCATCGGCCCCGAAATCACCGATGCAACGCTCAGCGTTCTGAAGCACGTGGATCGCCAATTCAATCTGCACTTCGACATCGACGTGCAGGACGTGGGCTATGCGAGTCTGCGCAAGGTCGGCAATACCACGCCCGATGTGCTGATCGAGAAAGGCCGCGCCGCCCATGGGATCGTGCTGGGGCCGTGCGATACGTTCGGCTACCCGGCAATGAGCGAAGGGGGTGTGAATCCTTCGTCGACATTCCGGAAGACCTTTGATCTCTACGCGAACATCCGGCCCAGTCGCGCGGTGAAGGGGGTCGAGTGCTTCGCGCCGAAGATCGATCTGGTGATCGTGCGCGAGAACACCGAGGGCTTCTATGCAGATCGAAACATGTTCGCGGGGTCCGGCGAGTTCATGCCAACCGCGGACGTTGCTCTCGCGGTGCGCAAGATCACCGCGCAAAGCTCGCGTCGCATCGCGCGCACCGCCTGTGAGCTCGCGATGCAACGCGGCAAGAAGTTGACGATCGTCACCAAGGCTAATGTGCTCAAGTTGTCCGACGGCCTGTTTCTGCGCGAAGCGCAATCGGTTGCAGCGGAATTCCCGGCGCTCATGGTGGAGCATGAGCTGGTAGATGCGATGGCGTCCCATCTGGTCCGTGCGGCGGCGCGCTTCGATGTGATCGTCACGACCAATATGTTCGGCGACATCCTCTCGAATCAGGCCTCCGAGATGGCCGGCGGGCTCGGACTCGCCGGATCGCTGAATGCAGGCGAGCAGTTCGCGATGGCACAGGCTACCCACGGCTCGGCGAATGACATCGCGGGCCAGGGCATCGCCAATCCGTCGTCCTTGATGTTGTCGGTTGCAATGCTGCTCGATTGGCTGGCGGCGCGTCATCGCCGCGATGACCTGCGAAAAGCGGCCAGCGCGATCGAGAGCGCAGTCCGTGCAACGCTCGGCACGCCGGCGACGCAAACAAGGGATATCGGCGGCAAGCTGGGAACACGGGAATTCGCGGTGCGGGTATGTGACCGGATCCGGGCCGGCTAGCAAACTGCGCGGCAGACCGCGCAGATTGCTGATGGTAGGTGCTAAGAATCGCGATCAACTTCAGGCCTGCACACTTAAGGCTGCAAACAACTCAAACAGTTGCCCCAAAAGGGACTCGATGCTCCATGCAACACTGCGCAGCCTGGCCTGGGATACCCACACCCACGTGTTCGGTCCGCCCGAGCGCTACCCGCTTGCCCCGGTGCGTGGCTACACGCCTCAGGTGCGGTGGATCGACCAGTTGGGCGGGGCGAGCGCCGATGCGGGGGTTCGTCACGTCGTCCTGGTGCATCCGAGCGTCTATGGCTTCGACCTTTCCTCGCTCACCGACGCATTGGCGACCGGCGCCGGGCAATATCGTGCGGTCGCAGTGGTGCCACCGGACGTGCCGGCTGCACGACTCCTCGATCTTCACCGGCTGGGCGTGCGGGGCGTTCGCTTCAATCTCGTATCGATCGCCGGCAACACATTCGATGGCTTCGACGAAGTGGCCGCCAAGGCGGCCGATCTTGGCTGGCATGCACAGATTTTCATCCACCCGCGCAACCTCCCCGATGTCATGCGATTGCGCGAACGCACCGCCATCCCTTTCGTGTTCGATCATTTTGGTGGATTTCGCGCCGGCACCGATGTCGCATCAGCCGCGTGGAAATCGCTGCTGGCACTCGTGCGCGATGCGAATTGCTGGGTCAAGCTGTCAGGCTTCTATCGACTGTCCGATCGAGGCATCCCATATGACGATCTCGATCCCTTGGCCCAATCGCTCGCGAGCGCGTCGGCCGATCGTCTGGTGTGGGGTTCCGATTGGCCGCACACGTGGTTTTGGGAGCACGCTCCCGGCGACCCGCCGCAGTACGCGGATCTCATCGCGCCGATTGCGCGGTGTTTTCCGGATATCGCCATGCAGCGGCGCATCCTGGTCGACAATCCCGAGCGGCTTTATAGGTGATCTGAACCACCAGGACACCGAGGTCGAAAAGTCCGAAGGATCGTCTCGCCCGGCGAGACCGATTGCATTTCTCGCGCAATGGAAACGCGCCTGGGCGGGCCCTCCCCTGGTGCCTTGGCGCCACGGTGGTTCAAGATCGCGGACAGGAACCAGGAATCTGCGCGCCGGAGCGCCCAGATTCCTGGACCATCCGATCAAAGCTTTTTCAGATGCTCGAGCAGATCCTTGCTCTCTGGAATCGTGCCCGGCGCATAGACATGTGAATGGCGGATCACGCCGGCCTTATCAAGCACGAACACCGAGCGCGCGTCGAAGCCTTTCTCGTCCAGGAAGACGCCATACGCCTTGCCGATCGCACCGTGGGGCCAGTAGTCCGATAAGAGCGGATAGGGAATCCCACCGAGCTGCTCGGCCCAGGCCTTCAAGCTCGGCCCGGTGTCGGCGCTGATCTGCAGAATTTCCACGTTGAGTGCTTTGAATTGGTCGTAGTTCTCACGGAACCCGAGGACCTGATTTTTTCATCCACCGGTAAATGCGAAGGGCATGAATGCCACCACCGTCGGCCGCCCGCGAAAGCTCGCGAGGCTGACGGGCTGACCAGCGTGGGATGCCAGAGAAAATTCCGGCGCCTGTGTACCTGATTGCAATGCCATAGGGGTTCTCCTGTTGTGCGCGTCTGCGACGCTGCGACGAGAGGATATCGCAAAGGCTCTCGCCCGGTTCGGGCGGCGCCCTCCGCACGGTCCGCACGCCGTATCAGGAGCGGCTGCTATTCAATCGGCGATAGCGTCTTGCAACGGCGCGCTACCCGCCCCCCACCCTGTCAAGCCGACGGTTGCCAGAGCGTAGCGAGGTCGGGGAAACCCCATTTCTCCGGATCCTCCCGGCTGACAATCTTGTCGCGGGACTGCGCGCTCGAAAGATTGATGATCTCTGGGACGATTCTGGTTTGCGCCTTAGTAGAGAAGAATACTTTGACCTTTGGCGTGAGCAGAGAGCTCTCGGTTTGCTCCACGATCACGCCGATACGGCCGGATTGCATGCGCACAAGGGACCCGACAGGGTATATGCCCAGGATCTTCACGAAAGCGCCGAAGACGGCATCATCGAAGTGCCCATTTTTCCACTCGGCCATCTTGCGCAAGGCCTCCGAGGGATCCCAGCCCTTCTTGTAAGGGCGATCCGAGGTGATCGCGTCGTACACGTCGCACACGGCACCCATCTTGGCGTACAGGCTGATTTTCTCGCCCGTCAGGCGCTCCGGATAGCCACTCCCGTCGATCTTCTCGTGATGATGCAAGCACACATCCAGTGCAACGTCTGAGACGCCGCTTCCTTCGCGCAGCATGCGGTGCCCCTCAGCCGGATGCGTCTTGATGCAGATAAATTCCTCGTCCGTCAATTTCCCGGGTTTGTTGAGAATAGCGAGCGGAATCGCCATCTTCCCAACGTCGTGCAGCATGCCGGCGAGTCCCGCCTCGCGCGTTTCCAATTCGTTCAATCCGATCTTGCGGGCGAGCGCGATCATGAGGGCGCACACCGCGACCGAGTGCATGAACGTATAGTCGTCCGCGGTCTTCAACCGGGCTATGCTGATCAGGGCGTCCGGATTGCGCAGGATCGACGCCGAGATCTCGCCGACCAACGCGTTGGCTCTCTCGGAATCGACGGCGCGACCCATGCGAGCCTGCTGGAACATGTCGGTGACCGCCACGCGGGATGTCGCATAGACTTTCGTAGCGCGCTCGAGCTCATCGTCCATCGAGACGTGCTTTCTCGCCGGCGCGGTCACGACTTGCCTTTCAATCACCTGAGTGTCCGAGCCGGGGGTTTGTTCTTCCGGCACGAAAGCGATTGGCCCGCTCTCGATGTCGAGTCCGAGCGTCGCGTCGATCCACACCTCGCTTACGCCGCTTTCAACAATCAGTTTCAAGTCTTTCGGCGCCGCGAGCATGAACGACTTGCGCCAAAAAGGATGCTCGATCCACGACCCGCCTAGCTTGTGGATATGCATGCCGAGCCGGAGCTGTTCGACGCGAATTTGCTTGATCATGATCTTCGGGCACTAGTGTCCGATTGGAAGTCGAACAGTATCCGATGGTGGGCACGAATGAACATCGCCATATGGCCGCTTCTGCGAAAAATCCGCGCAGCGGCGTTCGCCGAATCGTTGTCACGCAGTGCGTCATGCATCGCAAAGGTGATGTCATGCAAGGGCCGATTTCTTACTGGTGCTCGTGCGATCAGATCCGAGCGTTGATCAGTAACCCGCGCGGCGATCGTCACTCGGCCGTTGATGTCAACTCTACGTAGCGCTATTCCGATCGGTGCGCTGGGGACGTATGACCCGGAGCACAGAGGATTGAATTGAAGGGGTTTGACCCCCCTAATCTGCGGACTCCCTGCCACGGTTGATCAGTAACGTCGAACGGTTCCATCGTGCGGTGGCGCTCGCGTGTTGCGGCCGTTGACGCGAACACGGTGGCGGTTGGGTCGACACCGTTTGCCGCGCCCCATTCTATCAAGTCCCGACGCTTTCACTAGCGAGGTAACATGCAACGAATCGTCGCCGCTATAGAGGCATGCGCCCTCGGGATTGCCGCAGCCGTCGTGCTCATGGCCGCTGCGAGCGCCAGCGCCGATCGACAACCCGACCCGTACCTCCGGCCAATCGAGGTTCCGGCGCCCGCCGACAATCAGATAACGCCTGCTCGCGTAGAACTTGGCAAGGCGCTTTTCTTCGATCCGCGTCTGTCGGCTTCCAACTGGATCAGCTGCGCAAGCTGCCACAACCCTGCGCTTGGCTGGTCCGATGCGCTGAAGACCGGATTCGGACACAACATGAAGTCTCTCGCCCGTAACACGCCGACCATTCTCAACGCGGCCTTCCAATCCATCTTCATGTGGGACGGGCGCAAGGCCACGCTCGAGGATCAGGCGCTCGGACCGATACAAGCCGACGTCGAGATGAACCAGGACATCGCTGAGCTCGTGAAGAAGCTCGAATCGATCGCAGGCTACCGCGCGATGTTCGAGCGGGCCTATCCCGGCGAGGCCATTGCCGACAAGACCATCGGCAGGGCGATCGCGAACTTCGAGCGCACGATCGTGTCGACCGAAGCACCATTCGATCGCTGGCGCAAGGGTGACCAGGGTGCGATGAACGATTCGGCAAAACGGGGCTTCGCCCTGTTCGAGGGCAAGGCCAATTGCGTGGCCTGCCATATGGGCTTCAACTTCACTGATAACGGTTTCCACAATATCGGACTCATGAGCCAGGACGAAGGGCGCTTCGCCCATCGCAAGGTGCCGTCGCTAAAAGGTGCGTTCAAGACGCCGACCCTACGCGACATCGAGCTCACGGGGCCCTACATGCACAATGGTATGTACAAGTCGCTCGATGAGGTCGTGGACCACTATGACCGCGGTGGTGATCGCAAGGAGCACCTGAGCGTGAACATCAATCCACTCGGCCTGAATGACCAGGAGCGCCGGGACCTCGTGGCGTTCTTGAAATCGCTCACGGGTACGCCAATGACCATCAGTCTGCCCATGCTGCCGCAATAATCGCCATCGAGCGAATAAACGAAATCAACTCGATCGAAACCACATGCGGCGCGGCGCCGCTTACTACCAGGAGCTCGCGATGAACTCGATGCTGAAGAGTGTGGCCATGATCGTCGGCCTAGCCGCGGCTGGTATTGTTATCGCAGACGGAGAGCACCTGATCGGCCAGAAGAACAAAGCGTTCAGCACCCGTTCGGTGAAAGCGAAGGTAGGCGACAAGCTGGTGTTCAGGAACGATGATCCATTCGCTCACAACATCATGTCCCTGTCCGATGTGCAAAGCTTCGATCTTGGCACCTTCAACCATGGTCAGACACGATCGGTCACCCTCAAGAAGGAAGGCAAGATTGAAATCGAGTGCGCGATCCACCCCGAGATGACCATGATCGTGGACGTCGTCAAGTGAAAGCGATGCGCTCGCTCCGCGTTGCGGTCCTTGTTTCGGCGGTGGCTTTCCTCGCGATCTCCGATCCCGGCGATGGGCATGAGCGCGACATGGCACACATCCACACGCAAATGGATGCGATCGAAGCGAGCGTAATCCGGGGCGCCGCCCTCTTCGACACCTATTGCATTCGCTGCCACGGTCGTGAAGGCGGAGGGGATGGTCGCGCGGCGAAGATGTACGCGCCAAGGCCGACCAATCTCATGAAAAGTATGGTGCCCGATGAGTATTGGGAGGTGATCATCCGTCGGGGTGGTTCCGGTGTTGGGCGCTCGGAGTTCATGCCTCCCTGGGGTGAAGAGCTCACCGACGAACAAATACGTGATTTGATCACTTTCCTGAACACTATCAGGAAGAAAGATTGACCACTAAGACATCGCAGTAAGTGATGCTCCACATACCTCTGATTTTGTCCGCGGAGAGCCTTCGCGGGACGAAACACGTCGACGCAGCCGCGACACGCATTCGCGCCAGTCGGTATCGCCTTGGCGTAAGATTGTGTGGTCAGCCTGCTGCTATACCGTGCTTTCGAGTTCCGGTATCTCGCGAGCCGGCAGGTCGGAGGCAATATTCTCAACGGCTGGTTCCTCCAGCGTCTCTGCTTTGTTCGAGACGGTGCTGGCGACAGTGAGCCGATCGCGACCGGCGCGTTTCGATTCATACAAAGCAGCATCGGCGGCTTGTATGACTTCGTCCGCGTTCGCGCCGAAATCCGGAAACATCGCGAGCCCCATCGAAACGGTGATTCCAGGCAATATATTACCCCGCGATTTCAGCTCCAGATTGTGGACGCTTTGCATGAAACGGCCGGCCCAGATCCTCGCGCCCTCGATCGGTGCGTTGTACAAGACCACGGTGAACTCCTCGCCGCCGTAGCGGGCCGCCACGTCGCTCGCCCGCACGGATTCTTTCAGCGTCCGGCCGAGCAGCCTGATCACCGCATCGCCGGCTTCATGACCAAATTGATCATTGAATCGCTTGAAGTGATCCACATCGATCATGAAGATCGCGAGCGGTTTGCTCTCGCGCGCAGCACGTGAGAGGTCCCGCGCCATCGATTCCTCCAGATAGCGCCGGTTGAAAAGTCCGGACAGCGGATCCCGAATCGACAGCTCGCGCAGTGTTTGCCGCAACTTGAGGTTGGCAAGTGCCATCGATAATTGATCCGCGAGACGCTGAACCCGCAATCGCTCGCTCCGGATCAGTTCCGCATCTTCGCCCCGGCCGGCGAGCTCGACGAAGAACAGGCCAAGTGAGGTGCCATGGGACATCATCGGGACACAGAGCGTTCGATATTTTTCGCCCACGGGATGAACATGCTTGCAATAGATGTCGTGCTGTGGCGAATTCACTCGATAGGATCGCCCCCTGCGCATGGCCCAGCAATCCTCCAGGCTCATGTTGTCGACCGCCTCGGCCGCGCCCCATTTGGTTAGGCAGTCGAGCCGATTCAGCGAGGACGCGGTGAGGTAGATGGCCCCAGCGTGCGGCGATAGGAGGCGGGGGAGCATGCGCGACAGGATTTCACCGGCCTCGAACAGATCAACCGCCGTCTGCATCAAGTTCGACATTTCCGTGACTTGCGTGGACTCCAGATTGCGATCTTCTAGAGTCTGGTTGGTCTGTTCGATCTCCCGCGAACGTGCCGCGATGTGTTCCTCGGCCTTCACGCGCGCGATTGCCATCTCCTCGAACGACCGGAGCAACGGCCGGAATTCGACGTCCGACTGGTCCAGGGCGGCAGTCGAGCCACTGAGCTCTCCGCGCGCCAGCGACTCCGTCGATGCCTGCAGGCGCGTAATCGTCGCGGTGATCCCTCGATAGAATTTCTTGCCGACTATCGTCCCGATGGCCCCTCCCGCGATTAGCATGGCCAGCGTTATCAGGCCTCCCCAGTCGAGAATCGTCGACATCCGCCCATCCGCGGCGCGCACCTGCGCTTCCACGGCAAGGCGCATATCGGTTGCGATCAACTGGTTCAACTCCCGATGGTGGCGTGCGAACTCGTCGATCATCGACTGCTTGGACTTGAACGCGTTGAAGACCTCGGATACGTTGCGCTCGCCACCCGCGAAGACGCGATCGACGCGCTTAAGCCAATCCAAATCCGGTAGGGCAAGCTTGGTGCGCAGGTATCGGTCGCGTTGCTTGCCGTATCTTGTCAACGCACGCTTTCCTGATTCCTCCCACTCCGGATCAAGGATCGTCAGAAAGCCGAGCAATGCACGCTCCATTTCCTTTATGGCGAGTTTCATCATCAGGGCGGCATCGCGTTTCTCGCCGATTTCGGTCGCATCGACCCTGCCGACGGATATCGTGTTCGACTCGAACAATTGATTAAGCCCGTCGAAGGCTGCAAGCGCGCCCTGCATGTTTTCAGTCAGTTCACCGTTTTTCGCGACGATCTGTTTGGCCAACTCGC
This sequence comes from Burkholderiales bacterium, assembly GCA_046160305.1. Lineage (GTDB taxonomy): Bacteria > Pseudomonadota > Gammaproteobacteria > Burkholderiales > SG8-39 > SHXR01. The sequence goes on from JBJXGX010000278.1 coordinate 11,285, forward strand.
CAAAGCGTCTGAATGCAACGTCGGATCTATGACCAAGTTGGAGCAGCTCGGGCTGTGCAGCGAGCGACTCGAACTGCTTCAGGTGCCTGGCGAAGTTCTCCTCTTCGGGCGCTATACGCGCGAGATGGGCCGGATCGCGGTCGTTCAAGAAGCTCAGCACGGCGTCGCTGATCCGGCTCGAGGCGTCTCCCATCGCGATGGTTGCACGGAAGAGCGGCGTCTCGACCAAGGTGATCCGCGTAAATTCGCTCCGCGTAAGATAGCTTTGCAAAGCAAATATCGCCGCCACGAAGACAAGCATGCCCGCGAGGCTGCCGACACCAGCGATCAGTTTTCTTCTTATCGACGAGTTCATTGTGGCGCTGTGCGATAGCGATTGCGGGGCATCCGCCAGTCAATCACCGGGCGGCGCTCCGGGGAGGGTCCCTCGCCAAATATCGGAACCGGGCTCTCCTCTCTTTAGCGATTCCCTGCAAGATTGCTGATTTCAGTCGCCGGGGCGTGACGTTGGAGTGCTAGTCCCATTCCAGTACGTGCGAGCATCGATGTGATTTCGATGATGCATCTGAACTCGCTCACGCATCGAGATGCGACTTATCTCTCCATTCGGCATGGCACTAAGTGACGTCGGGGATCTTCACTCGATTGCCGAGCGTGGCATGCGCGTCTATGTTCGTCTGACCCTCCCGCCCCAAAGGCATAGCTGTGGCCCGACCGGAAAAGATCCGCCTCGGCGAGACGCTGATTCAGCAAAAGCTTATCTCGCAGGAACAACTCAAAGTCGCGCTCGACGAGCAGCGACGCACCGGCCGCAAGCTCGGGCGCGTGTTGATTGACAACGCGTTCGTCACCGAGGACCAGATCGCCGAGGGGCTGGCTCGCCAGTTCAATATCCCCTATGTGAACCTCAAGTTCGCGAATGTCAACGCGGAGACGGCGCGGAAACTCTCGGAAATGCATGCGCGCAGGCACCGCGCGATCGTCTTGGAGGAACGCAAGGCGTCCTTTCTCGTCGGCCTGAGCGACCCGAGCGATCTCAACGCCTATGACGAAATACAGCGCCTGCTCAAGCGTGAAATCGAGCTCGCGGTCGTCAATGAAACACTTCTTCTGCAGACGCTCGATCGCGTCTATCGGAGGACGGATGCGATCTCCGGCCTGGCGCGTGAGCTCGAACAAGACATTGGCGATTCCACTGTTGACTTTCGTACGCTCGGCGCGGGCGCGAGTGCCGAAGACGCGCCAGTCGTGCGCCTGCTGCAGACGCTGTTCGAGGATGCAACACAGATCAACGCCTCCGACATCCACATCGAACCGCAAGAACGCCGGTTGCAGATCCGTTTCCGGATCGACGGTGTGCTGATTCTGCAAACCGAGGCGGATACCAAGATCGGCGCGCCGCTCGCGCTCCGGTTGAAGCTCATGGCCGGTCTCGACATCTCCGAGAAGCGCCTGCCGCAGGATGGCCGCTTCAATGTGCGGGTACGTGATCAGCATGTCGATGTGCGGATCTCGACGATGCCGACCCAGCATGGTGAATCCGCGGTGCTGCGCTTGTTGAATCAGTCGGCCAATCTGCGCGGGCTCGATGGCTTGGGCATGCCCGCGCCGATGGTCGAGCACTTTCGGTCGCTTACGCGGCGATCGAGCGGAATGCTATTGGTGACGGGCCCCACCGGCAGCGGCAAGACGACGACGCTCTATTCGGCGCTCGCCGAGCTCAATTCGGTCGAGCGCAAGATCATCACCGTCGAAGATCCCATCGAATATCGAATGGCCGGCATCAGCCAGGTGCAAACCAATGAAAAGATCGAGCTTACGTTTGGCCGCGTATTGCGCTCGGTGCTGCGCCACGATCCCGACGTGATTCTGGTCGGGGAGATGCGCGACCAGGAGACCGCACAAATCGGCTTGCGCGCGGCGATTACCGGTCATCTGGTGTTCTCAACCTTGCACACGCTCGATGCCGCCAGCACCCCGGTTCGACTGATCGACATGGGCGCTCCCGCCTTCATGGTGGCGACGGCATTGCAAGCGGTCCTCGCGCAGCGACTGATCCGTGTGAATTGCGAGAGTTGCGCCGAGCCCTATGAGCTGCCGGGCACTGAACTAACCTGGCTCAAGGTCTGCGGCGAGCAAATCGATGGTCCGGCGAAGTTCATGCGCGGCCGCGGCTGCTCGCATTGCAACGGCACCGGCTTCCAGGGCCGTATGGGGATCTACGAGCTCCTCGAAATGAACGACTCGCTGGTCGACGCAATCAATCGGGGCGACCCGTCCGGTTTCATCCGTATGGCCAATGAAAGCATGCGCACGCGCACATTGCAGTCGCACGCGCTGGCACTGGCGACGCAGGGACGCACGTCCATTGGCGAAGTCATCCGCGTGGCAAGCTCGGTGGCGGATTGATGAGTGCGTTCGCTTTCAGGGGCCGCAATGCGCGCGGCGAGTTGATCCGCGGAAATCTCGAAGGGACCGATTCGTCCGCCGTCGCCGACCAGCTCGTGCGCACCGGGATTACGCCGGTGGAGATCAAGCCCGCATTCGCGGCCGGCGACCTGAATATTTCGCAGTGGCTCGCGCGATTGCAGGAACGCGTTACGCCGACCGACCTCGTCATCATGTCACGCCAGCTCTACACGCTTCTGCACGCGGGTGTACCCATCCTTCGCGCGCTGGGAAGCCTTGAGGCGTCAGCGACGAATTCCGCGTTGTTGCGTGTGCTGCAGGATCTGCGCGCCAGCCTCGATAGCGGCAAGGAGCTCTCCGCGGCGATGCGCCAGCACCCGACCGTTTTTTCGCCGTTCTATGTGGCGATGGTACGCGTCGGTGAGATGAGCGGCCGGATCGACGATGTGTTCCTGCGCATGTCCGAGCACCTCGAATTCGAAGTCGAGATGCGCGGCCGGGTGAAAGCGGCCCTCCGGTATCCGCTCTTTGTCATCATCGCCATGTCGGTCGCGCTCGCGATCGTCAGCGTGTTTGTCATCCCCACGTTCGCCAAGATGTATGAGGGGTTCGGGACCCAGCTGCCGCTTCTCACGCGGGTCCTGATCGGTTTCTCCAACTTCACGGTGAACTATTGGCCATTAATTGCCGCGGCGGTCATCGGCGCAATCATGGGATTTCGATTGTGGACGGCCACCCCTCGAGGACGCTATCTCTGGGATCGCACGCGATTGCGCCTTCCGATCGCCGGCAAGATCATCACCAAGGCAACGCTTTCGAGATTCGCGCACAGTTTCTCGCTCTGCATACGATCGGGCGTACCCCTCGTGCAGGCGCTTTCGGTGGTCGCTCGTGTGGTCGAGAACGAGTTCATCGGCGCGCGCATCGAGCAGATGCGCGATGGCGTAGAGCGAGGTGAAGCCATCTATCGGACCGCGATCACGGCAGGTGTGTTCTCGCCGGTCGTACTTCAGATGATCGCGATCGGCGAGGAGACCGGCGCGCTCGATCACCTCATGACCGAGATCGGGTCGATGTACGGTCGCGATGTCGAGTACGACCTCAAGAACCTCACGTCCCAGATCGAGCCGATCCTGATCGTGGGCCTTGCGATCATGGTGTTGATTTTGGCGCTCGGGGTACTCACGCCAATCTGGGGTCTGGGTAGGGCCATGATCGGGAAGGGTTAGGCAGCGTGCCGTTCCGTGACGCGCTGCGCTTTATCACCACCATGCTCGAAGAAAAGGTGAGCATGTGTTGTTGTTCAAATTCTTGCCGGTCTTGGACTACGGAGGACGAATCCTGGTGACGCTTAGTAGGTATCGAGGACGATCCGGCGGCAGAACGCCGCCTTTGTCCTGCGGCGTCTTGACAATGCAGGTCCACAAACCGGAGATGAGAAATGAAGAGAAATAGTGGTTTTACTTTGATTGAACTGGTCGCGGTGATGGTGATCCTCGCGATCCTGGCAGTGGTCGCGGTTCCGCAGTTCGTGGATCTTCGGACCGATGCCCGACAGGCTGCCGTGTCCGGCGTCGCCGGCGCGCTGTCTTCGGCTGCGACCCTCAACTTTGCACAACGTTCGGTGAACCCGGCAAACGGGACGGCGATCGCGAACTGCACCGGCGTCGCGACTGCATTGCAAGGTGGTGCAATGCCAGCGGGCTTCGTAATCACCGCTGGTGCCGTGGCCGCCGGAGCGACCGCGACTTGCACGGTTACCCATCCTGGTGGCGAAACCGCAACGTTCACCGCGATCGGAATTCTTTAGAGAATTTTGCGTAGTGCGCTCAAGAGCTTGGGATGTAGGGATCTAGCAGTATTTTCCCCCCAAGTCGGCGCACCAATTGACGGCAAAGGAGGAATGGCGGCGTAAGCCGCCGTTCCTCTTTCTGTTTGCAGCGCTCACGTTGACCCGATGACCCCCTTTCGCAACCGTGGCTTCACGATGACCGAGTTGGTGGCGGTGCTAATCATCGTCGCCGTCCTTTCGGTGTCGGCTGCCAGCATGTTCGGCCGCCGTGGCTTCGATACCGCAAGCTTCGCCGACCAAGCGCGGCTGCAACTCGCGTACGCGCAGAAAGTCGCCATCGCCGCAAGGCGCACGGTAACGGTCACGGTGTTGGCGAACGCGATCTCGCTCACGATGTGCGCCGACGCCGCATGCGCAAGCACGATCCCCGTGCCCTC
>JBJXGX010000279.1:0-61493 GCA_046160305.1 Burkholderiales bacterium
AGCGCAACGACCAAGGTCGGCACTACACGCTGCTTTGGCAATCGGCTCCTTGCTACATCAATCAGTTAGCTCAGCACTGAGCGCGAAAATGGCAGAATTCGAGGACGAGTTGGTGAAGACGGGCTAGAAGGAGCACGTCATGCCCATGTTGAAGAACCCATCGTCGAAATATCGCGCATTCCCACTGATCGGCTTGAGTGATCGGACTTGGCCGGATCGCGTCATCACCACGCCACCGGTCTGGTGCTCGGTCGATCTGCGTGACGGCAATCAGGCACTCATCGAGCCCATGAACGGTGCACGGAAACTTCGCATGTTCGAACAACTGGTGCGGATCGGATTCAAAGAGATCGAAGCCGGATTTCCGTCGGCATCGCAAACGGACTTCGATTTCATCCGCAAGCTTATCGACGAGGATCTCATCCCGCGTGATGTCACCATCCAAGTGCTGACGCAGGCGCGCGAGCCGTTGATCCGGCGAACGTTCGAGGCGGTTCGCGGTGCCCGGCGGGTGATCATGCATGTCTACAATGCCACCGCGCCGGTCATGCGCCGCGTCGTGTTCGGGATGAGCGACGAGCAGGTGATCGCCGATCTGGCCGTGACCCACGCCCTTCTGGTGAAAACGCTCGCGGCAGAAGCACCAAAAACCGAGTGGGTGTTCCAGTATTCCCCGGAAATGTTCTCGGGAACCGAGCTGTCCTTCTCGAAGGCTATCGTCGATGCGGTCACCGAGGTCTGGGCACCGACACCGGCCAACCCGTGCATCATCAATCTACCCTCGACGGTCGAGCACTCGACGCCTAACCTGTTTGCGGACATGATCGAATGGATGCATCGTCATGTCGCGCGGCGCGACGCGATTGTTCTATCGGTGCATCCGCACAACGATCGTGGCACCGCGACGGCCGCCGCCGAACTCGCGCAGATGGCCGGTGCCGAGCGCGTCGAAGGCTGCCTGTTCGGCAATGGCGAGCGGACCGGCAATGTCGATCTGGTCAATCTCGCGCTCAATCTGTATGCGCAGGGTGTGGACCCGGGGCTCGATTTCTCCGACATCGACGAGATCCGCCGCTCTGTCGAATACTGCAATCAACTCCCCGTTCATCCACGCCACCCCTATGCCGGCGATCTCGTCTACACGTCGTTCTCGGGCTCCCATCAGGACGCGATCAAGAAGGCATTCTCGGCGCGCCGCGAGACGGATATCTGGGAGATGCCATATCTGCCGATCGACCCGAAGGACGTCGGGCGAAGCTATGAAGCGGTTATTCGCGTCAATAGCCAATCGGGGAAGGGCGGCATCTCCTATCTCCTCGAGACGGAATTCGGGCTGGCATTGCCGCGAAGACTGTCGATCGAGTTCAGTCAGGCTGTGCAAGCGGTGACCGACGCTTCCGGCAAGGAAGTGACCGCTGAGGACATCTGGGGCATCTTCAGAGGCGAATACCTCGATTCGATCGCACCCTATCGTTATGTTCAACATGAGCTCGCATTGGGTGCGAACAAGGACGAAATCGATCTGTCGGCCCAGATCCTGCACGATGGCGACAAGCGGGCCATCCGCGGGCGGGGCAACGGTCCGATCGATGCATTCGTGCGCGCAGTCGGCGATTCGACCCGCGATCTGGTCCGGGTATTGGACTATTCCGAGCATTCGGTCGGGGCGGGCGCGAATGCGACGGCGATCGCGTATATCGAGATGCGGGTGGGCGACGGGCCGATGCTCTACGGCGTTGGCATGGATGCGAATATCGTGACCGCATCGCTGAAGGCGATCGTCTCGGGCCTCAATCGCGAATCGCGCCGTCTGAAGGCGAAGTCATCGGCAGCGGCGGCCTCCTAGACGATCTTCGCATCGCGGAGCCTCGCGATCTCGTCCTTGTCGAGGCCAAGGAGGTCGCGCAGAATTTCATCAGTGTGTTGTCCGAGCAATGGCGGCGGCCGGTCGTAGGTGACCGGCGTCTCGGAGAATCGCATCGGGCTTGCAACCGAGGGTACGGTTCCGCTGAGCGGATGCGGAATGTCGACCCGCATGCCGCGTGCCTGCACATGCGGGTCTTCGAACACTTCCTGCATGTTGTTGATTGCGCCACAGGGTACATTCGCCGCTTCAAGATCCCGGATCCATTGTTTGCTCGGGCGCTCGCGAATCAACCCCTTGACGATCGGGATCAGCGCATCGCGATGTTGCAAACGGTCCGGATTGGTCTTGAAGCGCGGATCGGTGGCGAGCTCGGGCCGGCGCGCGGCGGCGCAAAAGCTCGCGAACTGACTGTCATTGCCCACGGCGAGAATGATGAAACCGTCCGCCGAAGGAAACACCTCATAGGGTGTGATGTTCACATGCGCATTGCCCCAGCGCTTCGGGATGCTGCCCGCGACCCAGAAGTTGAGGATCTGGTTGGCGTTGAATGCGACGATCGAATCGAACAGCGCCATATCGACGTATTGGCCCACGCCTGAGATCTGCCGGTAGGTCAGCGCCGAGGTGATCGCAAGCGATGCGTACATGCCGGTCACCACGTCGGTGACGGCAATGCCGACCTTCTGCGGTCCGCCACCCGGCAGCTCGTCGCGCTCGCCGGTGATGCTCATGAGCCCGCCCATGCCTTGGAACACGAAGTCGTAGCCGGGGCGGTTTGCGTACGGGCCGGTCTGTCCGAAGCCGGTGACCGAGCAATAGATCAGGCCGGGATTGACGGCACGCAGATCATCGTAGGCGAGGCCGTAGCGTTTCAGGTCGCCGACCTTGTAGTTCTCCAGCAGCACATCGGCATGCGCGACCAGCTTTCGGATCAGCGCCTGGCCGTCGGGTTTCGAGATATCGACCGTCACCGACTTTTTCCCGCGATTGACGGAAAGAAAGTAAGCCGACTCGCGTGTGTCGTTCCCGCTTTCATCTTTCAGCCAGGGCGGACCCCATGATCGCGTGTCATCGCCCGTCCCGGGACGTTCGATCTTGATCACTTCGGCACCGAGGTCGGCAAGATTTTGCGCGGCCCAGGGGCCGGCGAGAACGCGGGTCAGATCCAAAACGCGGATATGCGAAAGCGGGCGAGTCATGGGATCACTGTTCAGCCTTGACGCCGGTGGCGGCAATCACCTTGCCGCATGTGGCGATCTCATCGTTGAGGAATTGCGTGGTGACTTCAGAGCGGCGTCCATTCTCGCATTTCGAGGCGCGAGTGGAGCAGCCGCGTTGATTTCAAGGAGAGGCCTTGGGCGTTGCTATAATCACGAGCTTCGTGCGTTCCACGTGGTTTAACGCGATTACCTTCGACTCACATTCCGGTCAATCCATGAAAGTCCTGATCCCAATCAAGCGCGTCGTCGACTATAACGTCAAGGTACGCGTCAAGGCCGACGGCACGGGCGTTGAAACGGCCAACGTCAAGATGTCGATGAATCCGTTCGACGAAATCGCGGTGGAGGAGGCCGTCCGCCTCAAGGAAGCCGGGGTCGCCACGGAAATCATCGCGGTGTCATGCGGCGTCACGGCCTGCCAGGAGACGCTGCGTACCGCGCTTGCGATCGGCGTCGATCGCGCAATCCTGGTCGAAACCAATGTCGAACTCCAGCCCCTCGCCGTCGCCAAACTGCTGGCTGCGATCGTCGCGAAGGAAAGTCCTTCGATCGTCATTCTTGGCAAGCAGGCGATCGACGACGACTGCAACCAGACCGGCCAGATGCTGGCCGCGTTGCTCGGCTGGTCGCAGGCGACCTTTGCCTCGAAGGTGAAGGTGAACGGCGACAAGGCCGATGTGACGCGCGAGGTCGACGGCGGGCTTGAGACGATCACCGTCAAGCTGCCTTTCGTCGTGACCACCGATCTGCGGTTGAACGAGCCGCGCTATGTGACCCTGCCCAATATCATGAAGGCCAAGAAGAAGCAGCTCGATGTCTATAAACCCGATGCCCTGGGTGTCGATGTGACGCCTCGACTCGTGACGCTGAAAGTTGACGAACCGCCCAAACGCAAGGCGGGTGTGAAAGTCCCCGATGTCAAAGCGCTCGTCGCCAAGCTTCGCAATGAAGCGAAGGTGATTCAATGAGTACGCTCGTCATCGCGGAACACGACAACAAGGTCCTCAAAGGGGCGACCCTCAATGCGGTGGCGGCCGCACAGAAAATCGGCGCTCCGGTCACCGTGCTCATCGCCGGCAACGATTGCAAGGACGCCGCCGCCGCGGCGGCACAGGTCGCCGGCGTGTCGACGGTGCTGGTTGCTGATGCAGCACAGTATCGCGATCAGCTTGCGGAGAATCTCAGCAATCTCGTCGTGTCGATTGCCGGCGGCTATGGTCACATTCTCGCGCCCGCGACGAGCTTCGGTAAGAACGTGACGCCACGCATCGCGGCCCTGCTCGATGTTGCACAGATCTCCGACATCATCGAGGTGAAAAGTCCCGATACGTTCGTGCGGCCGATCTACGCCGGCAACGCACTGGCCACTGTGCAGTCGAGAGATCGCATCAAGGTCATTACGGTGCGCACGACCGGCTTCGATGCCGTCGCCGCAACCGGTGGCAGTGCGACGATCGAGAATGCGACGGCTCAACCCGACAGCGGTCTGTCGAGCCTGCTTGGGCGCGAGCTGACGAAATCGGAGCGTCCGGAGCTCACCGCCGCGCGCATCATCGTCTCCGGTGGCCGGGCCATCGGGTCGGCCGAGAATTTCAAAGTGCTCGAGCCGCTTGCCGACAAGCTCGGTGCGGCGCTCGGGGCCTCGCGCGCGGCCGTCGATGCGGGCTATGCGCCAAACGACTGGCAGGTCGGCCAGACCGGCAAGATCGTCGCGCCGGACCTCTATATCGCGTGCGGCATCTCCGGTGCGATTCAACATCTCGCCGGGATGAAGGATAGTCGGGTCATCGTCGCGATCAACAAGGACGAAGAGGCACCGATCTTCCAGGTGGCCGACTATGGCATCGTCGGGGACCTGTTCCAGATCGTTCCCGAGTTGGTCAAGGAACTCGGATAACGGATCTCGAGCGGCGGTTTTCAAGGAGATTGCAATGAGCGAATATCGAGCCCCGATTCGCGACATGATGTTCGTGCTGAACGAATTGGCCGGCTTGGGCGAGGTCGCCGCGTTGCCGCAGTTTGGCGAGGTCACCGTGGATCTGGTCGAACAGATTCTCGAGGAGAACGGCAAATTCTCCGCCGAGGTGCTCTCGCCGCTCAATCAAACGGGCGATCGACAAGGGTCCAAGTGGCAGGCCGATGGCGTCCGTACGCCTGACGGGTTCGGTGCCGCCTATCGGCAATTCGTCGAGGGCGGCTGGAATGCACTGCAGTTTCCCACCGAGTTCGGCGGGCAGGGACTCCCGAAAGTCGTCGCCACGCCGGTGATGGAAATGTGGAAGTCCGCCAATCTGTCGTTCTCGCTCTGTCCGCTGCTTACCGGTGGCGCGATTGAAGCGCTGCTGTTACGTGGATCGGATGCGCAGAAGGCCCTGTACCTGCCCAAAATGATCCAAGGTGCGTGGACCGGCACGATGAATCTCACCGAATCGCAGGCCGGGTCGGATCTTGCGCTGATCAAGACCCGCGCGGTCCCGCATGGCGATCATTACCGTATCTTCGGCCAGAAGATCTTCATCACCTTTGGTGAGCACGACATGGCCGAGAATATCGTTCATCTCGTGCTCGCGCGCGTTCAGGACGCACCGGAAGGCGTGCGAGGCATTTCGCTTTTCATCGTGCCGAAATTTCTGGTGAATGCGGATGGGTCGATTGGTGCGCGCAACGACGTACGCTGTGTGTCGATCGAGCACAAACTAGGCATTCACGCGAGCCCGACGGCGGTGATGCAGTACGGCGAGAAAGACGGTGCGATCGGGACCCTCATCGGGCAGGAGAATCGCGGCTTGGAGTACATGTTCATCATGATGAACGCCGCGCGCTTTGCGGTCGGCATGGAAGGCGTGGCGATTTGCGAGCGGGCCTATCAACGAGCGGTTGACTACGCCAGAGATCGCGTCCAGAGCAGGGAGCTTGGTGGCTCGGGTAGCCAGTCGGTGCCGATCATCAAGCATCCGGACGTGCGGCGCATGCTGATGTCGATGCGAGCGCAAACCGAGGCGAGCCGCGCCTTGGCGTATGTCGTCGCCGCCGCGATCGACAAGGCGCACGGGCATCCGGACGAAAATGAGCGCAAACGCCAGCAGGCGTTTGTCGATCTCATGATCCCGATCGTGAAGGGCTGGTCGACCGAGGTCGGGATCGAAGTGGCCTCGACCGGCGTGCAGGTCCATGGCGGGATGGGGTTCATCGAGGAAACCGGTGCCGCGCAGCATCTTCGTGATGCACGCATCACCACGATCTATGAAGGCACCACAGGCATTCAGGCAAATGATCTCATCGGACGCAAGATGTCCCGCGACGGCGGCCAGACGGCGAAAGCGGCGATCGGCATGATGAAGGCGCTCGATGCCCAGTTGGCAAAGCATGCTGACATCGAGTTCGCGGCGATTCGAGCACGGCTTGGCGCCGCAGCGCGCGCCGCCGACGAATGTGTCGATTGGATCGTGCATGGCGCGGGACAGGACGTTCGCAATGCGTACGCAGGCGCCGTGCCGTTCCTGAAATTGATGGGCATTACCGCCGCGGGGTGGCAGATGGCGCGTGCCGCGCTGGTTGCGCGCGCAAAACTCGCGGACGGCGCGAAGGACGGCGCGTTTTATCAAGCGAAGATCACGACCGCCCGATTCTTTGCCGATCACTTTCTATCGCAAGTGCCGGGCCTTCGCGACCAGGTGGTGCAAGGCGGGCCGAGTGTGATGGCGCTCGCCGAGGAGCAGTTCTAGGCGCACCCTGTGCGAATGGTCCGCTCAGGGTGCGGCGGAGCGGACCAACCGGTCGAAAGCACGTAGCGCGCGCTCATTGGCGCGCCGGTCATCGAGCAATCTGCGTTCATGGTGCGCCGCCAGTACGATGCCGTACAGCTCGAAGGTGAATTGCCAGGGATCGACGTCGGCGCGCAGCTCTTGAGAGTCGATCGCCAGCCGAACGGCCTTGGCGATTGCCCCCCGGAGTTCCCGCTGCCCATCCGCTACCACGCTACGCATTGGACCCGGACGGTCATCGTATTCCATCGCGGCTGCAACGAGCAGGCAACCACCGGGCGATTCGTCGCAACCAGCCGTGTAGGCGAGCCAGTTGTCCATGAGTGCCTGCAGCCGCGGCAGGCCGGCCGGATGCGCCATCGCAGGATGAAACACGCGTTCGCGAAACAGTTGCTCGGCACGCCCAAGGGTGCCGCGTTGCAATTCTTCCTTCGAACCGAAATGCGCGAACAAGCCGCTTTTCGACATGCCGGTGCGTGATGCGAGCGCGCCGATCGAGAGTCCCTCGAGTCCGACCTGGCTGGCGAGCGCCACCGCATCATTCAGGATGGAATCACGCGTCCGCTCCCCCTTGCGAAGAAGGGACGGGGGCAGGCGCAAATCCCGCAGGCTTAGAGGTTCATCCATGGCGGGAAGACCGCTATGAGCGGAGCACTTGTCCCGCTTTAGCGCCGGTCAGACTGCCACCGGCGTACACCGTCTGGCCGTTGACGATCGTGTGCAGCACGCCGCGTGAGGGCATCACCATCCGCTTCGCGCCGCCCGGCAGGTCGTAGCGCCGCTCCCCGCGATTGGACGAGCCGATCGTCTTCGGATCGAAGATCGTGATGTCGGCGGCCAACCCGGTCTTGAGACGCCCGCGATCCTTGATGCCGAAGAAATCGGCCGGGTCGCTCGTGAGCCGGCGTACGCCTTGCTCCAAGGTCAGGACCTCTTGATCGCGCACCCAGGTGCCGAGCAGAAAGGTCGGATAACCGGAATCGCACAGCATGTCGACATGCGCACCGCCATCGCCTAATCCGATCAGGATATCGGGGTTGGCGAGGATCTCTCTCATCCGGTCCGGGCGGTTGTTGAAGGTGGCGAGTGTGAACTCGATATCGAGATCGTCATCGACGGTGAGATCGAGGAATGTGTCGACCGGATCCTTGCCCAGTGCCTTTGCAATATCGGCGACCGTGCGCCCTTCGTACGCTTTCAGCGCGGCGGATCGCACTTCATGGACGGTGACGCGCGACCAGTTGCCGAATGTCAGCGGTTGCTTCAAGTCTTCGCGAAAATGGTCGCGAAACGCACGATCGCGGTACACGGCTCCCTGCGCGGATTTCGACTTGTCCGCGAAGACGCGATTCCATGACGGAAACGCCGCGAACGAGAAGGGATTGCGCATGTTGACTTCGCGGGTAAGCGGCAACGGGGACGTTTGCGGGCGCGCACCACGCTTGATCAAGGGTGCGGCCTTCTTCAATGTGGTGCGAACCGCTTCCGGAATATCGTCGCGATCAAACATCGCGATGAACGTGACCGGCCGGTTGCTTTCGGCAAGAAGCAGATCGAGCAGGTTGTATTGTTCGTCTTCAAGGACCGCGATCTGACGGGTCACCGCGACTTCGATCGCGCCTTTGTTCTTCTCCTTCAGCACGTTTGAGTAGGCTTTGTATTCGCCCGCATCGGCAAAACGGCAACCGAGCGGCTTGCCGCCATAGCCGATATGTTGATTGAGCACGGTGCTCGAGAAGCCGAAGGCGCCGGCATCCATCGCTTCGCCAAGGAGCGATTTGATCCGAGCGGTTTCCGCCACCGTCGCAGCCCGTTCCATCGATTCCGCGCCCATCACGTAATGGCGAAACGGCGTGAGCGGAGCGAGAAAGGCGAGGTTGAGCGAAGGCTTGCGCGCGGCGGCGGCATCGAGAAACTGCGGAAACGTTTCCCAATCCCACGTGATGCCCTGTTCCAGAACTTCGAACGGGATCGCTTCGACATTGACGAGATCACGCATCGCGACCTCGCGATCGGACGGACGGCACGGGGCGATTCCAACGCCGCAATTGCCCATCACCACACTCGTGACGCCATGCCAGGGTGAGGGCGTCACCGCGCCGTCCCAGCAAATCTGCGCGTCATAGTGCGTGTGGGGATCAATGAACCCTGGGGATACCACGCAATCGGAGGCATCGATAACGTTCGTGGCGCTGTCGGTGATCTTGCCGATCGCGACGATCTTGCCGCCGGATACCGCTACGTCTGCATGGCGGGCCGGCGCACCGGTGCCGTCGACGATCGAGCCGTTCTTGATCAAAAGATCGTATGCCATCGGTTTCTCCCTGGTATGCGATAAATAGGAATGGTGCCGAGGATAACCCCGTTGTCGCAAGCCGTGGGACAGCTTGCAGTCGATCGGGGCCCGGGCTACATGTTCGGGTAGTTTGGGCCGCCGCCACCCTCTGGAACGACCCACTGGATATTCTGGGTGGGATCCTTGATGTCGCAGGTCTTGCAATGCACACAATTCTGCGCGTTGATCTGCAGGCGCGGATTCGAGCCGTCGTCGTGGCGCACGATCTCATAGACGCCAGCCGGGCAATAGCGCTGCTCCGGTGCATCGTAAAGTGCGAGATTCGTAGTGATCGGCACCTGCGCATTCCGCAGGGTGAGGTGCCCCGGCTGGTTCTCTTCATGATTGGTGTTGGAGATGAACACCGATGAAAGTCGATCGAACGAAATCTTGCCGTCCGGTTTCGGATAATCGATGCGCCGCGCCTTTGCTGCGGTCTGCAACGTTTCATGGTCTGCATGCTTGTGATGCAAGGTCCAAGGGAATTTCCCGCCCAGCAGCCATTGCTCGATGCCCACCATCGCCGACCCTGTATAGAGGCCCTTCGACATCCATTGCTTGAAGTTGCGCGCCCGCCATAGTTCTTCATGGAGCCACGACATGCGAAACCCATCGGGATAGCGCGTCAGCTCGTCGTGCGACCGGCCGGACTGCAGTGCATCGAAGCACGCTTCGGCGGCGAGCATGCCGGTTTTCATTGCCGCATGGCTGCCCTTGATTCGCGAGGCATTGAGAAAACCTGCGTCATCGCCCACCAGGCATCCGCCCGGGAAAATCAACTTCGGCAGTGAAAGAAGTCCGCCCGCGGTAATCGCCCGGGCACCGTAGGCGATGCGCTTCCCACCTTCAAAAAACAAACGCATGTGCGGATGCGTCTTATAGCGCTGCAACTCTTCGAACGGGTTCAGGAACGGATTCGTGTAGCCCAGGCCGACGACAAAACCGACGGCGACCTGATTGTTCTCCAGGTGGTAAAGAAAGGAGCCGCCGTAGGTACTCGAATCGAGCGGCCAACCGGCGGTGTGCACGACCAGCCCGGCCTTATGACGCGCCGGATCGATCTCCCAGAGTTCCTTGAGGCCGATGCCGTACACCTGGGGATCGACACCGTCTCGCAGCCGGTATTTCTCCATGAGCGCTTTGCCAAGATGCCCTCGGCAACCTTCGGCGAAAAACGTGTACTTGCCGCGGAGTTCCATGCCGGGTTGATGATTGCCGGTCGGAGCGCCGTCCTTGCCGATGCCCATGTCACCGGTTGCGACGCCGGTCACGGCACCTGCCGGATTGAAGAGAACTTCCGCACCGGCAAACCCCGGATAGATTTCAACTCCTAGTGCGTCTGCCTTGCCGCCAAGCCAGCGACAGACATTGCCCAGGCTCACGACATAGTTGCCGTGATTCTTGAAGCACGCCGGGAGCAACCCATCGGGGATCTGGTATGAATTTTTTTCGCCAAGGAAGAGGAACCGATCCTCCGCAACCGGGGTATTGAGCGGCGCTCCTTGCTCGCGCCAATCGGGAAACAGTTCGTTCATCGCGCGCGGGTCCATCACCGCACCTGAGAGGATGTGCGCGCCGATTTCGGAACCTTTTTCGATCACGCAGACAGAGACTTCGACGGACTTGGCGGCGGCAAGCTGCTTCAGTCGTATCGCGGCTGCAAGGCCTGCCGGGCCGCCGCCTACGATAACGACGTCATACTCCATGGATTCGCGTTTCGGTGCGTCGCTCATCTGGCTTTCTCGTGGGCCGCGTGGTGGTGGGGGCGAGGCGATTTCGCGCTTGATCGTCGCATGCCGGTGTTTGATCGGTCGGGACGATTATAATTCGTCGTCCACGCCTGCTTGCGGCGCCCGTCGCAAACAGGCGATGGCCCAATTTCACCCACTCGTTTCCCGCGATGACCCGACATCACGTCCACACGGAAATCATGCCCATTCGCTGGGGCGATATGGATGCCCAGCGTCATGTGAACAACACCGTCTATTTCCGGTTCATGGAACAGGCGCGGATCAGTTTTTTCGATCGCTACGAAGTCGGCGGGGGCGGCGGGAATCTGCCGCCGGATAGTGCGCCGGTCGTCATTACCGCGAGTTGCACATACCTTCGCGCGCTTGAATATCCAGGCAATGTTGAAATAAGAATGTTTCTCTCCGACCCGGGGCGAACGAGCGTCATGACGTTCTATGAAATGCGACCGAGCTACGATCCGGATGTCGTCTATGCGCAAGGGGAAGTCAAGATGGTGTGGATCGGCAATGAACTGAAAAAATCGATACCACTGCCCCTACGCATTCGCGCGCTCGCCGAAAACGGGGCGCCCCAATGAGCACCGCGAAGCTACCTGGGAACGCTGCGCAACCGCTATGGACGCCAAGTCAAGAGCGCATCGCGAATGCGAACGTTACGCGCTTTGCGCGGCGCGCGATTCGCGACTGGAAGCTTGATTTCAATAACTATCCGGGATTCCAGCGGTGGGCGGTCGATTCGTCGGATCAGTTTTGGCGATCGGTGTGGCAATTCTGCGAGGTGCGAGGCGAACCGGGCGCGCGGACCTTGATCGATGCGCACAAGATGCCCGGCGCGAAATGGTTTCCGGATGCGAGGCTCAACTATGCGGAGAATCTGCTGCGCCGGCGCGACACGGGCGATGCGCTCGTCTTCTGGGGCGAAGACAAGGTCAAGCGCACCATGTCATATCTCGATCTCCATGACGAAGTGGCACGTGTCGCGGACGGCCTCCTGCGACTCGGCTTGAAGCCGGGCGATCGGGTCGCGGGCTATCTGCCCAACCTGCCCGAGACGATCATCGCGATGCTTGCCGCGGCGAGCATCGGTGCGATCTGGTCGTCCTGTTCGCCCGACTTCGGCGTGCAGGGCGTGCTCGACCGGTTCGGACAAATCGAGCCCGCCGTGTTGTTCACCGTCGATGCGTACTGGTACAGCAGCAAGATCCTCGATGTCATGCCGAAGGTTCGGGACGTAGCGAGCAGGCTGCCGTCACTCAAGCAAGTCGTGGTGGTGCCGTATGCAGGATCGACCACGCGGCCCGATACGATCCCCAATGGCATTTCCTACCAGAACTTCACCGCGGCGAGCGAAGCAACCGAGATCGCATTCGCGCAACTGCCGTTCGACCATCCGCTGGTGATCATGTACTCGTCGGGCACCACCGGTGTGCCGAAATGTATCGTGCATGGAGCAGGCGGCACCCTGTTGCAGCATATGAAGGAGCATCAACTCCATTCGGATCTGCGCGCCGGTGATCGGCTGTTCTACTTCACCACATGCGGATGGATGATGTGGAACTGGCTGGTGACCGGGCTTGCCACCGGCGCGACCCTTTGCCTCTACGATGGGTCGCCCTTCGTTCGTCGCGGCAATATTCTTTGGGACTTCGCCGACGCCGCCGATATGACGCACTTCGGCACATCGGCCAAGTACATCGACCATATCGCGAAGATCCGGGTTGAACCGATCCGCACACACAAGCTTGCATCGCTTCGCGCCGTCTTGTCGACCGGCTCGCCACTGGTTCCGGAGGCGTTCGACTACGTGTATCGCTCGATCAAAGAGGATGTTTGTCTTTCCTCCATCTCGGGCGGGACCGACATCATCAGTTGCTTTATTGTGGGCAATCCTATCCTTCCGGTTTGGCGCGGCGAGTTGCAGTGTATTGGCATGGGGCTCGCCGTCGATGTCTACGACGACGAGGGCCTGCCGGTGCGTGGCGAGAAGGGCGAACTCGTTTGCACCAAGCCCTTTCCATCGATGCCCGTCTACTTCTGGAACGACCCCGATGGGACCAAGTATCGTTCCGCTTATTTCGAGCGATTTCCGAACATTTGGTGCCACGGCGATTATTGCGAAATAATCGAACACGATGGCATCGAGAGCATGGTGATCTACGGGCGCTCGGACGCCACCTTGAATCCGGGCGGCGTGCGCATCGGCACCGCCGAGATCTATCGGCAGGTCGAGCAGCTCGACGAAGTGCTCGAAGCGCTCGTGATCGGCCAGGAGTGGGACAACGATGTGCGGGTCGTGCTGTTCGTCAAGCTGCAGGAAGGATTGACCTTGGGTCCGGCACTCATCGCCCGGATCAAAGAACGGATCAAGACCAATACGACACCGCGCCATGTGCCGGAGAAGGTCGTTCAGGTGGGCGATATTCCGCGTACGAAGTCGAACAAGATCGTTGAGCTCGCGGTACGCAATATCGTGCACGGGAAGCCGGTGAAGAATGCAGAGGCTTTGGCGAATCCAGAAGCCCTCGAGTTCTACCGGAATCGACGAGAACTCGAAAGTTGATCGGGCAGCGAGCGCGAGGACGGGTTCAGGCGAGCAGGTTGCGCATCGCTTTGCGGAATCGGGTCGCGATCATTTGTTCATCGCGATGCTGCCGGTCGCGAATCACCCATCGTCCGCTGACTGCAACATGCTTGATCAGGCGCTCGCCGCCTGAGAACACGAAGGTATCGAGCAGTTCGGGCAGCGATACGCCGACCAGCTCCGCAACCTCCGCATCGAGGACGACGAGATCGGCGCGCAGGCCCGGCGCGATGGCGCCGGCCTTTCGTCCGATTGCCAGTGCTCCGATCTTCGCACCATGGCGCCACATCGATTCGCCGACCGAAGGGGTGTCGTCAACGGCGGCGACATTGCGCCGTTTGGTCGAGAGGCGCTGACCGTATTCAAGCAATTGCAACTCGGCCGGGGCGGACCGGGTGACATGACTATCGCTCCCGATGCACCAGCGCCCGCCTGCATTTTGCAATGTTTCGAGCGGAAAAATCCCGTCGCCGAGATTCGCTTCGGTGGTCGGACAAAGCGCGATCAAGGCGCAGGTCCGGGCGACAGTCTGCAGCTCCGCCGGGGTGGCATGCGTTCCATGCACCAAGGTCCACCGCGCGTTCAGCGAAAAATGATCGGCGAGCCATTCGATCGGCCGCGCCCCAAGCACCTCGATGCATGAGGCGACCTCGCGTTCCTGCTCGGCGATGTGGATATGGATCGGTGCGGTGTTATCGATGGTATTGACGGTCGCGATCAACTCGCCAAGCGTCTGTGCCGTGACCGCCCGCAACGAATGCGGGGCGATGCCGATGCGCGCATCGTGCTCGGTCACGACGTGGCGATGCAGTGACTCGAGCATGCGTCCGATCTGCGCCGGTGTCGTCGCGAATCGCGCCTGGGCCGGACCAATCGGTTTGCCGCCGACCCCGCCGAACCCATAAAGCGTGGGCATGATGGTGATCGCGATGCCGGTTTCGGTCGCGGCACGGAGGTGGGCGAACGCCATCTCAGCCAGATTCACATAAGGGCGTCCGCCCGGATTGTGGTGAATGTAGTGGAACTCACCCACCGCGGTATAGCCGCCCTTCAGCAACTCGACATAAAGCTGCGAGGCGATCGCATGGCAGTGATTGGGCTCGATGCGGCCAAGAAACCGATACATCCATTCACGCCAGGACCAGAAGTCGTCGTCCCCGTCGCTGCGCCGCTCGGTCCGGCCCGCCATCGCGCGCTGGAATGCATGCGAGTGGGCATTGATCATTCCCGGGATAACGGGGCCGCCGGTGGGCTCGGAGCGCCCCTTCACGGCGCCCGCTTCCACCGCTGCGATATTTCCGTGGCCGTCGATTTGGATTTCAACATTACGTTGCCATCCCTCGGGCAGCAATGCCATCGGCGCGAACAAGGTTCTCATCGCTGGTCACACCAACCGTGGTTCATGCTGCCATGATATAGGTTTGATTCAGTCATTCGGAACGTGCGCGACATGTGGGACGCCCTTTGGATCAACGGCAGGATTGCAACGATGCGGGACGGCCGCTACAACGCGATCGATCCCGGCGCCATTGCCGTGACAGCAGGAAAGATCGCGTGGATCGGGTCGATGAACGCGTTGGCCGGCGCCGCTGAATCCCTCGCGCACGCAGTGCATGACGCCAAGCGCGCCTGGATCACGCCAGGCCTGATCGACTGTCATACGCATCTCGTTTATGGCGGCAATCGCGCGCGCGAGTTTGAATTGCGCCTCGGCGGCGCGAGTTACGAAGAACTGGCGCGCGCGGGCGGCGGCATCATGTCGACGGTGCGGGCGACGCGGGAAGCGTCGGCGGAGAGCCTGCTGCAAGGCGCGGCCGATCGTGTCCGCAGGCTCCGATCAGAGGGCGTGACGGTCGTTGAAATCAAGTCCGGCTACGGTTTGAATACGGATGCGGAATTGAAATGTCTGCGCGTTGCGCGCACGTTGGATGCAGCAGCCGATGTCAAAGTCAGCACGACATTTCTTGGTGCGCATGCATTGCCGCCTGAGTTCGCGGGCAAGGGTGATGCCTATATCGATCTCATCTGTGCGGAAATGCTGCCTGCGATCGCCTCGGCGCATCTGGCCGATGCGGTGGATGCTTTCTGCGAATCGATCGCGTTCTCGCCGGCGCAGACACGGCGCGTGTTCGAATGCGCGAGATCGCTCGGGCTGCCGGTCAAACTGCATGCCGATCAGTTGTCCGATTCCGGCGGCGCGGCGTTGGCTGCCTCGTTTGGCGCGTTATCGGCTGACCATCTCGAGTACGCGAGCGAACCCGGCGTTGCCGCGATGGCGCGGGCCGGGACGGTCGCGGTACTCCTGCCTGGTGCGTTCTACTTCTTGCGCGAGCGTCAGGTGCCACCGATCGTCGCGCTGCGCGAGCATGGTGTGCCCATCGCGATCTCCACCGATTGCAATCCCGGCTCATCGCCCGCGACATCGATCCTGTTGATGCTCAACATGGCCTGCACGCTCTTCCGTCTCACACCGGAAGAAGCGCTTGCAGGCGTCACGATCCATGCGGCGAAGGCCCTTGGAATGGCGGCAACGCACGGCTCGCTCGAAGTGGGAAAGGTTGCCGATCTCGTGTTTTGGGACGTTGAATCGCCGGCGGTGCTTGCCTATGAAATCGGCGTCAACCGATGTGTGCGCGTGGTGCGGGCCGCCCCTAACGCGCCTGGGCCGCACCCCACTCGGTGAAACCCATCAGCAATTTTTTCAACATGGGTCGGACACCGGCGGCCAAGTCATCCCGAAACGCGAACGGATAGTCCTCGTCCATGTAGGTCGCCCACGAAAGCTCGAGTTGAACGGCGTGGATGTTCGCGGACGGGCGCCCGAAATGCCGGGTGATATAGCCGCCCTTGTAGCGGCCATTCAAGACGCTGCTGAAGGTCGATGCGCTGCGAGCAATCCACAGCAGGTGCTCACCCAGCTCGGGGCCGCACGAACGACCATCCACCGTCCCAAGATTCAGGTCAGGGAGCGGGCCGTCGAAGAAGCGTGGCAATTCCGAGCGAATCGAATGCGCGTCCCATAACAGGGCATAACCGTGGCGTGCTTTCGTTTCCTGCAACGCCGATTCCAAGCGCTGATGATAGGGTTCCCAATACGTCGCGAGGCGCCGGCTGCTTTCGGCCTGATCCGGAATCGCACCGGTGTAGACAGGAGAGCGATCTCCGCAATCGATCGGCACAAGCGCGGTCGTATCCTGGCCGGGATAAAGGCTCTCATTGTCTGGCGGCCTGTTGAGGTCGATCACGAACCGCGAATGGGTCGCCATGAGAACGGTTGGATCCAGGCCGGCAAGAAAATCGTACAGTCGATCAAGATGCCAATCGGTATCCGGAAGACGCAGGGCCCCAGGCGTCATCCGGGGAGCCATATCGGGTGGAATATAGGTGCCGATATGGGGCATTGATACGACGAGCGGGCTCGATCCTGATTGGAAGCGATACAGTTCCATGTATGCCGCGTGAAGGCGTTAGCGTGTGGAGGAGGGGAGCAGCGTTGGCGCAAGCGGGTTGAACCGGCCCGAATGCACCCAGCGGCGCGCGGCTTCGATATCCGGTGCGAAGTAGCGATCGGCATCGTAATGCGGCACCCGCGCCCGCAATTCGGCGATGATGATGCGAATCGGTGGCGAGCTTTCAAGCGGCGCGCGGAATTCGATTCCCTGGCTTGCGGCCAGGAGCTCGATGCCGACGATCGCGGCGACGTTGTCGGCCATTTCGGTCAGTCGCCGCGCGGCATGGGTGGCCATGCTCACGAAATCTTCCTGGTTCGCCGACGTCGGAATGCTATCGACGCTCGACGGATGCGCGAGCGCCTTGTTCTCGCTCGCGAGGGCCGCGGCCGTTACCTGCGCGATCATGAATCCGGAATTGAGTCCGCCGTCCTTGACGAGAAATGCGGGCAGTCCGGAAATTGTCGTGTCGATCAGCAAGGCAATCCGGCGCTCCGACATCGCGCCGATTTCGGCGGTTGCGATCGCCAGGGCATCGGCGGCGAGGGCAAGCGGCTCGGCATGGAAATTCCCGCCCGAAACGATCTCGCGCGTATCGGCGAATACGATCGGATTGTCCGAAGTACCGTTCGCTTCGTCGTGGAAGATACCCGCCGCGTAGCGCATTTGCGCAAGACATGCCCCCATTACCTGCGGCTGGCACCTTAGCGAATAGGGATCCTGCACGCGTTCGTCGTTCGTGCGATGGGATTCCCGGATGGCGCTTCCTGCCAGGAGCTGCCGGTACGCATGCGCGACTTCGACTTGCGCGCGCTGGCCGCGAATCTCGTGCAGCCGCGGATCGAACGGCGTATCGCTCCCCATCGCGGCATCGACGGACATTGCACCGGCCATCAGCGCGGCGGAAAACACATTCTCGACGGCGAACAATCCGCCCAGGCTGAGTGCGTTCGATACCTGCGCGCCATTGATCAACGCGAGGCCTTCCTTGGGAGCGAGCACAAGCGGCGCGAGTCCCGCTTGGGCGAGCGCCGATCGCGCCGGCATGACCTGACCAGCAATCGAGGCCTCGCCCACGCCAAGCAGACAAGCGGCAAGATGCGCGAGCGGTGCGAGATCGCCAGACGCGCCGACCGATCCCTTCGCTGGAATACACGGCAACACGCCGGCGTTGAACAGGCGGACCAGCATCTCCGCTACGTCCACGCGAACACCCGAGAACCCGTGCGCGAAACTCGCAACCTTGAGCGCGATGATCAACCTGACCATGCCATCGGCAAGCGGCGCGCCAACCCCCGCCGCGTGCGATAGCACGAGATTGCGCTGGAGCTGCGTGAGTTGATCGGGGGCGATGCGCTTTTGCGCAAGCTTGCCGAAGCCGGTATTCACACCGTACACCGCCTGGTCGCCCCCCGCGATCGCAGCGACCACCTGTGCGGATCGCGCAATGCGCTCACATGCCGTGCCGTCCAAGGCGATGCGGACGGCGCCCATCCAGATTTGCCGCAGAACGCCGAGTGTGAGCGGGCGCGAACCGATCGGAATCGATGGCATGGTCATTGGTGCGGCCCGGCGATCATCGGCAGATCGAGACCATGCAGGGCTGCGCAGGCGATCGCATCCGGATAGCCCGCATCCGCATGGCGCATCACACCGGTCGCCGGATCATTCCATAACACCCGCCCGATTCGACGCGCGGCTTCCGGGGTGCCGTCGCATACGATCACGACCCCCGCGTGCTGTGAAAAACCCATGCCGACACCGCCGCCGTGATGCAGTGAGATCCATGTCGCACCGGATGCGCAGTTCAGCATCAGGTTGAGAAGCGGCCAATCGGACACGGCGTCGCTGCCATCCAGCATGCGTTCGGTCTCCCGATTCGGACTGGCGACCGAACCCGCATCGAGATGGTCGCGTCCGATCACAATCGGCGCCTTCAAGATGCCCTTGGCCACCATGTCGTTGAACGCGAGGCCTGCCTTGTGGCGCTCACCCAAACCGAGCCAGCAGATCCGTGCGGGCAGGCCCTGGAACTGGATGCGCGAACGCGCCATGTCGAGCCAGTGGTTGAGTGCGCGATCGTGTGGAAACAGTTCGCGAATTTTCTCGTCGGTGCGATAGATGTCTTCGGGATCGCCCGATAGCGCGACCCAGCGAAATGGCCCCTTACCGACACAGAACAGTTGGCGCACATAGGCCGGCACGAATCCTGGGTAATCGAATGCGTTGTCGACGCCGACATTCTTTGCTTCCTGACGAATGTTGTTGCCGTAGTCGACGCAAGGCACCCCAAGCTCCTTGAATCCGAGAATGCTTCGCACATGATTGGCGATCGACTCGCGCGCCGAGGTCGCGACTTCCACCGGATCGCGCTTGCGAAGGTCCTCCCATTTCTCGATCGACCAGCCCTGCGGCAGATAGCCATTGGACGGATCGTGCGCCGAGGTTTGATCCGTGACGAGCGAGGGCTTCATGCCGCCCGCGCGCGCGCGCTTGAGGATCTGTGGGAGAACGTCGGCGGCGTTGCCGAGCAGGCCGACCGAAATTGCGCGTCCTTCATTGCACGCGCTCCGGATCATTGTCAGGGCCTCGTCCAGGTTCGCGGCCTGATGATCAAGGTAACCGGTGGCTAGGCGCTTCTCGATGCGACTGCGC
The DNA here is from genome assembly GCA_046160305.1 of Burkholderiales bacterium. Classification (GTDB taxonomy): domain Bacteria; phylum Pseudomonadota; class Gammaproteobacteria; order Burkholderiales; family SG8-39; genus SHXR01. The sequence goes on from JBJXGX010000279.1 coordinate 19,623, forward strand.
TCGCATTCGATGAGCAGGATCGAGGCGCCGGCCATCGTCGCGGCAAGCGGTTGGGCGCCGCCCATGCCGCCCAAGCCGGCCGACAGGATCCACTTGCCCTGCCAGCTCCCGCCATAGTGCTGGCGACCCGCCTCGACGAATGTCTCGTACGTGCCTTGAATGATCCCCTGACTGCCGATGTAGATCCATGAGCCCGCGGTCATCTGGCCATACATCATCAGGCCCTTGCGATCGAGCTCGTTGAAGTGTTCCCAGTTGGCCCAGTTCGGCACCAGATTGGAATTGGCGATCATGACGCGTGGTGCATCGGCGTGGGTGCGGAAGACGCCGACCGGCTTCCCGGATTGCACGAGCAGCGATTCGTCCGCTTCGAGCCTTCGCAGGGCATCGACGATGTGATCGTAGCAATCCCAGTTGCGCGCGGCCTTGCCGATGCCGCCATACACGACGAGATCGTCAGGCCGCTCGGCGACTTCCGGATCGAGATTGTTCATCAGCATGCGAAGCGGTGCTTCGGTCAGCCAACTCTTCGCGGTGAGCGTTGTGCCACGGGTGGCACGCACGACGCGGGCGACGGATTTCTGAGACATGCTGCCCTCCGTGGGCCGGGGACACATCGAACGGGGACACATCGAACAGAGGCTGATTCACCGAACAGTCTTATCCGGAATACCGGGTTGATGTGGAAATTATAGGCGCTTATGATCGGCTACTCTGCCAAGACCACCGCTTGCGTGCGTTGGGTGCCGCGCGTGCGACCAGGCGGGTTGAGGATGAAACACGCATTGGAGTCGACGCCTTGGGAATGATTCTGTACGGAACGCCGCTCTCCAGCTTCAGTTGCAAGGTCCGTCTGGCCTTGGCCATCAAAGGTTGCACGGTCGACGAGCGGATGCCCCCGGGCGGCTACCGATCCGCGGAATATCGCCAGTTCATTCCGTCCGGACGTGTGCCCGGTCTGATCGATGGCGAGTTCGCGCTGGGGGAGTCCGATGCGATCATCGAGTACATCGACGAGACCCAGGCCGGACCTGATCTCCTGCCATCCTCGCCGCAAGGTCGAGCACGTTCGCGTGCGCTGTCGCGATTCCACGATTTCTATCTGGATCCGCCGATCCGGAACTTGTTTCCGGAGCTTGATCCGCGGCTCCGGAGCACGGAGCGGGTCTCGCAGCGGGCAAGGGAGATCATCGAACGCCTCGATATGCTGGAGACGATGATCGACCCCTCTCCATATCTGGCCGGTTCGTCGCTTTCCCTCGCCGATTGCGCCTTCCCGCCAAGTCTGATTTTGATTGAGATCATGTTGCCCCGCCTTGGCTACGAAGTGCCGCTTGGGCCGAAGCTCGACCGTTGGTGGCAGGCGGTGCGACGGGAACACGCGTTCGAGCGCACGCTCGGACCCTACCGCGCGGTGGCCAACGCCTGGGCCGCGAGCAAGCTCGCGTCGCCCTGACTTGGCCCGGCGCGCCGCGGATCGCGCTTCGGAAAGATTATCGGCCGGGCGCCTCGAGGCGCAAGCGATTGGTATATCATTCGCCGTCCAAGCCTCCCATTCCCGGATGACCAAGTACGTCTTCGTGTCAGGTGGTGTTGTTTCCTCCTTAGGGAAGGGGATCGCCGCCGCCTCGCTCGCCGCCATTCTCGAGTCGCGCGGCCTCAAGGTCACCCTTCTCAAGCTCGACCCGTACATCAACGTCGATCCGGGAACGATGAGCCCGTTCCAGCACGGCGAGGTCTTCGTGACCGAAGACGGCGCGGAAACCGATCTCGACCTTGGCCACTACGAGCGATTCACCTCGGCGCGGATGCGCAAGTGGAATAACTTCACCACCGGTCAGATCTACGATAGCGTCATCAAGAAGGAACGCCGCGGCGAATATCTCGGCCGCACCGTTCAGGTGATTCCGCATATCACCGATGAGATCAAGCTGTATATCCAGCGTGGCGCCGAAGGGGCGGACCTCGCGATCATCGAGGTTGGCGGTACGGTTGGTGATATCGAGTCGCTGCCATTCCTCGAGGCGGCGCGCCAGATGAGTCTCGAGCTGGGGCGCCAGAACACCTGCTTCGTGCACCTCACGCTCGTCCCCTATATCGCCTCGGCCGGCGAGCTGAAGACCAAGCCGACCCAACACTCGACACAGAAGCTGCGTGAGATCGGCATCCAGGCCGACATATTGTTGTGCCGTGCCGATCGACCGATTCCGGAAGAAGAACGCAAGAAGATCTCGCTCTTCTCCAATGTGCAACTCGAAGGCGTGATCTCGGTGTGGGATGCCGATTCGATCTACAAGATCCCATCGATGCTGCATCAGCAGATGGTGGACGAGATCGTCTGCCACAAGCTCAACATTCTCGCGCGCCCGGCCGATCTGTCGGTGTGGGACAAGCTGATCTATTCCCTCGAACACCCGGTGCACAAGGTGACGATCGCGATGGTCGGCAAGTATGTCGGACTCACCGAGTCGTACAAGTCGCTGTCCGAGGCCCTCATGCATGCGGGCATGCACACGCATACGCGCGTCGAGATTCGCTATATCGATTCCGAGCGCATCGAGACCGAAGGAACGCGTGAGCTCGAAGATGTCGATGCGATCCTGGTTCCGGGCGGGTTCGGCAAGCGCGGGATCGAAGGCAAGGTGCGCGCGGTGCAGTTCGCGCGCGAGGGAAGCGTTCCCTACCTCGGCATTTGCCTTGGCATGCAGATCGCGGTTATCGAGTTCGCACGCAATGTGTGTGGCCTGGCAGGCGCGAACAGCACGGAGTTCGATCCGGACTCGCCGCATCCGGTCATCGCGCTCATCACCGAGTGGCATGATCGCGAGGGCCGCATCGAGCGGCGGGACAACACCTCCGATATGGGCGGCACGATGCGTCTTGGCGCGCAGGCGGCCAACCTCGAGGCCGGGTCATTGGCACGGGCGATCTACGGTACGGATGGTATCAACGAGCGCCACCGCCATCGCTACGAAGTCAATGAAGCCTATGTTCCGCGCCTGAAGGAGCGCGGGCTTCGCGTGAGCGGACTCACCGTCACGGACAATCTCGTGGAAATGATCGAGTTGCCGAACCATCCATGGTTCGTCGCGTGCCAATTCCATCCGGAATTTACGTCGCGACCGCGGCAGGGGCACCCCTTGTTCAAGGCATTCATCGAGGCGGCGCTGGCTCGACAGGTGGTCGTTGGTCAGGCGCCGCTCGCCGCATGAAGCTCTGTGGATTCCCGGTGGGATTGGATCAGCCCCTGTTCGTGATTGCCGGTCCCTGCGTCATTGAATCGCGTGACATGGCATTCGATACCGCCGGTCGATTGCAGGAAATCACCGCGCGCGTTGGCATTCCATTCATCTACAAATCCTCATACGACAAGGCCAACCGCAGCTCCGGCAAGTCCTTCCGCGGCCTCGGCATCGACAAGGGCCTGGAGATCCTGGGCGATGTGAAGCGCACGCTTGGCGTCCCGGTGCTGACCGACGTGCACGAGATGGAAGAGATCGCGGCGGTCGCGGCGGTCGTCGATGTGCTGCAAACCCCCGCATTTCTCTGCCGGCAGACGAATTTCATCCGTGCGGTGGCGGCGGCCGGTCGCCCGGTGAACATCAAGAAGGGTCAGTTCCTCTCGCCGTGGGACATGAAGAATGTCGCCGACAAGGCGCGTGAAGCGAGCGGCATCGACAACATCATGGTGTGTGAGCGCGGTGCGAGCTTCGGCTACAACACATTGGTCTCGGACATGCGCTCGCTTGCGGTAATGCGCGAGACCGGCTGCCCGGTCGTATTCGATGCAACGCATTCGGTTCAACAGCCGGGTGGGCAGGGTACATCGAGCGGCGGGCAGCGGGAATTCGTGCCGGTCCTCGCCCGCGCCGCCGTTGCCGCCGGAATCGCCGGGCTCTTCATGGAGACCCATCCGGATCCGGCGAAAGCATTGTCCGATGGTCCGAATGCCTGGCCGCTCCCTATGATGGAGTCGCTGCTTGGCACCTTGAAGGCGCTCGATGCGATCGTGAAACGGCAGGGTTTCGCGGAAGAACCGTTGCTGGGTCGGACGGGCGGGTGAAGTTTCAAACCACGGCCGACGCACCAAGGCACCACGACACCCCGCTTAAGCAAAGATTATTCTTCGTCAGGATGGGCATTGCATGAGCTCGATCGTCGATGTAGTCGCACGCGAAATCCTCGATTCACGTGGAAACCCCACCGTCGAATGCGATGTGCTCCTTGAATCGGGCGTCATGGGACGCGCGGCCGTTCCATCGGGCGCCTCCACGGGTAGTCGGGAAGCCATCGAGCTTCGCGACGGGGACCCGGCGCGCTATGGCGGCAAGGGCGTATTGAAGGCCGTCGAACATGTGAATACCGAAATCTCCGAAGCCATCATGGGGCTTGATGCATCCGAGCAGGGCTTCGTCGACAAGACCCTGATCGACCTCGACGGCACCGAGAACAAATCCAACCTGGGCGCCAATGCGATGCTCGCCGTGTCGATGGCGGTGGCGAAAGCGGCGGCCGAGGAAGCCGGGCTGCCGTTGTATCGCTACTTTGGCGGCGCGGGTCCGATGCAGGTGCCGGTGCCGATGATGAACGTGATCAACGGCGGCGCGCATGCGAACAACAATCTCGACATGCAGGAGTTCATGATCCTGCCGGTCGGTGTGACGAGTTTTCGCGAGGCCCTGCGTTGCGGTGCCGAAATATTTCAGACCTTGAAGAAGCTTCTCGACGCCCGCGGCATGTCAACGACCGTTGGCGATGAGGGCGGCTTTGCACCAAGCCTTAGCTCGAACGAAGAAGGGTTGAAGCTGATCCTGGAGGCGATTGACAAGGCCGGCTATCGCGCGGGTGAAGACGTGCTCCTCGCTCTGGATTGCGCCAGTTCCGAATTCTTCGAGAACGGGAAGTACCGGCTCAAATCGGAGAACCTCGAGCTCACGTCAACCCAATTCACGGACTATCTTGCCAACTGGGTCGACAAATATCCGATCGTCTCGATCGAGGACGGCATGGCCGAGAGCGATTGGGACGGCTGGAAGACGCTCACCAAGAAGCTCGGCAACAAGATCCAACTGGTCGGCGATGATCTGTTCGTGACGAACACGCGCATCCTGAGCGAGGGCATCAAGAAAGGCATCGCCAACTCGATTCTGATCAAGGTGAATCAGATCGGCACCCTCACCGAAACGTTCGCAGCCATCGAGATGGCGAAGCGCGCGCGTTACACGTCGGTTATTTCCCATCGCTCGGGCGAGACCGAAGACACGACCATTGCCGATATTGCCGTCGGTACGAACGCCTTGCAGATCAAGACCGGATCGCTGTCGCGCTCGGATCGCATGGCCAAGTACAATCAGCTTCTGCGCATCGAAGAAGATCTCGGCGACATCGCGAGCTTCCCCGGTCGCAGTGCGTTCTTCCAGTTGCGATAACCGCGCCGGGCAGATGAGAGTCCTTGGCTTCACGCTCGCTCTGCTGGTAGTGCTGGTGCAGTATCCGCTTTGGGTAGGAAAGGGTGGTTGGTTGCGTGTGTGGGAGCTCGACCGGCAGCTTATCGAGCGGCGCGCCCGGAACGATCAGCTGCAGGCTCGCAATGATGTGCTGGAGGCGGAAGTCCGCGACCTGAAGAGCGGCATCGACGCCATAGAAGAACGCGCCCGCTTCGAACTCGGAATGATCAAGTCGGACGAAATATTCGTTCTGCTGCCGCCCTCGGGATTGGGCGCCGATATGCGACCGGTGGTTTCGGGCAAGTAACGGCCCACGCGGTATTCTTCCTGGGTCGCGCCACGGTTTGGTATACGGTTTGGTATTCTTATCATGAATGCAGGCACGCGGGACCAGCCGCGTCTGCGCCCGCCTTCGGCGAGGTCGGCGGGGCATGGAATCTGGCAAGGAGCCCGGTAATGAAACTCACCAGTACGCAACGCGAGCAGTTCGATCGGGAAGGCTATTTGTTCTTCCCAAACCTTTTCACGCCAACCGAGATCAAGTCGCTCAGCGACGAAGTTCCTGGGCTCTACGCGCAACAGCGCCCGGAGAATGTACGAGAGATGGGCAGCAATTCGGTACGCACGAACTTCGCCGCGCACATGTACAACGCGCAATTCGCAAGGCTCGCAAGGCATCCTCGTATGGTCGAACCGATCAAGGAGCTCTTCGCTGAAGACGTCTACATGCATCAGTTCAAGATCAACGGCAAGATGGCGTTCGATGGCGACGTCTGGCAGTGGCACCAGGACTACGGTACCTGGATGAACGACGATCAGATGCCCGAAGCGCGGGCGATGAATGTCGCGATCTTCCTGGATGATGTGAACGAGTTCAACGGACCGCTGATGTTCATCCCGGGCAGCCACAAGCAGGGCGTGGTCGAAGCCGGCCATGACACGTCGACGACGAGTTATCCCCTCTGGACGATCAACAACGAGGTGATCCGCAAGCTCGTTGATCGAGGCGGCATCGTGGCGCCGAAAGGGCCGGCCGGATCCATGATCCTATTTCACGGGTGTCTGGTGCATGCCTCAACGTCGAATCTGTCGCCATGGAACAGGGTCAGCGTGTATCTGAGTCTGTGTGCGGTATCGAATCACATCCGCCGCTACAAACGTCCCGGGTATATCGCGCATCGCGATTTCGCGCCGATTCAGTGCTTGCCCGATGATTGCCTGCTAAAGCCCTATGACGTCGCGGTGCCATGGAAGGACGGCACACCCGCCGCCGAACTGCAGTCGCTCGCAATCGCGGCTTGATCAGGGGATCCGAATGAATTTGTACGCCAAGCTCGCGCAACGCGAGGCGCAGGGTAAGCCGCTGCGGGTCGGTTTGATCGGTGCCGGAAAATTTGGTGCGATGTATCTCGCGCAGATTCCGAAGACGCCCGGTGTGCACCTGGTTGGAATCGCGGATCTTTTCCCGGCCAGTGCGAGAACGAACCTCGACCGGGTCGGCTGGGATCCGGCGATCTATAGCGCGCCCTCCCTCGATATCGCGCTTGTCAAACGTCTCACGCATTTGAGCGATGACTGGGAGGCGCTGGTGTCTCACCCGGCGATCGATATCATCGTCGAGGCGACCGGCAATCCCACTGCTGCGGTGGCGCACGCGCTGTCGGCCTTCAGGCATGGCAAGCATGTGGTGATGGTGACGGTCGAAGCGGACGCGTTTTGTGGCCCTCTTCTCGCACGCAAGGCCGGGGAAGCGGGTGTCGTGTACAGCCTGGCGTACGGCGATCAGCCTGCGCTCATTTGCGATCTGGTGGATTGGGCGCGCGCGGCCGGATTTCCTGTCGTCGCCGCAGGACGTGGGCATAAGTGGCTGCCGCATTTCGCGCAGTCCACGCCGGAAACGGTATGGGGTTATTACGGTCTCACGCCCGAGCAGGCGCGCGTCGGCGGCTTGAATCCGAAGATGTTCAATTCATTTCTCGACGGCTCCAAGCCGGCGATCGAAAGCACGGCCGTTTGCAATGCGACCGGTCTCACCCCGGCGCCGCATGGATTGCTGTACCCGCCTGCGAGTGTCGATGACATTCCCTTCATCATGCGACCGCGCGAGGAAGGCGGGCATCTGCATCACAAGGGGCAGGTCGAAGTCGTGTCATCCCTTGAAGCGGATGGCCGTGCGATCCCCTATGACATCCGCTTCGGCGTGTGGGTCGTGTTCGAAGGTGATACCGAATATATCCGTCGCTGCTTTACCGAATACGGTGTTCGCACGGATCCATCGAATCGCTATGCGTGCCTGTACAAGCGCTGGCATCTGATCGGGCTCGAAGTCGGGATCTCGGTCGCCTCGGTCGGTTTGCGTGGCGAGTCGACGGGTTGCGCGACCGGGTTTCGCGCCGACGTGGTCGCAAGCGCCAAGCGCAATCTGAAGGCCGGCGAGATTCTCGACGGGGAAGGCGGATACACGGTGGTCGGCAAGCTTTTCCCGGCAGCCGATTCGCTCGCGCTCGGCGGATTGCCGCTTGGGCTCGCGCACAACGTCAAGCTCGTCAATCCGATTGCCGCCGGTGCGCCGATACGTTGGGCCGATGTGCAGATCGACGCTTCGCAGGATGCCGTCCGGGCGCGCCGCGAAATGGAATCGACGTTCGCGATTCCGGCGAAGCTGGCGGCTTGATCGTCACGGGATCCAAGGCTCGCTCAGGACAGCGTCCGGAACGTTTATCTGGTTCGCAATACCGTAACCGCGCCTTGGAATGATCCTCAGCGATTTGCACCTCCAGATTCAAGAAACGGCTCGCCGGTTCGCGCGCCGGGAAATCATTCCCTACGCAGCCGAATGGGACCGCACCTGTACGGTGCCCTCGCACTTGCTCCGCGAGATGGGGCAGCTCGGGCTGATGGGGATGTGCATTGACCCCGCGTGGGGTGGCGCCGGGTCGGATTGGGTATCGTACGTCGTCGCGGTCGAAGAGATCGCCGCGGGCGACTGCGGTCTTTGCAACATGATGTGCGTGAACAATTCTCCCAATTGCGCGGCCATCGAAGAATACGGCACGCCGGAACAAAAGGATCGCTTCCTGCGGCCCCTGGCAAGCGGCGAGCAATCGAGTGCATTTCTATTGACCGAACCCGATGCCGGCTCCGATGCGTCAGCGATCAAGACGCGTGCACGACGCCATGGCGATCGATTCGTTCTGAACGGTACCAAGCAGTTCATTACTGCCGGTCGCACCGCAAGCGTGGCGTTGATCGTCGCGGTCACCGATCCGGACGCGGGCAAACGCGGCATTTCATGTTTCCTTACGCCAACGAACGCGCCGGGGTATCGCGTTCTGCGTGAGGAAGTGAAGCTCGGCCACCGTGCCGCGGATACCTGTCTGATTGCGCTGGAGGAGCTCGAAATTCCTGAGACCGGCCTCTTGGGGCCACTCGGTGGTGGATATCGAATCGCCCTCGCATATTTGGAGAATGGCCGGATAGGTGTCGCGGCCCAGGCGATCGGCGTGGCGCGTGCGGCCTACGAAGCGGCGCTCCGTTACGCGGGCGAGCGCAAGACCTTCGGCAAACCGATCATCGAACATCAGGCCATCAGCTTCAAGCTCGCGGACATGGCGACCGCGATCGAGTCAGCGCGACAACTGACATTCCATGCGGCCCAATTGAAGGACGCCGGGCGCCCATGCTTGAAAGAGGCGTCGATGGCAAAGCTCGCGGCGACCGAGATGGCCGATCATGTGTGCTATGAAGCCATCCAGATCCATGGCGGCAACGGCTACCTGAATGATTTCCCGGTCGAGAAACTCTATCGGGATGCGCGCGTGCTATCGATCTATGAAGGCAGCAACGAAATTCAGCGGATGGTCATCGGGCGCGCGATCGCGGCCGACAAGTGAACAACGAAGTCGGCGGCAATTCAAGACGTGATTACGCCGGCTGCGGGACGCGGAGCGTGAGACTGTGCGGTTGCTGTCTGATACCGGCCGGAAGCGCGCGCCACCCGAACGCGCGAATTTCTCCGAACTCGTGCGGCAGACGCGACCATGTTTCGCCACCATCATCGCTCACGAACACTTGGCCAAGATTCGTCGCGCAGAACATGCGATTCGGATCGGACGGATGCATCGCGACGCACCAGGGCGTGCTGTTCAACGTTCCCGGCAATCGTGCATCTTCCCAGGTGACGCCGTAATTGCGGCTGCGCAGAAGCCGGCCCATGCTGCCGGGCGGTCCATTGCCGTTGGTCAAGAAGACGATCCCGGAATGATCCAGCCGTGCCGCGACGGCGCGGGTGTACTGCCATGGTGAATCAAGCGGCTGGAATGTCCAGCTTTCGCCTTGATCTTCGCTGCGATGGAGTCCGCGATTGGTGGTGCAAAGAATCGATGGCTTCGCACCGGGCTTTTGCACGACAGCAATCCCGTGTACATCACCCGATATGAGACCGCGATCGAGAAAGGTCCAGGTATTGCCGCGATCCGTGCTGCGGTAGAGGCCGCCAATTTCCACGGATGCCCATATGGTGTCAGCCGTAAAGGGATCAAAGAGAATCTGCGTCACCCGCGTCGGACCCAAGTTGATCTCGGAAAATTCGCAGATTCCGGGCGTCGGGAGTTGGACCCATGTTGCGCCCGCGTCGGTGGATCGATACAGGGCCGCGGGTCGCGTTCCAGCAAGAAGAACCCGTGGATCAGATGGATCCTGCGCGATGGCCCAGATGTCTTGCATCGGCGAGGGGACCAGGGTCCATCGCGCGGTCGCTTCGTCCCACCGAAAAAGCCCCATGTCGGTGCCCGCATGAAGCGTTGCCGGCGTTTGCGGATGCATCGCGAAAGCCCAAACCCGCGCTTCGAGATACATGCCCGAATGGCTATTGGGATGCGTCCAGGTGATGCCCGCATCGTCACTAAACCATGCGGAGTGTCCCGCGGTCCCTGCATAGACATGTATCGCGCTGGCCATTGCGCCTCCGATAATGATCCGATCGATCAGGGAAACAGACGGAACAAAGTTTGTTCGCGTGATTCTTTGTCCGGATGATTCGATCCCGAATCAGTCTAACAAACTTCCCTGAGGCGTTGGATTCCGGCCGAGATGGTCGGTTGAACGCGCGGTCTTGCCGCATTGCTTCGGCTTTCCTGCGAGCCCGGCACACATACTGAAAGGCGTCAGCGCGGCACTTTCTGCAGCATCGCCTTGAGATTCGCCATGCGGTCCTTCGCGTCTGGAGCGGGCCCGGTCGGCGGCATTGCCGGTTGGGCATCAAGGCCCATTTCGGCGATAAACCGCGAGGGTTCTCTTGGCACGGCTTCCTTCGCACGCTTTCGTTTGCGGCACCAGGTCAGGTAGAGGCTTCGCTGCGCCCTCGTGACACCAACATACATGAGCCGGCGTTCTTCCTCGATTCGCCCCGGCGCACCATCGCCATCCTCCGTAGTGTCCCGCCCAAGGTGTGGGAGGAAGCCCTCTTCCACCCCGACAAGAAATACATGCGGGAACTCGAGCCCTTTCGAAGCGTGCAAGGTGGAGAGTTGCACCGCATCTTCTTCCTTGGCTTGGTCGAGGGAGGTGATCAGGGCGATCGTCTGCGCGAGCTCGAGCAGCGTCTTGTCGTCTTCCTCCGCGCGACCGGCAACCCAGTTCCGAAAATCAAGCACGTTTTGCCATTTGTTGCCGGCTGTCCGCTCGTCATTATTGTCGTGCAGGTACTGTTCATAGCCGATCGACTTGATCAAATCATCAAGGACGACACCGGCCGGTTCACGTTTTGCCCGCCATTCGAACCGGTTCAGGCTGTCGCCGAATTGGCGTACGAGTTCCAGACTCCGGGCCGCGACGCGACTGCTCGCCTCCCCGCGATAGGCCGCCTCAAAGAGTGAAACATGGAACTCGCCCGAAAGCTTTCCCAGCGCTTCGAGCGTCTGCGGGCCAATGCCCCGCTTTGGCGTGGTGGCAGCGCGAATGAAGGCCGGATCGTCGTCGCCGTTGATCAGCACCCGGAGATAGGCGATCAGATCGCGTATCTCGGCGCGTTCGAAGAAAGACTGTCCACCGGAAAGAACATAGGGCACACGCTCGCGTCGCAGCATTTGCTCGAAGACTCTGGCCTGCTGATTACTCCGATAGAGGATCGCGTAGTCCGAATACTTGGTTCTACGTTCCATGCGATGCGCAAGTATGCGCATGACGACGCGTTCGGCCTCGGCATCATCGTCATCCGTGGCCGTGACGACCACTTCGTCGCCGTTACCGAGGTCTGACCAGAGCCTCTTCTCGAAGAGCTTCGGATTCTTTGCGATGAGAGTGTTCGCAGCATGCAGGATCCGTTGACTCGATCGATAGTTCTGTTCGAGCTTGACGATCTTCAAGGCGGGATAATCCCGTTGGAGATTGGCCAGATTGTCCAGGGTTGCACCGCGCCAACCATAGATCGACTGATCATCGTCGCCCACCAGCGTAAATGCGTCGCGGCCGTGAGTGAGGCGCTGCAGCAACGCGTACTGGCAGGCATTGGAATCTTGGTATTCATCTACCAAGAGATACGCGAATTTCGATTGCCAGGTTTCACGCGCTTCCTGGTCCCGCTGAAACAGGGCTGCCGGCAGGCGAATCAGGTCATCGAAATCGACCGCTTGGTACGCTTGCAGCGTGGCACTGTAGTCCCGGTAAAGACGTGCGATCTGTGCAGCGTTGTCGTCTTGCGCGTTCGCGATCGCATCTTCCGGGGAAAGCATGGCGTTCTTCCAAAGCGAGATCGCGCTTTGCGCGCGGCGCAGACTCGCCTTGTCCGTTGTAGCGAGCAGACCTTGCAGGATGCCGAAACAATCGTCCGCATCGAAGATGGAGAATGTAGGCTTCAAACCAAGGCGGTTGGCCTCGGCACGAAGGATCCGTACGCCAAGCGAATGGAACGTCGAGACGATGAGTCCCGCGCTCGTTTTCTTGCCAATGAGCGCTTCCGTTCTCGCCTTCATTTCAGCGGCTGCTTTATTCGTGAAGGTAACCGCCGCGATCGCGTTCGCCGCGATTCCTTTTTGATGAATGAGGTGCGCGATCTTGTGAATGATCACGCGTGTCTTGCCGCTGCCGGCACCAGCCAGGACGAGGCATGGGCCATCGGTATACCGGACAGCATCATGCTGTGGCGGATTCAATCCATCGGACATGGCAATAGGGGCGCGTGAATTGCAACGACTGTCAAGATCGTCGTGGCAATGGAATCACTCGTGGTCGGGCGCGATCTCGCCGGCGACCGGTCGAAATTCACAGGGAGGAGAGGGGGCAGCGTGAGCTGCTCGCATGGCAGTGTGTCGAGCCGGTTCGACCGTGCGCTCGACGATTGGAATCGTACACTGCCAGGGGAGCGAGCGAAAGCCTGTCTGGCGATGGCTCGCATTGGTTGTACAGTTCGGCCTCGAACATCGAGTCGAAGAATCCAGTTCCAATCAAGTCATGTGGGGGCGTGCGTGCAATGAAGATTCTTGGTGTCGGATATTGTTGGGAAGAGCTTGCGATCGGGGACAAGTTTCGGACATTGAGACGCACTGTCACCGAAACCGACCTTGTCAATTTCATCTCGGTCACGGGGATGCTCGAAGCGATATTTATCGATGCAACGCATGGGGAGGACAAAGGTGCTATTCGGGGACGATTCGTGCCCGGCGCTCTGACCTACACCTTGATCGAGGGGCTGCAATGCCAGGGATTCTTTCAGGGAACCGGCCTGGCAATGCTCGAGCTCGAACAAAAGGTCCTGAAGCCCGTGTTTATTGGCGACACTGTTTACGCGGAGGTCGAAGTAGTCGGGGTTCGGCCCACCTCGCGTGGCGGGCGTGCAATCGTGAGTTCGATGAACCATGTATTCAATCAGAATACTGATCTGGTTATTACCTACAAGGCTGTGCGCATGATGGCAGGGCGGGTTGAACGGGATGCCGTTGGCCGGGCGCCGAACGAGCAGACGACATGATCCCGGTCAGCGATGCGATGGACGTTCGTCACAGCCTGGCAATTGCTTCGATCGCGATCCGACAATGATCACGGGATAGTCCGACCGAGGCCGCAGGTAACGGGTCGATTTGCCGAATATCGAATAAACGACCCTCGGATCTCGTCAGCCAGTTGGCGCGCATCATGCAAATCGTGGAGCCCGTCCGGGCATCGGACCTTGACCCAGTACTGGGTGATATCCAAATCCCATCTTGTCCGTTGGTGCTGCAGAGCATCGTGAGAGAGGTGCGGCGATCCAACCCGAATTTCGCCGGGATCAAGAAACTGATTGCATCGGATATCGGGCTCTCGGCGGCTTTGATCACCGCGGTCAATTCGCCCATGTTCGGTGTCACGCGAAAGATCAGCTCGATCGAGCATGCGCTCTTTCTGCTTGGGATGCGCAACATCAAGCAGATCGTCGAGAGCCATTTCCTTCGGCATGCGTTCCAGGCCGGTCGTAGTCCCGGGATGCGCCAGTACTGGAGAAAAGCATCCCGAATCGCTGCGCTTTGCGGCTTCGTATCGGGCGCGACGGGTTCGTGTGACGCCGATATCGCGTACACCTACGGGCTATTTCGGGACGCGGGGATGGCCGTACTGCGAATCAAGCATCCTTCGTACGAGCCGTTCCTTACGGGCGAAGTTCTTGCGAGGGGAGGGGAAAGTCTTCTCGATAAGGAAGAGGCAGCCTTCAAAGTACACCACGCTCGCGTCGGCTCGTATCTCGCGACCCGATGGGGCCTGAATGCGTCCATCGCCTTGGGGATACTGCAACATCATGACGACCGATCGACGCCGCCCCCATCGATGCATGGCTGGGTGAGTTCGGGTCTGAGTTCCGAGGCTGAGGGTGTGGCCGAGACGCTCCTCGCGCTAGGCGTCATGTCCGATTGGATGAACGTTCGGGTTGGCGCACTGGTCTCTTCGCCGCCGCCGGTGGGGATGTTTGAACCGATGGAGCGACTGCGGATCGACCCGAATCAATTGGAAACGTTGATTTCAGAAGCCAGGCAGATTCTCAAACGGTCCGCCTGAACGATCCGGTCGGCGGTCGTTGCTGCGCGCGTCCCCCGGATGCCGTGGGATGCACGCAGGGAACGAGGGAAGCAGCGTCGGGATCATGCCGACGGTGCGATGGACTGATTTTCAAGGGACTTGAGAGTCAGAGACATGCCGACGGCTGTTTCGGAATCAGCATAGTAGCGGGGATGAAGAGCGTGTTCCCGAAATCCGCACTTGCGATAGAAAAGGCGCGCGGTGCGGCTTTTAAGGCGATGTTTTGAATCGATCCGTGTGATCCCGGCCGTATAGCACGACACCTTGAGCCACTCCAACATTTGCCGGGCGATTCCCATTCCTCGGTAAGGCGGTTCGACTGCAACACGAATGAGGCGGGCAACTTCGTCGGAAAAATACATGCTGGCAAAGGCGACGACGATCCCTCGGTCGCAGCAGACGATCGTCACGATACTTTTGTCGCGGAGCACCTTCCCGACGAATTCAGGTGTCCACCGCCAGGGTAAGCCGACTTCAACCAGGTCGCGGGACATGTACGCTATCGCACTCAAATCGTCATCGGTGGCGAGTTTGATGGAAAGGTCTTTTTCGATTGCCATTGGTTGCCCCGATATCCTAGTGAGGATTCGATTCTAGGAACTCATCTGTGAACCATGGGTGAAGCCACGCGATTGCGTGGAATACTGCGGTTAGATAACTTCGCAGAGGTCCTTCGCGATCAGTGCAAGGCGATCGTGCGGCGCAACAGCGTGAACGACGGCCAGCACATTTACCGGCTGTGACGGTCGGTAGTCTTTTTCAGGATCACACTTCGTCTCGCGCAGTCGTGAGGGTTCGATTGACGAGCACGGGGGTAAGTTGGTTCATCGGCCTTCCGCTGCGCACCATCTTTTTGCGTGGGCCTCTTCCGGCCGCCACGCCATACTCGTAACGGCCCGCGACCCTGAAGCCTCGCGCTCGATATTCCGCTATGCCATCGCCGCGAGCAGGTCCGTTTCCAGTTGAATCACCACCCTTGGACGATTCAACGTCGCCCCACCGATTACGAAAACATCCTCGGCCCGCTCACCCAAGGTCGCGATCTTGGCAGTGTGAAGATTCAGTTCGTATCGGGACAGCACCTTCGCGATGCCGTACAGCAATCCTGGCCGATCGCCGGCCGTCACGGATAGGACGTGAAACTGCCCTTTGTCGTCGGGCCGGATACTCACTTCCGGCAGAATCGGAAAGTGCCGAAGCTGACGCGACAGGCGCTTTTGCCCCGGCACGCCAAGCGCGCCTTTCTGCTTCAGTACATCCGCAAGCTCGTGTTCGATCTGCGCGATCGATGATCGGTAGTCCTGGCCGCCGTCCGCGGCGAGAAGCTGAAACGTGTCGAACGCGTAGCCGTGTTTGGTCGTATGGACCTTCGCATCGACGATATTGAACTGGATACCCTCGAAGTATCCACAGATCCGCGCGAAGAGTTCCTGTTGGTCGGGGCAGTAGATCATGACCTGAACACCTTCCCCAACGCGTGAAAGCCGCGCCTTGACAACGGGATCGGTGGTGTTGACCCGATAGTGGAGATTGCGCGTCTGCCAGGCGATCTCGTTCGGATCGTGCCGAAGGAAGTAGGCGACGTCGAGCTCACTCCAGAGCGCATCTTTTGCGCCGTCGGAAAGCGCGTAGAGCCTGAGCAGTCGCAGCGCTTCCGCTCGTTTGGCCTGGACATCCTGGTCCAGGTCGACCGATGCGCCGCGAAGGATCCGTCTCGCATACCGGAACAGATCCTCGAGGAGCTTGGCTTTCCAGGCGTTCCATACCTTGGGACTGGTTCCGCGTATGTCGGCCACTGTCAGCAGATAGAGGGCGACAAGGCGCCGTTCGGTCTTCACGACTTCGGCGAATCGACGGATAACGCCCGGGTCCGCAAGGTCCTGCTTCTGAGCGACCGCCGACATCGTGAGGTGACGCTCGACGAGGAAATCCAGCAATTCGCGGTCCTCCGCGGCCAAGTCGTGCAACCGGGCGAACTGTAGGGCATCGACTTTGCCAAGTACCGAGTGATCGCCGCCGCGACCCTTGGCAATATCATGAAATAGCGCGGCCACATACAACATCCAGGGCCGCTCAAAGTTTGCGATGAGACTGCTGCAAAGCGGGTATTCATGCGAGAACTCGAGCATCGTGAATCGACGGAGGTTGCGTACGACGGTGAGAATGTGCTGATCCACCGTGTACACATGGAACAGGTCATGCTGCATCTGTCCGACGATCCGACCGAATGCCGGCAGATAGCGCCCCAGGATTCCGTACTGATTCATGCGCCGCAGGCCGTGCACGATCCCGCGGGGTTGTTGCAGGAACTCGAGAAAGCGCTGCCTGTTGATCGGATTGCGGCGGAATTTCGCGTCGACGTGCTTTCGCGCGCGCCATAGCGCCCGAAGGGTTGGCGCGGTCATGCCTTTCAATTCAGAGTGTTTCTGCAACAGCAGAAAGCTATCGAAGATCGCACCTGGGGATCGATCGAACAAGGTCGGATCGCGCGCATCGAGCAGGTTGTGTATCGACTGAAAATTATCATCGAGTACGGTCGGCGCCGCGTCGATCGGTTGCAGGAGCGCGCCGATATTTTGAAGGACGATCGTGTTGAGTTGGGTAATCGTCTTCGCATTGCGATAGTAGTGCTGCATGAGGACTTCGCTGGCGCGGCGATGCGCGGCCTGGCCGAACTTGAGCTTTCCCGCCAACTCACCCTGATGGTCGAAGAGAATCCGGTCTTCGCGGCGTCCTGCGAGCCAATGCAATTGAATGCGGGCGAGCTGGATGAACCGCTCCACGCGGCGGAGCTGCAATGCCTCCTCGCGCGTCACCAACCCGCGCTCGGCCAAGTCTTCCCAACGATGCCCAAGGCCGATCGCGCGGGCGACCCACCGGATCACCTGGAGATCGCGCATCCCGCCGGGCGATTCCTTGAGATTGGGCTCGAGGCTAAAGGGGCTTTCGTTGTATTTTTCGTGCCGCTGTTCTTGCTCGAGTCGCTTCGCATGGAAAAAGCGGATCGGATCGATCGTTGCCCGAATTTCTTTTTCGAATTGCTCGAAGCGCGGTCGCTTGCCGGCCAGCCGACGGGCCTCGAGCATCGAAGTCGCCACGGTGATCTCTTTCGCGGCTTCTTCGATGCATTGATCCTTTGTTCGCACCGCGTGGCCGAGCTCGAGGCCGATGTCCCATAGGCATCCGACAAACGCTTCGAGGCGGGCACTATCGACGGACGAGGGGGAGGCGTCAATCAGAATGAGAATATCGATGTCGGAGTGTGGGTAGAGTTCTCCGCGGCCATAGCCTCCAACCGCCAGCAGCGAATAACCGTCGGGAAGGTTTGCATCCAACCAGAGCGCGCGAAGCGCTCGATCAACGATGATTCGATTGTCGTTGAAGAACCCGGAGATGCGAGGCTTTGCGAGAAACTTGGCTCGCAAGGCCTCGCGCTCGGCACGCAACCGCTCGCGCCAGGCGGCAACCGGCGTCATGCGAGATGCGTGACGCCCGCCCGCGCGAAGGCGGGCGCCTCACGCATTCCAGCCGACACCGTCAGGACTTCATGGCCGGTTGGCGTTACGAGCACAGTGTGTTCCCATTGGGCGGACAGGCTGTGATCCTTGGTCACGATGGTCCAGCCGTCCGCAAGCTCACGGATCGCCGCGCGACCGGCGTTGATCATCGGCTCGACGGTGAAGGTCATGCCCGGGACCAGGACCACGCCCGTCCCGGGTTTGCCGTAGTGGAGAACCTGCGGTTCTTCATGGAATTTGCGCCCGATGCCGTGCCCACAGAATTCCCGAACAACGCTGTACCCGTGCGCCTCCGCATGCTGCTGAATAACGGCACCAACATCGCCGAGTGTTGCGCCGGGACGCACGGTGGCGATGCCGCGCCACATGCATTCAAAGGTGATATCGCATAGTCGCCGTGCCTGAATTGAAGGCTCTCCGACATGGAACATGCGGCTGGTATCGCCATGAAAGCCGTCTTTGATGACAGTGATATCGACATTGACGATATCGCCGTTCTTCAGGACACGCTCACCGGGAATGCCATGGCAAACCTGATGATTGACCGATGTACAAATGGACTTCGGATACGGCTTGTAGCCGGGCGGCGCGTAATTGAGCGGCGCGGGGATCGTGCCTTGCACATCAACCATATACTCATGGCACAGGCGATCGATCTCGCCCGTGGCGATTCCAACCCGGATGTGCTGGGCGACGAAATCGAGGACTTCCGCCGCCAACCGGCCGGCGATCCGCATCGCTTCGATTTCTTCGACAGACTTGATCTGGACAGCCATCTACTTGATTCCACGAAAGCTTAAGAGCATACGGCATCACTTGAACAGGAGCAATTCGGTGTGTGCTGAGGCATATTTTCTGATGCTGCCGACGTGCCACGCGCCTCTACGGGCTCGCTCTAGAAACGTGCGCGATATTCGTCTTAAGATGCGCTGATGTTCGCCGGCCGCTCACCGGTAACGATCTGTTTGTTAAGGTAAATCGTTGAGGCCTTCGCCGGCCGCGTGCTACTATCGCCGGGTTTACTCGACGGTACGATTTTTGGGAGCGACTCGCGGCACTGTCGCCGCGTCATTTTCCGAATCAAGGGCGAACACAAATCATCCTCCCCCTCCCTTAGGGTGCTGATCCACGAACGTGGTTCGGTTTGGCGAGGCGGGCGGCCAACATAACCCTAAGACTAGGAGTTGTACATGTCTGTCACCATGCGGCAGATGCTCGAGGCCGGCGTGCATTTCGGGCACCAGACCCGATTCTGGAACCCGCGAATGGCCCCGTTCATCTTCGGTCATCGCAACAAGATCCACATCATCAATCTCGAGAAGACGATGGTGATGTATATGGAGGCGATGAAGTTCATTCGTCAGCTCTCCTCGAACAAAGGCACGATCCTGTTCGTCGGAACCAAGCGCTCAGCGCGCGAAATCGTTCGTGAAGAGGCCGCTCGATGCACCGCGCCTTTTGTCGATCATCGGTGGCTGGGCGGCATGCTCACCAATTTCAAGACGGTGAAGCAATCGATCAAGCGCCTTCGCCAGATGGATCAGGTCGTGAGCGAAGGGGGCCTCGAGAAGATGTCGAAGAAAGAGGGCCTGTCCTTTCAGCGCGAGCTCGACAAATTGAACCGCAGTCTCGGCGGGATAAAATCGCTGGATAGTCCGCCCGACGCGCTGTTCATCATCGACGTGGGCTACCAGAAGGGCGCGGTCCAGGAAGCGACGAAATTGGGCATCCCGATTATTGCCGTGGTTGATACCAATCATTCGCCCGAAAATATCAACTACATCATTCCCGGCAATGATGATTCGAGTCGCGCGATTCGTCTTTACGCGCGGGGCGTTGCCGATGCAGTCCTGGAAGGGCGCAATCAGACAATCCAGGAAATCATCACCAGTGGATCGGACGAATTCGTCGAGATCGACGACGGCGAAGAGGCGGCCTAGTCACCCCGTTGCGTGCCGCAATTTTTGCGCTGCGGGCCTGGTGGTTCGCAGCACGCGCGGAAATAAACGAGCTTTGGAGAAGCAGTCATGGCGGAAATCACCGCAAGCATGGTCCGTGATCTGCGCGAGCGGACATCACTTGGCATGATGGAGTGCAAGAAAGCGCTGTCCGAGGCCGACGGCGATATCGATAAGGCCGTTGAAATTCTTCGCATCAAGAGCGGCGCCAAAGCCGAAAAGGCGGCGTCGCGCGTCGCCGCGGAAGGTGTGATCGGACTCTATGTCGCGCCGGATGGCAAGCTTGCGGCGATGGTCGAGATCAACTGCGAAACCGATTTTGTCGCGAAGAACGAAGAGTTTCTCGCGTTCGCCCACGAGCTCGCGGAAAAAATCGCCAAGAACAACCCGGTCGATATCGAGGCACTTGGGAATCTTCCGGCCGGCGCAGGCACGGTCGAGACGAAACGCCAAACGCTGGTTCAGCGCATCGGCGAGAAGATGTCGATCCGCCGTTTTCAACGCATGGCGACTTCTGCCAAAGTCGCGTCCTACGTTCACGGTGTGAAGATCGGTGTGCTCGTCGACTTCGAAGGGGACGATGCAGCCGGCAAGGACGTTGCGATGCACATCGCGTTCGCCAAGCCGCAATTCCTGTCTCGTGATCAGGTCGCGCCCGCCGTCATTGAAAAAGAGCGCGAGATCCTGATGGCTCGCGCAAAAGAATCCGGCAAACCCGCCGACATCGTCGCTCGCATGGTCGAGGGTGGCATCAACAAATTCCTCGGCGAGATTACGTTGCTTGGCCAGCCGTTCGTCAAGGATGACAAGCTCACCGTGGAAAAAGCGATGGCTGCCCGAAAATCAAGAATCCGCGACTTCCGATTCTTCGTGGTCGGCGAGGGAATAGAAAAGAAGGTGGCCGATTTCGCCGCCGAGGTGCAAGCACAAGTCGGTTTGGCCCGATAGAGACGGGCGACGCATGAGCGAGCCTCGTTACAAGCGAATCCTCCTCAAGCTCTCGGGGGAGGCGCTCATGGGCGATGATCCCTTCGGGATCAATCGGACCACGATCGAAGGCATTGTCGATGAGATCTCCGCGATCATCACACTGGGTGTTGAAGTGGGTGTGGTGATCGGTGGCGGAAACATTTTTCGCGGCGTCGCTCTTGGCGCCTCAGGCATGGATCGCGCCACGGCCGATTACATGGGCATGCTGGCGACGATCATGAACGCGCTTGCGCTGCAAGATGTCATGCGGCAGAAGGGCTTGAATGCACGGGTGCAGTCGGCGCTCAACGTCGAGCCGGTCGTCGAGCCCTACATTCGCGGCAAGGCCATCCGCTATCTCGAGGAAGGTAAAGTTGTCGTGTTCGCGGCGGGAACGGGCAATCCGTTTTTCACCACCGACACGGCGGCTGCGTTGCGTGGGCGTGAAATTGAAGCGCAGGTCGTGCTCAAGGCGACCAAGGTCGACGGCGTGTACACAGCCGATCCCAAGCGCGTACCCGATGCGCGCCGGTACGATTCGGTCACGTTCGATGAGGCGATCGCAAAGTACCTGGGCGTGATGGACACTACCGCACTGGCACTTTGCCGGGATCAGCGGCTGCCGATCATCGTCTTCAGCATCTTCAAACCTGGCGCGTTGCGGCGAATAGTTCTTGGGGAAAAGGAAGGAACGCTCGTACACAACTAGATATCGAACGAGGGACTCGCTGCGGTCATGATCATGCATCCAGTGAGGCTGCAGCCGCCGGGGTGATGGGGCGGGCGCGAGTGAGGAATCCCTGGCCGGCGCCCTGACGCATCAACCGAACCCCGGCGCGAGAAAACGAGGCCCGTTTTGGTCGGTGTTATACCGGAGGAAGGTAGATGGCCACTATTGTAGAGATCCGTAAATCGTCGGAACAGAAGATGCAAAAGTCAGTCGAGGCGCTCAAGGCCGACCTCGCGAGAATTCGTACGGGCAGGGCGCACGCCGGGCTGCTGGATCACGTTGTAGTCGACTATTATGGAACACCAACGCCCATTGCCCAGATCGCCAAGATCGCGGTGATCGACGCCCGCGCGCTAGGCGTGACGCCATGGGAGAAGAAGTTGCTGCAGGCGGTTGAAAAAGCCATTCGAGATTCGGATCTCGGGTTGAATCCGGTTTCCCAAGGTGATGTGATCCGCGTTCCGATGCCGCCACTCACGGAAGAACGGCGACGCGATCTCACGAAGGTTGTGAAGCACGATGCCGAGGGTGCGCGTGTCGCGATCAGGAATCTGCGACGCGATGCGAATCACGGCTTGAAGGAATTGCTCAAATCCAAGGAGGTCTCCGAGGATGATGAGCGGCGCGCACAGGACGATGTGCAAAAACTAACCGACCGGTTCATCGCTGAGATCGAAAAGATCGTCCAGGCAAAGGAGCAGGAACTGCTGACTGTCTGAGGTTCAACGAGAGCGTTCTCTCCTGGAGGTGTATGCCGATGGTGTTCGCGAGTTCGACGCGTGACGTTCCCACGCCCAACAAGATTCCCCGGCATGTCGCCGTCATCATGGACGGCAACGGCCGGTGGGCGAAGAAGAGGTTCCTGCCGCGCGTCGCAGGCCATCATCGTGGCGTGGAGACCGTCCGCGAAATTACCCGGGCCTGCGCGGAACGCGGCATCGGCTATCTGACATTGTTTACGTTCAGCTCGGAGAACTGGCGTCGTCCCGCGGAGGAAGTGGCGGTGCTGCGGCAGCTTTTGCAGCGGGCGCTCGAAGACGAGATCGACCGATTGCATAGTAACCAGGTGCGATTGAAGTTGATCGGCGATGTCGCGGCATTCGGCGAGTCGATCGCGAACCTCGTGCAAGAAGCTGAAACCAAGACGGCGGACAATCAACGCTTGACCCTCACACTTGCGGTCAACTACGGCGGCCGCTGGGACTTGGTGCAGGCGATGAATCGGCTCACCGTCGCGCGCCCCGATCGCATCGGGGCGTACACCGAAGCGGATCTCTCCCCGTACCTTGCAAGCAGCTATGCGCCGGAACCGGACTTGTTCATTCGAACAGGTGGGGAGCAGCGGATCAGCAATTTCCTTCTTTGGCAACTGGCCTACAGCGAGTTGTATTTCACCGACACGCTATGGCCCGATTTCAACGCCACGGAGCTTGATGCGGCGATCGCCTCATATCAAGTTCGCGAACGACGCTTTGGTCGCACCAGTGAGCAGGTCATCGAAGATAAACACGGTCGCCTGGAGGCGGACAAGTTTCCGGTCGCTGCGGAATCCCGGAGCGCATTGGCTAAACCGGTTGCGGGATAGCGAAGCCTGCGATGTTGCGTCTTCGCATTTTGTCCGCCCTGGCGATGGGCGCGCTGCTGTTGGCGATTTTGGTTTGGTTGCCGCCCCTTGGCTTGACGGTCTTCGTTGGCATCGTACTGTTGATTGGCGCTTGGGAGTGGGCCGGGTTTGCCCGGCTAGGCGGTCTCGGTCGCGGTGTCTATTCGATCATCATCGTTGCGATCATGGTCCTTGCGCTCGCATGGGCGGGGCAAGCCGATCCAAGTGCCGCGCGCGAACGCTTGACGGCGATCTTCTGGATCGCCACGATCTTCTGGATCGGCGCGGTGCCGCTCTGGATCCATCGCATGCCGTTCGCACCACCGCGATGGATGGTGGTCCTCGCCGGAATCATCGTCCTCCCGGCTACCGGACTCGCTATTGTCGACTTGCGTCCAGCCGGGGTAGGTGTGCTACTTGCGATCATGGCGATCGTGTGGGTCGCTGATGTCACGGCGTATTTCGCCGGACGTGCCTATGGCAAGCATAAGCTCGCGCCGAATGTGAGCCCGGGCAAGACGGTCGAAGGCGCCGTTGGGGCGTTGTTCGGCGTAGCATGTTATGCAGTGACGATAACGCTCGCTTTCCAACCGATCAACGCATCCGCCGGTGTGGTGCTGGGTGTTGCGATGGGACTTGCCGCGTTCGGTATTGTGGGTGACCTGTTCGAATCGGCGCTCAAGCGTCAGGCCGGTCTCAAGGATAGCGGCAACATTCTTCCTGGGCACGGCGGCATTCTTGATCGCATTGATGCCCTGTTGCCCGTCCTTCCCATGGCCGCCTTGATACTCCCCCGCTGATGAGAAATGTTCTGATTCTGGGTGCCACCGGTTCCGTTGGGCAAAGCACGCTCGATGTCATCGCACGGCATCCCGATCGTTTTCGTGTGGCGGGCGTGACCGCCGAGAAGCGGGTCGACGAGCTGGTTGAGATCTGCCGCGTTCATCAGCCTGCGTTCGCCGTGATTGGTGCGTCGGCCGATCTTGCTGCGGTAAGGCGAAGCCTCCGCGCGGCGAGCCCGCGAACGGAGCTCCTTGTCGGGGCGGAAGGATTGGTCAGCGCCGCCACGGCACCGGGTGTTCATGTCGTGATGGCTGCTATCGTTGGTGCAGCGGGACTTCGGCCCACATTGGCCGCGGCTCGCGCGGGCAAACACGTGCTGCTCGCCAACAAGGAAGCGTTGGTGATGACCGGCGCATTGTTCATGGAT
Organism: Burkholderiales bacterium; assembly: GCA_046160305.1. Lineage (GTDB taxonomy): Bacteria > Pseudomonadota > Gammaproteobacteria > Burkholderiales > SG8-39 > SHXR01. Next base: position 44,103 of record JBJXGX010000279.1, read on the forward strand.
GCGGTCGCTCGCGCCAAGGGCACGCTTCTCCCGATCGACAGTGAGCACAACGCGATCTTTCAGTGCCTGCCCGCAGGTGCTTCGCCGCATTTGAAGATGCTCGGCGTGAAGCGCATCCTGCTGACCGGATCAGGCGGGCCCTTTCGCACACGGAGCCTCGATTCGCTGGCTCAGGTAACGCCTGCGGAGGCGTGCAACCATCCAATCTGGAATATGGGTCCCAAGATATCCGTGGATTCGGCAACGATGATGAACAAGGCACTGGAAGTCATCGAAGCCCGCTGGCTGTTCGACGCTCGACCCGACCAGATCGAAGTCGTGGTGCATCCGCAGAGTGTTGTCCACTCGATGGTCGAATATGCGGACGGTTCGGTCCTGGCGCAGCTTGGCAATCCGGATATGCGTACACCAATCGCGCACGCGCTCGCCTATCCCGACCGGATTGATGCAGGGGTTCTTCCGCTGGATCTTACCCGGGTCGGGCACTTGAGTTTCGAGCCCCCGGACCCCATTCGATTTCCGGCGCTGCGCCTGGTGCGAGAAGTGCTTGCCGCAACCGACACCGCTGCGGTGACCTTTAACGCGGCGAACGAAATCGCCGTCGAGGCGTTCCTGGCGGGTCGCTTGCCGTTTGTGGAAATCGTGGGCGTGGTCGAACGGGCATTGAACCGCAGACCCGGCGCCGCGCTTTCATCCATTGAAGAGGTTATTGAGGCCGATGTGCGTGCCCGCGCCGATGCGCGAGTGCTGGTGCAGGCCGGGAGTCGTTGAGGATGGCATTTCTCCAGTACGCAGTTTCGTTTCTCTTTGTGCTTGCCGTGGTGATCATCATCCATGAGCTTGGGCATTATTGGGTCGCTCGTTGGTGTGGCGTAAAAGTCCTGCGCTTCTCGGTGGGCTTCGGGAAGGTCGTCTTGATGACAAGACGCGGACCGGATCAAACCGAATGGGCGCTTTCCGCGATCCCCTTCGGCGGCTATGTGAAGATGCTTGACGGCCGTGAAGGCGCGGTTCCCGTCGAAGAGCAGCACCGGGCATTCGATCAGCAGTCCGTTGCAAAGCGCATGGCGATCGTCGTTGCCGGTCCGCTCGCCAATTTTGTACTCGCTATCGTTCTTTATGCGGCGACGTACATGGTCGGCTTCCAGGAACCCCGCGCGAAGATTGGTGCTCCGCCCGACGGGACCGCGGCAGCGCAAGCGGGATTCCTCGAAGGTGACGAGATCATCGCGATCAATGGCAAGAAGATTCGCGCCTGGCCGGATGTGCGATGGGAACTCATCGATCTCGCCGTCGCCCGCAGGGGTGCGCAAATCGACGTGGTCGATTCCAGGGAACGCGCGCGTACGCGGACGCTCGATTTAAGTGGCGTCACGATCGATTCGCGTGAAGGCGATCCTCTCACGACGCTTGGTCTGCGTATTTTCCGCCCGAGCATAGCGGCGGTCATCGGCGTGCTCGAGGCAGGGCGCCCGGCGATACAGGCGGGTATCCAGTCGGGCGACCGTGTCGTCGCGGTCGATGGCGAGCCCGTCGCCGATTGGCAATCGTTCGTGAATCGTGTGATGGCGAGTCCAGGCAAGGTGCTCAGGGTTGCAGTGGTCCGCAACGGCGAGCGCAAGATCTTCGATGTGACGCCCGCGACGATTGAGCGCAACGGACAAACGATCGGTCGGATCGGTGCCGGTGTGCGCGAAGACCCCGAAGCATTCAAAGGCTTGTACGTCGTTCAAAGCTATGACCTGTTCGAGGCCCTTCAGCGCGCCACGATCAAGACGTGGGACATGTCCATCTTCAGCGTTCGCATGATGTGGAAGATGCTGACCGGCGAATTGTCCTGGCGCAACCTCGGTGGCCCGGTCACGATCGCCGATTACGCGGGGCAGTCGGCGGCGCTCGGGTGGCTGCCGTTCGTGACGTTCATCGCGTTGATTTCAATCAGCATCGGCGTGCTCAACCTCATGCCCATTCCGATCTTGGATGGCGGGCACTTGTTGTATTATCTCGTCGAACTCATCAAGGGACGCCCATTGTCCGATCGGATTCTTGAATACGGACAGCGGGTGGGATTCGCGATTCTTCTCGTCTTGATGGGGTTTGCGTTCTACAACGATATCAGTCGTCTGGTCGCAAGTTAGCTGAGCCTGCGTCAGAGTCGGATCGGGATTCACCAAGCGCGGTTCGCGAAGCGCGCATGTATCCGAGGGCACGTTTCCGTTCCCTTCAAGCACAATCAAAATAAGCGTCGCAAGGCGTCCAAAAGGCAGGATGAGAAAGCAGCTTCTCGCGGCCCTGGTCGCCGCGACCCTCGTACAGCACGCCCACGGCCAAACGGCGCAGAGTTTCGCGCCGTTCGTGGTACGTGATATCCGCGTTGAAGGCATCCAGCGCATCGAAGCGGGTACGGTATTTACCTACCTGCCGATAAAAGTCGGCGAGCGCGTCACCAGCGAGCGCGCGCAAGAGGCGGTCCGCGCGCTTTACGCCACCGGATTCTTTCGCGATGTGCGGCTCGAGATCGAGGGCAATGTGCTGGTCGTGATGGTCGAAGAGCGACCGGCGATCGCATCGATCGAATTCGTCGGCATCAAGGATTTCAACGACGAGCAGCTTCGCAAGTCGCTCAAGGAGAATGGCATCGCCGACGGTCGCACGTACGACCGCGCGGTGCTCGATCAGGCCGAACAGGAAATCAAGCGACAGTACCTCTCGCGTGGCAAGTATGGTGCGACCGTCTCGACAACCGTCACGCCGCTTGAGCGCAATCGCGTCGGGGTCACATTCACGGTTGAAGAAGGTGAGGTCGCCAAGATCCGGCGGATCAATATCGTCGGCAACCAGGCAATCAGCGATGACGAGTTGCTCGATCAATTCGTGCTGCAAACACCCGGCTGGATGACTTGGTACACCAAGAACGACCAGTACTCGCGGCAGAAGCTTTCGGCCGATATCGAATCGCTCAGGTCCTTCTATCAGAATCGCGGGTACCTGGATTTTTCGGTCGACTCCACGCAGGTGTCCATCTCGCCCGACAAGCAGGACATCTACATCACGCTCAGCATTACCGAGGGCGAGAAGTATACGGTCTCGAGCGTCAAGCTCGCCGGCGACCTCATTGCCTCGGAAGAAGAGCTGCGCAAGCTCATCCGGTTGGCCCCGAACGAACCGTTTTCGCGCCAGCGCCTGACTGAATCGACCAAGGCCATCGCCGAGCGGCTGGGCAATGACGGATACGCATTTGCCAATGCCAACGCCGTGCCGGAAATCGACAAGGAAAAACGCACCGTCGCGTTCACGATCCTGATCGATCCGGGTCGCAGGGTGTATGTCCGTCGCATCAATATCGTCGGGAACACGCGCACGCGCGATGAAGTGATTCGCCGTGAACTGCGCCAACTCGAGGCCGCGTTCTACGACAATCAGAAGCTTCAGCGCTCGAAGCGACGGCTCGATCTCACCCAGTATTTCACCGAGGTGGACCTCGAGACCGAGCCGGTCACCGGCACCACGGATCAGGTCGACATTACCGTGCGGGTCAAGGAACGCCCCACCGGCAGTCTCTTGTTCGGTGTCGGATTCTCGAGCGCGGAAAAATTCATCATCTCGGGTTCCGTGTCGCAGCAGAATCTATTCGGCAGTGGCAACTCACTCGCTCTACAGGTATCGAGCGGCTCGATCAGTCGCACCTACGCGGTGTCGTTCACGAATCCGTACTGGACGGTGGACGGAGTTAGCCGGGGCTTCGATCTCTACAATCGCCGCTTTGATCCGAGTGCGCTCGGACTCGGGAATTACCGAACGGATACGCGCGGGGCGGGCATGCGGTTCGGCTATCCGATCACGGAGACCGGGTCGATCAACCTTGGTCTGGCGTTCGAGCGAACCGAGATCGGCATTTTCGACAACACGCCCACACGCTTCAAGGAGCACGTCAACCGATATGGAACGGCCAGCAATCTACTGATCGGATCGCTCGGTTGGGCGCGAGACGGTCGTGACAGTTCGCTCTGGCCAACGACCGGATCCAATCAACGCATCGCGGTTGAAACCGCGCTACCAGGCGCGGAGGTGAAGTACTACAAGGTCGGCCTTACCAATTCGATCTTCTATCCGCTGACCCGGTCATTTACGTTCGCATTCACGACGGACGTCGGGGCCGGCGGCGGCTATGCGGGCCAGGAGTTGCCGTTCTTCAAGGCGTACTACGCGGGCGGACCCGGTTCGGTGCGCGGATATTCGCAAAGCACACTCGGTCCGCGCGATCCCGATGGCATTCTTGGTGGATCACGCAAGGCCATCGCAAGCATGGAGTTGCTGTTTCCATTTCCAGGCATCGGCCAGGATCGGACCGCGCGCCTTGGGCTCTTCGCTGACGCCGGGCAAGTCTGGACACCGGGGCTGCAGACTTATAATAACGATGGTTCGATCAAGGTGGACGGAACGCTTAAGGCGCTGGGATTCAGGTATTCTACCGGGCTGTCTTTCAGCTGGATTTCACCCATCGGGCCGTTGAAAATGAGCATGGGATTTCCCTTGAAGGCCAAAGAAGACGACCGTGTCCAGCGATTCCAGTTCACCCTTGGCACGACGTTCTGATGCGTTGCAAGACGAGGGAAAAACGAGGGTGCCCGAGCGGCGTCAGGCGGTCATGAGCGCGCCGCACTCGACGAAAGACACGACTCCGAGGTTAATTTGAAGATTCATTTCAAGACGTTGGTCGCGGCAGCCTGTCTGGTGGCAAGCACCGCATCCTTCGCGCAGAACGACGGCCGCATCGGGTTCGTCAATCTTGATCGCATCCTGAAAGATGCGGCGCCGGCCCAGCGGGCGCAAAAGAAGATCGAAGGAGAGTTTGCCAAGCGCGATTCCGAGCTGAACAAACTGGCCGAGGTGCTGAAGAAGCAGCAGGATCAGATGGAGAAGAACAGCGTAACGATGTCGGAGACGGATCGGCGCAATCGCGAGCGCGACTTCAACGATTCAAATCGGGAATTCCAGCGGAAGCAGCGCGAATTTCGCGAAGACCTCAATCAACGCCGCAATGAAGAGTTGCAAGTGGTCCTCGAGCGCGCGAATCGAGCGGTAAGGGCGATCGCCGAGGCCGAGAAGTTCGACATTATTTTTCAGGACGCCGTCTGGGCCAGCCCACGAATCGACATTACTGACAAAGTCATCAAGGCGCTTGACGATAGTCGCTCGGGGAAATAGCGGGCTCGAACGCTCAATGACACCAAAGGGAATTCGCCTCGCCGACGTAATCGGGCGTTTCGGTGGCGAGTTGATCGGCGAGCCCAATCACCGCATCGTCGGCGTCGCGACCTTGCGCTCGGCAACGCCCGCGCATGCATCCTTCTGCCACCGGGGTAAATACCTCGACGAACTGCGGGCGAGCAAAGCGGGGGTGGTCATCATCGCGCCGGCCGATCGTGATGCCGCCGATGGTAATCGCATCCTCAGCGACAATCCTTATCTCTACTTCGCGCGTGTCTCGACGCTCCTCAATCCGGATCCGTCGCCCCCGCCAGGTGTTCATTCTTCCGCCTCCGTCCACGCGTCGGCACGAATCGGCCCGGACGTCTCGATTGGTCCGCACTGTGCGGTGGGCGCGAACGGTGAAATCGGCGAGGGCGTCGTGGTGCTTGCCAATAGTACGATTGGCGATCACGTCTTGATCGGTGAAGGCTCGCGAATCGATGCTGGGGTGACCATTTATCCGAACACGATCATTGGGAAGCGCTGTGTCATTCTGTCCGGAGCGGTCATCGGAGCGGACGGCTTCGGCTTCGCCCCGGACGGCCAGCGCTGGGTCAGGATTCCCCAGATCGGCCGGGTGTGCCTGGGTGATGACGTCGAGGTTGGGGCCAACACGACGATCGATCGCGGTGCGCTGGATGACACGATCATCGAAGAGGGCGTCAAGATCGACAATCAGGTCCAGATCGGCCACAACTGCCGGATCGGCGCGCATACCGCGATCGCCGGATGCGTCGGCATCGCCGGGAGCACGACACTTGGGCGCCGCTGCATGATCGGTGGCGCGGCGATGATCGCGGGGCATCTCGAACTCGCCGATGGCGTGGTCGTGTCGGGCGGTACGCTCATCTCGAAATCCATTCGCGAACCCGGCGTCTATACCGGCGTCTATCCGTTCGAGACCAACCGGCGATGGACCCGCAATGCGGCGACCCTTCGCCATCTCGATGAAATGCGGGCTCGAGTCATCGAACTCGAGCGCCGACTCCCCGATTCGGGAAAGACATCATGACCCCACTGGAAATTCGCGACATCATGGGACACCTGCCGCACCGGTTTCCGTTCCTGCTGGTGGATCGCGTGCTTGAGTACGAATCGGGCAAACACATCGTGGCCTTGAAAAACGTCACGATCAACGAGCCGTTCTTTCCCGGACATTTCCCGAACCATCCGGTCATGCCCGGCGTGCTGGTCATTGAAGCGATGGCGCAAACCGCGGCGATACTCGCCTTCATCACCGCCGGTGAAAGCGTGGGGGACAGGAATATCGTCTACTTCGCCGGAATCGACGATGCGCGGTTCAAGCGTCCGGTCGTGCCCGGCGACCAGATCATGATGCGCGCCGAACTCACGTGGCAGCGTCGCGGGATTTGGCGTTTCAAGACGACCGCGCGGGTCGACGAGCATCTCGCCGCGGAAGCCTCGCTGATGTGCACGATGCGTCCGGCATGATTCATCCGACCGCGATCGTCGATCCCCATGCGAGCGTCGCCGCCGACGTCATCATCGGGCCGTATTCAGTCATCGGCCCGGGCGTGACGATCGGACCGGAATGTTCGATCGGTGCGCATGCGGTGATCGAGGGGCGCACGCGAATCGGCCGAGGCAACCGCATATTCCATTCCTGCTCGATCGGCAGCCCACCGCAAGACAAGAAATACGCGGGTGAGCCGACGTCCCTTGAAATCGGCGATGGCAATACGTTTCGCGAATTCTGTTCCGTCAATACCGGCACGGTTCAGGACGAAGGTGTGACCCGCGTCGGTGATGACAATTGGATCATGGCATATGCGCATATCGCGCACGATTGCCGGATCGGCAGTCATACGATTCTCGCCAACAATACGCAGCTTGCCGGGCATGTAGTCATCGGCGACCATGCGATTCTCGGCGGATTGACCGGTGTCCATCAGTTCGTGAAGGTGGGCGCGCACAGCATGACCGGGGGCGGGACCATCCTGTTCCAGGACTTGCCGCCCTACGTCCTTGCGCAGGGCAATCCGGCCAAGCCCTACGGCGTGAACACCGAAGGATTGCGCCGACGCGGTTTCAGCGTTGAAGCCATTGAAGCGATTCGGCGCGCATACAAGACGCTCTACCGTAACAACCTCACGTTCGGCGATGCGCGCGCCGCGATCGAGGACGATGCAAAGAAGGTCCCGGAGCTCGCCGTGTTGGCGGATTTCCTCGTCGCCGCGAAACGCGGCGTTCTACGCTGAATCGTGCCGTCACCCATCAAAGGAACGGAGCCGATCGTCGGCATGATTGCGGGCGAAGCGTCCGGGGACGCGCTCGGTGTGGCAATCATTGACGCGTTGCGCGGGCGTTTTCCCGATCTGCGATTCGTTGGCATCGGCGGGCCGAAGATGATCGGCTCGGGGCTCGAGTCGTGGCATGAGCAGGAGCGTTTGGCGGTTCGCGGCTTGGTGGAGGTCGTGAAGCACATCCCTGAGCTCATGCGGATCCGCGCGGACCTGGTGAAGCGGCTCGTCCGTGCGCGACCGCGCGTTGTGATCGGCATCGACTCTCCGGATTTCACGCTTGGCGTCGAGCGTCGCATCAAACGGCGTGGAATTCCCACTGTGCACTGTGTGAGCCCGACGATATGGGCATGGCGGGGAGGCCGGATTCGTGGAATCCGACGGGCCGTATCGCACATGCTCACGCTGTTCCCGTTCGAGGCGCCGCTCTATCGTGACGCAGGCATCGAAGTCACCTGCATTGGACATCCGGTCGCCGATGCGCTCGCCGCCGGCCCGACCCAATTCGAGGCGCGCGAACAGCTCCGCATCAAATCGACGGAGCGCGTGCTTGCCATCCTGCCGGGTTCGAGGCAAAGCGAAATCGAGATGATGGCGCCCACTTTCATCGAGACGGCGAAGCAACTGCACGCGATCGATCCTGAATTGCGCTTTCTCGTGCCACTCGCCACGCGGCCCACCCGATTGCTCTTCGAGGAGATGCTGTACCGTCAAGGCGCAAGCGAGCTGCCGCTCACGATGTTGTATGGACATTCCCACGATGCGATGGCGGCCGCGGATGTTGTGCTCGCGGCAAGCGGTACGGCAACCTTGGAAGCTGCCTTGATTGGGCGTCCTGTGGTCATTGCGTACAAGCTTGCGCCAATGACCTATCGGATTGCCCGGGCCCTGGTGCACACCCCGTTCATCGGATTGCCCAATATTCTTGCCGGTGTCGCCCTTTGTCCGGAATTCATCCAGGACGACGCTACACCAGCGAATCTTGCCCAGGCGACGCTCAATCTGTTGAACGACAAGCGCACCCGGGCCGCGTTATCGGAGCGATTCATGGCGATTCGCAATCAATTGGCGCTGGGTGCCGCTGATCGCGCGGCAGGTGTGATCGAGCAATATATCGAGCACGGTGCACATCATTAGCGACAGGATGCTCGATTTGTTTGCAGAGGTGCCGGCACGTTCCGATCACCTATGCGGGGTTGACGAGGCGGGGCGCGGGCCCCTCGCCGGTCCGGTGAGCGCGGCGGCGGTCATCCTCGACGCTGATCGACCGATCGCTGGACTGGCCGATTCGAAGATGCTGTCGGCGGCAGCGCGCGATCGCCTTGCAATCATCATTCGTCGGGATGCCGCGGCATTCGCGATTGCATTCGCAAGCGTCGAGGAGATCGACGCGATCAACATTCTTCAGGCGACCATGCTTGCAATGCGACGTGCCGTGATGGCGTTGTCGATCGCGCCCCGCCAGGTACTGGTCGATGGCAATCGATGCCCTGATGTCCCATACCCGGTGCGGGCAATCGTCAAGGGCGATGCCCTCGTCCCGTCAATATCGGCGGCCTCGATCCTGGCGAAGACCGCCCGTGACGCTCTCATGCATTCGCTTGCGGCAGACTACCCGGTGTACGGTTTCGACCGGCACAAAGGATACGGTACCAAGGCACATCTTGATGCCCTTCAACGGCATGGTCCATGTGCCGCGCATCGTCGCAGCTTCAGACCCGTGCGCGAGGCGGGCGATCGTTTGAACACAAGCTAGCGAGACATACCGCGCCGGGCCTGCATTGCCGCGGCTCGCACAGCCGTGAGAACGCCTCGTGCCTCCAATGACGGGACGAACAGGGCGCGGCGCTCGGCAATGCGACGCTGCATCAGTGCATAGAATCGGGCATCGCAACGTGCGCGCTCGATCATGCTGGCCAATGCCTTGGCATCACCGAGCGGGTAGTAAGCGGGATAGTTCGTGCCCAGCATGCCGATGTTGCCCGAAACGCGCGAGGCGATGACCGGAACGCCGATCCGACCCGCTTCACAGATGACATTCGCGCCACCTTCCATCTTGGAACTCAAGACCATCACGTGGCTCGATGCGAGCCAGCGGAGCGCATTGCCATGCGGTCGGCCACCGATCCATCGGTAGCGGGAATCCGCATGCACCCAGCGAAGCGCCTCACGCCGATCGTCATCGGATAGCGCATCGCCGACGTGAATGACTTCAACGTTTGGGGCGTTGATGAACGTGAGGGCGTGCGCCACGCAAAACGGATCTTTCTCATCCCGGATGTGGCCGAGAACGGCAATACGAAACCGCCGCGCAACCGGCGTATGCGAAAGCCGCGCACCGCTCGATTGGTAGATCACTTGGGCCTTTGCGCGTTCAATCGTCGTCAGCTCATCGAGCGCGCGTTCCTGCAGCACGATCAATCGGTCCGCGTGTCCAAGCGATCGGCGCGCGTTCGCGTCGGTGTGTATATCGCGATAGACGTCGGTGCCGGTCAATACCACGATCAACGGGCGCTCGGGATATTTCTTCTTGAAGAGCTCGATGGAAGGCAGGCTGCGTCGCGCATGCAAGGCGATCAACAAGTCGCATGGCGATTCATCCCATCGGATCGTTACGCGAACATGATGGCCCCCCGCGCGCAGGAACGCCGCGTAGCGCGCCGCGGTATGGCGATTGCCGGTTCTCGTGCTCGCGGCCGCAGGCGTCACGACGACGATTCTCATCGACGGGCCCGCTGCGTTAAACTTGCGTGATTCATGGCGACGCTCGATATTAAGGACGTGAGGGCGCATCTGGTGGCGGCCCGCAAGCGCGTGCTAACGCTCACGCGCGATCTGGACAACAGCCAATTGTTGGGCCCAAGGCTTGATATCGTCAACCCTCCGATCTGGGAGCTGGGTCATATCGCGTGGTTCCAGGAACGCTGGTGCGTGCGCCGTCGTGAAAACGAAGAGCTTGGCGATGCGATGATCGCCAATGCAGACAAGCTTTACGATTCAGAACGCGTCGCGCACGACGCACGCTGGGGACTTCCGCTTCTCGATCTTCTCGCGACCCGCAAGTATCTGAACGACGTACTCATCCAGGTCATCGATCGGCTCGACGCGCGGCCGGATGATCGGCAGGCGCTCTACTTCGCCGAGCTCAGCGCCGCGCATGAAGACATCCACGCGGAGGCCATCCACCATGCCTGGCAGGTTCATGGTTATGAGGGCCCGCAATTCGACCTCGTTCGAACGAGCGCGCGTCTTTCGGGGCAATCGGCGGATGGGGATGTCTCGTTGCCTGGCGGTGCGTTCATGCAAGGTGCCTATCCCGAGCATGGATTCGTGTTTGACAACGAGAAATGGGCGCATGAGGTTTTGGTCGCGCCATTCGCGATCAGTCGCGCACCGGTATCCAACGAGCAATACCTCGCATTCGTGCTGTCAGACGGCTATCGGCGCCGTGAATGGTGGAGTGAAGAGGGATGGATGTGGGTCCAACGCAATGGCCTGGTTGCGCCCCGCTATTGGCGTCAACTCGGCGGAAAGTGGATGGAGCGGCGGTTCGATCGCATTGTCCCGCTGCCCCCGAGTCACCCGGTTATGCATGTAAGCTGCTTCGAAGCGGAAGCCTATTGCAAGTTTGCACGTCGCCGCCTGCCAACCGAACCCGAATGGGAATTCGCCGCGAGTCATCCGAATACCGGCAATAGCAAGCGCCGCTTTCCGTGGGGCGATTCGTCACCGACGCCGCAACACGCTAATCTGGAAACCAACGAAACGATCTCCGTGCATGTGGCCGAGGCCGGCGATACCGCCGGGGGTTGCCGGCAGATGATCGGCAACGTGTGGGAGTGGACATCGACGACGTTCCATCCTTATCCCGGATTTGTTGCGGATCCCTATGACGCGTACTCCCGGCCATCGTTCGGTACACACAAGGTCATGCGCGGCGGCAGCTTTGCGACGCCCGCAAGGCTGATTCGTCTGACGTGGCGTAGTTTCCATCTTCCTAACCGGAACGATCCCTTCGTGGGATTCCGCACCTGCGCGATTTCGTGAGTGGCCGAAGCGGCTAGATATATCTCCTCGGTGACCAACTCATTGGTCCAGGAAATCGCGCGTGTCGGCAGTTCGGCCAAGGAACGGCGAATCCACCAGCGGACATTGATCGATGGCCCGCATCTCGTTCGATCATTTTCGGCGGGCGGCGGGTGCGCCAGCGTGCTCGTCGCAAGCGAGTCAGGAATGCGGAATCCTGAAGTGGCATCGCTCTTCGAGCAGTGCCGCGCGGACCGCCGGTACATATTTTCCGATCGCGTGTTCGAACGTGTCTCGCCCGTCGAGAGCCCGGTGGGTCTGCTCGCGATAATTGCGATCCCGACCGCGGCTTCGCCCAGGAAGCCGTGGACCGACGGCGTTCTGCTTGATGCGATCCAGGATGCGGGCAATGTCGGTTCAATTCTTCGCATCACGGCGGCGGCGGGCGTCCGGTGCGTCGCCACCGCTAAAGGATCGGCCGATCTTTGGTCACCAAAAGTATTGCGGGCCGGCATGGGCGCCCACTTCAGTCTTGACCTACATTCCCACGACGAATTGACAGAGATCGCGACCAGGGCAGCGGGCGCTGTCATCGTCGGCGCGAGCGATGCCAACCAATCGCTCTATGACGTTGATTTGCGCGGACCGGTGGTCTGGACGTTTGGTGCGGAAGGGCAGGGGGTGTCCGCCGCGATGAGGGCGCTCGCTACCATGGAAGTACGCATTCCGATGGCCGTGGGCTCGGAGTCCCTCAACGTCGCCGCGGCGGCCGCGATCTGCCTCTTCGAACAGGCACGCCAGCGGCGGGGCTAGAAGACGCGCCGCTCGATGCGCGCTTCCTGCAGGATCTTCGCCGCGATCTCTTCGATCGAGCGCGTGGTCGAGTTGAGCGCGGGGATGCCGTACCGTCCCATCAGTCGTTCGGCATCGGACACTTCGCGGCGGCAGTTATCGAGACTCGCGTATTGGCTGCCGGGACGACGTTCGTTGCGAATGTCGCTCAGGCGATCGGGCCCGATCGTGAGTCCGAACAGTTTGCTCCGAAACGGGAGCACAGGCTTGGGCAAGGCATCGCGCTCGAAATCCTCCGGGATCAGCGGATAGTTCGCCGCCCGTACGCCGAATTGGAGCGCGAGGTACAGGCAGGTCGGTGTCTTGCCGCTGCGGGACACGCCGATCAGGATCACATCGGCTTTATCGAGATCCCGGTTCGACACGCCATCGTCATGGGCCAGCGCGAAATTGATCGCTTCCATGCGGTCTTGATATTCTTTGCGGTCCGCGGCAGCGTGGGAGCGCCCGATCGTGTGGCTGGAATGGACGCCGAGCTCGGCCTCGAGCGGATCGAGAAAGCTCTCGAAGAAGTCAAGCACAAGACATCCGGACCGGCGGATGACGGTGCGAACCTCCGCGTTGACCAAGGTCGTAAAGAGGATTGGTCGGCTGCCATCGCGTCGAGCGGCCTCCTCGATCTCGGCAAGACAGGCCTCGGCCTTCTCGATCGAGTCGACGAAAGGCATCACCTTCTGCGTGAATTCGATTCCTTCGAATTGCGAAAGCAGGCTGTGACCAAGGATCTCGGCGGTGATGCCGGTGCTATCAGAGATGAAGAATGCGATGCGTCGCGTGGGTGACATTGAGCACACTCGTGAAGGACAGTCGAAATCAAGTGCCTGTACCATAACTACTTACTCTCCTTGCATCAACAACTCTGCGGTCCTCCCCGTACGCTTATGAGCGCTCCCATCTACGTACTGCCCTTGCATGCCCTTCGCATGACCCATGTGGATCAGGTCGGTGGCAAGAATGCCTCGCTTGGGGAAATGATCAGTCAGCTCGCGCAGGCGGGGATCCGCGTGCCGGGCGGCTTCGCGACCACCGCGAGTGCCTATCGCGCTTTCCTCGACGAGGCCGGCCTCACGAAGCGAATCGCCGATAGGCTTTCGGTACTTGATGTGAACGACGTGGAAGCCCTTGCGGTCTGCGGCGCGCAGATCCGAGCGTGGATCAGCGATGCATCGCTCCCTTCGGCGTTGCTCGCCGCGGTCAAGGTGGCGTACCTCGAGATGTCGAAAGAGGGCGAGTTCCCGGTCGCCGTGCGATCGAGCGCAACCGCGGAAGACCTCCCCGACGCGTCGTTCGCCGGGCAGCAGGAGTCGTTCCTCAATATTCGCGGCCTCGATAACATCATCGATGCCATCAAACATGTCTTCGCATCGCTCTACAACGATCGCGCGATCTCGTATCGGGTGCACAAGGGATTCACCCATGCCGACGTGGCGTTGTCCGCCGGTGTCCAGCGGATGGTGCGGAGCGATCTTGCATCGAGTGGCGTCATGTTTACTCTCGATACCGAGTCCGGTTTTCGTGACGTCGTGCTGATCACGACATCGTATGGGCTTGGCGAGGCGATCGTGCAAGGTGCGGTCAATCCCGACGAGTTCTATGTTCACAAGCCGATGCTCGCAGCAGGAAAGCAGCCGATCATTCGCCGGCGGCTTGGGTCGAAGATGCACAAGATCATGTTCACCGAGAATGCCCAGGCGCACCGCTCTGTCGTCACGCTTGATGTTCCGATCGACGATCAGCACCGATTCTCGCTCACCGACGAAGACGTGATCGAGCTCGCGCGCTTTGCGGTACTGATCGAGCGGCACTACGATCGGCCGATGGACATCGAGTGGGGTAAAGACGGTGTGGACGGGCGGCTCTACATTTTGCAGGCGCGTCCGGAAACGGTGAAGTCCCAGCGCAATGCAGGCGGGCAGGAGCGCTTCAAGCTCAAGCAGCGCGGGGACGTGTTGGTCTCCGGTCGCGCTATCGGCAGCAAGATCGGTGTCGGGACGGTGCGGATCGTGAAGGACTCATCGGCGATGAGTACGGTCAAAGCGGGCGACATTCTCGTGACCGATATGACCGACCCGAATTGGGAGCCGGTGATGAAGCGTGCCTCGGCGATCGTCACGAATCGCGGCGGGCGCACCTGCCATGCGGCGATCATCGCCCGGGAACTTGGCATTCCGGCAGTGGTCGGTGCGGGCGATGCCACGACGCGATTGAAGGACGGCGCGACCGTGACCGTGTCCTGCGCGGAGGGCGATACGGGGTTCATCTACGCAGGCGCGCTCGCGTTCGAGATCACGGCCGAGCAGGTTTTGGAAATGCCCGAGATCCCCGTGAAGATTACGATGAACGTGGGCAATCCACAGCTCGCGTTCGACTTCCAGAGGCTGCCCAATTCGGGGGTTGGTCTCGCACGGCTTGAGTTCGTGATCAACAACGACATCGGCATTCATCCGCGCGCCGTTCTTGACTATCCGAGCGTACCGCCGGATGTGAAAACAGGCATCGAGGTGGCCATGCGGGGCTACGCGAACCCGCGTGCGTTTTTCGTCGACAAGCTCTCGGAAGGTATCGCAACGATCGCGGCCGCGTTCTGGCCGAAGCCGGTCATCGTTCGTCTATCGGACTTCAAATCGAACGAATACAAAAAGCTGCTGGGTGGCGACCGGTACGAACCCGACGAGGAAAATCCGATGCTCGGATTTCGGGGCGCGTCCCGCTACGTTGCCCCCTCGTACCAGGAGTGCTTCGCGATGGAATGCGAAGCGATGAAACGCGTGCGTGAAACCATGGGACTCACCAATGTCGAGATCATGGTTCCGTTCGTGCGCACCGTAATCGAAGCAAAGCGTGTTGTCGAGTTGCTCGCTACCCGTGGCCTGCGTCGCGGCATCGAAGGATTGAAACTGATCATGATGTGCGAACTCCCGTCGAACGCGATCCTCGCGGATCGCTTTCTTGAGCATTTCGATGGATTCTCGATCGGATCGAACGACTTGACGCAACTGACACTTGGGCTCGATCGCGACTCAGGCCTTGTGGCCGAATCCTTCGATGAGCGCGACGACGCGGTGAAGGCGATGTTGAGCCTGGCGATCAAGGCCTGCCGCAAGGCGAACAAGTACGTCGGCATTTGCGGTCAAGGGCCATCCGACCATCCCGATTTCGCGCAATGGCTGGTCGATGAAGGGATCGAAAGTCTGTCGCTGAATCCGGATACCGTCGTCGATACCTGGATGGCCTTGGCCAACCGTGCGGGAAGCGCTGGTTAAGTTGTCTCGTGCGATCAGCGTAATCAAATTCCTCAGGTAGTTGCGAGACGGTTCCATCAACACATCCCTCAACGAATATGATTTCGATGATGTGATGTAGTCGTGTCCAAATCAGGTCTGATCCTGAACGAGTCGCGCGGGGAGTCGATGGTTGCGTGGACCGTCAGTGTAACCGGGACGTATTCTTCGCAGGCGCAGTGTCGATTGGGCGAGCGTGATTGAGGCGATGCCGCGTGCCTTTGAGTAGGTGTGTTGTTGGGGTTGAAAAAATTATCGAACGGGTTTTAAGGGGGGGGCAGAGGGGCCAAGCCCCCCTGCTTTGGAGACCCGCGTATCGGCGTCAAGCCAAGGCGCAACGCGTCAAGCTTGACGGCGTTGAATGGTCTTGAGAAGAGCTTGGCGAGCTTCGTTCATGCGCAAGGCGGCTTGTGGATCGCTCATCGCGCGTGCCTGCGCCTGCAAGGTTTGCAGCGGCACACCGGGAGGCAAAGTTTGCATCGCCGCGGGTCGGCTGGCCAACTTGTCCAATGGGGTCATCACCTCGGCGTGTCGATAGACCTTGCGTAGCCGCCCGGGCTTGCGCGGATCGGCGAGCTCGGTGGCGAACAGACACGGTCGATGCCGGTTGATGAACGCGGTCAGGTGCCGGGAGCAGAAGGCGTTGATCAGCGCAGCGAAGCGCTGTGGAATATGTGCGTAGCCAAACACGCGGCGCACCACCACCGCGTTCTTGGTCTCTGCCAGACCGTTGTCGTTGCTGTGCCGGGGCCGTGATTTGGTGAACTCGGCACGCAGTTTGTCCAGCCATTCAGCGACCCTGTGATGGATGTACTCCGAGCCGTTGTCGGCGTGAAAGCCCAGCACGGTAAAGGGGAACGATTGGAGCATCTGCTCGATGACCGGCAGCAGGAACGCCGCGCTGATCTGCTCACAGCAGGCCACCCGCTGCCACGGCGTCACGCAGTCCACCGCGTTGATGTCGTAGTCGCCCTTGACCCCATCCAGATCGTCCTGGTGAACGCTGTCGATGCGGATGAACCCGGCCCGTCCCTCTGGCGCCGGGGCGCCTCCAATGGCGATCGAAATGTTGCTGGGGCGGGTCTTGGTGTGCCGCACGCGCTGGCGCTGATAGACGGGGCTGGCGCGCAGGCTATACAGGTGGGAGACCGACCGCTGACTGCGCCGCTCGTAGCGCGCATCCCCGTAGTCGCTGAAGGCACGCTGCAATCGATGCGCGGTGGCCGGACCGGACATCGTGCCAAATGCCCGATCCCGCGCGGCCAACCACAACACGTCGGCGCCGGTGTAGCGGCGCGCGAAGGCATGCGCTGGGGCCCGGTAGCGCTTGCACAACTTCTGGCCGGCCCGCACCCGCTTGACCAGGTGTTTCACTTGCGCCTCGCCGTACCCGGAGGTCCGTTGCAGGTCGCGCAGCACCAGCCCCTTATCCGCGCGGCGCAGCCGTCGGTAAGCAAACCGGCGCACCACATATCGCTGATCTGTGCGTAGCGACTCTGGTCATCGCTGGCGACCGCGAAATGCACATCGCGCGTACCGTCTAGAAACTGACGTACTTGATCCAGCGTTCGGATCTTGGACTCGTTCATGTCGATCACCATCCTTCAATGATCGACTCCCTGTCTCATCCCAGCGCCGTCTTGGTAAGCGCCGTTCAGGATCAAACCTCATTGGAATCACGTCCTTCGGTTCAGGATCAAACCTCGTTGGACAAGACT
>JBJXGX010000280.1:0-17222 GCA_046160305.1 Burkholderiales bacterium
GCATCTGCCACCCTTACCCGAACCAGCGTCTGATCGTCACGACCCAAGGCAGGAGCCGTATGCGGTAATGCCGCACGTACGGATCTGTGGAGGGGGTGCTGGGTGACTGGCATTCCTACTCCGACTATATCGGTTGGTTGACTGGACTTCTCGTCCCGGCGATTACGCTTTGGAAGTTGATCCTCAAACCTGTTTCACCGGAAGATCGATTCGCTCTGCGACTGATCGTTTGGATCACGGTGACTATGAAATCAAGATCGCACATGGTGATTGCATGAAAGTCACTTTTCGGTCACGCCTGAGATCCCGGGCGGCTCGCCGCGCGGATTGCTAGGGGAATTGCGGGCTGACATTCCCGAATGACAGGGCGGACGCCGGGAACAAGTTCGGCTCGAAGCGTCCCCGCGCCACATAGGCGATGCCGCCGAACATCGATTCGACATCGAGGTCTGCGAGGCAACCTTCGAGCAGGTGCCATGGCCGGCCCAAACCGGACAGGGTCGTCGTGTACGGATAGGCTTTGGCCGGTGCAACAATATTGAGCGGCGCGAGCCACCACGGAAACAGCTTTATGCCGGCGGACACGACCCGCCCGCCGAGGCGCACATGCGCGAAGATGTTCGCGAGCGCGGTGGCCGGTTGCAGGACATCGTGCGTGTAGTTGAAGAGCACCGCGTCGATGGCCATGGGAATCCTCGCCGCTTCCATCAAGACTTCGATCAGCACCACGTTACGCCAGCCGTTCTGATGAATGCGCCGCGCGGCGATTGCCAGCATTTCCGGACTCTGATCGACACCGACAATCCGACCCGCCGGACCGATTCGCTCCTGCAGCCCCTCGAAGCTCTTGCCGGTTCCACAGGCGACATCGAGCACGGTATCGCCCGGGCGTAGCGCAAGATGCCTGATCGCGCGCATCCGGACCTGCTCCATCCGGTGCGTGGTCGCGTCATAGCCCGCGGCGTGATGTCGATAACGTTCGATAGCAAGTGCGTGGTTCGGTGCAGACCTGATGGATGCTCCTAATCAGGGCGTTGCGTGAGAACAACGGCGTGACCGTCTGGATCGCGGACCATGAGTGCCTTACCGGGTCCGAACGGCGAATCGGACACGATTCCTTCCGAAACGATTTCGACGCGATGCGTGACGAGACGGGGCAGCAAGGCCTCGATGTCGTCCACTTCGAGGAGGACGCGGGTGTAGACAAGGTCGCTCGCACGCAGACCGGCCTGCGCGGCCCGGCCGTCGGTTGGCGTGAGGTAATGGAGAAACTCCAGGCCAGGCCCACGCGCAAGCGCCGGACGCAGGCCGGTCACTCGCACGACCGCCCCTGGGGCATCGTCGAGTTGTTCCTGCGTGGTACCTGAATTGAGGCTCTGACCTGCGATCCTCATGACCAGCACGTCGCGATAAAAAGCGCTTGCGCGTTCGGTATCGGAGACGGTGATCGCCGAATGATCGATCCCAAGAAAGAGCCGTGCGCCGACACCTTCACGCCATTTTGGATTGCCCTTGTCGGGCGGGAATTCCAGCAACTCGAGGGGATGTCCGTCGGGATCCCGGAATTTGAATGCCTTGATCCCGGCGGCGGCTTTGTTCCACTCGGGAAGGGTTTGCGGACCGCTCGAAATCGCGCCGATGGAATACCTTGCGAAATGCGCGGTGGCGCGCTGCATATCGGACACGACGATCGCGATACGCTGGAAGGATAAATCCTGAGAGCGTGCCTTGACAGGCGTCGATTCTCGTCCGAGATATTGCTCGAGCGCGATCCGCTCGTCGCCCAAGTGCAAGGTTGCGCGGCGCACCCGGGGGTTATCGATACCGGTGAGGCGCGCAACGCCATTGCCCTCGATAAGGCGCTCGTCGGTGCGCTTGAAGTACAGCGCTGATTCGTAGAACGCCACCGCACGATCGAGGTCCGAGACGGTCATGACAAAGCCTCGGATATCGAGCGCCGCCGCGTGCGCGACGGTGGCGGCGAGGGTGAATAACAGCGCGAAAAGAGTCTGACTGAACGCGCGGCCGGCGTGAATCACGGAGAGTTCCTTTGTGCAGCGTGGGTTCCAGCCGCATGACCGGAACGGCAATTGAATGCGTCAGTGTCGCGAACACTGATCACGCAAAGGTCACGGAAATCAGGAGATTCCGTGGCGAGCCCGCGAACCGGCGCGGCGCGGAGTGCTATTGAATGAATGGAAAGTGAGCAGCCGGTGACGCTTCCGTGATCCGCCGCGTGCACGATGAGCTTTCCATATCGATCCACTGCACGGAGGCCGTCATGAAAGCGATCGCGCTCGTTGGTCTTGCGTTGGCACTTCTCGGCGCGACTACGGCGCACGCCCAGCGTGTGTCGTCGAATAGTCCGATGCTGCTGATCGCAAGCCCGCGGCTTGCCGACCCGAACTATCGCCAGGTCGTCGTGCTGGTCGCACCGATCGGCGCCGGTCACCACATCGGCGTGATCGTCAATCGGCCGACCCCTATCGCGTTGGCGGCCCTGTTCCCCGATCACGAGGCCTCCAAGAAAGTCGTGGAACCGGTATTCAGCGGCGGTCCGATGGGCGCCAATGCACTATTGGCTGTGATCGTGACCGACGAGGCACCCGGCCCCGGCGCCGCGCGCTTGACGAAGCGCCTGTACCTGACTGCCAATGCGCAAGTGATTGACGCGGTCATCGAACGCGCGCCGGCGAGTGCCCGCTACTTTGTCGGGCACATCCTGTGGCGCGAAGGAGAGCTCGCCGCGGAGCTCACACAAGGTCTATGGCGGGATGCCCCCATCAGCGACCAAGTCGTGCGCAGGAACCCGGAATCACTTTGGGAAGAACTGTGGGTGCGCGCGACCATGCTCTATGCGGCGCTTGACGGGGCGGCACCCGCCGTCCGCTGACGGTCCGTGCAGCGTTGCCGCCGGTAGCGCGAACGAGAACGTCGTCCCTTCCGCAACCTTGCTTTCCACGTTGATGCGGCTCTCGTGAAGCTCCACGATGCGCTTCACGATCGCCAGTCCGAGTCCGGCGCCGCCCGACTTGTCGTGCCGCGATTGATCGACGCGATAGAAGCGCTGGAAGATGTGCGGCAGGTGTTCCGCCGCGATGCCCTTGCCGGTATCGCTCACTGCCACCCTGATGCGATCATCGAGCGGTGAGACCGCCAAGCTGATCCGGCCGCCTCGCGGCGTATGCTCGATGGCATTGCCAAGCAGATTCTCCAGTGCGCGCTCAATGAGCCCCATATCGGCATGCGCGAGGCTAAGCTCGGGATGGATCCTCGCTTCGAGCCGGATGCCCTTTTCCTGGGCGGCGAGCTGAAACATCTGCATCACGTCCTGCGCGAGCTCTCCGAGATGAACCGGTTCGCGGTTGAGCTGATAGCCACTGAAGTCGAGCTTCGCCAATTCGATCAGCTCGCCGACCATCGCCCCCAGATGCCGGCTCTGTCGGGCCGCGACTTCCAGATAGGTGCGCTGCTCGCCGGCATCGAGTGTCTTACCCTTCAAAAGAAGTGTATCGAGGTAACCCTGCATCAACGTGATCGGCGTTCGCAGATCGTGCGAGATATTGGCGATCATCTCGCGCCGCAGATACACGTTTTCTTCCTCCAGCTGGCTCTTGAGCTGTTCCAGCTCGGCGAGTGTTTGACTGAGCGCGACCTCGACCCGCCGGCGATCGACGATCTCCTGTCGCATGCGATCGAACAGCCGCGCGTTCTCCGGTGAAATCGCGGCTTGCGCCGACAGGATCTCGATCGTCTTGATGCGCTCCGGACTGAATGCATCGCTCGTCAGATCATTTTCCAGATAGAGGATGGCACCGAGTTTGCCCTGATGAATGACCGGCAGACACAGGATCGATCGCAAGTGGTTTGCGACGATGTAGGCATCATGCGCGAACCGTCCGTCCGCGTTGGCCGCGGCGATGACGACGCTGCCTTTGGTCCGGTACACGTAGTTCACCACGGCGCTGCTGCACCAGGGTGTCTCTGGGCCGATCGCGGCCACGGGCTCGTTCGTCACGCGCGGCACGACCTCCAGCAGGTCGCCATGACGTTCCCCGAGCTGTCGCGCTTTCGCGCTGGCCCCCCAGCGCAAATAGTGCTCCTGCGCCTGGCGAAGATAGAGCGAAGCGATCTTGCGGTTGCCGCGGCGCAGCCAGAAATTGCCGTACAACTCGCTCGCGAGCGCCTGGTGCTGCACCATGTTTGCTTCGTTGGCGTAGCTGATCGCTCTCTCATAGAGCCCTTCGGTCCCATACAGATCGCCCGCGACGCGCTCGATCTCCGCCGACAGCAAGACCGATTGGCAAAGGAAATTTTCCGGACAACTGCGGGCAAGGACCTCGAACGACCGTCGAGCACTTTCCATTTGCGCGAGATTGTCGGCGCGTTCGGATTCGCTCGCTCGCGCGTAATTCGCAGCGAGCGTGAGAGCGCTCCAGAAGTCGAACAACACGGTCCGAATATTGCCGATGAGCGCAGGCGCGCTCGCGCGAGCCGTGCGGGCGATTGCAATCGCTGCATCGAGCGCCCCGAACGTATAACAAAGATGCAGGCGCGCGAGGCTTCGGGACAGCATGAAGAAGGGCTTCGCGCCGTACGTCTGGGCGTACGCACCCTCATCGAACGATGCATCCGTGAGCGAGACGGACGATGCGGTCTCCCCGCGCAGGGCGCGCGCCCAATTCAGGATGAGGGCGAGCAAATCGGCAAACGGCACATTCTTCAGCTTCTTGACCAACGCTAGATTGGGCTCGCAATCACGAACGAATCGCGCGAGACCCCGTGTTGATGCGATGGCCGGCCATGCCTCGGTTGAGGCACCATACGCTGCATAGAGGAAGTCGCCCGATTCGAGACCGCTCCTGGTCGCTTCGTGCGCATAGGCGATGCACGATTGCATCGGGCAGCACCAGAGATTGACATGCGCATGGAACTGCTGATGGATCTTCGCACGGCGCCGCGTGTCGTTGAATCGGTTATCACCGGCAGGTCGACGAGCGATTGAATCGCGCGATCACCGATCAATGTTTCGATCTTGGCGATTTCGCCGTCCAACGCCGTTTGTTTTTCCTGGCTCGATGATGGAAACGACACCTCGAAAAGAGCGAGCGCCTTGAGCGCTGCCGCCAGCGCATCGGCGTAGCGGGACACATTCTCGTACTGCACCATCAAGAGGACGTGGACCTTCGCCTTGTCAAGGCTGCTGCTCGCGTGCACGAGAAGCAATGCGAGGTGCGATTCCGCAGTCTCGAAATCGCCGCACAGGTACTCGCATTGTGCCGTATCGTGATGCAGGGGGAAGGCGAGGTCGTAGTCGGATCGCCACCGGGATTCATCGAGCAAGCGAACGCCCGTGCCAAAGTATCCAAGCGCTGCCTGGTATGCGCTCGACTGGCGCGCCTCGCGCCCGGCAACGAGGTTGAGCCGCGCGAGGGCACGCTTCTCGGCCGGATCGGTGATCAGATGCGCACCGATATTGAGATGCGATGCGATGCGATGTCGAAGGGGTCTTCCTCGATCTGATTCGGCGGCGTCTTGTTCCATAACAAGCGACCCGCCGCCCAATGCGCTTCGGGATTGCGCGCGTCCGCAATGCGTGCGTACGCCGCCTGCTGGACACGATCGTGGAGAAACACGAACACGCCCTGCCCTTCCGGGATGATCAGACCGGCGGCAACAGCTTCGGAGAGCTGCCGTTGGGTCGCTTCCGTGGACTGCTCGCTCACCGTGGCGAGCGAGGCAAGATCGAATCGGTTACCCATGCATGCGGCAAGTGTGATGGCGGTCCGGCCGGCCGGGTCCAACCGGTCGATCCTGCGACGCATGAGATCGATAACGTTCTGGGTGATCGATACGCTGCGGATGGCTTCGATGCCACCGACCCACCGCAAGCGGTCGACATCGAATGTGATCAGCCCATCCTGGTGGAGTGTCTTCAGGAACTGGATCGCGAAGAATGGATTGCCCGCGGTCTTCGCCAGCACGGCCTGCGCCAAGTCCAAAGCATCCGCCACGGCGCACTTCATCGTGTCGGCGACCAACTGAGTAATTTCGTCCTGCTTGAGCGGAGTCAGGGAGACCTGTTTTCGAGGTCGCGCAGCCCCGTGGCACTTTGATAGCGATCCTCCGCGGTTTTGGCGAGCAACTTCATGACCAGTTGCGAGACCATTACCGGCACCGCCGGATTCACGTCGCACGGCGCCTGCGGAATCTTCGCGATTTGACCGTGGACAACCTCGAGGGGATCGTCGGAGACGAACGGCGGATGCCCGCAAAGCAATTCGTATAGCAACACGCCAAGCGCGTAGAAATCGCTACGGTAATCGGCCGCGCGGTTCAGCCGGCCGGTCTGCTCCGGTGCGATGTACGGAAGGCGCGTCCCGTACGCCCGCGCGAAGAGCGATGCGGACGCTTCGGTGGCGTTGCGGGCCGCATCGCTGAAATCCATGAGCACCACGCGACCCTGGTCCGGTCGGGCGAGAACAACGTGCGGACGGATGCCGCGGTGGATGAGGCCCTTGCGATGCAGCGGACCCAGGATCGCGACCAGTTGGATCGCATAGTCGAGCACGCGGTCAAGCGGCGGCGGATCCTTGGCGAGCAGCGCCTCGAGGGTGACGTCGCCGGGATCTTCAAGCACCAGGATGGGACATTGTTCATCGACAATAAACTCGATGACGCGCGATATCGCATCGATCGCCAACCCATCGAGAATCGCGCACTCCCGCGCGAGATCCGCGAGGTCTTCAGCATGCGGCGGTTGCCCCAGTGCCACTTTGACGAGCACCGGCGCGCGGGCGCGACGCGCGCGGAACAGCGCGCACCGCTCGTCGATGGCGAGAAGCTCGGTCGCATAGAACCCGCGTTTGCCGATCGCATCGTGGATGCGCTTCCGGCGCGCAGCGTCGAGCCGCTCGTACTCCCTCTTTGGGCGGCGTTCGTCCATCGTCCTCGCCCCTTTTTTCGCATTGCTTCTGTCTTCTCCGCGAAATAATTGCACACAACGGCGCCCATGCGCAATGGCGGGAAAAGGCGGGACAAGGTCGTGCGCACGCCTGAATCGGATCCTCGCCAGCCTATGGCGCGGACGCCGACCGCACCGACGAGGCGAGTAGTATTATCGCGACTCCCGCCAGCGAGGTTCCCTATGAATACTTACCTTGGTCGCCACTCGCCGCGCAGACTGCTGGCGGCGGTCGGCGCGCGCATGGGATTGGCGGGCGGCGTCTTCAGCGGGATCGATACGGATTCGGCGCCGGCGCTTGCAGGAGACCCGCCCATGGTCGATCGTCTGGCGATCAGGGTCGTGACCGACTCCTATCACCACCAGTTCGAATCCGGCGGGCGGATCGGCGATGTCACGATCGAGCGGTTCGCACTGCCGCCTTCGAACGATCCGCCCAGACGGACATTGCAGAATGAATGGGGCCTCGCGCTCCACTTGGAATCGCGGCGCGGTGACGAGACGCGCCGCGTTTTGATCGACTTCGGATTCACCCACGAGACGATCAACAACAACCTCGATCTGATGGGGATCGATCCCGCAAGGCTCGATGCGATGCTGCTCACGCACGGCCACTACGATCACTTCGGCGGCATGGTGGGTTTTCTCGCGGCACACCGGCGCAAACTCAAGCCCGCGCTGCCGTTCTACCTCGGCGGCGAGGAGTGCTTCTGCGCGCGGGAAACCGGCCCCGCGAATGCGCCGCGCAACTTCGGTGTTCTCGATCGGCACGCCATCGCCGAGGCCAATCTTCATGTGCTGTTCGCCGACAAGCCCGCGCTGCTCGCCGATCACGGCTTTACCACGGGTTGGATTTCGCAGGTCTCGTTCGAAAAACCAGCGCAGCCGTCGCGAATGAAAGTGGGCGTGGAATCGAACGGCCTCGGTTGCGCGGCGGCACGACTTCCCGAAGCGAAACGCAACACCGCGATGATGGTCGACGATTTCCAGCATGAGCATGCGACCTGCTTTCATGTGAAGGACCGTGGACTGGTCGTCATGACCTCGTGCGGGCATCGCGGCATCGTGAACACCGTGCAGGCGGCGATCAACGTGTCCGGCATCGCGAAGGTGCATGCGATCCTCGGCGGATTTCATCTGATGCCGATGCCCGATGACTATGCCCGCGAAACCGCCAGGGCGCTCGCTGCATTGAACCCCGATTGGCTGATCCCGATGCATTGCTCGGGCGAGACGTTCATCGCCGCGTGCAAGGAGGTGATGCCGGGCAAGGTGCTGCGGTCCTCGACCGGAACGACGTTCACATTTGGTTTGTGATCGGGCGGGCAGTTGCCGCGCGTCCGCAACCTCCGTGCGCTCCGGTCGCGCGATAATGCAGGCATGGAAATCCCGAACAGCCAGCTCCTGCCCGCGCCGGACGGTCGCCCGCGCGGCGTGCGCCCGCGCGGCGTGCGCCCGCGCGACGCCGCGACCCTTGTCCCATTGCGACGCCGCCGCGGCACCGTCGAGATATTGATGGGGCGGCGCGCCGGCAAGCATCGCTTCATGCCGAATGTGTACGTCTTTCCCGGTGGGCGGGTCGATGACGGCGATCATCGTGTGGCGCCCCTCTCGCCCTTGCGGGAAGACGTCCATGCCCATCTCGCCCGCGAAAGCGGGCCCGCCCGTGCACGAGCGCTGGCGGTCGCGGCGGTGCGCGAAACGTGGGAGGAAACCGGGCTCGTATTGGGCGATGTACAGGGTGGCAAACTGCGCCCATCGCTCGATCGTCTCGACTACTTGATCCGCGCGATCACACCGACGGAGAGCCCCATCCGGTTCCATGCGCGATTCTTCGCGGCCCAGGTGCACGAGCGCGATGGCACGGTGCAGAGCAACGGCGAACTGCTCGATCTCGAATGGCGCTCGGTCATCGAATGCCTGAAGCTGCCGGTCGCGGATATCACCGAGTATGTGCTTGGAAATCTCGATCGCCTGATCGACGGCCGGCCGCCACGATCACCGGTGCCGCTTTTCTCGTTCCGCAATGGACGGATGGCGATTCGCGGCAGTGCGTAGATTCATCCTTACAGGCGGCCCGCCGCCGCCTTGCCGAGTTCCTCGAGCTTCTTGAGCGCCTCGGCCCGATCCCGCCTGGCCAACGTCGAAGAGAAGAGCATTGCCTGCTGATCGCCACGCTGTGTGATGAGGTATGCGCTGTCGGTCAGAATGCCGCGCTTTGCGTCGGCGGGTTCGACGATTGCCATGGCGTCATCGCCCACGCCCTTGATCGTCTCGTAGCGGACATTGGCAGCCGCGCCGGCCTTCAGCGGATCGACGAATCCGAGCGACATCCCGCGGATTTCGTTCTTGACCGTTCCAGGCTGCTCGACGCTCACCTGCACGGCAAACCGTCCGCCCGGATAATCCCAGAAACACGCGGTCATGCCGTATTGTTCATTGCGGCGCTCGCGCTGCCCGCTCTTCGCATCGGGGAATACCTTGCGAACATCGGCGTCCGTCAGAACTTTGCATGGATCACCCTTTGGCAGCTTGACCGCGGCCTCGCTCGGGGCGGCACCGCCACCTTGCGTCGCTTTCTTGATCTTGTCCGCGAGGTCCCGAGCCTCGTCTTGGACCGACTTGTCCCCGGCGATGCCGAGGCTCGCACAGCCCAGCGACAGGATGGCAAAAGCCATGACTGAAGCGAACCTGAAACGGGTAAGCATCGCGCGAACTCCACAGATGGCTGACGAAACGTAGCTTACAACATCATCATGCGCGAAACAGGCCTTCAGGGGCTGGGTAAGCCATGAAGGTTGTAAGTACCGATCTGGGCCGCGAATCGCCCGAGTCTCGCCTTGAGAATTTGCAAAGCGCGTGATTGATCCGTGACCGGTCGATGCGACAGTAACGCATGCAACAGCAAACGTCACTTGGACGCCCATCGACCGAAATGAAGATCACCGATACCGCACTCCATGGCGTCGGTGTCGGGCTGCGCGCACCGCACTATCGGGAGATGCTCGCGACCCTTCCGAATCTCGCGTTCCTGGAAGTCAATAGCGAGAACTTCTTCGGTGACGGCGGCCAGCCGTTGTCGTTCCTCGAGCGATTTCGCGCACATTATCCGTTCAGTTTTCATGGCGTGGGGCTGTCGCTCGGCTCGACCGATGGATTGTCCGCGCGGCATCTGCGGAAGCTCCGCGCGATCATCGATCGGTTCGAGCCCACGCTGGTTTCGGACCATCTCTGCTGGGGCTCGGTCGATGACGCCTATGTCAACGACCTGCTGCCGCTCCCGTACACCGAGGAGGCGCTCGCACAGATCTGCATGAACATCGACCGTGCCCAGGCGTTTCTCGGCCGCTCGATTCTCGTTGAGAACGTGTCGAGCTATCTCGAATTCGCGTGCTCAGAGATGTCGGAACGGGATTTCCTCGCGGCGGTGGCAAAACGCACCGGCTGCGGGATCCTGCTCGATATCAACAATATTTTCGTGAGCGCGAGCAATCATGGATACAGCGCGACCGGCTATCTGGATGCGATCCCGCAAGCGGCAGTGAAACAGATGCATCTGGCCGGCCACGAACGAAGCGGCCGATTGCTCATCGACACCCACGGCGCGCCGATCGCAAACGCGGTGTGGGAACTTTACGCGGATGCGGTGCGTCGATTCGGCGACGTCCCCACCTTGATCGAGCGTGATACCCACATACCGCCGCTTGTCGCGTTGATCGGCGAAGCCAATCGCGCGCGCCATGTTCTGAGGGAGAACGGCCATGGTGTTGCGAACGCTGCAGCGTGAGTTTGTCCGCAACGTGTTCGAGGCCGGCGAAATTGCGACCGATCTCATCCGGGGTCACGGTGCCAGTCCGGCGGATCGACTCGCGGTCTATCGCAACAACGCCTACAACAACTATCGCGACGCATTGGCCGACGTTTATCCGGTGGTCGCGAAGCTGGTCGGCGAGCACTTCTTCGGCTTTGCCGCCCGCCGATTCATTCCCGCACACCGGTCGCGAAGCGGCGACCTCGGCGCGTATGGCGCCGAGTTTGCGGCATTCCTGAAGGCTCTGCCGGAAGCGCGAGGCCTTCCGTATCTCTTCGACATTGCCCGGCTCGAATGGGCGTGGAACGTCGTCTTTCATGCGCGGAGCGCAGAGCCGCTCGCGCTGCAGCGGCTTGCTGCGTTGAGTGCGGAAGAACAGTCGGCGCTGCGATTCACGCTCAATCCGGCGGTCCGGTTGATCGCTTCCGACTATCCGATCCTTCGCATTTGGGAGATCTGCCAGGACGGCTACGATGGCGATCAGCACGTCGATCTCGATATGGCCGGTGACGAACTCGTGTTGATGCAAGAGCCGGATTTCAGCATCACGATCGAGCGCCTGACGCGGGGCGACCACGCGCTTCTAGCTGCTTGTTCGAATGGTGCGACGGTTGCCGGCGCCCTCGGTGCGGAAATCGACGGCGATGCGAATTTCGATTTTGCCAAGGCGCTTCACGTACAGATCGACCGGGGGCGAATGCCGATTTAAAGATGGCGTGATCGAGCGCATCGAGCGTCATTGGACCCACTCAAGGGCCGTCGTTCCGGCCCACGATAGATTGTGCGGGGTCCCGGTGCCTCCGCTTAGAATCGGCGTCCAGGCCGAGCCTATATAGAGGCCACCAGGCGCATCGCGCCGCCACGACACGTCTTGACGAGGAAACACGAGAATGGCCATGAACACACGCACGATCGCCACATCGCTCCTCGCGGCGATCGCACTACTGCCAGGGCTGGGCGCAGCGCAGTCCTATCCCGTCAAACCGGTGCGGATCATTGTTCCGGCCCAACCGGGCGGTGGCTTGGATCTCATCGGACGCACCGTCGCCGAACAACTCGGCCGCTCGATGGAGCAGTCCTTCATCGTCGAGAACGTTGGTGGCGGCGGCGGTGTGATCGCCGCGCAGACGGTCGCCCGCGCCGCGCCGGACGGCTATACATTGATGGTGGGCTATGTGGCCACGCACGGCACCAATCCTGCCGTTCGCAAGGTGCCATACGACCCAATCAAAGGATTCACCGCGATCGCGATGGTGGGCGGCACCGCCAACGTATTGGTGGTGGGTGCCGCAGTGCCGGTGGACAATCTAAAGAGTCTCGTCGACTACGCGAAGACGCACGCCGCCAAACTGAGCTATGCATCGGGCGGGCCGGGCACGCTCAACCACTTGTCGATGGAGCAGTTCAAATCCGCAATCGGCGTCACCGGCCCGACGGCGCATTACCGTGGTATCGGGCCTGCGATCACCGACCTCTTGGGTGGGCAGACGCAAATGATGATGCCGGGGCTTGCCGCAGCGCTGCCGCACATCCGCGCGAAGAAGATGAAGCCGATGGCCGTGACCGGTCTCAAGCGCCATCCGCTTCTGTCTGATCTGCCAACATTCGAGGAATCAGGGTTCAAAGGCTTCGACTCGGTGCAGTGGTACGGCATCGTGGGCCCGGCCAACCTGCCTGACGACATCACGAAGCGGCTCAACGTCGAAATCAACAAGGCGATTGCCGCACCAGCGTTGCAACAGCGCCTTTCAGCGGAGGCGATCGATCCGATGCCAATGACACCCGATGAGTTCGGCAAATACATCCAAGCCGAGATCGCGCGCTGGACGGCGATCGCTCGCGAGCACAAGATCTCGCTGGAAGATTAAAGAGAAAATGAGAACGCGATTGGGCAAGCATCGCGAGCACACGCAATGTGAGCCCAGCAGTACGGGGCAGGTATTGTCTCTTGTCTACCTTGCGATCACCCTGACGCCTAACGGCCTGTAGACAAAAGACAAGACCTGACCCCATAGGTTACGAACAGTATTGAGACCTGACCCCATAGGTTATCGATGCATCTTGAAGAGCTCCCGCGAGAGCACCATTCGCATGACCTCGACGGGCCCTTCGGTGATCATGAAGCTGCGCGAATCCTTCCACATCTTGTGGATCGGCAAATCGACCGTGAGCCCCATTCCACCGTGGATCTGCATGCAGCGGTCGGCCGCCCGGAATCCCAGTTCGGTGCAGAAGATCTTGGTGATGTAGCTTTCGTGCCGGGCGAGCTTGTTGTGATCGTATTTCCACGCGGTGCGGTACACATAGTTCTGACCGATCTCATGGTCCATGAAGGAATCGGCGAGCATGAATTGCACCGCCTGCCGCTCGGAAAGCGGCACCCCGAACGTACTGCGAAGTTGCGCGTAACGCGTCGCGAGCTCGATCGAGCGTTGGGCAACACCAAGACCACGACAGGCCTGATAGGTCCGCCCGGCCGTGATCCAGCCTTGCGCGAGGACCATGCCTTGTCCTTCTTCGCCCATCAGGTTTTCGGCGGGGATCTTGACGTCATCGAAAGCGAGCTCGTAGGTGACATCCCCCATCATCTTCTCGACCTTGCGCGTGATCGCAACACCGGGGGAGTCCATGTCGACGAGGAACATGCTCAGCCCGCCGCGTGAGCCTTTGCCGCGGTCGGTCGCCGCGACGACCTGCATGAAGTCCGCGCCCGCCGCATGCGAAATGAAGCGCTTATTGCCATTCAAGACGTAGTGATCGCCCTTGCGGATGGCGGTGGTGCGCATCCCACCGGGATCACCGCCGGCATCGGCCTCAGTCTGCGCGAAAATCGTCTTCTTCTCGCCGCGAAGCACCGGAAACAGGTAGCGCTCCTTCTGCGATGCATTGAGCCGCAGCAGCAAGCGTGGCTCCGGCCCAAAAATTCCTGGTCCACGCGGAGGCAGTGCAATCGTCCGTGCAAGCTCCTCCCAAACGACTGACATGCCGAGCAGCGAAAGGCCTTGCCCACCGTATTCGGTCGGCACGTCGAGCAGCCACAGCCCGAGCGATTTGGCTTTCGCTTCAAGCGCAGCGCGCACATCCGGCTTCAAGTCCGGCCCGTCCATCGCGTGCATCTCGATTGGAATGAGCTCGCGGTCGACGAATTTCCGAACGGTGTCCTTCAGCATCCGGAGATCTTCGGGCAGCTCGAAATCCATGTCTCAGAATCCTTTGTCGTATCGTGCATGCCCAACGCAACGCCGCACAGTGCGATGCGAAATCAACTGCCGCTCCCGAAACGCACTGAGCACGAGCCGGAAGGCCTGTTCCGAGTCGACACGCGCGAGGAAGTCGGCGTTACGGCAGTTCATGCGATCGGGTATCACGCCCGCGTCGGCGCCCCAAGGGTAGCCGGCGTAGCGCCAGTCGGCAACACGCAAGTGTCAGCTCGGGCAGCGGCGAGACGAGCAGCCCCTGACCCAACCGATCATTCACCCCGGACGTGCAACCCGCGCATTCGCCTTCTCGCTGCGCCGCGAACGCGAACGTCAACGACCAGTCGGTCGCGAATACGGCTGCGCCAGCCTAGTTCCAACGGGTAATTCCCGGTCCGCGACATCGATACTAGATTCTCATCCACCAAGAATCAGAATCTGAAGTGGATTGATCATGAATCGGTATCACACCCACGCGAACGCTCATGCAACGAGCGTTCGCGCTGACGAGGCACATGTGAATAGTCGCTGGATGATCGCCCTTGCCGGGACGGTCATCATGACGAGTCTCGGCGCGATCTACTCCTGGAGCATCTTCACGCAGCCGTTGATCGCGGGCTTCGGCTGGTCGAACACGACAGTAACCTGGACCTTTGCGGTCGCAATTCTGGCGCTGAGCGTGGGCGCTCTCGTCGGCGGGCGTTGGCAGGATCGTGCCGGGCCGCGCCTGGTGACCTTGATCGGTGTCCTACTCTGGGGAATCGGCAATGTACTTGCGGGGCTCGGTACGCCTCGTTTCGGCGCGGTGTGGCTGTATCTCACTTACGGCGCGCTTGGCAGGTTTGGGGTGGGAATGGCCTATATCACGCCAGTGGCCGTGGTCACCAAATGGTTTCCGGACCGACGCGGCCTGGGCAGCGGCATGGTCGTAATGGGATTCGGTCTTGGGGCGTTCTTCTACAATTTCATCGTCAAGAGCTCGCCCGGCTTCGAGGCAGCCATCGTCGCTGCGACCGACTACGCCGAAAGTGTTCGGATCCGACGCGCGGTGCTCACATTGTCGCTTGATCATCTGCATGCATTGATGAACGTGTTCGTGTGGTCGGGGATTGCTTTCATCGCGGTCGGCGGCGCCTGCGCCTTGTTTCTCAAGAATCCGCCGCATGGCTATGCATCGCCCGGCCTCGCCGCACACGCTCCCGAGGCGCGCTCGCATACCACGCGCGAGATGCTGTGCAGACCACAGTTCTACCTGCTCTGGTCGATGCTGTTTCTGAATATCACGGCGGGGATTCTGGTCATCTCGAATGCGGTGCCGATCATGCAGGAGCTGACCCATGCGGCGCCCACGATCGTCGCTGCGATGTACGGCTGTGTCTGCGCGGCAAATGGGATCGGCCGCCTATTCTGGGGCGCGGTGTCCGATCGCATCGGGCGCCATCGCGCCTATTGCGCGATCTTCGGCATACAAGCCTGCGTCTTCATTGCATTGGGCAGCATGGAATCGCTCACCGCCGTGGTGCTTGCGTACTCGATCATCCTGCTCTGCTATGGCGGCGGCTTCGGCACCATGCCGTCGTTCAATGCCGACTACTTCGGCACCCGGCACTTGGGCGCGAACTACGGCGCTCTCCTGACCGCTTGGGGTGCGGCCGGCCTCGTCGGCCCACTTTTCGCGGCGGCGGTCAAGGATGCCACGGGCTCGTTCAGCGGCGCGCTGCCGATCGTGACGATCATGCTGTGCGGGGCGATGATTCTGCCGATGGTCATCAAGCGGCCCGGGGAAGCGCACCCAGTGGCGACTTCGCTTTCACTGAAAAAGAAACCCGCGTAAGGCGACGGGGATCAGGCGATAAAGATACCGCGCCATGCCAACGTTTCTATCAACAACCTTTTGACTCCCCGGCGCACCGACAATCTCTCGAGGACATGCATTCCCCGAGCGGCAGCGTCAAGGTCCTCGACGCGCCGCGCCGCACGTCGGATGCTACGGAATGACCTTCCGCGCTCGAAACTCCCCGAGCACACGCAGGAACATGTCCTCGGAATCGACGAACTCCAGGAAACCGGCCTTGCGGCATTTCAACGTATCAGACATCACGTCCCAGTCGGCACCCCAAGCATAGTTGGCGAAGCGCCAGTCGGCCACGCGTGCGAAGGGGTTCGCTGCAAGACCGTGTTTGCGGACGATGTCATCCCACAGCGGCGCGCGGTCGGCCATCGCGACCACAAGGTCGGTATGCCATGGCTCGTCCACCTCCATGCCGAAAAAATTCGCCAACGTCGGCCAGATATTCTCGTAGCGAAAGAAATCACCGTTCGTGATGTTGAACGCCTCGTTGCGACAAGCGGGTGTGGTCGCCATCCATGTCATCGCGCGCGCGAGCAGGCCGGCGTCGGTCGCCTGGTAGATAGACCGGTAGGCGCCGGTTTTGCCCGGGAAGCGAAGTGGCAGACCGAGCTCCTTGCAGACCGTGGCATAGACACCGAGTACGGCGATCAAATTCAACGGCGTGCCGAGCGCGAAGCCGCAGATCACATGCGGGCGTGCGCATGAATACGTGAAGCCGAACGTAGGCCCGCGTCGCTCCAGGTGGTCCTGTTGGTCATAGTAGAAGTAGGGCGTGAGCATGCGCGGATCGTGCTCTTTGGCCGGCGTGCGAAACGGCCCGAGATGATTGCCGTAATACTTCGTCCCCTGCAGCAGGCACACATGTTCGAGGCTGCCGCCGGCCGCGCCCAGGCCCTCCACGGCATTGACCAGCATTGCCGTATTGGGCAATCGTTGCAGAGCGAAAGTCGGCGCATCGGCGAAGGCGACGTAGAAGAGATGCGTGACCTCCTTCAGCCGACCGAGTTGAGCGCGACTGGATTCCTCGTCGAGGAGATTCGCCTCGATCCATCGCGCCTTCGTCTCGAAATCCGGCGCTCGACGCGAGACGCCGATCACATTCCAATCCGGTAGCCGAGTCAGATGGTCAAGAAGGGTCCGTCCGGCAACACCCGTGGCGCCGGCAATTAGGGCAGTCTTCTTCAACGTCATTCTCCGGTGTCATGAGCGATGCATCGCGAACGAGCTTACCCCGGCGCATCATTTCACTTGGAATTCCTGCTCATGCTTTCCGTACGATCTTACCGTGTCTCGCCACTGACTTGTCCGACAGCGATGCGGGCGCGCGACCTACCGATCCGCGGGCGCGTCGTCGACGCGGTTCCACAATACGAATCAATCCGCCTTGATACCCGCTTC
>JBJXGX010000281.1:0-8910 GCA_046160305.1 Burkholderiales bacterium
GGCGTGACCGGCGAACCCGAAGCCACGTCCCGCTCCTGGATCGGCTGGAATTTTATTGCTGCGCTACTGGTTGGCTTGGCGACGTTCTTGTTTGTTTTCATCGCCGGATTGAACGAGACGGATCCGAGCATTGCGCGCGCGAATAGGGCCGGGATTGGTGCGGTGGTCCTCGCGTTCGTCGCGATTGCGCTCCTGGTCCTCTACTTGCGACGAACCGATCTGCCGGGCCTGCCGCGCGTATTCGCAGGCGTACTCGGTGTGGTCGGCTTGATTCAGAACACCGCTGTTCCGCTCGTCTTGAGTGAGCTTTACGAATCGCCATTCCCGACCGCGAGCCACATGATTGCGTGGTATGTGTATGTGTCGTACGTTTTGTTTGCCCTCATTGGCGATGGCAGGGCGGCGACGGCGGAGAAGTAGCGGCCCACGGAGGTCGTTGGTTGGTAGGATAGAATCACCACAATCTTCATGAGTACCCTCCTCGACAATCTCAACGCCGAACAACTGGCGGCCGTCACCCTGCCCAATCAGCATGCGCTCGTGCTGGCGGGCGCCGGGTCCGGCAAGACGCGCGTGCTCACTACACGCATCTCGTGGCTGATTCATACCGGCAACGTGAGTCCGAACGGATTGCTCGCGGTGACCTTCACGAACAAGGCAGCGCGCGAGATGATGACGCGCATCTCCGCCATGCTTCCTATCAATATTCGCGGCATGTGGATCGGCACATTCCATGGCCTGTGCAATCGCCTGCTGCGAACGCATTTTCGCGACGCCAATCTGCCGCAGACATTCCAGATCCTCGATTCACAAGACCAGCTCTCGCTCTTGAAGCGCGTGATGAAAGGTCTTGGCGTCGACGAAGAGCGGTTTCCTCCACGCCAGGTTCAGTATTTCATCAGCGCGGCGAAGGAAGAGGGCAAACGCGCGAAACAGGTGGAGGTGTTCGACGACTTCTCGCGTCGGAACGCCGAGATCTATGCGGCCTATGACGAGCAATGCCAGAAAGAAGGGGCGGTCGATTTCTCCGAACTCTTATTGCGGAGTTACGAGCTTCTATCGCGCAACGAGATGCTGCGCAGTCATTATCAGGCCCGCTTCAAGCATGTGCTGGTCGATGAATTCCAGGATACCAATCGTCTCCAATACCGCTGGTTGAAGCTATTGGTCGGCGAGTCCAATGTGATGTTCGCGGTGGGCGACGATGACCAGTCGATCTATCGCTTCCGCGGCGCGAATGTCGGCAACATGGCCGATTTCGAGCGCGACTTCAAGGTCGAGAACATCATCCGCCTTGAACAGAACTATCGCTCGTTCGGCAGCATTCTCAAGGCGGCGAACGCGCTGATCTCGCATAACAACAATCGACTCGGCAAGAATCTTTGGACCGAGGCGGGTGAAGGTGAGCCGCTTCGTGTGTTCGAGGCATCGAGTGATGCGCAGGAGGCCGGTTGGCTGGTCGAAGAGATTCAAAGCCTCGTGCAAAACGGTCATGCGCGCCGCGATGTTGCCGTGCTCTATCGGTCGAACGCGCAATCCCGTGTCCTCGAGCACGCGCTGTTCGGTGCCGGACTGCCTTATCGCGTCTACGGCGGGCTGCGCTTCTTCGAGCGTCTGGAAATCAAGCATGCGCTCGCATACCTGCGCCTCATCGCAAATCCCGATGATGATGGCGCGTTCCTGCGCGTGGTCAATTTTCCGGCGCGCGGCATCGGCGCTCGTTCGATCGAGCAGCTTCAGGATGCCGCCAACGCGGCCGGCACCAGCCTGGTACACGCGGTCCCGAAGTTGACGGGCAAGGCGGCCACGAGCCTTGGTGCGTTCGTCGAATTGATCGCAAACCTCAAGGCCGCCACACACGACCTACCGCTCCCCGAAGCGGTCGAGCATGTCATCGAAGCAAGCGGACTGCTCCCGCACTACAAGGCGGAGAAGGACGGCGCCGATCGCGTCGAGAATCTGAACGAGTTGGTCACCGCCGCGGCCGTCTTCAGGGACGAAGACGAGCATGGGACCTCTTTCGTGCCCGATGCCTCGGACGATATCGTCCCGAGTGACGATGCCGCGCAGGCGCCGGTCGCCGTCGATCCGCTCGCCCGCTTTCTCGCCCATGCGGCCCTCGAGTCCGGCGACAATCAGGCAGGCGAAGGCGCGGATGCCGTTCAATTGATGACGGTCCACTCCGCAAAAGGCCTGGAGTTCCACGCGGTATTCCTTACCGGCCTCGAAGAAGGACTATTCCCGCACGAGCAGAGCCGCAACGAAGACGACGGTCTCGAGGAAGAGCGCCGGCTCATGTATGTGGCGATCACGCGGGCACGAACCCGCCTCTATCTGTCGTTCGCGCAGACGCGCATGCTGCACGGACAAACACGGTACAACGTCGCCTCACGGTTTCTGGATGAAATCCCGGCGGGCGTGCTGAAGTGGCTCTCGGCCCGCCACAATGCCAAACCCGCAGCGAACGCCTGGGGCGTCGCGGAGCCCGCACCATCATCCCGCGCACGACGCGACGCGAGCATGCCGTTTCGCATCGGGCAGTCCGTCACCCATCAGAAATTCGGCACTGGCGTCATCGTCAATGCCGAAGGGTCGGGTAGCGATGCGCGATTGCAGATCAATTTCGGCAAGGCCGGCATGAAGTGGCTGGCGCTTGAGTTCGCGAAGCTGGAGGCGGCGTAGGGGCCCAACGTGATCGAGCTCTTGAAACGAGCCTTGCGTCGGTCGCCGTTGTACACGCTTATTCAGCAGCGCCGGTGGCGTCTCGGTGCAGAACGATGGAGTGATGACGATCAGCGACTCCTCACGTTTTACCGTCAATTCATTCGACCCGACGCGTTATGCTTTGATGTGGGCGCAAACGTCGGCAATCGCACAAAAATATTCCTCGCGTTGGGCGCCCGCGTTGTCGCGATCGAGCCGCAGGATGATTGCGTTGCGTTCCTGCGTCGTACATTCGGTGCGGATCCTCGTCTAAGCATTCTCGAGAACGTGCTTGGTGCGTGCGACGGCACTGCAGAGCTCATGATCAGCGAAGTGAACACGCTCTCGTCGCTTTCACCGGAGTGGGTCCAGTCAGTGCGCGCCAGTGGTCGTTTTGCGGACCATAGGTGGCGCAAGAAGAAGCACGTCACGATGACGACCCTCGACCGTCTGATCGACCGGTTCGGCGTGCCCTCGTTCGTAAAGATTGACGTCGAGGGATTTGAGCGCGAAGTGATCAAAGGTCTGTCTCAGCCGGTTGGAGCGCTCTCGATCGAATTCGCACCCGAGGGACGCGCCGCCACGATCGCCTGCATCGAACATCTAGAGGCCCTTGGTCCGATCGAGGCCAATTACTCCCCCGAGGAAACGATGTGCATGGCATTCGGGGAATGGGTGTCTCCAAAAGTCATGGTGGAGTATCTCCACGCATTCAAGAATGAGACGAGCATATTTGGCGACGTCTATATGCGCACCGTCGTTCCCTCGTAGCGCGGCCTCGCGGTCACTTACCTGACATCTGGCGATCGATGCGCAATGCCCCACGAAGTCCTTATGTGGTTCCTTGACCGGTTGCGCATCCGGTTTGCACGCGGACGCCTTGCCCGTCGTGTCGTAAGCAACGCCGGTTGGATGCTCGCGGATCGCGCGATCCGCCTGGGCATTGGCTTCATCGTCGGGGTGTGGGCGGCGCGCTATCTCGGGCCGAACGATTTCGGTCAGCTCGCCTACGCGCTTGCCATTGCCGGGCTTTGCTCGATGCTGGTGGACCTCGCCCTGGAGGGCGTGGTCGTGTCTGCCGTGCTCGAGCGCCCCACGCAGACAAATGTAATTCTTGCCACGGCCTTCTGGTTACGCGTGATCGGTGCGACGATCGGAATGTTGGTCGTCATCGCCGGCGTTCGGATCGTTCGACCGGATGAACCCGTGATCGTCGCGATGGCGTTTATCGTCGCGTTGTCGTTCTTCGCAAACCCGTTTCACGTCATTGAGTTCTGGTACCAATCAAAGCTCGAAAGTCGTGCCCCAATGGTCGCGCGCTCGATCGCGTTTGTTGTGGTCACCGGTCTTCGAATCGGATGCATTCTTGCCGCGTTGCCTGTCGTCGCATTCGCATGGCTCGTGGCAATCGAGGGCGCGCTTGCCGCATCCGCGCTCATGCTCGTATTCAGACGGTCTGGGCAACGTTTCACTGGAATGCGTTGGAGCACCGCCGAGGCGCGCGCATTGCTTCGGCAGGCCGCCCCGCTGATTCTTGCCGGCATTGCGGCGATCGCGTTGATGCGGGTGGATCAGTTGATGATCGGCGCATTGCTTGATGACCGTGCCGTTGGCATTTATGCAGCCGCGAGCCGGTTGACCGAAACGCTTGCGTTGGTTGCGGCGGCGATCGCAAGTTCATTGCTGCCCGCAGTGATCGAGCTGCAACGCAGCAGCGCAGAACGCTATCGGTTCGAGCTCGAGCGCATCTTCGCGTCGATGCTTGCGCTGGCGATTGCGGTCGCGCTGCCGGTCAGCATCGCCGCGCCCTGGATCATCGCGCTTCTTTATGGCTCGCGATTCGACGGCGCCGAGTTGATTCTGGCGATCCACGTTTGGTCGTGTCTATTCACGTTTGTCGGCACCGTTATCGCCAATCGCCTCCTTGCGGACCGCCTCAATGGCTACGCGTTCATGCGCATGGGCGCGGCACTTCTCGTGAATATCGCGCTCAATCTTCTGTTCATTCCCCGATTGGGATTGACCGGTGCAGCCTGGTCCGCAGTGATCGCGAACGCGGTGGCTGTCTACATTCTGCTTGGACCACGTGCGACACGGGAGATCGGCATAATGGCCTGCAAGGCCGTTCTGTTCCTTCGTTTCGTCCCGCGACTACGTTATTGAATCGAGAGATCACCGTAGTGAACGCCCGCCTGAAGCAGCTTGCCCGCAGTTGGATGCTGCCCTTTCTCGATCCACGACCGCTGGCGGGTATCGTGCGGCTGCCCGCGTTCTTTGCCGAATGGCGCGCGTATCGCAGCCGATCGGACGAAAAGAGCGTGGCGTTTTCCGATCTGTGGCCCTGTCTTTCGGATCGAAGTGCAGGTACGGCGTTTGATCCGCACTATTTCTATCAGGGCGCGTGGCTTGCACGCCGCCTTGCCCTCGTCCGCCCCGTACTACACGTTGATTGCGGGTCGAGCGTATTGATGGTGAGCGTACTCTCGGCGCAGGTGCCGACAGTCTTTCTCGATTACCGGCCCCTCGCGTCCGGATTGACCGATGTCCTTTCGGTTGCCGGCACGCTGACCGGCCTGCCGTTCGCTGATGGCAGCCTCGGGTCGGTGTCAAGCTTACATGTCATCGAGCACGTCGGGCTTGCGCGGTACGGCGACCCACTCGATCCGAACGGAAGCGTGCGGGCGTTAGCAGAATTGGTGCGCATTGTTAGGCCGGGCGGGCACTTGTATCTGTCGGTGCCCGTGGGGCGCGAGCGTGTTTGTTTCAATGCGCAGCGAATCTTTTCGCCCGGCACCATTGTTCGGCTTGCTTCGGGGATGTCCCTGCGATCATTTGCCCTGGTCGACGATGATGGGCGTTATCACGAACAGGCGCATGTCGATCTGGCCGCGAATCTCGATTATGGTTGCGGCATGTTTGAATTCTCGAGATCCCATGCTTAGACGCGTGCGTGCCTGGCTTGCAACGAGCGAGGTCTACTCTTTCAACCCGGTGCTCCGCGATCGCTTTGTTGCGGCCGAGGCCGCTCGCATTCCGGCAGGTGCGCGCGTACTCGACGTCGGGGCGGGATCGTGCCCCTACAGGGCGCTATTCGCGCACTGCCGGTACGAGTCCCAGGACGTGATGAAGCTGGATGACGACCAATTACGCTTTGGGGGATATGGGCGCATTGACCACCTATGCGATGCCACCGCAATCCCTGTGCAGGATGCGTCATTCGATGCGGTCCTTTGCACCGAAATGCTCGAGCATCATCCCGAGCCGATCAAAGTCGTCGGTGAGCTCGCACGGATTCTGGCGCCGGGAGGAACCCTGATTCTCACCGCCCCGCTCGGATCGGGGATCCACCAGGAGCCCTACCATTTTTATGGCGGATATACGCCCTATTGGTATCAACGCTTTTTGGCGGATGCGAATTTCGAGTCGATTCGCGTCGTGGCGAACGCGGGTTCATTTCGATCTTTTGCGCAGGAGTCGATCCGGTTCCTCCGCAGCAGCGCGCCATGGAATTACGCGATCCCGCTCGGCCTGCGCGTTGTCTGGTTCCCGTTCTGGATGCTGCTGTTGCCGTTACTTGGGATCATCGTACCTTTCTGGGCACGTGCGATCGATGTGTTCGACACCGAGCAACGATTCACCGTCGGCTATCACGTCACCGCGATCCGCGGTAAGCCGCGAGCACTATGAAGATCTTGTTTGTGGCGGGGCGTCATCTATATGGCGATCCACGCCGTGGCGACGGATACGAGTTCGCCAACATGCTGCCCGCGTTGCGCGCAATGGGCCATTCGGTTGCGCATTTCGAGTCATTCGATCGGCACGCGCATACGGATTTCGCCGCCCTCAATGCGGCCTTCCTCGAGTCGGTCGAGCGCGAGCGGCCGGACATCGTATTCTGCGTCTTGACGGGCTACGAGATCTGGACAGAGTCGCTTGATCTTGTTCGGGCAACCCGTTCCGCGACCCTGGTGACCTGGGGGGCCGATGATTCCTGGAAGTATGATCAGTTCTCGCGTTACATCATGCCTCACGTCGACTGCTATGCCACGACCTCGGCGGCGGCCTATGCCAGGGCGCAAGTCGATGGCTTCAACCAATGTGTTCTGTCACAGTGGGCTGCCGCAGACGAGCTCCTTGTGCCGCCCCGGCCGGCGAGCGAATGCCGGTACAAAGTAAGCTTTGTCGGTGCAGCCTATGGGAATCGCCGGAGTTGGGTGCGTGCTCTCGAGCATCGTGGCATCCATGTTGATTGTTTCGGTCATGGATGGCCGAACGGTCCGATCCCGGGCGATGAGATGCGAACGGTCGTGCGTGACTCAATCGTGACGCTCAACTTTGGTGATTCGGGATTGCATTGGCGTGGTGTCATGCCGTATCGCAGCCGCCAGATCAAGGCGCGCGTATTTGAGGTGCCAGGCGCCGGCGGATTCCTGTTGACCGAGTCAGCCGACGGGTTGAATCGCCATT
Organism: Burkholderiales bacterium; assembly: GCA_046160305.1. GTDB lineage: Bacteria > Pseudomonadota > Gammaproteobacteria > Burkholderiales > SG8-39 > SHXR01. The sequence continues at coordinate 7,171 of JBJXGX010000281.1, forward strand.
ACCAGATCGGCGAAGAGGTGGTCACGTTTGAATCGCAGGTCGAGCTGATCGACCGTGTCCAGTATTTTCTTTCACATCCCGATGAGCGTGATCGAATCGCGCGTGCCGGCCACGCAAGGACAAGAGCTGAGCACACGTATGCCCACCGACTCGCCTTGCTGCTCGATGAAGCACTTGCCTTGCGCGCTCACCGCCCGCCCGTCGATGGTCCCATAGCGACGATTACGGAACTCGCCGCGCAGCATCGCCTGACCCCTGCGCTGCAAGCGCTGCGATGGTTGGTGACGATGCCATTCCGCGCGATATGGGGCAAAGAGCGTGGCGCGCGGGCCGCACGACGGTTGCTGCATGAACTTTCCTGGCGCATCGTAGGGGCAACAACCTATCAGGCGATCGGGTGGCCGGGCCGCCTGTTCTATCGCGAGAGTTGAGACATACGAATGCATGCGAACGCTACGGGCGCATCGCCGTTGATCAAGGACTCCGGCCAGGCAACGGCGCCGCTCGTTACGATCGCGCTGTCCATGCAGAACAGTGATTCGACGATCGATGCTGCGCTTCGATCGCTGATCGCACAGACCTATTCAGACTGGGAATTGGTGCTCCACGACGACGGCTCTACCGATACCAGCGTCGAGCGGGCACGCCAGTGGCGCGATGCGCGCATTCGCATCGTCGTGAATGGTGTGCAACGCGGGCTTGGGGCTCGGCTCAACCAGACGATCGACGTCGCGCGAGGACGATACTTCGCGCGCATGGACGCCGATGACATCGCCTATCCCCAACGTCTGGCTATGCAGGTCGAATACTTGGAAGCCCACCCCGCGATCGATCTCATCGGGGCGCAGATGATGGTGTTCGCGGACGATGGCCGCCCGGTCGGGCTGCATGCCGTTGGAGAGTCGCATGAGAGGATTTGCGCGAAGCCTTACGCCGGCTTCTATCTGCCGCACCCGACTTGGATGGGGCGCATCGAGTGGTTTCGCCGCTGGCGCTACGATGAGCGCTACCGCAAAGGGCAGGACCAGGAACTGCTTCGGCGGTCGTTCGGTTCGAGTCGATTCGCGGGGATCGCTCATCCGCTGGTGGGCTACCGACAAGACCGCATATCGATCCGAAAGAGCTGGCATGGTCGCATGAACATGATGCGATCGATCTGGGCACTGGCCCAGCGTGAACGCGCGCCGCTGCGGGGCTTGACGGGTGTGGGCACGCAAATGACGAAGGGACTGATTGACACCGCGGCCGTAACGACTGGCCTCGAACGCTTGTTCCTTCGGCATCGGGCGCGGCCGTTTAGTGCTGAAGAAGCGCGTCGATGGACCGAAGTCTGGACTGCTTGCACCGGCGAGGCCTACTGATTATGTGCGGTATCGCAGGGCTTTGGCAGGTGAATGGATCGGATCGCCCCACGCTCGGCGCCATTGCGAAGCGAATGGCGGATGCGCTCGCGCATCGCGGCCCAAATGATGAAGGCGTATGGGTCGACGAAACAGTTGGGATCGCATTGGGGCATCGGCGCTTGTCGATTCTCGACCTGTCGCCCGAGGGGCATCAGCCGATGTTCTCCGCAGATGGGCGGTACGCCATCGTCTTCAATGGCGAGATCTACAGCTTTGCCGCGATGCGCCGTGAGCTCGAAGCGACAGGCGTCGTTCGGCAATGGCGAGGCCACTCGGATACCGAAATTCTTCTTGCCGCAATTCTTCATTGGGGCGTGCCAGGGGCGTTGAAGCGCGC
>JBJXGX010000282.1:0-3094 GCA_046160305.1 Burkholderiales bacterium
GCATTCACCCTTAGACCGGCACCCCGGCCAGCACTGCGCCCGGCCGCAACACTTCCTCAAAGAACTGCCGGTATCGAGGCGGTGACGTGGGCAAGCATGCGTCGATCGTTTGCGACAGCCGAAAGTCCGGAGCGAGGCGCAGCAGATCTGCGGCGGCGACCTGTGCACCGGGGACATCGCCCTTGATTGCCAGCGCGATAGCCGCCCCAGCGTGGGCACGTGCAAGCTTTGGATTGCCCGCCCGTGAACGCGTGAAGCAGTCGATCGCCTCGTCGATTTGTCCAAGCAGCAAACGAACAAGCCCCATGGTCGTACGAAACACATCGATTTGTGGACCGATCGGATCGAGGCGGACCGCCGTTTCCGCCTCGGGAATCGCCTCGCTCCCCTTCCCGAGATGCAGCAAGGACGTGGCGAGCATGTTGTGCGCCATAGCCAGATTGCGATCGAGCGCAATCGCCCGCTCACTCGCCAGTACCCCACGTTCGAAATCGCCGCGCAGCACGTGAAGGTAGGTCATTGCCAGATGGGCACGAGGGTTGCCAGGGTCGAGCGCCAAAGCCTTCTCGGCGGCCTCGGCGCCGCGCCTGAGTGCGTCCTCCTTGAACTGAGCAGGCACGTAGGCTTGCGACGACTGGATCAGGATGGCGCGGGCAAGGCGCGCAAGGGCATCACCGTTCTTCGGATCGAGCTGCACCGCGCGGGCGAAGAGGTGCTCCTGCAGTTGAAGGCCTTCCAGCGTGTGCGGCTTGTTGTCCGCAACAATCCCTCGCATGACGAGATCGCTGGATTTGGGGTCAATATTGCGCGCCTCGCCATCGCGTGCGGCCGCCACGAAAATCGCGCGCCCGATCGAGATGGCGATGCGGCCGGTAATCCGATCCTGCAACGCAAAAAGATCGGCGCTGTCGCCATCGAGGATCTCGGACCAGATCTGCACGCCGCTCGGCCCGTCAATCAGTTGCGCATTGATCCGCACATTCCGGTCATTCCGCTGCACGCTGCCCTTGAGCACGAAACGCACGCCGAGCTCGCGGCTCACCTGCCTCACGTCGACCGCTTTTCCTTCGAAGGTCGCGGCGGTCGAGGCCGAGATCACGAGCAATCCGGAAATTCTCGAGAGATCGGTGGTCACCGTATCGCTCATGCCTTGGGCGAAGTAGGCCTGCTCGACATCGCTACTCAGATTGGCAAACGGCAGAACGACAATCGAGAGGGCATCGGCGGCGGTGTTCGGCGCAGCCGGAATACCAGCGCCGACGTTCGCCACTGGCTCGACCTCGACATTGGCGACGAAGCGATAGCCGCGCCCTGCGACGGTCTGCAAGCACCTCGCGAGGCTCTCGTCAGCCGCAAGCAGCTTGCGTAACACCGATATCTGCGCCGGCAGGTTGTTCTCGTCGACGACCGTGCCGGGCCACACTTCGTCCATCAGCGCGTCCTTGGTGACGAGCTGGCCCTGCCTATTCACCAATGCGACGAGCAGGTCGTACGCGCGCGAGCCAAGCGTTACCGGGTCGCCTCTTAGCAGGAGCTCCCGGCGGCCAGGTAGCAGCCGGAACGAACCAAAGCGGAACACCTTGGCGTCATGCATGGGCGAGGATCACCCGATCGCGGCTTCAGAAGAATTCATGGGAATTCAGAACGAACACAAGACACGGAAGGGCTCTCTGTACCATATTTCCACGCGTCGTTGTTGCAGGAGAGATGTCTTGGAAACTTCATCAACGTTCTTGTCCACCGATGGCAATGGGTACGAAGCCCAGATGGGTCGTTGGAGCCGGCGGTTGGCGCCGCTGCTCATCGATTTTGCTGGCGTCACCGCCGCCGGACGCGTCCTCGATGTCGGATGCGGAACCGGCAGCCTGACATTCGAGCTCGCTCAGAACGCGCGCATCGGTGCGGTGCAAGGTGTCGATTTCTCTTCCGTCTATGTCAAGCACGCGAAGGCGCGGACGCACGATCCTCGGGTCGGCTTTCAGGTTGGCGATGCCTGCGAACTACCTTTCGAAGATGGTTCATTCGACCATGCGCTTTCATGTCTGGTCCTGTCATTCATTCCGGATGCTGACCGGGCCGTGCGCGAGATGCGGCGCGTCACGCGGTCCGGCGGAACCGTCGCGGCAGCGACATGGGACACACGCGGCGGCCTGGTCATGTCCCGCATGTTCTTCGATACCGCCGCGGTGCTCGATCCGCATGCCAACGAGCGGCGGGCAAAGGCCTGCGCCCGGCCCATGTCTCGCTCGGACGGATTGACCAAGGCATGGCGCGATGCCGGACTGGTTGACGTCAAGCGAGACAGCTTGACGATCCGGATGGACTTTACGTCCTTCGACGACTTCTGGGCACCTCTTGCTGGCAAAGACGGACCGTATGCCGCGTACTTCAGCACCCTCAACACGGATCGAAAAGAGAAGCTGCGCAGCGCGGTCGCGGCCGCGTATCTCGACGGCGATCCAGATGGGCCGCGATCCTATGCAGCGACGGCATGGGCAGTAAAGGGGAAGGTGCCCTAGCCCCCGCGGACTTTGGCGTACATTCGATTCGCGTACGTAAGCCTAACCAATTTTCATTGGAGGACATCATGAACCGAAAATATATGATGCTGATGATGCAGCTGCTCGGACTCGCGCTCGCAGCCATGGAGTCCCGTGCACAGCCGTGGCCCACCAAGCCGCTTCGCGCGATCGTGCCTTTCGCAGCCGGCAGCCTTGCTGACATCGCCCCCCGCGTAGTATTCGAGCAGCTATCGCTTCAACTCGGTCAGAGCATCGTCGTGGAGACCCGTCCCGGTGCCGGGGCAACGATTGGTTCCAGCATCGTCGCCAAGTCGGCCCCCGATGGCTACACCGTTCTCGTCAACTCAAACGCGCACACGATCGCACCGTCCCTCTATCCAAGCCTTGGCTACCATCCGGCGCGAGATTTTGCATCGGTCGTGCCGCTCGGCGTTTCCCCGCTCTTCTTGGTGGTCTCGCCGACCAAGGGCTACAAGAGCGTCAGCGATTTCGTTGCCGCCGCCAAGGCGAAGCCGGGTGCGTTCAATTTTTCCTCGCTTGGCGTCGGGAGCGCAACGCATCTCGGCGCCGAG